>JAZROP010000046.1:0-44602 GCA_045648785.1 Clostridia bacterium | reverse complement strand
CGCAGCATCTGTAATGCGTACAAACACCGTTGAAACTTACTATACACCCCAATCTCACGATGTAACAGACTTAAATAATAAATATTAAAGTTGCAAACCATGTACTGGAGGTTCATATATGAAATTAAAGAAAAGAATATTCTTAGTAACTATATTTGCATTGGTGTTCGCTATTTCTGTTTGCTGTTTATACACATTCAACAATACATCTCAACGGTTGTCTAAAACGCAAATTGCAAAACTTCGTGAACAATATCCTGTATGCGGAATAGATGTCCCTGACGGACTTTATTTGAAAAAATTTTCATTAAATGAAGTAATAGAAGAAACCGACTCTTTTGTCTATGGAGAAGTGCTAGGCGATGTTTCTACATACTCGGTTGCACTCTCTACAGGAAATAAGGCATTAGATGATAAAAGGAAAGCCAATGGTATTAGCGATGTGTTTGAGTTCTATGAATATACAGTATCTGTAATTGATGACACAGAAGGCAAATATACCAAGGGCGAACAAATTACCATTTCATCCAATGCTGAGTTTTTGAATTATAACCCTTCGTTTTCTGACGGTATGAAAATCGTTGTACCCGTTATCAGAAATAAAGATAAGCCAACCCGTCATTCTTATACTGTAGACGGAACTTTCTATGTAACAGAAGACGGCTATGCAATTTCTGCATTTGAAGAAGATTCACGTTCAAGAGTTGCTTTAAGTGGGATTAAAGCAGATGCTCTGTTAAAAGAATTAAAAAAATAAGTTTTAAGATTCTATGCAAAAAAGCCGTGGCTTATTAGCCACGGCTTTTATTTTTATCTTAGTTCTGCTCCAAGTTTTTCGGAAAGATTTTTTAAAACCTTATCCATTACTGCCGACACTTCATCCTCGCCAAGGGTTTTTTCGGCACTGCGGAGGGTTAGCGCATAGGCTACACTCTTTTTATCAGCGGCAATCTGGCTGCCTTTATAGACATCAAAAAGCTTTACTTCTTCAAGAAGTTTTCCTGCAGCAGATTTTATAACATCCTCAATTTCCGCCACTGGAACATCATCCGAAACAAGCATTGCAATGTCACGGGATACCGCCGGGAACTTGGGAGTTTCGGCATAAGTTTTCACCGTGTCGGCATTTTCTATTATAGCATCAAGGTCAATTTCTGCAACATACGCTTTTACAGGAATTCCGTAATTTTTAAGCACGTCGGGGTGAATTTCGCCCATTATGCCGGCATCTTTTCCGCCGATGGTAACCTTGGCGGTTCTGCCAGGATGGAATGTGGGGTTGCCAGATTCTGCCATAACCTTCATGGTTTTCACACCCATGGCATCCATAAGCACTTCCACCATACCCTTAAGGTCATAATAGTTAACATTGCCGTACATACCAATTGTCAGTTTTTCCGGCTCGTCAGCAAGACTTTCGCCCGGGATGGGGTTAAATACTTTGCCTATTTCAAAAAGTTTAACCTGTTCATTTCTGCTGTTGTAGTTGTTTGCAAGAATTTCAAGCATTGAACCCACGGTGGTTCTTCTCATAACAGAGTTTTCTTCGCCCAGCGGATTTGTTATTCTTATAACATCACGAAGCTCACTGTCTGCGGGAATTTTAAGCATATCAAAGCTTTTTGGAGATGTAAATGAATAGGTCAGGATTTCATATCCGCCTGCACCTACAAGTACATTTTTAATCTTATATGACAGTGCCTGACGGAGCGTTCTGCCTCCGGCTGTAGTGTCGCCACGGAGAAGTGTCATAGGCATTTTATCATATCCGTGGAAACGGAGAACCTCTTCCGCAATATCCGCAAACCCTTCAAGGTCTGCACGGAATGTGGGCGGTGTAATCATGCCATTTTCCACTTTACATTCAAGCTCAGTTAAAATTCTTATCATTTCAGCTTCAGCAATGTCTGTTCCAAGGAATTTATTTATTTTTTCCGCATCAAACACAATGGGGGTCATAACCCTTACGCTCTCGTAAACATCCTGCATAACATCGGTAACTTCGCCGGCACCCAGCATTTCAATAAGCTCGCACGCACGGTCAAGTGCATCGGGAACCATATTGGGGTCAAGCCCTTTTTCATATCTGCCCGAAGCTTCCGTTCTCATACCAAGCTTTTTGGCTGTAATTCTCACCGACGGGCCGTCAAAGTTTGCAGATTCAAAAAGAAGTGTCTTTGTATCTTCAGTAATTTCAGAATTTTCGCCGCCCATAACGCCCGCAACCGCAACAGCTCTTTCAGCATCTGCAATTACAAGCATTGATGTGTCAAGTGTATGTTCCTCACCATCAAGAGTGGTGATAATTTCGCCCTCTGCGGCATTTCTGACAATAATTTCATTACCCTTTATAAAGCCAAGGTCAAATGCGTGCATAGGCTGACCATATTCAAGCATAACAAAGTTTGTTATGTCAACTATATTGTTGATTGGTCTTACTCCTGCACTTTTGAGTCTTTCTTTCATCCAGGCAGGGGATTCCTCAATTTTTATATTTTTAACTACTCTGCAAGCATAGCGTGGGCAAAGGTCGTGATTTTTAACTGTAACCTTAACATCCAGCCCATCAGCTGGTGCACCGCCTTTTACTACCGGTTTTTTATAGTTAAAGGGTTTGCCGAAAGTAACCGCCGCTTCTCTTGCAAGACCCAGTACGCCAAAGCAGTCTGCGCGGTTTGAAGTAATTTCAAACTCCACAATTTTTTCGTTAAGAGAAAGAACCTCTTTAATATCTGTGCCGGTAGGAACATCTTCCTGAATTACTAAAATTCCGTTCTCGCACGCACCGGCATAGTCGGACATTTCTATTCCCAGTTCTTCGTGAGAACACATCATACCATTTGAAATCTGGCCGCGGAGTTTTCCTTTTGTGATTTTAACTCCCCCGGGTAATGTGGATTTATGAAGCGCCACGGGAACAAGCATACCTTCTTCAATATTCTGTGCACCCGTTACAATCTGAGTGGTTTCCGCGCCCACATCAACCTGACAAACCCAAAGCTTGTCAGCATCGGGATGATGCTCTTTCTTTAAAATCCTGCCTGCAACAACCTTGTTTATTTCGGCACCCTGCTCTGTGATTTCCTCAACCTTTGAGCCGGACATTGTCATTGCTTCGGCAAGTGTGCGGAGCTCTACATCCGCTATATCTACATAGTCACATAACCATTTTACTGATGCTTTCATTTTCTACACCTCCATTAGAACTGCTTTAAGAATCTTGTGTCATTCTCAAAGAACAGACGCAAGTCTCTGATGTCAAACCTTCTCATAACAATTCTCTCTAAGCCTATACCAAATGCAAAACCGCTGTAAATTTCAGGGTCAATATTACAGTTTTTAAGCACCTTAGGGTGAACCATACCTGCACCTAAAATTTCTATCCAGCCTTCGTTTTTACAAAGTCTGCAGCCTTTGCCGCCGCAACTGAAGCATCGGATATCCATTTCTGCCGAGGGTTCGGTGAATGGGAAGTGGTGAGGACGGAAACGGGTTACTGTTTCCTCGCCATATAATTTTTTTGCAAAAAGGTCAAGCGTGCCTTTAAGGTCTGCCATTGTTACGCCTTTGTCAACAACAAGACCCTCAATCTGATGGAAAACAGGGCTATGAGTTGCGTCAACTGCGTCACTGCGATAAACTCTGCCGGGAGCAAGAATTCTTATGGGTGGCTGCTGTTTTTCCATTACACGCACCTGCATGGGCGAGGTCTGTGTCCTCAGAACAGTGTTTTCGTTTATATAGAAAGTGTCCTGAGTGTCGCGCGCGGGGTGGTTTTTAGGAATGTTGAGTGCCTCAAAGTTATAATAATCAAGCTCTATATCGGGGCCTTCTGCAATTGAAAAGCCCAGTCCGATAAAAATATCTTTGATTTCTTCAAGCACCTGAGCGGTGGGGTGAAGTCTGCCTGCGGCATTTTTGTTACCCGGCATGGTAACATCAATTTTTTCCTCTTTGAGCTTCTGTGCAGACATAGCAGATTCTACTGCATCTTTTGCTGCCTCAAGCTTTTCTTCAATAAATTCCCTTACCTCATTGGCAATTTTACCCACAAGCGGCCTTTCTTCGGCAGAAAGTCCGCCCATGCCTCTGAGCACAGCTGTAAGCTCACCTTTTTTGCCGAGATATTTAATTCTTAAATTTTCAAGCTCAGCCTTTGCCTTACCCGGTTCTGAGCTTATGCCGAGAATTTCAGCCTCCGCTGCAACTCTTATTTTTTCCAGCATTTCCTTCATATTTCTCTCTCCTTTATGTTATGTACAAAACAAAAAAAATCCTTCCGTCCACATTGGGACGGAAGGACAATTCCTTACGCGGTACCACCCAAATTCCGGATATACTCCGGCTCTTTTTAAAGATATAACGGTCTTCCCCGGCAAGCCCTACTGCTATTTCAAACCTGCAGCTCCTGAGCGAACTTCATCTGTCTGCTTCCCCGGGATTGCTTTCAGCCTTTGGCAAATCCCTCTCTTTTGGCGCATCTGCAAATTACTTTTCTCAATCACAGCTTTTAAATTATTCTATCACATATTTTTATAATTTGCAAGTATTAATTTGCTTTTCTCTTTATATACGCCGAGAAAAGTGTGTAAATAAGAGCAAAAACGGGCACTCCGATGAGCATTCCGGCAATGCCGAAAAATCCGCCGCCCACAATGATTGCAAACATTGTCCAGAAAGGTGAAATTCCTGTTGAATCTCCAAGAATTTTTGGCGAGATAATGCTGTTGTCAACCTGCTGGAGCACAAGTACTAAAATAATAAACCAAACCGACTGCAGGGGACTTACCACCATTATCATAAGTGTAGAAATAATTCCGCCAATCCACGAGCCAAAATAAGGTATAAGGTTGGAAACACCAATAATAAATCCTATCAGCTCTGCAAAAGGCAGACGGAGAATCCACATTCCTATTGTGCAGATTACACCTACAATAATAGAATCTATAATTTTCGCACCTATAAATCCGGAGAAAATCTGGTGTGCATCCGACGCAACGCCAATAATTTTATCACTCGCTTCAGGTTTTGTGAAAGCTTTTACAATCATTTTACCCTGACGGATAAAATTTTCTTTGCCATAAAGCATATATAGGGAAATGACAAATCCCAAAACAATATTTATAACGCCTTTTGCCAACGAGGTAACCCCCGCAAGCACTGCTGTGATAGAATCTCCAGAATAGGCAAGTGCAAGATTTCCCACATTCTTTACAAGTTTTTCAATATTTTCGGCAATCAGAGCTTCATATTCAGTATTGTTAATAAACTCGGTTACAATCGCATATGCTTTAGGCGCCCAATCCTGAATCTGCAGCGCAAACTGTGCAATACTTTTGCCCAGCTGGGGAACTATCAAAATGCAGAAACCTGTTATCGCTCCCAACACTATCACATATGCCGCGATAATTGACAGCACCCTGTAAAGTTTTGACTGGGGATTTTTCTTTTTAATCCTCGAAAACCATTTTTCGCACACTCTAACAACAGGGTTTACAAGATATGCAATTATAAATCCGTTCACAAACGGTATAAGTACCTTTATAATTTTACTTACAACACCCCAAACCACGCCAATATGATTCAATACCGCCCAGAAGCAGAGCGCCGCCGCAATAACAAGAAATGCGTAAACCGCGATGGTTGTATATTTTTTGTTGAACTCCGGTTTCAAGGTCTGTTCCTCCTTGTTGTAATAGTTTTCGGCTAACAGCAGGGAATTAAATCTCCGCCCATACATTCACAAAGACAGTCTGCGCAAATAAGGTTTGAACAACAGTTGCACATATCATCCTGCGACATATTGCCAGTGTTCATATTCCGGTATCCGCCCGCGCCCTGCTGCATTGCCATAAAAGCATTTTTATACTCTGTATTCATAGGGTCTTTATTCGTTGCCGTCTTAAAGTTCGAATATGCCGCGTTGTAATTTCCGCGTCTTATTGCAATACAACCCATCAGATAATGCCACTCGGCGTCATGATTTTTAATTTGTGTAAGAAGTCTTTCCGCCTCAGTGAGATTTCCGATATTAATGTACTGACGAATTTGCGCATACTCGGGCGAAGATGCGCCAGAAAAGCCGCCCCCAGAGGCAGACTGCTGCTCATTTTGTGAGCGCTGTGCCCTTTCTTTTATTATCTCGTCATATGCGTGGGAAAGCTCCGCACGCTTTTTCTCCGCAAGGTCCGCAAGCGGTCCGCCCATATATTTTTCCTCGCTGTATTTTTCCATAAGCGATTTATATGCTGCGTCAATTTCGACTTTGGAGGCATTTTTATTAACTCCAAGTATTGAATATGCGTCCATTTTACCTCTCTTTCAGGACTTTTTCTGTAACATTTTTAAGTCCGGTATATACTATGTTGTCAAGTATTGATTTATTTCGCTTTATCTCCAGCAACTCAAACGCCGCTGCCGCTGCCGAAAGATTGTACCACACCGCATTTGCCTGCTCTGCAATCTCCTCAGCCGTTGAAAATGGGTTATATCTACCCTTCTTTTTATCCTTTTCAAAATCATCAATTGCGTCCATTACATAAATCCATCTGCCGATGTTATAACCAAATTCATAAAGCGCTCTGTTTTCTGTTTCATCTTTACAGAAAAGCTCCGCCATAAGCTTTCCGAAAGCGGCCGCCGGTATGTCTATATTTTTTTTCCCGGTTTTTTCCGCCTCTGTAATTTCCGCAAGATATTTTTCAATATTATAAAGTTTGTCCGGATATTTATTTTTTATTTTATTTACCGCCGGTTTAAGTGCAAGTGCAGCGCTTTTTATGCTGACCCCGTCGTCTGTATGGTCATCAAGCGCTTTATAATATGCAAGAGCAACACTCATCTGTGCACAATAATCCATACAAGGGCTTTGTGTGACAACAGGGCGCTTTTTAAAAGGATGAAGCATACATCTTCCTGCTGAAATTTCCGGTCTTTGCTCCTCCATGGAATCCAGCAGAAGTGCAAGCACGGTAAAATCATAGCTTAATATCAGACGGCTCGCTGCTCCGCAAAGCTTTCCCTGCCGCTTGCAAAGTCCACAGTAATAAGCATGAAACAGCTTCAGCTCTTTTACTTTCAGCTCGTCACGACATACATTTACATATCCAAACATATCTTTTTACCTCTTGAAAGATAATTTTACCATATATTATTATATTTTGCAAGTTTTCTAACAAAAATTTCACATAACAAAAAATCTCCCTTACGGGAGATTTTCAATATTACTGAATATTTACCGGTATTTCTGTCTGCACTGGATGCGCAACCGTTTTCATACTTCTGTTATACTTATAAACAAGTATACCGAAGCATATGAGAAAAGTAATTGTCGCCACCGAGCCAACAAAATCGGAAACCAGACCAAAAATTGCACAAAAGGCTACTACAAAAGACCAGATTGCCACAAAAGTCGATGCTTTTGCCACCGGAACTCCTGTGATAATGGTTTTTTTCGCCGCATTAATGCTTTTTATAATCTTAACCAAATATATAATTTGCAGAGTGTATGCCGCTGTAACAAAAAGCACCAACATCACCATAACCCCTATAGCTGCGCCGGGGGCATAAGTTGTAAGGGCAATTCCTATAACAGCAAGAAGCAGAATAAGTTCCACTCCCGCAAGGGCAAGACAGGTGAAAATAATCTGAATTACTGTTATAACTTTTATCATGGTGAGTCCCGCCGTTGACATTCCGTCAACCAGGCGATTTTTTGCAGATGCATAAGTCATCCAAAGTCCCGCACAGATGATAATTGAGGGGATAAGCCCGAGAAAGGTCCCAATAACAAAGGGAATATCTCCTATTCTTGACAGGCTGTCCACAAACTTATAAGCCTCGTAAGGAACATTTCCACCCAGACTATCAAGCAGCTGATAAAGAAGTATCTCCACTTTTGCACCGGTTCCTGCCGAGTTTACAATTGCAAACAGAATTTGTGCTGAGTATGCAATTACCGCCACCAGAAAAAGCTGCGAGCTTGCAAGCCTTTTAACAACATTCAAAACGGGGTGTGAGGAAGAGGGCGTTTTTGCTGTCGAAGCAGGAGCTGTATATCCCGGAGCCGCATAAACAGTCTGTCCGGGCTTTATCTGATTTCCGCAAGACGAGCAGTAATTTGCGTCACCCTCCACAGGAGCATTACATTTTGGACATGTTTGCATAATTCTTACCTCACTTTTTACAAAAATAGACCATTTTTTCTGTCTTTAATATTATTTTATCATAAGAACAGTTCATGTGCAACAGTTTTCTTAACCCAAAAACCAGGACACTCGCTGTAATTACGAGTGCCCCGGTTTTTATTTTTCAAGTACATAATTTATGTCGGTAAAGCTTACCAGAAGATATGTGCTTTGCTGAGCAATCCGAATTTCTGTACGGTCATCTTTCCAGAAATATTCATAGGAAATCTGAGTTTCTTTATAGTCGGTTGCTTCACCGTATTTTTTCTCAAACGCGGTTATAATTCTGTTTGCAAGCTTGTCGTCAAAGCCACTGATGTTATACCCCATGCTTACCTGCCAGAGACCATTTTCCCCGTCAAAATTATAAAACATATTGGTTTCTGCCGACACACCCTCAATGTTATCTGTTTTAATTGTCAGACGATACGGTGAATCTGTCACTATCTCGCCAGTTTCACGAGATTTTACCTCATCGGGACTCATTCCCCATTTAGCTTTGCGGAAATCACCACCGCCAAAAAAAATCGCGATTGCAGATAGCGCAATTGCAACGACAAGCATCGTCGCTATAATGATGATTACTGCCTTTTTACTTGGGTTTTTCATCTTTTCATCTCCTTAGTCTGTTTGGGCTTAAAAGAATGATACCTGATCAGTTTCTGGAAGTCCATCTAAAACATGGTAATCCTTCATAAGCTGAATAACCGATTTTGAAACATGAGTTCTGTCCTGAAACTCCTTTATACTGTAAAATTCTCCATCATTTCTTGCCTCAATAATTCCTGCCGCCGCCGCACCTCCAAGACCGGGAAGTGCCGAAAAGGGCGGTATTATCTTGCCGTTTTCGGGCAGGAATCTCTGTGAATCCGATTTATAAAGGTCAAGTCCGGTAAACTCTATTCCGCGCGCATACATTTCGCGGCAGATTTCAAGAATGGTTATGAGGTTTTTCTCTTTTTGAGATGGTTTCTCAATTTCGCTTAGTTCTTTTAAATTTTTATCAACATTTTCTCTGCCAATCATCATGCCGGCATCAAATTCATCGGCACGGACACTGAAATATGTGCTGTAATATTCCACCGGATAGTAAACCTTGTAATATGCTATGCGGAACGCCATCATAACATATGCCACCGCATGAGCTTTAGGGAACATATATTTAATTTTCTTACAGGAATCAATATACCACTCGGGAACATTATTGTCAACCATAAGTTGTTCCTGTTCGGGCGTAAGCCCCTTACCTTTACGGACACACTCCATAATTTTAAAGGAATCCTTTTTTGGCAGTCCTGCATAAATCAGATAGGTCATAATATCGTCACGGGTACAGATAACCTCTTTAAGGGTTGCCGTTCCCGCTTTTACAAGCTCTTCGGCGTTGTTGGTCCAAACATCAGTACCGTGTGACAGTCCGGAAATGCGCACAAGCTCCGCAAATGTTGTTGGTTTTGTATCAACCAGCATTTTTCGTACAAACTTTGTACCAAATTCGGGAACGCCATAGCTTCCCACTGTTGAACCAATCTGCTCCGGTGTTACGCCAAGTGCCTCGGTCGATGTGAAAAGGCTCATTGTTTTTTCTTCGCCTATCTTTATGTCGGTTGCTTTTGTATTTGTCAAATCCTCAAGCATTCTGATAACCGTCGGGTCATCGTGACCGAGAATATCAAGCTTTAAGAGTCTGCCCGAAATTGAGTGATAGTCAAAGTGAGTTGTAATAATGTCTGTATTATTATCGTCCGCCGGGTGCTGAACCGGACAATACCAGTGAATATCTTCCTTTCGTGGCACAACCATAATTCCGCCGGGATGCTGACCGGTGGTACGCTTAACGCCGGTACAACCCTGAACAAGCCTGTCTATTTCCGCAATAGCGGGCGTCATTCCCCGCTTTTCAAAATATTTTTTTACAAATCCAAACGCTGTTTTTTCCGCAACAGTACCAATTGTTCCTGCACGGAACACAAACCCCTCGCCGAACAGCTCCTCGGTATATTTATGTGCTACCGGCTGATAGTCACCCGAGAAGTTAAGGTCAATATCCGGCTCTTTATCGCCGTCAAAACCAAGGAATGTTTCAAAGGGAATATCGTGTCCGTTTTTATCCATTAGACTGCCGCAGACAGGACAGTTTTTATCCTCCATATCACAACCTGACGGAGCCGAGCCGTCTGTTATAAACTCACTGTGTTTACATTCGGGACATACATAATGGGGCTGAAGTGCATTAACCTCGGTAATACCAAGCAAAAATGCAATAAACGACGAGCCAACTGAACCTCGCGAGCCTACAAGATATCCGTCGGATAGTGATTTCCACACAAGCTTCTGTGCAATAATATAAAGCACCGAAAAGCCGTGTTTTATAATAGAGCCGAGCTCTCTGTCCATGCGGTTTTTTACCTGCTCGGGCAGGGGGTCGCCGTAAATTTCCACAGCTCTTTTTGTTGAAATATTTACAATATCCTCTTCTGCACCATCCATTTCGGGGGTGTGCGGTTCATCGGGCAGAAGCTGAATATTTTCCACCATATCGGCAATTTTATTGGTGTTTTCAACCACCACTTTATAAGCAAGCTCTTTGCCGAGATAGGAAAATTCCTCAAGCATCTGCTCGGTAGTACGCAGATAAAGCGGAGCTTGCTTATCCGCATCCTCAAATCCGAGAGAATCCATAAGTATCCGTCGGAAAGCCTCATCTGACGGGTCCATAAAATGAACATCGCCCGTTGCAACAACAGGTTTTCCTAAGCGGTCAGCTGTTTCAATAATACTCTTATTTATCTTATGAAGCGCTCCCCTGCCCGAAACTCTGCCCGACCGAACCATAAATTCATTATTGCCGTCCGGCTGAATCTCAAGATAGTCATAGAAGGAAGCAATTTTGTCAATTTCCTTTTGTTTTTTTCCGTTGAGCACCGCTTTATAAACCTCGCCCGCCTCACACGCGCTGCCGAGAATTATGCCTTCGCGGTATGTTTCTATGAGACTTTTGGGTATAAGCGGTTTTTTATAAAAATGCTTGAGATGAGCCTCGGAAATAATGTGGTACATATTTCTCAAGCCCGTCATATTCTGTGCTATCATTATAAAATGATAGTATTTTGCCTTTTTACTGTCGCCACACAGTTCTGTGTTGAGAAGTTCAATATCCTTGAGCCCACGCTCTTTTAAAATGGTAAAGCATCTTTTCAGAATTTCGGCTGTGGCTTCAGCATCGTCCACTGCACGATGGTGGTTATCAAGGGTAATATTAAGATATTTAACCATCGCCGCAAGTCCGTGCCTGCGTTGGTCGGTGAAAAGTGCACGGCACAGTTCAAGCGTATCTACATAACAATAATCAAATGGCATGCCGAGATTTTCATATACAACCCTCATAAATCCCACATCAAAATTGGCGTTGTGGGCAACAAGAACACACCCCTGCGAAAATTCCTCGAATTCTTTTGCCGCAACTGAAATGTCAGGAGCGTCGGCAACCATTTCATCGGTAATCGAGGTGATTTCAGTTATATTTTCAGGAATATGCCTGTGTGGATTAACAAATGTAGAATATCTGCCTGTAATTTCTCCATTTTCAACCTTAACCGCACCAATCTCAATTATACTGTCATCTAGCGGTGAAAATCCTGTGGTTTCAAGGTCAAAAACTACAAAGGACGAGTCTATTGTATAATCCTTTTTCACATTATATGAGATGTTAAGCTCGTCACTGCAAAGATAACCCTCCACACCGTAAAGCACTTTTATCCCGCGTTTTCTAGCAGTATCAAACGCCTCAGGGAAAGCCTGAGCAACACCGTGGTCGGTGATGGCAATTGCAGAATGTCCCCAGTCGGCAGCACGGTTAACAAGTGCTTTTGCAGTGGAAACGCCGTCCATTGCAGACATTTTTGTGTGCAGATGTAGCTCTACTCGCTTAACCTCTGCATTATCGGTAACAACCTCTTTCTCAAGCAAGTTTATGTTTGATGCCATAAGAACAAGTTCTTTGTCAAACTCATCAAAAGTTACTCTGCCGCTTACGGCAACATATGCACCTTTTTTAAGTCCACCAAGTATTTTATCAAGCTTTGCAGCGGCTTTTTCTTTTTTATCTTCCTCGGCATCAAGCTTTGCGCCCTCAAAGGATTTTATTTTTATTGAGCTTGTGTAATCGGTTACTGCAAATGACAAAATAATTCTGCCGCTTTTTGTTTCCTTTGTTTCCACAAATAAAACATCGCCGCGGATAACAACATCATTTGCAGCTCCTGTGATAGAAATAATCTGCACCGGCTCTGCATCAAAAATTTTTCTGCCCTTTAAAATGGCGCTGTACTCCGCTTTAGGCGGAGGGGGAAGCTCTATTTCGGGTGGCGGAATTATCGCCTCAGATGAGGACGCAACCTCCTGCACAGGTGCCGGCATAGATACAAAATCCTCCGGATTGGGTAGTTCGGGCATGGGCCCGTCTGCTGTCCTGAGAACAATCTCATAATTTTTTCTCGTTTCCTCAAACAAAACAGATTTTAAAATTGCTGTGCATCCGCCTGAATTTAATATGTCAATCCCCTGATTTTTGGCTATAATCTCAATTGTATTTCCTTTTATATGTTTATCTGCATCCGAAAGAAGGCAATGGGCAATAGAATATTTTTCCGCAAGTCTTGCCACAAGATGCGGAAAATATGTTTCTAGTTCTCTGTCGCCAAGTTCAAGCTGTGAATAATCATAGTGGCACAACACCGCTATTCCCGGGTATTCCTTTTTTAAAGACGAGCAAATGACCGCCTTTTCCTTTTCACTCAAAAAATGGGGCGGTTTTATAAAAAGTTCCAGTTTTTTCCCTGCCGAATAAAGACAGGCGCGGACAACTTCTATATTCTCAATATCACTTATTTTGCCGTTATCGGCAATTAAATCTGTAATAGGCGGCATAATAAATTCCTCAGTTAAAAGTATTAATATAATGATATCATATTTAATTGTTTTTTACAATAGCAACCGACAAAAAATTGACACAAATCACACCTTATGATAAAATATTTCTAAGTAAATTATCGGACAAGAAGTGATGAAAATGAAAAAAAGCGAAATGTTGAAATATTTAAAATCTCTGCCGGGTGAACAGTTCGTATCGGAAACGGCAAGGCTTTTTACCGAGGGAGAGGAAATTCCCCCATCTATGATAAAAAGACTTGAGGAATATAACAGAGTCCTCGCCATGAGGCAATTTGACCTGTCAAAAGGCACTCTTGTTGCCGGTGTTGACGAGGCAGGAAGAGGTCCCCTTGCCGGACATGTTTACACCGCCGCAGTAATTTTACCCGAAACTCTAGTGATTGAGGGGCTTAATGACTCCAAAAAACTCAGCGAGAAAAAGCGCGAAGAGCTTTATGATATTATCACTCACAAGGCACTATATTACAACATTGTTTATGCCGACTGCGAAACCATTGACAGAATAAACATCCGCAATGCAACTCTTGATGCTATGAAAAAGGCAGCGGAAGGCCTCCCTATCCGTCCTGACAAGCTTCTCGTAGACGGAAATGCTCTGCCTCAAACTGACATCCCGGCAGAATATGTGATAAAGGGGGATTCCAAAAGTATGGCAATTGCTGCGGCATCTATTCTTGCCAAAGTGACAAGGGACAGATACATAAAGCAGATGGACGACATCTATCCTCTGTACGGATTTGCAAAAAATAAGGGCTATGGCACGGCAGACCACATTGAAGCGATAAAAAAATATGGTCCCTGCCCCATTCACAGAAAAACATTTATAAAGAATTTTATATAACAATAAAGCCGCATCAAAAGATGCGGCTTAAATTTTGTAATTAGTCTACCGAGAAAGGTAAAAGTGCAATCATTCTTGCTCTTTTAATAGCGGTAGTTACCTGACGCTGATGTTTTGCGCAGCAGCCTGTGATTCTTCTGGGAAGAATCTTGCCTCTTTCAGAAACATATTTGCGGAGCTTTGCAACATCTTTATAATCGATAGATTCAACCTTATCAGCACAGAAAGCACAAACTTTTTTCCTTGTGCGTCTGCCATGAGGTCTGTCCATTCTTTCTTTGTCAGCCATGATATTTCCTCCTTATAGAATTTTAGGTAAAATCAACATTAAAAGGGCAGCTGGTCATCATCAACTGCAGCGGAGAACCCTGTGGGAGCTCCAAAACCCTGCGGAGCAGGCTGCTGCATATACGGGTCTGCCTGAGGTGCTGCAGAAACGCCGTCACGCTTTGGTTCAGCAAAATGAACCTCGTCTGCAACAACATCTGTAGCATATCTCTTCTGACCTGTCTGTGTATCGTCCCAGCTTCTTGTCTGAATGCGTCCGCATACAGCAACAAGCTGACCTTTATGGAAATAGCGGGAAACAAACTCCGCTCTTGATCCAAATGTTACAATGTTGATAAAATCTGTCTGTCTTTCCTCTCCCTGACGAACAAAATCTCTGTCAACAGCAAGAGAAAAATTACAAACACTTGTGCCGGATGGAGTCGCTTTAAAATCGGGGTCACGCGTTAAGCGACCCATAAGAATTACTTTGTTAAGCATCTTTAGCTCTCCTCCTTATTCTTTTACGATAACGATTGAACGGAGAACGCCGTCTGTGATACCGTAAACACGCTCAAGTTCTTTGGGGAACTCGGGAGCAGATGTGAAGTTTACGAGCACATAGTGACCTTCTGTTCTGTCATTAATTTCGTAAGCAAGTCTTCTTTTACCCCAAACATCAATGCTGTCGATGGTAGCGTTGCTTTCGATTAATGACTTGAACTTAGCTGTGAGGTTTTCAATAGCCTCTTCGCCGAGAGTTGCATCGAGAACAAATATTGTCTCATAAGCTCTTTTAATTTCAGTCATTTTTTTCACCTCCTTATGGACTTTTGACCGCAGAACATTCCCTGCGGTAAGGAATAATAGCTTTACAATTATATAACAGGTTTGCCTGAAAGTCAAGCTTTTTTTGATATTTTGTCCACCTTACGCATATATTTTTAGGAAAGGGGGGATAAAAATGCCAAAAGACAGTCGCAAATTCAGATTATTTTGCCTTAAATCGGCTGGAATGCTTTCGCTTGCTTTTGCCGTCTGTTTCTGTGCACAGACCCTTGCAGCATTTATTCGCCCGAGAATTACTTCAAACTATGTGCTTTCTGTGGATGCCGAAAAGAGAGAATATATTTATAAAACCAAAAGTATTATTGATTATGCAGGCGAGCTTGCAGATTTACTATTAGGCGGAAATTTTGCCGATGCCGCCACCGTCGCTGGGACAATTTCAGGAAACTTTGCCTACGATGACGAAAAACCGTCTTATATAGAGGATATGCCTCTGGCTGAAAAAAAGAAAGAACAAAATGTGCTTGAAAAAACTGTCAGTTCAGGCGGGGGCAAGACCGCCGCAAATGGCAAAATTACTATAAATAACGAAACCTCTTATGCTATATCGGCAGAGGATATTTCTAGCTCCCCGGCTTTTAAGCTAGAAAAAAAGGGGGTGTCTGTGCTGATTGTCCATTCTCACACCACCGAAAGCTATTCGCCAACCCAAAAATATAATTTTAGTCATACTTCCGAGGACAGAACCACCAATACCGATTACAATATGATACGAATTGGCAAAGAACTCAAAAAGGAACTTGAAAAAAAGGGCATAAAATGTGAGCACATCACCGACCTTTTTGATTATCCGGAATATAACAATTCCTATGCACGCTCCTGCAAGGCTGTTGAGGCGGCACTGGCAGAAAACCCTCAAACAAAAATTGTGCTTGATTTGCACCGGGATTCAATAATTAACAGTGAGGGTGTAAAAACTAAACTTACCACTACCATTAATGGTGAAAAAGTGGCACAGGTGATGCTTGTGGTAGGCACCGACGAACTTGGACTAAAGCACAAGGAATGGAGGACAAACCTTAAATTTGCTACACATTTTCAAAAATTTCTGCTTGAGGAAGAGGAAAATTTTGCTCGTCCGATAAACCTCAGAACCTCCCGGTTTAACGGACATACTGCCCCCGGAGCGGTGATACTGGAGGTGGGCACCGGGGCAAATACAATTGAGGAGGCGATTGCATCGGTGAAATATATCGCAAACGCGGTGGAAAATGTTATTGAATTTTATAAATAAATTACCTTTTTACATTTTCACATTTAGTCGGGAAATTTTTTCGGGAATATCTCAGTGCCCTGACATTGCTTGATGCAAGCATAAAATAACAACCAAACCCACCACCTTGATTGTTTTACAATAAAATGAATAGCCATCCAACAGGATGGCTTTTTTGCTGTTAATCGTCCAATATATTGCCCACGCCTTTTAAAATATGACGCGGTCTGTAGGGGAACTGTCCTATCATTTCTTCAGTTGTTACGCCGCTTAAAACAAGAACAGTTTCAACCGCAGTTTCAACACCGGCAATAATATCGGTGTCCATTCTGTCACCAATCATAACTGTTTCGTGACTGTGACATTCTAAGATTTTCATTGCATGGCGGAGCATAAGAGGGTTTGGTTTTCCCACAAAATATGCTTTTTTGCCGGTTGCAATTTCAATTGGAGCAACAAGCGCGCCCGTCGCAGGAACAATTCCTACCTCGGTAGGGCCTGTTGTGTCGGGGTTTGTTCCAATAAGCTTTGCACCTTTATTCACCAGTCCAACCGCTTTTTCAATTTTTTCAAAGCTGTAAGAACGGGTTTCTCCCACGACAACATAGTCGGGGTTGACATCGTTCATATAAATTCCCTGTTCATAAAGAGCATTCATAAGTCCTGCTTCGCCTATTACATAAGCGCTGCAACCGGGATTCTGGTTTGCAAGAAAGCTTGCTGTTGCCTGAGCACTGGTATAGAAATGCTTTTCAGGTACTTCAAGACCAAGTCTTTTAAGCTTTTCCGAAAGCTCTTTGGGTGTTCTTTCCGAGCTGTTAGTTAAAAAGAGAAAGTTTTTATTTTCTTTAAGTAACCAGTCAACAAAGGGAATTACGCCGTCAAGAATGTTGTTACCATGATAGATAACACCATCCATATCGCATATAAACCCCTTTTTTTCTCTAAGTTCTTTCATATAATCAATCCTTTCTTAAAGGCAATATACTTCTCTGGAGTATTCCGTTCAGGTAAGCAATCAGTATTCCGTAATTGGTAACGGGAACGCCTGCCGCTGTTGCCGATGCAATTCTGCTTTTCACTTCCGTTTCAGGCAGTGTGCACCCACCACAATGTACCACAAGCTTATATTTCTTAAATTCCCGCGGAAAATCTCCACCGCTGACAAAATCAAAATTAAGTTTTTTCCCTGTTTTTTCCAAAATCCATCGTGGGATTTTAACTGTGCCTATATCCTCACATTGTCTGTGATGGGTACAACCCTCGGCAATTAAAACCGAGTCACCGTCATCTAACAAATCAACTGCTGATGCAGCCTCAGACATCTGCCAAAGTTCCCCTTTGTAACGGGAAAACAATATGGAAAATGATGTCATTGGCACATCCTCAGGAACAATCTTTGCTACCTTTTTAAATGCCTGCGAATCGGTAATAACAAGGTCCGGTTTGCCTATTTTCGCCAGCGTGTCGGCAAGTTCGGTGTCTCGCACACAAAGGGCATTTGCTCCAGATTCCAAAATGTCACGAATGGTCTGCTGCTGAGGCAGAATAAGTCTACCTTTGGGTGCGGACGCATCTATTGGTATTACGAGCACAACCAAATCACCGGGCGCAATAATATCCCCCACAAGGCGTTTGTCAGGCTCTTTTTTTGCGAAAGTTCCCAGAAGATTTTTTAATTTTTCTATATTCTCCCCCGTTTTTGCACTGACGCAAATATCATACTTATATTCTGCCTTGACCGCATTTGCTGTATCCAACTTGTTTCTTACAAGTACAAATGGAATTTTTTTCTTTTCAATTTGGGAAATAAGCTCTTTTTCTGACTCCTCTACCCCATTCTTAATATCGGTACAGACAATGGCAATGTCCGTCTTATTTAAAACAGTGTAGGTTTTCTCAACCCTCTTTTTGCCAAGCTCACCCTCATCGTCAAGCCCGGCGGTATCAATAATTGTTACTGGTCCAAGGGGTAACAGCTCCATATTTTTATAAACCGGGTCGGTTGTTGTGCCGGCATGGTCAGACACAATCGCAAGATTTTGCCCTGTAATTGCATTTACTAAGCTTGATTTTCCCGAATTTGTCCTGCCGAAAATGCCAATATGAATTCTTTCGGCAGCCGGTGTTACATTTAAACTCATATTATTCACCTAAAATCTGAAATCACGGACATTGTTCTCAATGAGTTTCAGCCTTTCGGTTGCAATTTCTCTCACCTTTTCGTTGGGGATATTGGAAATCTCTTTCATTATAAGCTCATTGCCAATTTTCCTTGTATCCTCAGATGCGTAGTCCATCAGGAATTCCTTAAGCGTCATAAGTGCATTTGGGTGACAGCAGTTTTGTATCTGCCCTGTTTTGCAAAGCTGCATGAATCTGTCCCCTGTTCTGCCCTCACGATAACACGCCGTACAGAAAGACGGGATATACCCCAGTCTCATCAGCCAGTTTACCACCTCATCAAGCGTTCTTTTGTCGCTAACATCAAACTGTTCGGAGTTTTCATCCTCCGGTTCAGGCTCACAGTAACCGCCCACGCTTGTGCGTGATGCGCCGCTTATCTGTGAAACACCAAGACGGATAACCTTTTCTCGCACTTCCTTGCTTTCTCTCGTGGAAATAATCATTCCTGTATAAGGCACAGCAAGGCGTATAAGCGCACAAAGTTTTGCAAAAATTTCGTCAGAAATGCCATTATCAAAGGTGGTCGGGTCAATATCGTCCGCCTTTTTAATTCGCGGAACGCTGATTGTATGCGGACCAACACCGTGCACAGCTTCAAGGTGCTCTGCGTGCATTAAAAGTCCCGCAAATTCATATTTATAGAGCTCAAGACCGAAAAGAACACCCAGTCCTACATCGTCAATTCCGCCTTCCATAGCTCTGTCCATTGCCTCAGTATGGTAAGCATAATCGTGTTTGGGACCTGTCGGATGAAGCTTTTCATAGCTTTCTTTATGATAGGTTTCCTGGAACAGAATATATGTGCCGATTTCCGCTTCTTTAAGCTTTCGGTAGTTTTCCACGGTGGTCGCTGCTATATTCACATTTACCCTGCGAATTGCACCATTTTTATGTTTTATTTTATAAATGGTTTTTATGCAGTCAATGATATATTCAATAGGGTTATTAACCGGGTCCTCCCCCGCCTCAATTGCAAGGCGTTTGTGACCCATATCCTGCAGAGCAATTACTTCCTTTTCGACTTCTTCCAAACTCAGTTTTTTTCTCGGAATATGCTTGTTCTGATGATGATAGGGGCAGTAAACACAACCGTTTACACAATAGTTGGACAGATAAAGAGGCGCAAACATAACAATCCGATTGCCGTAAAAGTCCTTTTTAAGCTGTTCGGCAAGGTCATAAATTCTCTTTATTCTTTCCTCATCCTCACAGGCTAAAAGCACAGATGCCTCCCTGTGGCTTAGTCCCTTTCTTTCTGCCGCTTTTTCAATTATTTTATCTACAAGCTCAAGATTATTTTTATTTTTTTCTGCATAGTCTAAAGTGTCAAGAATTTCTTCGTGATTTATAAATTCTTCTGCCTTTAATGATTTTGGATTATACATATTTTCTCCTTTCTTTCGGGTCAGAAACTCTTCCCCGTCAGACATTTCGCCTAGTTGTTTTCTATATAATCTCCTCGGTCGCACACAATTTCGTAACCGATTTTTGCTATCTGCTCTTTTAGCTTTTTAAGCTGATATGCATTTTCTGTACCGGTATGCAATTTATTATTGTAAAGGGTGTATTTTTCCCTTGCCGACCGTGGTGATAGATTTGGCATAATTACATTTGCACCGGCAAGTATGCCTCTTTCCCTGCCCCCCTGCTCTGCCGTACCTAGCGCCGTTGTCGCCGGGAGCAGTACCGACGGGAGCATCAGCCGGATTATAGAGAGAAGATAAACTGTCAGGTCTGTCGAGCCTGTTTTTTCACCGCAAAAAGGCGTGTCTTTATGCGGAATAAAAGGTCCTATCCCAACCATCTGCGGCTCAAAATCTTTTATAAACCGCAGGTCGGCTATAATATTATCAACCGTCTGCCCGGGCGAGCCCACCATAAAACCGCAACCCGTTTGAAATCCAAGGTTTTTTAAGGTTTTGAGGCATCTCATTCTGTTAGAGCGGGACATTTCTGCCGGGTGAAGACTATTGTAATGCTCCTCACACGCTGTTTCGTGGCGCAAAAGATATCTGTCCGCACCTGCATCACGAAGCCGTTTATAGCTGTCATCACTCCGCTCACCAAGTGACAGCGTCACCGCACAATCGGGGTGTTTTGCTTTAATTTCTTTTATCAGACTAACAAGTCTGTTATCTGTAAACGCCCCGTCCTCTCCCCCCTGCATTACAAAGGTCCTGAAACCAAGTTCATACCCATTTTCGCATGCAGAGAGAATTTCTTCATCCGTCAGACGGTAGCGCTCGGCATTTTCATTGCTCTTTCTTATACCGCAGTAATAGCAGTCATTTTTGCAGTAATTAGACACTTCAATAAGCCCACGAATATAGACTTTGTTTCCATAAATTTTATTTGTCATTTCGCGCGCTTTCTGAAAGAGATAGTCTGGCTCCGACATATCAGAAATGAGTATTTTCAGCTCATCGTCCGATAGATTTTTCTTCTCAAACAGTTTATCTATCAGTTTTCTCATTATTTAATTATATCCGTTCCCATAAATGGTCTTAAAACTTCAGGAACAGTTACGCTTCCATCTGCATTCTGGAAGTTTTCAAGGATTGCAGCAACAGTTCTTCCAACTGCAACACCCGAACCGTTAAGTGTATGAACAAACCTCGCCTTGTCTTTTGCACTGTCCTTAAACTTAATGTTGGCTCTTCTTGCCTGGAAATCTTCAAAGTTGGAACATGAAGAAATTTCAACATATCTGTTATAGCTCGGCATCCATACCTCAATGTCATACTTTTTAGCTGCTGTGAAGCCTAAATCACCCATACAGATGGATACAACCCTGTAAGGAAGTCCTAAAAGCTGGAGAACAGTTTCCGCATCACGGGTGAGCTTTTCAAGCTCTTCGTAGGACTCTTCAGGTCTTGTAAATTTAACAAGCTCAACCTTGTTAAACTGATGCTGACGGATAAGACCTCTTGTGTCTCTGCCGGCACTTCCTGCTTCTGCTCTGAAACAAGCTGAATAAGCAACATGTTTTACAGGCAGCTTTGTACCATCTAAAATTTCGTTTCTGTAAATGTTTGTAACCGGAACTTCGGCGGTGGGAATGAGAAAATATTCATCCCCTGTTGTTTTATAAGCATCCTCTTCAAATTTCGGAAGCTGTCCTGTTCCTTCCATACATTCGCGGAGAACCATGTAAGGAGGCAGAATTTCTTTATAGCCATTTTTCTCTGTATGAGTATTCAGGAAAAAGTTTATAATCGCTCTTTCAAGTCTTGCACCTGCACCTTTATATACAGTAAATCTTGAACCGGAGATCTTAGCACCTCTCTCAAAATCAAGTATGTCAAGACCTTCACCTATATCCCAGTGTGCCTTGGGTTCAAAATCAAATTTTGTAGGCTCACCGAATTTTCTTATTTCAACATTATCCTCATCTGTATCTCCCATGGGAACAGACGGGTGTGGAATGTTTGGAATTTCCATCATAAGTCTGCCGATATTTTCGTCAACAACTCTGATTTCCTCGTCAAGTTCTTTTGCCTTGTCGGAAATAGTTTTCATTTCGGCAAAAATCCCACTTACATCCTTACCCTCTTTTTTAAGAGCGGGAATCTGTTTGGAAACCTCATTCTGCTTAGCTTTAAGCTGCTCGGTTTCATATACAAACTCGCGGCGTTTTTTGTCAAGCTCTAATATTTTATCAATATCGCCGACAGCCTCTCCCCTGTTTTCCATTATTTTTTTTATATTTTCTGCATCAGTTCTAAGTAATTTAATGTCAATCATATTATACTCTCCTTAAAATATGTTATGTCAACCTTTTTTAAGTCTTGAAACAATTCTGTCAAGGCTTTCTTTATCATAAAATTCAATTTCTATTTTGCCCTTTTTCTTACCACTTATAATTTTAACTTTTGTGCCAAGTGCACCTTCAAGCAATTTTTCAATATCATCCTTTACAACACTGAATGCTTCGCGCACTTTCGGAAGCCTTTCGGGCTTTTTAAGTAAGTTTACATAATTTTCTAGTTGTCTTACTGACATATCTTTTTCCATAACTAAATATGCCGTTTTTTCTTGCAGGTCTTTATCCTCTATGGCAAGAAGTGTTCTGGCATGACCTGCTGAAATTTCAAGCTGTTCAACAAGCTTTTTGACCGGTTCTGAAAGATTCAAAAGCCTCATTGTATTCGTTATTGCGCTACGGCTTTTTCCTACCGATTTACTTATTTCTTCCTGAGTCATTTCAAATTCTTCAGCAAGTCTTGCATATCCTGCAGCCTCTTCTATAGGGTTTAAATCCTCTCTCTGCAAGTTTTCTATTAATGAAAGCTCAGCAACGGCTTTATCATCAAAATCGTATATAACTGCTGGTATTTCTTTAAGTCCTGCCATCTTAGCAGCACGCCAACGGCGTTCCCCTGCAATTATAGTATAAAAACCATTTTCATTCTTCTTAACAGCAATTGGCTGAAGCAATCCATGTTCAGCAATAGAATCAGATAATGCTTGCAGTTTTTCGGGGTCAAAAGTCTTTCTCGGCTGGTTTGGATTTGGTTCAACCTGTGAGATTTTAAGACTATTTACCGGTTTAAGCTCATTTTCATCATCTTTTTTAATCAGTATATCTGCATCAGGTATAAGTGCAGAAATACCTTTTCCAAGTCCTCCGGATTTCTTTGCCATTATTTTTTGCCTCCTTTACCTTTATTCTGTTTTAAAAACTCTTTGGCAAGAAGTTCATAACATTCTGCTCCTTTTGAGCTTGGATCATACACATTTATAGGCTGACCATAGCTCGGAGCTTCTCCTAAACGAACATTTCTTGGAATAAGTGTCGAATAAACCTTGCCTGGAAAGTGATTTTTAACCTCTTCAACCACCTGAATTCCAAGATTTGTCCTTGCATTAAGCATTGTAAGAAGTATTCCTTCCAGCTCAATAGCAGGATTAAGCGATTTTTTTATTCTGTTTATGTTTCCCATTAAAAGCCCAAGCCCCTCAAGTGCGTAATATTCGCATTGAATAGGAATAAGAACCGTATCAGTAGCCGTCAGACAATTTAATGTTACAAGACCAAGAGATGGGGGACAGTCAACAAATATATAATCAAAGTCGTTTTTTATTTCCTGAAGTGCATTTTTAAGCCGAAATTCTCTATTGTCCATATTAACAAGCTCAATTTCAGCTCCTGCAAGCTCTTCACAGGAATTAATTATAGATAAATTTTTAAATTCCGTCTTTTTTACGGCATTTTTCATTGATGAATCTTCAATTAAAACACTATATATACTGTTTTCCGCCGTTTTTTCCATTCCAAGTCCGCTTGTAGCATTTGCCTGAGGGTCAACATCTATGAGAAGTACTTTTTTTCCTCTTTCAGCAATCATTGCAGAAAGATTTATGGCTGTTGTTGTTTTACCAACACCGCCTTTTTGATTTGCAATTGCAACTATTTTACCCATATTTTCCTCCTAAGATAGGGGAGGACACCCCATTTTTTCTACATATTATTATATCACCATTTTTATTACATTGCAAGTATTTTACTTTAAATATTTAATAATGTTTCACGTGAAACATTATTAAACAAAAAAGAGGAATGTTTCACGTGAAACATTCCTCTTTTAATTAAAATATTATTTATTCTTCTGATTTGGCTTCTTGTATAGCTTCTGTCGCTTCTGTTATAGTTTCTTCCTCTTCTTTATCAACTACTGCAATTGAAGCAACCTTTGTTTCATCAGCTACTTTTATGAGTGTTACGCCCTGTGATACCCTGCCGCAGGTTCTGACTTCCTCAGAGTTAATTCTTATAACTACTCCACCTGTTGTTATAAGAATTAGATCTTCCTCTCCGGTAACAGCTTTTATACCTACTATCTTACCGGTTTTTTTTGTTATCGCATAGTTTTTAACACCCATGCCACCACGCGCCTGTACCTTATATTCATCGGTAGGAGTACATTTACCAAATCCGTTTTCACTTACAGTGAGAAGAAGTTTCCCTTCTTCCTCAATTTCCATACCTATAATATAATCTTCTCCACGGAGCTTCATTGCACGAACACCACGAGCATTTCTGCCGACAGTTCGCACATCTGATTCCTCAAATTTAATAGCCATACCCTGGTAAGTAGCAATCATAATATTCATGCTACCGTCGGTCATTTTTACATCAATTAATTCGTCATTTTCATCAAGGTTAATAGCTATAAGTCCACCCTTGATTCTGCTGTTATACTGCGATAAAACGGTCTTTTTAATGACGCCATATTTGGTTAACATAATTAAATATTTGTCGTCTTCAAATTCTTTTACAGGAATCATCGCCGTAATCTTTTCGCCCTCATCAAGCTGCAACAGATTTACAAGAGCCATTCCTTTTGAAGTCCTTGATGTTTCAGGAATTCTGTATGCTTTAATCTTGAACATTCTGCCCTTATTGCTGAAGAACATAACAAAATCGTGCGAACAGCAGGGGAGAATAGTATTTGCAACATCTTCTTCACGGGCTTTTAGTCCTGTAATTCCTCTTCCACCTCTGTGCTGTGTTTTATAAGTATCAACCGTCTGGCGTTTAATATATCCAAACTCTGTCAGTGTAAGGATATTTTCTTCAACAGGAATAAGGTCTTCATCTTCAATAAAGTCAATTGCCGGTTCAATTGTTGTCATTCTACCGTCGCCATATTTATCTCTGATTTCCAGAAGCTCTGTTTTAATCTGTTCCATAAGAGCATTTCTGTCCGACAGAAGCAGATTATATTCGTCAATTTTGACGCCAAGCATGTCATATTCCTCGTCAATTTTTTCACCATTTAAGCGTTGCAACTGACCAAGTTTCATATCAAGTACGCTCTGTGCCTGAATAGCAGACATTTTAAAGCGTTCCATCAAGCGTTCTTTTGCATCGTCATAAGATTCTCTGATAACCTTGATTACCTCATCAATATTTGAAAGTGCTATTCTAAGTCCTTCTAAGATATGTCTTCTTGCCTCTGCTTTTTCAAGGTCAAATCTTGTGCGTCGGCTAACAATTTCTTCCTGGAAGCTTATAAAGTTAGCCAGAATTTCCTTAAGTCCCATTGTTTTGGGTTTGCCGTCGCAAATAGCAAGCATATTTATTGAAAAACTATCCTGAAGTCTGGTATATTTATAAAGTTGGTTTAAAACAACCTGCGGATTAGCATCTCTCTTTAAGAATATTTCAAGTCTTATACCAACGCGGTCAGACGAGTGGTCATCAATGTCCGAAAGTCCTTCTATTTTCTTATCTTTAACAAGGTCTGCAATGGATTCAACCAGCATTTTTTTGTTAACCTGATAGGGGAGCTCGGTAACAATAATTGAAGAGGTTCCGTCTTTATGTTCCTCAATTTCTGCTTTAGCGCGGATAATTATTTTCCCGCGACCTGTTTCATATGCACTTCTGATGCCGCTTATACCCATAATTGACGCCTTTGTTGGAAAGTCCGGACCTTTTATGTAGTCCATAAGCTCATCCACAGTTATTTCAGGATTATCAATCTGAGCAACAACGCCGTCTAATACTTCTTCTAAGTTGTGCGGCGGAATATTTGTAGCCATACCAACTGCAATACCCGAGCTGCCGTTTATTAAAAGTGTGGGAACTCTGGTGGGAAGAACCACTGGCTCTTTTCTCTTTTCGTCAAAGTTGGGTACAAAATCAACAGTATTTTTTTCAATATTTTCAAGAAGTACATTAGCAAGTTTGCTCATTCTTGCCTCAGTATAACGGTAAGCAGCCGGAGGGTCTCCGTCAACCGAGCCAAAGTTTCCGTGACCATCTATAAGCGGATATCTCATAGAGAAATCCTGTGCAAGACGAACCATCGCATCATAAACGGAAGCATCACCATGTGGGTGATATCTACCAATAACATTACCAACTGTTGTAGCAGATTTAAAGAAAGGCTTATCAACCGTCAGATGCTCTTCAAACATTGAGTATAAAATACGCCTGTGAACAGGTTTTAAACCGTCACGGACATCAGGAAGTGCACGACTGACAATAACGCTCATTGCATAGTCAATAAACGCTTCCTTCATTCTTTTTTCTATATCTACATTAACAATAGTTTGTGTATCAAAATATTCCTCAAAATGGGAATCTTCATATTTTTTATTTTTAGCCATCTTTTGTCTACTCCTTATACATCGAGGTTAGTAACATACTGAGCATTTTCCTCGATGAAAATTCTTCTGGGTTCAACCTCGTCGCCCATCAGCACGCTGAAAATTTCGTCTGCTCTTTCAGCATCTTCAAGGGTAACTTTAAGAAGAATTCTGTTTTTAGGGTCCATTGTGGTTTCCCAAAGCTCTTCGGGGTTCATTTCACCAAGACCTTTATAACGGCTGATGTCAACCTTTGCATTTTCATCACCATCTTTAAGTTCTGCACTTATACGGTCTCTTTCATCGTCACTGAATGCTACCTGTGATTTTTTACCTCTTGAAACTTTATAAAGAGGGGGTTTAGCAAGGTAAATATGTCCAGTTTCAATAAGCTCTCTCATAAATCTGAAGAAGAAAGTGAGAAGCAGCGTCTGAATGTGAGCACCGTCAACATCGGCATCGGCCATAATAATTATTTTATCATAACGGAGTTTTTCAAGATTAAATTCCGCACCAATACCTGTTCCCAGTGCCTGAATAACAGGTGTCAGCTTGTCATTTCCGTAAACCTTGTCTGCCCTTGCTTTTTCAACATTAAGCATTTTACCCCAAAGAGGGAGAATTGCCTGATATTTACTGTCCCTACCGTTTTTTGCAGAACCGCCTGCCGAGTCACCCTCGACGATGTAAATTTCCGTTTTTGTTGGGTCTTTTACAATACAGTCTGTCAGTTTTCCTGGAAGTGAGCTTGACCCGAGCGGAGTTTTTCTTGTAGCTTCCCTTGCTTTACGGGCAGCAAGTCTCGCACGGGAGGCAAGGAGAGCTTTTTCTATAATCGCTTTACCAACCTGCGGATTTTCCTCAAGAAAATCTGCAAGCTTTTCTTTTACCATATTTTCAACAATAGATCGCATTTCCGAGTTTCCAAGCTTGGTTTTTGTCTGCCCTTCAAACTGTGGCTCAGTAAGCTTTACAGAAATAACCGCAATAATACCTTCACGGGCATCATCACCTGTCAGGTCTTCATTGTCTTTTATAAGCTTGTATTTTCTTCCGTAATCAAGCAGTACCTTTGTGAGCGCAGATTTAAAACCTGTTTCATGAGTACCGCCCTCTGTAGTGGAAATGTTATTTGCAAAGGATTCTATAACCTCATCATAACCGTTATTCCACTGAATTGCAACCTCTGCCATACTGCCGTTTTTCTCGCCACTGACATAAATTACATTTTCATGAATATATTCAAGACTGTCCCTTCTTGATTTTTTATCATCAAAAAGGTAAGAAACAAAGTTTCTGATACCGCCGTCATACTGTAAAACTTCTTCAATTTTTTCTTCTTCACGAAGGTCGGTAAATACTATTCTGATACCACCATTTAAGAAAGCCTGTTCACGAAGTCTTTTAAGCAGAACATCAAAGTCATAAACAGTTGTTTCAAAAATTTCATCATCTGCCCAGAAGGTAATTTCTGTACCAGTTCTGTCAGTTTTTCCGCTTATATGAACCTCACCGTCCGGAATTCCGCGTTTATAACTCTGGCTCCAGATATTTTCACCGTCGTGTACCTCAACTGTCAGCTTTTTTGAAAGTGCATTAACAACCGATGCACCAACACCATGCAGACCACCGGAAACTTTATATCCGCCGCCGCCAAATTTACCGCCGGCATGAAGCACAGTAAATACTACATCAATGGTAGAAATACCCATTTTAGGATGAATTCCGTGAGGAATACCACGGCCGTTGTCCTTTACTGTAACAGAATTATCTTTGTTTAAAATAACATCAATCTGACTGCAAAATCCTGCCAACGCTTCATCAATAGAGTTATCTACAATTTCATAAACCAGGTGGTGTAGACCTCTTTCTGAGGTTGAACCAATGTACATACCCGGTCTTTTTCTGACAGCTTCAAGTCCTTCCAGGACCTGAATTTGATTTTCGTCATAATTATTGTTTATCATTTTTTCGGTTTCCATATATTACCCTCCATATTCATGGAACTTAATCTTTTTAGTAGTGTCGCCGAGGAAATAGGGGAGATATAAACCTTTTGTTTATCTTTAACCTGTGTCACTATAAAGGATTTTGGTAAATCTTCCTCGGAAACATTTATTATAAAATCCTCTTCTTGTGAAACTGCTAAAAAGTCTCTTGTTATTTTTGATGTAGTAGTATTTTCAAAATCTAAAATTGCTACTATATCATCTGAGTGGACCATTCGGTCACTTCCAATATGCAAATACATAACCTAACCCTCGCAGACAATTCCTTTTTCAACCTTGAAAAGCTTTGGTAAAAGTTCAGCAGGAATTATTGATTTTTCCGTTCCTGTGATTATTACCTGCTTATCCTTTAGTTGCCCCATTAAATATTTTCTTCTTTTTATGTCAAATTCGCTGGTTATATCGTCTAAAAGCAAAACAGGATATTCTCCCGTTTGCTGATAAAAAAGTTCTGCTTGAACCATTTTAAGAGCAAGAACTATACTTTTCTGCTGACCCTGAGATCCAAAAATCTTTGCATTTTTTCCATTAATATAAAAAATCAAATCATCTCTGTGAGGTCCTACAAGGCAGGTCTTTTCCTTAAGTTCTTTTTCCTTATGTCTATTTAACGCCTTTAAAAATTCATTTTTTATATATTCAATATCGCCTTCTTCATCAAATTGAACAGTTTTTAAATATTTTATTTTTATTTTTTCTTTTCCTTCACTTATTTCTTCAAAAACCGGCGCTATTATTTCTTTTATTTTATTTACTAGCGAAATTCGAAACCACATTATCGTACTGCCGTATTCCGCAAGCTTTTCATTCCACACATCAAGTGTAAATGCTGCCCCATCTTCTTTTAAGAGTTTATTCTTCTGGAGCAATGTTCTGTTATAATCAGTCAATGCAGACAAATATTTTTTTCTGAGCTGACCTGCACACAAATCCATGTATCTTCTTCTGTAAAAAGGACTGTCCTTAACTGTATCAAGATCCTGCGGAGAAAATAAAACAACATTTAAGTTTCCTAAAAAATCAATCCTTTTTTTTATTGGAACTCCGTTTATTTCAATTTTCTTTCCTTTTTTCTTTTCGAAAGTCAATTTATTCTCTTTATTTCTGCCACCGGAAACATATTTTACCGAAATTTCTGCTTTTTCATTTCCAAATCTTATAAATCCCATATCAGGAGAAAATTTAAAGCTTTTTGCCATTCCGGCAAAATAAATTCCCTCAATAAGGTTTGTTTTTCCCTGAGCATTATCTCCATAAATCAGGTTAATTCCATTGGAAAAATTCATTTTTAAATTTTCATAGTTTCTGAAATTTCTAAAGTCAATTTCGGTTATATACATGGTCAGATTACCTTGCAGAATTCATTTTCAAATAATATTTCGTCTCCCGGGTATATTTTTTTCCCGCGCATTAAAACTGTTTCACCGTTAACTTTTACAAGTCCTGACAAAATTACTTCTTTTGCTTCTCCTCCTGTTGAACACATTCCGGAAAATTTCAGTAGTTGGTCAAGTTTTATAAAAGGTGTATTTATTTTAATTTCCATTTTATCTTATCCTTACAGGCAGAACTATGTAAAGATATTCATCCCCGTCCACAGGACGAAGAACTGTTGGAGTAATATTTCCGTTAAGCTCTATCATTACATATTCATCATCAATAGCTTTAAGGGCATCAAGCATAAATTTACAGTTATAACCTACTTCAAATGTTTCATTTCCATCTCCGTTTACTGCTATAACTTCTTTAAGATGTCCCTTTGCTGTATCACAAGTGATTGTTATATTATTTAAATCATAAGCAATTTTTACAGGATTTATAATTCCACCTGATTCCGCAAGAAGAGACGCTCTGTCAATACTTTTAACAAGTTCTTTTACTTCCACTCTTGCACTGTAAAGTTTTTCTTTAGGAATTACATTGTTATAATTTATAAATTCTCCCTCTAAAAGTCTGGAGAAAAATCTGCAGCTGCCAAATTTGAAGAGAACATTTTTTTCAGCCAGGCTGATAGAAACTTTTTCTTCTCCACCTGTCATAATTTTTGAAAGTTCATTTAAAGCTTTTCCCTGAACAGTAAAGCTTAAATCATGGAAAACTTCAATCGGAGTATTTTTAATTGCCAAGCGGTATCCGTCAACGGCTATTCCTTTCATATTATTTGAAGTTATTTCCAGTTTAATTCCTGTTAAAATAGGATTTATATCAGCCATTGCAACTGCAAAAGAAGTTTTCCTTATTACAGAAAGCAGGCTGTCTGCAGTTGTTATAATTTCCTGGTCATAATTCATATCTGGAATTTTTGGAAATTCATCACCGCTTATACCCATAATATTAAAATCAAGCTCACCACATTTAATGTTTACATTATTGTCACTCACAACCTCAAAGTCAATCATTCCTTCAGGCATACGACGAATAATTTCAGAAAGCATTCTTGCATCAACGGCAATACTTCCTTCAGAATAAACATTTGCTTCAAAAACATATTCAATGGTAATTTCATTATTACTGCCAGTTATTTTTATATCTTTTCCAGCTTCAATTAAAAGAGTTTCCAAAATGGGAAAAGATGAATTTGTTGCGGCAGCTTTACCTGCGGCGTTTATTGCGCTGAACATATCAAAATTTGAACAGGAAAATTTCATGGGAGTTCCTCCTTATTTATTTTTATAAACAGTATTAGCAGTAGGTGTTGTTAAAGTTATTGAAAAGTAAGTCTAATTGTTTAAAACAACTATATTTTTATTCACATCGCTATTTTAATAACATTTCATAAAATGTGGATAACTGACAAAATATAATTTTTTTATTCACATGGTTTTAATAATTTTATCAACATATCAACAAAAAAACTGTGGATAATGTGGAAAAATTACCTGTTTTTAATGTTAGAAACTATGTCGCTGTAATCATTTTCGACATTTTTATTTATTTTTATAGACTTTTCAATTTTATTAATAGCGTGAAGAGCTGTTGAATGGTCTCTGTCAAAGGATTTTCCTACTTTTGGAAGAGAAAGATCTAAAAGAGTTCTGCAAATATACATTGCTAGCTGGCGAGCATAGGAAATTTCTTTAGTCCTTTTCTGAGACATTAAATCTTCAACAGTAATTCCAAAAAAGTCACTTACATAGCTTTTAATTTCATCTACAGTATAAATTTTATGAGTTTCTGATTTATATTCACCTAAAATATTTTTTGCAGTGTCAAGATTTATTGATGTTTTACTGAGGGCAGAAAGAGCAGAAACCTTATTTAATGCACCCTCAAGCTCACGAATATTTGTGTCAACACTTGAGGCAATATAATCAAGAACATCTGCTGGAATTTCAGCATGAGTTCCCTGAAGTTTTTGTTGCAAGATAGCAAATCTTGTTTCATAGTCGGGAGCTTGAATATCACATATTAGGCCCCATTCAAAACGGGTAATAAGTCTTTCTTCAAGAGTATTAATCTGTTTTGGCGGACGGTCACTAGAAATAATAATTTGCTTGTCCGCCTGATGCAGATAATTAAAGGTATGGAAAAATTCCTCTTGAGTTGAGGTTTTTCCACCGATAAACTGAATATCGTCCATTAAAAGGACATCAATCTGACGATATTTATTTCTAAAGCTTTCATTTGACCCCTCTTTAATTGAGTTTATAAGCTCATTTGTAAAATCCACCGAAGGAGTGTACATAACCTTGAGTGATGGATTAAGCATAGATATGTAATTTCCTATGGCGTGGAGAAGATGGGTTTTACCAAGACCGGAAGAGCCATAAAGAAAAAGTGGATTATAAACTTTCGATGGAGTTTCTGCAACGGCTAAAGATGCAGCATGTGCAAATTTATTTGAAGAGCCGACAACAAAATTGTCAAAAGTATATTTTGGATTAAGTCCTATTGCATTTTTATTGAATGTAGGAATCTTAATTTCTTTTTCATTTCCTTTTTCAGAAGATAAAATTACATTAACGGAAACGGTTTCTTCAATAACAGTAGAAAGGCATGCCGAAATCATTGAAGAATATCTTGAGGAAATCATATTTTTAAGAAAATCTGTTTCGGTAGCAAGAGTGAAAATACCGTCTTTGTATGAAACAGGTTCAAGCGGTTTTATCCATGTATCAAAAGAAACACCTGTTAAATTTTCTTTAAGAAGTCCCCGGGCTTTTTCCCAGTAAAAATTAATATTATTCATAATTTTTTCTCCGATTTTACAAGAAAATTTTTAGTATAAATTTCAAAAAAACAAGACTAATTTATATATAAAAAATTATACCACAAAATTTCAGAATTTTCAAGAGATTTTAACACAAACTTTAAAAAAAACTCTCCCTTTTTCAAGGAGAGTTTAAATAGTATTTTATCTTTCGTCCATCGTGGTATATTCTCTTCTTTCACACACGCTTTTGTAAGCCGGACGAATTATTTTTCCATTTGTTAAAACTTCTTCTATTCGATGAGAACACCAACCGACAATTCTTGCAACAGCAAACAGTGGAGTGTAAAGCTCAGGCGGAATATCAAGCATCTGGTATACAAATCCGGAATAAAGGTCAATATTGGCGCAAATTGCCTTTTTAACTCCCATTTTTTCGCATAAAATTTCAGGGGAAATTCTCTCTAAAAGGTCATAAAGATTAAATTCATCCAAAAGACCTTTTTTTGCAGCCATTTCCTGTGCTTTTTGTTTTAAAACTACAGCACGAGGGTCTGAAAGAGTATAAACTGCGTGTCCCATACCATAAATAAGTCCGCTACCATCACCTGCCTGTTTGTTTACAATTTTTCTGAGGTAATCTGCAAGTTCTCCCTCATTTGTCCAGTCTTTTACATTTTTCTTAATTTCATCCATCATATCAAGCACTGCTTTATTTGCACCACCGTGACGGGGTCCTTTAAGCGAACAAATAGCAGCTCCAATAGCAGAGTAAGTATCTGTTCCTGTAGAAGAAATTACGCGGCAGGAGAAGGCTGAGTTATTACCGCCGCCATGCTCTGCATGGAGAGTAAGCATAACATCTAAAAGCTCAGCATCTTCTTTACTGAACTGCCCATTAGGCTTTATTAAGTGCAAAAGATTTTCCGCCGTGGAATTTTCAGGCTTGGGAGGGTGAATATATAGACTTTCGCCTTCAAAATAATGACGACGAGCATGGTATGAATAAGCAACAATAGTGCTCATTCTGGAAATAAGTTCGATAGATTGACGCAAGAGATTTTCAAGAGTCAAATCCTCCGGAGACTGGTCATAAGAATATAGACAAAGAACACTTCGCGCGAGCTTATTCATAATATCCCGGCAAGGGGTTTTCATAATAATATCTTCATTAAAGTTCAGAGGAAGCGTTCTCATTTTACCAAGAAGCTTACAGAATTTTTGATATTCGTCCTTTGTGGGAAGCTTTCCAAAAAGCAAAAGAAATGCAGTTTCTTCAAAGCTGGGACGATTTTCATCAACAGAATTCTGAATTATTTTTTTAATGTTTATGCCGCGGAACATAAGTTTACCTGCAACAGGAACTTTATCACAGTCGTCAATAATATAACCGCGGACCTCACCAATAGAAGTAAGACCAGCAAGCACGCCCGTTCCGTCGGCATTTCTAAGACCTCTTTTTACTTTATAGTTTTTAAAAAGAGATGGGTCTATTTTATAGCTTTCTTCCGCAAGGTTAAGAAAGTCATTTACTTCAATGTTTTCCATCTTTTCCTCCTAGAAATAAAAAAGAATTTTTATCCGAAAAAACGAATAAAAATCCTTTATGTAACCTTAAAAAATTATTTTTTCAGCTGGCGTCTTGCTTCGCGAATTTCATCTAAAACAACTGAAGTTGTTTTATCAATTTTTTCCATAATGCTGTCGGCATAAAGTACGGCATTACGCTGCATTTCTGCCTCCTGACGCCTTGCTTCAGCAAGGATTGCTTCAGATTTTTCCTTGGCAGATTTTGTAATTTCGTGTTCGTCAATTAAAGCAATAACTCTGTCTTGAGCGTCTTTAATGATTTTTTCAGCCTCGGATTGGGCCTCGCTAATAATTCTTTGGCGCTCTTCTTTTACCCAACGAGCTTGTTTGAGTTCTTCAGGCAGTTTAAGACGAATTTCGTCTGCCATTGCAAGAAGTTCCTCTTTATTAATAATTGTATGACCAAAAATATTAAAGCTTTTTTCAACAAGATCGTCCAGTTCGTCAATTATCTGTAAAACTTCCATTTTTCTTTCCTCCCGTAAAAAAATAATAACAGGGTTTACCGTTTAAATTTATTATAAATAGTATTTACACACTGTGGTGGAACAAGATTTGTAATATCGGCACCATAACTTGCAAGCTCCCTAACAAGACTGGAGCTGACATGCGAAAGCTCGGAAGAAGTCATCATAAAAAGAGTTTCGATATCCGGATTTTGCTCGCGGTTTGCAAGCGCCATCTGAAATTCATATTCGAAATCAGAAATCATCCTCAGGCCTTTAATTATAATATTAATGCCTTTTTCTTTCATAAAATGAACCAAAAGCTTATCCGAAGAAGAAATTTCTACATTGTCAAACTCTGCGGTAACTTCACGAAGCATTTCAACACGCTCGGAAACCGAAAAAGCGGAGTTTTTAGCTTTATTGACAAAAACCGAAACAACAACCTTATCAAATGTTCTTGCCGCTCTGCGGATAATGTCAAGATGCCCGTTTGTAACCGGGTCAAAGCTTCCGGGATATACCGCTATTTTCATAGAATATCATAGCCTTTCCACAGCATTATATATACTTACTATAACATTATATACTATTTTTTCTTAATAATCAAGTCTTTCAGCAAATTTTTTTATTCTTTCACATAAAATCTTACTGCTACCCTGCCGTAAAATCTTTCGTCTTTCAGCAAAAAACCAGAAATTTTTGAAGGAAACGACTCCTTTTTATCGCTTTCGGCAATAATAATGCCGCCGTCCGTTAAAATTTTTCTTTCAGAAATAATATTCAAACAATCGGTAATATAATTAGAAAAATAGGGAGGGTCCATAAAAATAATATCAAACTTTTCATTGCAGCTATTTAAAAATTTATCTGCCGTGCGACATATTACATCTGCGGAAAGCCTTGTAAATTCAAGATTTTTTCTTATTATATCAACCGCTTTTGGAGAAGAATCCACCAAAGTGGCACTTTCTGCTCCGCGACTTAATGCTTCAATTCCCATTGCACCGCTTCCGGAAAAAAGATCCAGCACTTTTTTGCCGGTAATCCGGTCAAAAAGAATATTGAAAATAGTACCCTTTACCTTATCGGTGGTCGGTCGGGTATCAATTCCCGGAAGGGATTTAAGAGGCAGTCCGCCCCGTGATCCTGAAATAACACGCATAAGGCTTTCTCCTTTCAATATATTAAAGAAAATCCACAGCAAAGCTGCGGATTTTTAAAACTAATTCATAATTCGTCTTGCGGTTACATATCTTGAACTGTAATAAGCTGAATCAAGACTACTTATTCTTACAATATCTCCCGGAACGGTAGAATGTATAAAATTGTCATCACCGACATAAATACCAACATGGGAAATTCCACCATAAGTGTTGAAGAACACAAGGTCACCGGGAATAAGCTCTGCTCTTGAAACAGGTGTTCCAACAGTTGCCTGCGAAGCCGATGTGCGAGGCAGAGATACGCCAAACTGCTTAAAAACATAACTTGTAAATCCGCTGCAGTCAAATCCTGAGGGGGAAGAACCTCCCGAAACATAAGGGGTTCCTATGTAATTTTTACTGTATTCAACCACACGGTTTCCTCTGGAAAAGCCTGTTCCGTCTCTGGATGCGAGAGCGGATAAATCCCTTACCGAAATATAATCTCCATGTACAAATCTGAGTTGACCGTACATAAGAATTTCATACCAGTTCCCAACTGCACCGGTGAGACGAACCTCATCACCACGAGCGAGTTGACCTACAACTCCCGCAGATGAGGAAGGTGCGTTTCTGATATTTAAAAGGTCTGCGGTAACAGTGCCGGTAGATTTAATATTAACAGCAACATAATCGGCAGAAGCATAAGCATCTGAGCCGTTGAATTTTATGCGGTAAAAAGCGCCTTCAGTAGAAGTTATATCAAGGATTTCTCCTTTGTATGCAGATGAAATTACTGTGCTGTCAGTGGAAGGGGCACTGCGGATGTTAAGCGCGTCTGTTATTACGGTGCCTTCTGCTGCAAAACAGGAAATAGTAGTCATAAAAACAAGTGCAGCAACGGAGGCAACCTTTTTAAACGTGTGCATTTTACACGCCTCCTTTGTGATGATGCAGAACTTATCTGCATTTTTTCAGCATATTTATTTTACCATAAAATTGGGCAATAGTCAAATAAACAAGTCTAATAAAACCGAAAGTATGTAAAATAATTGTAACATAAAAACGCCTGAAACGCTTAATATAAGTAGCTTATAAGAGGTTTTTTCCGTAAAACGAAAATTATACTAATAAAACAGAATTCGTGTTAAATTTTTTGTTGACAAATAAAAAAAGTTATGGTAAAATGAGGATGAAAATTTAAACGGGGTGCTGAAATTCGGCTGAGAAAGCAAATGCTTAACCCGCGAACCTGATACGGATAATGCCGGCGTAGGAATAATAATCGATTATTTTGCTCCACTGGGATTTCCCGGTGGAGTTTTTTAATCCATCAGGAATTTTCACTATTATATAAAGAAAAGGTGATGTAAGTGAAAACCAAAAAATTAAGTATGGCAGGCATACTTATTGCCCTTGCCACAGTTTTATCCTTTGTGAAACTGTTTGATATGCCTTATGGAGGCTCGGTAACAGCCGGGAGTATGGTGCCGATAATTCTTTTCTCCATGGCAACAGATTTTAAGTGGGGAATAATTCAGGCGTCTGTTTATGGACTTATTCAAATGATAATAGGTTGGTATGCGCCACCGGCACAGACAATAATCTCATTTATAACGGTTGTGTTATTAGATTATATTGTAGCCTTTGGTGTTCTTGGACTTGCGGGGGGAATATCCCGCAGACTGGGGGACAAGCTCTGGTCAGCAGTAGTTGCAAGCGCTGTGGTTCTTATTTTAAGATTTATCTGTCATTTTATAACAGGAATTTTAATTTGGGGTAGCTTTGCTCCAGAAGGGCAGCCGGTATGGCTATATTCATTATTGTACAATGGTGGATATATGCTGATTGAAACGGTAATTTCAATAATGATTATTCTATTCATTAAACCTCGCCTCAAGATAAAACTGTAAGAATTTACCAAAAAACTATAGGTAAAGTTTGTGCTTTTTCTGGGTTTAATGTCATAACAGGTGGAAAATTATCCAAATTTGTTCAATAAATTTGAACAAAACATAAAAAATTAAAAATATTGTTCAAAAATATTGAACACTCTCCTTTTTTGTGATATACTTAGAACATCAAACAAAGCAAGGAGAGAAAAATATGGGAAACACAGTACTTATAATTGATGATAACAGAGAGTATGGCGATAAGCTGAAAAAAGAACTTGCTGTTTATCCGGAATTTAGCGAAATTTTGAATGTAACCGGCGGCAGAGCCGGCAGGGACATGGCGGCAAGATATAATGTTGATGTTATTGTTTGCGAAGCCATTATGAGAGATGGTGACGGTTTTTCGGTAATTGAGGACATTTTACGCACTTCGGTGACAAAACCTGTCATAATTATGATTTCTTCGTTTACAAATGAAGCAATGATTGCCCGGGCAGCTGCAAGCGGAGCATCCTTTTATCTGCCAAAGCCGTTTGATGCAACCACTCTTTATCAGCACATCTGTTTCTTTACCAGAATGAAAGAAAAGCCAGTTAAAAATCTGACAGATGTTACAGATGAAAACGAGTTTGACATTGAAATAATGGTAAGCAATATGATTAAAACCATTGGCGTTCCTGCACATATCAAAGGCTATCAGTTTTTGAGAGATGCAATAATGTGGGTGGTTGAAGACATGGAGCTTATTAATGCCGTAACAAAAGAGCTTTATCCCGGAATTGCAAAGAAACATAAAACCACATCCTCAAGGGTTGAAAGAGCGATCCGCCATGCAATAGAGGTGTCATGGCAGAGAGGTGATGTGGATACGCTGAACAAACTTTTCGGACATACAGTTAAATTCACCAAGGACAAGCCCACAAACTCAGAATTTATTGCAATGATAGCAGACCGCATAAGACTTCAGCTTAAGCATTCTGGGAAAAAAGCATCATAAATATGCCTCCTTTACATTAAAGGTCGGCATATTTTGACCGACCGAATAAACAAAAGCCGCCGAAAGGCGGCTTTTTCTTGACTTCTGCAAGCCAAAGTGGTATATTAAATACTTGAAAGAAGGCTTTGGTATGACAGAAAACAACATGTTTTTTAAGGGAATAAAAGACGGTATCCCCATATGTATCGGATATTTTGCGGTGTCATTTGCTTTTGGAATAACGGCGGTAGGTGTTGGGCTTTCGTGGATTGAGGCGCTTATCATTTCCATGACAAATTTAACCTCGGCAGGTCAACTTGCCGGTGTGCCAATAATTGCGGGTGGCGGGTCACTTATTGAAATGGCGGTTAGCCAGCTTGTGATAAACTCTCGCTATGCACTAATGTCGGTGTCACTCTCTCAAAAACTTGGAAAAAGTATTCGGTTGCCACACAGATTTTTAATTTCTTTTGGAAATACAGACGAGATTTTTGCCGTAGCAATGACGAATAAAAATACCGTTGGAAAAAAATATATGTATGGACTTATTCTGATGCCATATCTTGGCTGGACGCTTGGTACTTTTTTTGGAGGAATTGCCGATAACATACTGCCTGCAATAGTGATTTCCGCTCTGGGCGTGGCTATTTACGGAATGTTTGTGGCAATTGTAGTACCCGAAATGAAACGGCAAAAACCTGTGCTTTTCTGTGTGCTTTTTGCAATAACTTTAAGTTGTTGCTTTGAATTTGTGTCATATTTAAAAACAATTCCAAGTGGGTTTGTCATAATTATTTGTGCAGTTCTGGCAAGTGCACTGTTTGCAGTAGTTTCACCAGTTCCGGCGGAGGGGGGACCGGCAGATGATTAGAGAAACCTTTTTTATTTATCTGCTTGTGATGGCAGGAGTTACATATCTTTTAAGAATGATACCCCTGGTGCTTGTAAGAAATAAAATTAAAAACCGGTTTATTATATCTTTCCTATATTATATACCATACACCGTCTTAAGTGTAATGACCGTTCCGGCAATATTTTTTGCAACAGAACTTATTCCGGCGATAGTCGGATTTGCCGTCGCACTCTTGCTCGGATTTAAAGAAAAATCACTCGTCACCGTTGCAATGCTGTCCTGTACAGCTGTGCTTGTGACACAAATTGTGATGAATATGATTTAAAAATAGCTTCCCTATCGGGAAGCTATTATTTTTTCGGATAAGGCTTCTTTTCGTTAGTAAGCCCTGCTAAATAGTCCATACTGGTATCAAGAGCAAGGGCAAGTCTTCGGCATTGTTCAAAGGTAAAATATCTTTTTCCGTTTTCGAGCTTTGAGTAATCGCTTTGGTCAATTCCTGTCAATATTTGCATTTTTACTTGAGTATAACCCTTTTCTTTTCGTAAATCTTTTAATCTATTCATAATATCACCTAAAAATATTATGGCAAAGTTCCCTATTAAAATTATGGTGAAATTGACCTATAATATACAAAGAGGTGATAAAAATGGCAGAGTTCTGTTTTAATTGTTTTAACAAAGTAAATGAAATAAATGAGCCGGAAAGTAAATATATTCTTTCTGAAGACCTGTGTTTGTGTGAGGAATGTGGACAATATAAAAGAGTTGTTATGGAGAAAAAAGCTTATTATCTATACCGGTTTCGGTTTTTGACAGTACCCTTTTATATTATATGGCGAATAATTATTGTTCCATATACAATTTATCACTATTGTAAGCTACGAGAGAAACAATCATTATAAAAAGGAGAATGAAGTCACCGACCCCTTTTTATGCAAAACTATTGACAAACAAAATTTTCCATGTTATACTAACTGTACTAATACAATTAATACAGATGGAGGTGAAAAAATGATTAATCTGGATTTCAGGGATGGACGAAGCTTGCACGAGCAGATAGAGTCAGGAATTAAAGAGCTGATTATAGGTGGTATTTTAAAACAGGACGACAAATTGCCGTCAGTCAGAGAGTTGTCGGTAAGCCTTACGGTTAACCCCAACACAGTGCAAAGGGCATACAAACAACTTGAAACAGACGGGTTTATTTACAGTGTCAAGGCAAAAGGGAATTTTGTTGCGCCGTTTGAAAAAATTGATACAAAGCGGACAACTGACATTTATGATGAGATAAAATCGCTCATAAAAGAACTTAAATTTTTGGGCGAAGACGAGGCTCTGGTGACAAAATTCATTTCGGATATATATTCAGAAAAGGAGGAAAAATTATGATAAAAGTGTCAAATGTAACCAAATACTTTGATGATTACAAGGTTCTTGATGAAACATCTCTTCATGTAAGAAAAGGAACAATATATGGAATAATAGGACCTAACGGAGCCGGAAAAACCACTATAATCAACCACATTAACGGAGTTTTAAAACCCTTGTCCGGTGAGATAACAATTGGTGGAGAGCCCGTGTGGGAAAATGAAAATATAAAGAAAAAAGTTTTAAATATTTCAGATGACTGGTTTTATTTCAGCACATTCAGTATAAAGGAAATGGCAAAATTTTATGCTGACATTTACCCTGATTTTAATAAGAATAGATATGAAGCGATAAAAGAATTATTTAAAATTGACGAAAAAAGGCAGATAAGAAAGCTGTCCAAGGGTATGAAAAAGCAGGTTGCTTTCTGGCTTTCCCTTTCTGCAATGCCGGATGTATTAATTCTCGATGAGCCACTTGACGGGCTTGACCCGGTAATGCGCAAACAGGTATTAAATCTTGTGATTGCAGATGTTGCAGACAGGGAAATGACAGTGCTTGTATCCTCTCATAATCTGCGCGAGCTTGAGGACATATGTGACTGGGTGGGAATTATACATAAAGGCAAAATGATAATTGAAAAACCGCTTGATGACCTAAAAGGGAATGTTCACAAATATCAAGTGGTATTCGGAGAAGAAAAACTTACTCAGGCAGAAAACCTATTGCATATTTCAAACACGGGACAGGTATATAATGTAATTCTGCGCGGTGATGCGGAAGAAACGGATGCACAGATTAAGGCTCTTAACCCTACACTTTGCGAACGGGTAAGCCTGACGCTTGAAGAAGTATTTATTTATGAGTTGGGAGGTTTGGGTTATGACTTTAAAAACATCATTGTTTAATAAAGGAATTTATAAATCAGCGCTCCGCCGTTATTTGTGGGGTTCTATCTTATACTTTATAATTTTGTTTGTTGTAACAACTTTGCCCATTCTACTGGCATATGACCCATCAACTGTAATCGGAAATCATTATCCGGTTTTGTACGAAGACGGATTTATGATAATACCCATGGTTATTGCGATTGTGGTACCAACTGTGGTAGGACTGCTTGTTTTTCGGTTTATTCATTCCAAAAAAACCAGCATTTTTATGCATAGTCTGCCGGTGGGCAGAACTGCCATATTTATTTCGTCGATACTTGCGGGACTTACACTTATGTGTGTGCCGGTATTGGTTAACGGCATAATTCTGGGAATAATGTCCGCTTCCGATTACGGTGTATTTATGTCCCTTGGGTCGGTAGTGTGTTGGACATTTATGAATCTTCTCGCACTTTTTACAATGTTTGCCTGCACATCATTTGTATCCAGCTTGACAGGCAACAGTTTTGCAATGATAGCTTTAAGCATTCTGTTTCACGGAATAGTTCCGCTTACCTGTGCGACGCTTGGCGTTTTTGCAGATACATTTTTGTACGGATTTACAGATATTACCGACCTGATTACAAAAGTTGCTGAGGGAAATCTTGTGTTTCGTCTTTTCACCGGGGCAGACAGTTTATATACAAGTTACAGACATGGAGTCCCCGCTTTCGGACTTGGCAATCTGTGGGAAATTTTGGCTGCAATATCACTTTTTGTCCTTGCATGGGCTTTCTATAAAAAACGCAATATTGAAACGGCAGAAGATGTTGCAGGCTTTAAAATTTTGAACCCAATTTTCAAATATCTGATAGCATTTCTGGCGACAATTTGTGCATTCGCCCTTTTCAGCACATTTATAAGTGAAAACCCGGCAGTATTTGTATTAGTGCTTGTAATTGTCAGCGTGGTGGCATATTTTGCTTCTGAAATGGTGCTGAAGAAAACCTTAAAGGTCTGGAAGTCCTATAAAGGCTACATAGCATTTGCGGTTGCATTTACGGCAATGACATTTTTGTTTACTTTTACAAACTTTTTCGGATATGAAACGCGTGTTCCGATGGCTGATGATGTAAAAAGTGTGGCGGTATATAATTATTACAATTATGATGAGCCTTTCGTTGAGAGCGATGCTGTAACCAAACAGGCAATCAATGTACATAAAAAGCTTGTTGATAAGTCTGAAATTTATACTGTCAAACCTTATGACAGAAGCTACCACACAAGACTTCACATAAAATATAAGCTCAAAAACGGCAGGGAAATCCGTCGTGCATATTGGGTGAATGAAGCACAAAGATATGAGATTATAGGCGGGCTGTATGAGTTTGACGACTATAGGCGGGCACAGGAGGGGCTTGTAAGTGAAAAACCGCAGGATGTTTATCGTATTAATATATATAACACTAACGGTGACAATGCTATATTAACAAATCCGGAGGAGATAAACGGTTTGCACGAGGCCCTGTCAAAAGACCTTATGAGTCTTGACTATAACCAGATATATACTGATTATAATTCTACACATGTAACCTATGAAATTAACCGCGTAGGAAATTTGGGGGAAGATGTAACTGTACCATATACAGAAATTGGTGGTAAAAGAATTGAATATGCGGATGCAGACATAAACACAAACTTTAAAAATACGCATAAGTGGCTTGCCGACAATGGATATATCCAATATTCTTATTATAATGGTTTATACGGTACGGTTTATATTGCGCAAAGAAATAAGCTGGAAAAATCGGGCTACAGATATGAATATCTTGCTGCGCAGGCGCCTATGATAAAGTCTGCGGAGATGATAAATGAGGATTGTGTTTACCTGGGGCAGGCAACTAAAGACATGCTTGAGAAGTATCTGAGGGGGAATTACCTCAGCTATGTCCCCGGGGAAAAGGAATATGAAATATTCTGCAGCAGAGAAAAAGGCGGATATGAGTTTTTAGGGGCATTTGATAAAGAGGACATTGAAGAAATAGTTGAGCATATATTTGAGTAAAGGATAATTTATGGGATTTGTTAATTTAATTTTGTGTCCCGCAGCGGTAGTTTTTGCGATTATGAGCCTTGTCAGAAAAAGATGGTTGTGGATGATATTAAGTTATATCTGCAGCTCACTGCCGCCGGTGCTGTCCTTGTTTGACATAAACAAGCGGATTGCCACTAGTGACATATCAGGAATTATGGATATTTATCCTACCACTGCAAATATTTATCTTATCGTTTTTGGATTTGTAATGCTGATGAATGTATTGGCAACTGTGAGAAAAAAATAAAGAAGGCGGAGCCTATCGGCTCCGCCGTTTGCACAATGAGATGGATTTTATTGCTCTCACTTGCGCTCGGTTAGAGGAATGTTATCTGAGAGATGGATTCGCTTTGCTGCGGCAAAGCCAGGTCGCGGCTCTGATATGCCACCGGCATATCATTCACTACCGCTCCCTTCAAATCCACCTCTTCTAAATAAAAAATATCCGCACAACAAATGTTGTACGGATATTTTTGGTGGAGAGAGATGGATTCGAACCATCGAAGGCGGTGCCAACAGATTTACAGTCTGCCCCCTTTGGCCACTCGGGAACCTCTCCAAAAAATGGAGCTGGTGATGGGACTCGAACCCGCGACCTGCTGATTACAAAT
>JAZROP010000045.1:0-23346 GCA_045648785.1 Clostridia bacterium | reverse complement strand
CATTCACTCTGGACATATCTGTCGCAACCACACGTCTGGCAGAAGGCACCGCTCTGTCGGCACCGTTTTCTGTGGTCTTCCCAAAAAAGGAAAGGACCTCACCCTGAGTCCCTTCCGCCATATCGGAGCCGTTTTTTACAGCGGAAGAGATACGTGCGCCGAACTTTGCCTGAAGTCTTTCTCCAAGTGTCGCCGGTTTGTATACCATCTCGTTGTATACCATAATCGTGTAACAGCTCCTCTCATTATCTTTTATTATATAAGCCTCAGAGTTTTTCTATAACTCTCAGCTTTGAGCTTCTCGCTCTGTGATTGTCTTCCATCTCAACATCGGATGGAACGATCGGTTTCCTTGTAATATGCTCTGCCACGGGCTTCTTTCCGCACACACATACGGGAAAGTCAGGCGGGCAGGTACACCCCTTACAGAGGTCTGCAAAGGTGTTCTTCACTATCCTGTCCTCAAGGGAATGGAATGTGATAACCGCAAGTATTCCTCCTGGATTTAGTGAATCAAAAAAGTCAGAAAGTGAACCTTTTAACAGCTCAAGTTCTCGATTGACTTCAATCCTGAGCGCCTGAAATGTACGCTTGCAGGGATTTGAACCGCCGTTTTTTGATGCGGGCGGCATGGCAGATTTAATTATATCTGCAAGCTCAAGTGTAGTTTCTATGGGCTTTTGCTGCCGTCTTCTTACTATCAGAGAAGCAATCTTGCCAGCAAACCGTTCTTCGCCGTAATCTTTGATTATTTTTGCAAGCTCGTCTCTGTCATATTCGTTTACAATGTTGTAAGCGGAAATAGGGTCGTCCGGATTCATTCGCATATCAAGCGGTGCGTCCTTCATATAACTGAACCCGCGCTCGGGATTATCAATCTGATAAGATGAGACACCAAGGTCTAAAAGTGCACCGTCGATTCCCAATATATCAAGTTCGGATAAAATACTTTTAATTTCTGAATAGTTACTATGGACAAAGGTTGTTATACCGCTGAAAGAGGAAAGCCGATCTGATGCCGCCTTTAAAGCCTCGGGGTCACGGTCAATACCTATAAGTTTGCCGCTGTCCGAAAGTCTTTCGCAAATTCCTAATGAATGACCACCGCCACCAAGAGTACCATCTACATAAATGCCGCCGGGGGTGATTCTGAGTGCAGACATACACTCATCAAACAGTACCGATTTATGTTTAAACTCCATAAATCCCACCTATATTACCAAATCAATGTTGCCGGCAACATCTGCCACATCAACAGTTGTTTCATTTTCGAATTCAGCGAGGTTTTCGCTGCTCCAGAGTTCTATTTTATTGCCCATACCCAAAAGCTTTATTGATGAGCTGATTCCTGCATATTCTCTTAGTTGCTGAGAAACAAGACATCTGCCCTGTTTATCAATTTCAACCATTTCCGCTTCCGAAAGAAAATATCTCTGAAGGGAACGGATTTCCGGTTTGCTATTTGGAAGAGCAAGCAGACGGGCTTCAAAATCTGCCCATTCACTTAATGTGTAAATGTAAAGGCAATGGTTGTCCATGCCTTTGGTAACCATGCAACGACCGTCCAGCATATCTCTGTATTTGGAGGGCATTATGAATCTGCCCTTATTATCCACACTGTGGGAATAATTGCTGTTAAACATTTATGCTCCTCCTTTCCAAAAATCTGACCACTGAGATACCACTATCAATCCATTTAGTAACCACTTACTATTTATTATACACCATTTTAAAAAAAAATCAATAGTTTTTGTAAAAAAATTTAACAGAAATTTATTATTTTTGTTATGCAAATTTAACATAAAAACAGTAAAGATTACCAATATTAAAATTTAAGAGGTGAAAAGTCAATGCTGACAAGTTGTATAAGAACAGTAATTCTTTATGTTATTTTGATAATCACAATCAGAATAATGGGTAAAAAACAGGTGGGAGAACTTGAACCGGCAGAGCTGGTGGTGGTCTTTTTATTATCTGAGCTTGCGTCAATTCCAATGCAGGATATGAATTTGCCGCTTATGAGCAGTATTGTGCCTATAGCAACACTTATTTCACTTGAGATACTTATATCTGTGCTTACGCTTAAATCAAGATTTTTGCGAAAGCTTTTTCAGGGAAGACCGTCAATTTTAATCAACAAGGGTATTTTAGTGGAGCAGGAAATGAGAAGGCAATGCTATAACATAGACGAAATTATGGAGCAGATTCGTTGTGAGGGGTATTCGGACTTGCGGGATGTTGAATATGCAATTCTGGAAAACAGTGGTAAAATCAGCGTAATTCCCTCGGCGAGAGGCAAGGCTTTGACAGCAGCAGACATGAATATTAATGGCAGCCCCGGGGCGATGCCATATGTTGTAATTGCTGACGGAAAAATTGCAAAAAAAGGGCTTGAACTCAGCGGAATGAGCGAACATCAACTTATGAAAAAATTATCTCAAAAGGGCATAAAAAAAGCATCAGAGGTTTTCTATGCGGTTATGGACAGCGCAGGAGAATTTTATTTTCAGAAAAAAGGCGTAAAGGGGGACAGAAAATGAAAAAAATTTGGATTTCGGGAGCACTGCTTCTTGTTATTGTAACAGGAGGTTTTTTATATAACGGTTATGTAAATGAAAAGACAGATGCAATGCTATCTCTTGCCGATGAGGCATATGAGGCGTGTGAGGGGAATATGGCTGTGTGTCGTGACAATCTTGATAAAATAAACGAGAAAATTGAAAAAATGAGCGTTCTTTTGTGTGCTTTTTTAGACAGAGATATTATTAATGAGGCAAAGGACTCGGTTATGAGCGCAAAAGGGCTTGCGGGAGTTGGGAAAGAGGAGTGCAGGTGGGGAATAATAACAATGAAAGAAAAAATCGGTCATATTAAAAACAGTGCCCAAATAAAATGGAAATATATACTTTGATATAAGGAAAGGGCATGAGAAAAATGACAAAGGAACAAAAGCAACTTAAAAAAGAGATTGACGACTGCAAAAGTTATATTAATGCATTGAAAAACGGCTTTAACGAAGCATCGGACGGGGAACTTATTAGTTACTATATATATGAGGAAAAAGCGGCTAGACAGAAATACAGGTATTTACTCAGCCTATATTCGAGATTGACATAAACTTGTCCGGTGTTAAATATACTTGTGGAAAAGGAGTGAATGGGACATGTGGCACACTTTAGTGGAAAAAAGGCTGATGAATAATCTTAAAACATCGGTGGACGGGCTTAGTGCCGAGGAAGCACAAAAAAGGCTTGAAAAACATGGAAAAAACAGTTTTGAACAAACTGAAAAGAAAAGCTTTTTCAGAGAATTTTTCAAACAGATGTCGGACAGTATGGTACTGATGCTTTTGGTAGCGGCAATCGTTTCGGTTGCAGTATCATATTTAAGCGGCGAGGGAGAATATTTGGATGCACTAATAATACTTGCGATAGTGGTCTTTAATGCGGTTATAGGGGTTGTGCAGGAATTTAAGGCGGAACACGCTCTTGAGGCGTTAAAAAGGATGAATTCCCCCATGGCTAAAGTAGTAAGGGGAGGAAAAGAAATTCAGACAAACACAGAAAATCTGGTACCGGGAGATGTGATAATTTTAAATACGGGGGATTTTGTTCCGGCAGATGCAAGGCTTATTGAAACTGCCGCACTTACGGCGGACGAGTCTGCGCTTACCGGAGAAACACGCGAAATTGGAAAAAATTGTGCAGTATCACCCGATGGACAACCGGAGCTTGAGGCGGCTAATATGGTGTGGGCAAATACGGTTATAACTGGTGGAAGAGGAAAAGCGGTTGTAGTGGCGACCGGGATGAACACTCAAACCGGAAAGGTTGCAGGAATGATTATAAGCAGCCAAACACCACAGACTCCTCTTCAGATAAGGCTGAAAAAAACAGGAAATGTTCTTGGTGTTACAGCAATTACAATCTGTTTGGTAATTTTTCTTATGGGCATAATCAGACGACAACCACCGCTTGAAATGTTTATGACCTCAGTCAGCCTGGCAGTTGCGGCAATTCCCGAAGGGCTTCCGGCAATAGTGACGGTTATGCTTGCGATAGGGGTACAGAAAATGGCAAAGAAAAATGCGGTTGTGCGAAGCTTGCCGGCGGTGGAAACGCTGGGTAGTGCGACAGTAATATGTACGGATAAGACAGGCACCCTGACTGAAAATAAGATGACGGTAACGGATCTTTATGGTGACGGCAAGAGACTTCTTGAGTGTTTTATTCTATGCAATGATGAAAGAGGTGCAACCGAAAAAGCGCTGATAAAAGCAGCGGAAGAAAAGGGTGTTTTAAAAAAAGAACTTGACAGGGCGTTTGAAAGAGTAGATGAAATACCGTTCAGCTCGTCGCGTAAACTTATGACAACTGTACATAAAATTGCATACGGATACAAAGTTGTAACAAAGGGTGCGCCTGAAATGATTATTAATGCGTGCTCAATTAGCGAAGACCAAAAGAAAGAAATAGAAAAAAAGAATCGTGAGTTTGCTGCGGAAGGAAAAAGAGTTATAGCAGTTGCAAGTAAGGAAATCACAACACTTGGAGGTGAATATGAAGAAAATCTGATTTTTGTGGGACTTGCAGCAATGACCGACCCACCGCGCAAGGGGGTTGCAGCAGCTGTAAATAGTTGTAGTGAGGCGGGAATAAAGGTTGTAATGATAACCGGAGACCAGAGGGATACTGCCCTTGCTATTGCAAAGCAGACAGGCATCTCCGGTGGAATGAATGTTGCACTCAGCGGCAAAGAACTTGATTTAATGAATGAGAATGAACTTGAAAAAAGGGTTTCGGAGTGTCGGGTTTTTTATAGGGTAACCCCAGAACATAAAATGAGAATAGTAAAGGCACTTCAAAGGCAGGGTGAGGTTGTTGCAATGACCGGAGACGGTGTGAATGATGCACCTGCTCTTAAAAGCGCGGATATCGGCTGTGCAATGGGGAAAAGCGGAACTGATGTGGCAAAAGGTGCGGCTGACATGGTGCTGGCGGATGATAACTTCGTAACCATTGCAGAAGCAGTACGCCAAGGACGGGGAATTTATGCAAATATAAAAAAAGCAGTGAGGTTTTTGCTATCAAGCAATATTGGAGAAATTTTTACCATTTTCATTGCGATATTCTTTGGAAGGGAGAGTCCACTCACAGCAATACAGCTTTTGTGGATGAACCTGGTGACCGATTCACTGCCGGCGGCAGCGCTGGGTCTCCAACCACCCGATAAGGATATAATGCAGAAACCCCCTGTTAATAAAAACAAAAGTATTTTTTCGGATAGTATGGGATATACGATATTTATCGAAGGTATTATGATAGGTATTATTGCAACTTTTGCATATGTTATAGGCGCAAAGATATTTGGAAATGAAAAGCTTGGGCAGACAATGACTTTTTGCACTTTAAGTATGTCTCAGCTTTTTCACGCATTTGCCGTTGAAAGTGAACACTCATTTTTTTCAGGAAATGCAGGAAGGAACAAGTTTATGGTTTTTGCCTTTGCAGTATGTATGCTTATGCAAACAGCCGTTGTCGCGGTTAGTCCCTTGAGAAATGTTTTTAAAACATGTGAACTTAGTGGAGTACAATGGGTGGTGGTAATTCTCTTATCCGCATTACCGCTTGTTATTTCTGAAATCGAAAAATTTGCATGCAAATGTTTGAAGAAAAAAGCTTGATGTTGTTGAAAAAGTGTGGTACAATTAATCCATATGGCTTGAATATAGGGAGGCTTAAGATAACATATGAGAAAAATAATTGTACTTATTATGGTTGTTATAGTTGCACTTTCGTTTGCGGCGTGTGAAAAAGAGCCTATTATAGGCTATCAGGCAGAAATTCCGCAGGAATGGATTGATGAGGAGGAGGCTGAGAAAAATAATCCTTATACAGAACTCAACAGGACGGCAGACCTTGATGGAATATGGCAAAATGAAGCAACAGGAAAATATTATCAACTTTATAACGGACATATTTTTGCTCTTGACCGTATCGATGCACAGGAGGATGAATATGACTGGTGGGGAACTGTTGTAGCCGTTCAGAAAGTTAAAAAAGAGGTGGCGGCTGAATATAATGCTGAAGCCGAAAATGAGCTTAAAAATGAGGAGAATTTTTCTTTGTTTTTCAGTGCCAACTACACAGAAACTGCTGGTGGAAATACAACAATGATTGGCTCGGGCAGAACAAAGACCGTTTTAGATGATGGAAAAGAATATACTTTCAAATTTATAAAAGCGGTTGATGACTGGCCGAAAGGATTTTATAACGATTAAAAAAACGGAGCATTGCTCCGCTTTTTTAATCATCGTCGCCATAGTAATCCGCATCGTAAGCGGAGGGCTGAAAGTGATATACATCTGTGTAAGAATCATATTCAAAATCGTTTTCCGGCGGTTTATACATAAGACCTGTGCAATCTGTGTATGAACCTGTGTTTACAGTGTATAAGTTATCATAATCTTCGGGTGTTTCAAAAGGTTTTTTGGATTGAATTTTACCCGAACTGAAACCATTTTTTTTCATAAAATGCACCTCCGGTTATATTTTTTGAAATGAAAAGGAAATTATGTATGTAATATCTTTCAAAAAAATTTAAAAAAAGACTTGCATTTGAAAAAATTATGTGTTATAATGTTATCTTGTATTACGGTGGTCCTCTGTCGGCAGTAAAGTCTGACCGTTACGAACACTTAAGATTAAGGAGAGAAAGACATGACAGAAATCGTAAAAGCTCTTGGTAATGAGCAGATGAAGACAGAGGTTCCTCAGTTTAACATTGGTGATACAGTTAAAGTAAGCTGTAAAATCAAAGAAGGTAACCGTGAAAGAATTCAGATGTTTGAAGGAATCGTTATCAGAAAGAAAAACGGCGGTATTTCCGAAACTTTCACAGTAAGAAGAATTTCTTACGGTGTTGGTGTTGAAAAAACATTCCCCCTTCACTCACCTAATGTTGAAAAGGTAGAGGTTATTAGAAGAGGTAAAGTTCGTCGTGCTCGTCTTTACTATCTGCGTGACAGAGTGGGTAAAGCAGCAAAAGTTAAGGAAAAACTTTAATCTGCAAAGCGCGGGCCTGTCCCGTCGGAAAAGCCGCAATTTTTGCGGCTTTTTGTATTATATATAAAAAAGGATATGTTTGAAATGGAAAATTCTGCAGAAATGAAAGAAAAAAAGAGCTTCGGAAAAGAAATTTTTGAATGGGTTCAGGCAATAGTGATTGCTTTTGTAATAGCGATGTTTTTAAGAACCTACTGTTTCACAATGGTAAGAGTTGACGGCTCATCCATGGTTCCCACTCTTCATAATAAGGATATGCTTTTTGTCTGGCGTATGAATTATCAGCCAAAAGTTGGGGATATTATAATTTTCAGACCGGCAATAAACGAAAATACACCTTATGTTAAACGCGTAATTGCAACAGAAGGTCAGTCTGTAAACATAAAATATAATGAGCAACTAGGCTATGCCGAAGTATTTGTTGACGGGGAAAAGCTCAACGAGGATTATATTAATGAAAAAATAGAATATAGTCATATTGGTAACGGAGTTTACCCGTGCGTAGTACCGAATGACTGTGTTTTTGTAATGGGTGATAACCGTAACAACAGCTCGGATAGCAGACTATCCAGCGTGGGAATGGTAACGGAGGAGTCCGTTATAGGCAAAGCAATGGTAAGAATTCTGCCGCTTGACGCAATCGGAGGGTTGGATTAAAAGATGAATTTACAATGGTTTCCCGGACATATGGCGAAAACCCGCCGCATGATGACGGACAGTTTAAAGCTCGTTGACATTGCGGCAGAGCTGCTTGATGCACGAATACCGATGGCATCAAGAAATCCGGAGATAGATAAAATTCTTGGAAATAAACCCAGGGTGGTTATCTTAAATAAATCAGATATGGCTGACCCTGAGGCAAACAAAGCGTGGATTGAGTATTTTGCGAAAAAAGGAATTGCCGCCATTGAGGTGAGTTGCACAACAGGTAAAGGGATAAACAAACTGAGTGCTTATGCCGAAAGGGTTTTAAAGGATAAAATTGAAAGAGACAAAAAAAGAGGAATTAATCGTAGCATAAAAATCATGCTTTGCGGAATTCCAAATGTTGGAAAATCTTCATTTATAAACAGAGTGGCAGGAAAAGCTGTTACAAAAACCGGTGACAGACCGGGAGTTACAAAAGGTAAACAATGGCTCCGACTGGACAGTGGTGTTGAACTTCTTGATATGCCGGGCATATTATGGCCTAAATTTGAGAGCGAGGATGTTGCATTGAAGCTGGCGTTTACAGGCGCTATCCGTGATGAGATTATGGATGTTGAGGAGCTTGCCTGCATACTGATAAAATTCCTGCGTGAAAAATATGAAAATAATCTTATAACTCGATACAAGCTTGAGGAAATTACCAATTTGACTGATTATGAGGTGCTTATACAGATAGCTCAAAAGAGAGGATTTCTGCTGAAAAAAGGCGAATTTGATACACTTCGTGCAGCAAATATTCTGCTTGACGAGTTCCGGGATACAAGATTGGGTAATATAACTATGGAAACCCCGGATGAGTTTTAAAATGACAGTCCGGCAAAGTAGCCGGACTTGTTTTTTTAGGGGAAAGAAAAATGAATAAAAAACAAAAAGTATTGGAAATACAAAAAATATTTGATATAATATATAAGGACGCAAAATGTTCGTTGGATTTTGAAAATCCGCTTCAGCTCTTAATTGCCACCCAGCTTGCGGCACAATGTACTGATAAACGCGTAAATCAGGTGACCCCCGCGCTTTTTGAAAGATACAAAACAGCGGAGGATTTTGCCGGTGCCGATATTTTAGAGCTTGAAGAATATATTAGGTCAACAGGGTTTTATCATAACAAGGCAAAAAACATAATTAATTGCTGCCGAAAAATTCTGTCGGATTTTGGCGGGGAAGTTCCACAGACTATGGAGGAACTGACATCTCTTGACGGAGTTGGCAGAAAGACTGCAAACATTATTATAGGTGACATTTACGGCAAACCGGCGATAGTTATAGACACTCATGCCAAAAGAATTGCAAATCGTATGGGGCTGACCAAAAATTCCGACCCCACAAAAATTGAATTTGACCTTATGAAAATTGTGCCGCCCGAAAGCTCGGCAGATTTTTGCCATAAACTTGTATATCATGGCAGGGCGGTGTGCAAAGCGGTAAAACCGAGATGCGATATTTGTGAAGTTGCCCATGTATGCAGTAAGAATTTATAGGAGGATATGCGGTGGATAAGTTTGAACTTGTTTCTTCTTTTGAGCCTATGGGCGATCAGCCTGAGGCAATAGATGCCCTTGTGAAATCAATTCAGGCAGGAAACCCGGGGCAGACACTTCTGGGTGTTACCGGCTCGGGAAAAACATTTACAATGGCAAATGTAATAGCAAAACTTAACCGCCCCACTCTTGTACTTGCACATAACAAAACCCTTGCGGCTCAGCTTGCGAACGAATTTAAGGAATTTTTTCCCAACAATGCAGTGGAATTTTTTGTTTCCTATTATGACTATTATCAGCCTGAGGCATACATTGCCGGAACTGATACTTATATTGAAAAAGATTCAGCTATAAATGACGAAATTGACAAGCTTCGCCATTCGGCGACAGCAGCACTTTTTGAACGCAGGGATGTTATAATTGTGTCCTCTGTCAGCTGCATTTACAGCCTCGGTGACCCGCTAGATTATGAAAATCTTATGATTTCCCTTCGCCCGGGCATGGAAATGAGCAGGGACGAGCTTATAAAGAGACTTGTAAATATTCAGTATGAACGCAATGACATTGACTTTTCGCGCGGTAGGTTTCGTGTGAGAGGCGATGTGGTTGAAATTCATCCGGCGGGTAGTGAGGCACCTGTCAGGGTGGAGTTTTTTGGAGACGAAATTGACAGAATTTCCGAGGTGGACTATGTAACGGGAAATGTGACGGGTATCCGTCAGCATATTGCTATTTTCCCGGCGTCACACTATGTAACGACAAAGGATAAAATGGAAGCTGCTCTTAAAACCATTGAAGAGGAAATGGTGGAAAGATGTAAATATTTTGAAGAGCATGGAAAACTTCTTGAAAAACAAAGGCTTGAGCAGCGGACCAATTACGATATGGAAATGATAAGAGAAATTGGTTTCTGCAGCGGTATTGAGAACTATTCAAGGGTGCTTTCCGGCAGAAAACCTGGCAGCGTACCATACACCCTGCTTGACTATTTTCCCGACGATTTTCTTATTATGATAGACGAGTCCCATGTGACACTTCCGCAGGTAAGGGCGATGTATAATGGGGACAGGGCAAGAAAAGAATCACTTGTGGAATATGGATTCAGACTGCCGTCGGCGTTTGATAACCGTCCCCTTAATTTTAAAGAATTTGAAGAAAAAATTGGTCAGGCAGTATTTGTTTCTGCGACGCCGGCAGATTATGAAAAAGAGCATTCTGCCATAACAGCCGAGCAGGTAATTCGTCCAACGGGACTTCCCGACCCTGTAATTACAGTAAAGCCCACAGAGGGACAAATTGACGACTTATTATATGAAATAAATTTAAGGGTGGCAAAAAACCAGCGTGTGTTTGTTACAACGCTTACCAAAAAAATGGCAGAGGCGCTGACCGATTATCTGGCATCAAACGGGGTAAAAGTACAGTATCTCCATTCAGAAGTTGATACCATGGAAAGAATGGAAATAATCCGCGATTTGAGGCTTGGTAAGTTTGATGTTTTAGTAGGAATAAACCTTTTAAGAGAAGGTCTTGACATTCCCGAGGTATCGCTTGTTGCAATACTTGATGCGGATAAAGAGGGTTTCCTGCGAAGCGAAACATCTCTTATCCAGACCATTGGTCGTGCGGCGAGAAATGCCGACGGGCAGGTTATAATGTATGCTGATGAAATGACGGGTGCAATGAAGCGTGCTATTGCCGAAACGGAAAGAAGACGCAAAATTCAGACCGAATATAATGAGAAACATGGCATAGTGCCCAAAACGGTTATCAAGGCGGTGCATGATGTTATTGAAGCAACAGCGAAAGTACCTAAAAACAGCAAAAAACAGAGTAAGAAAGATATAGACAGGCTGGTGGCTCAGCTTACAAAGGATATGAAAAAGGCTGCGGCAATGCTAGATTTTGAGCTTGCGGCAACCCTTCGAGACAAGATAAAGGAATTGAGAGATAATGGCTCAAAATAAAATTGTAATAAAAGGCGCAAGAGAAAATAATCTGAAAAATATTGATATTGAACTGCCACGAGATAAGTTCATTGTACTTACGGGGCTTTCAGGCTCGGGGAAATCCTCTCTGGCATTTGATACCATATATGCCGAGGGGCAGAGAAGATATGTGGAATCACTCTCGTCCTATGCACGGCAGTTTTTGGGACAGATGGATAAGCCTGATGTAGACTACATTGAGGGGCTTTCTCCTGCCATATCCATTGACCAGAAAACAACAAGCAAAAACCCACGATCAACGGTAGGTACGATCACTGAAATTTATGACTATTTCAGACTTTTATATGCAAGAGTTGGTGTGCCTCATTGTCCAAAGTGTGGCAAAGAGGTTTCACAGCAGACCATTGACCAGATTACCGACCGAGTTATGAAACTTGACGAGGGTACAAGAATTGTGATTATGGCTCCTGTTATAAGAGGGAAAAAGGGAGAACACAAAAAAATTCTTGATGATGCTAAAAAAAGCGGATTTGTTCGTGCCCGCGTTGACGGAATTCTATATGAACTTGAAGAAGAAATTAATCTTGAAAAGAATAAAAAACATACAGTCGAAATTGTTGTTGACAGAATTATTGTCCGTGAAAACTCAAAAAGCCGTATAACAGAGTCGCTTGAAACGGCACTCAGGTTGGCTGGCGGACTTGTTACTGTGTCGGTTATTGATGGTGAAGATTTTATTTTCAGCCAGAATTATGCTTGCCACGATTGTGAAATTACGCTTGAAGAACTGACGCCGAGAATGTTTTCGTTTAACAATCCTTTTGGTGCCTGTCCCGACTGCACCGGGCTTGGGTTTGTGATGGAGATTTCTCCCGATATGGTGCTCGACAAAGATCTTTCCATTATGGAGGGCGCAATAAAAGCATCGGGGTGGGGAACGGTTTCGGACAAAAGCAGTTTTTCTTATATGTATTCATCGGCACTTTCCAAAAAGTATGGTTTCAGCCTTGATGTACCCGTTAAAGAACTTCCACAGGAAATAACTGACATTCTTCTTTATGGTACAGGTAATGAAAAACTTAAGCTGGAATATTCCCGTGAATATGGTGATACAGTTTATTATAACAATTTTGAAGGGATTATAACAAACCTGCAACGGAGATACAACAGCACCCAGTCTGAATGGGTAAAAAAGGAAATTGAATCATATATGACCACTCGCAAATGCAGTAGTTGTGGTGGTGCGCGTCTTAAAAAAGAGGTACTTGCCGTAACAGTGGGCGGTCTTAATATTCAAGATCTTTGTGACCTTCCTGTAATTGAAACGGTAAAGTTTTTCAAAGAGCTTAAGTTGTCCGACAGGGACAACGCCATTGCAAGACAGATATTAAAGGAAATCAATGCAAGACTTTCATTTTTAACGAATGTGGGACTTGGTTATCTTACACTTTCCAGAGCATCTGCTACCCTTTCAGGCGGTGAGGCTCAGAGAATCAGACTTGCAACACAGATTGGTTCAGGACTTACAGGTGTGCTTTATATACTGGACGAACCGAGTATTGGTCTGCATCAGCGTGACAATGATAAGCTTATAGCGGCACTAAAAAACCTTCGGGATTTGGGAAATACCCTGATAGTAGTTGAACATGATGAGGATACCATGCGTCAATCTGACTGGATAGTTGACATAGGACCGGCGGCAGGAGTTCACGGTGGACAGATTGTTGCCCAGGGAACGGCTGATGAGATAATGAAAAATGAAAAATCCATCACAGGTGACTATTTAAGCGGAAGAAGGAAAATTGAGGTTCCAACTGAAAGAAGAAAAGGTAACGGCAAGTTCATAACCGTAAAAGGGGCAAGAGAAAACAATCTTAAAAATATAGATGCGAGTTTTCCACTCGGTGTGCTTACAGCGGTTACGGGTGTTTCGGGTAGTGGTAAAAGCTCGCTTGTTAACGAAATTCTGCACAAAGCCCTTGCGGCAAAATTAAATCGTGCAAAAGTAACTGCGGGTGAACATGATGCGATTTTAGGTATTGAGGAACTCGACAAAGTTATTGATATTGACCAATCGCCCATCGGCAGAACGCCCCGTTCAAATCCGGCAACATATACAGGTGTTTTCGGGGATATTCGTGAGCTTTTTGCCTCGACAAATGATGCTGCTGTGCGTGGCTATGGACCGGGCAGATTCAGCTTTAATGTCCGTGGCGGCAGATGCGAGGCATGTAGTGGTGATGGTATTTTAAAAATAGAAATGCATTTTCTGCCTGATGTTTATGTTCCATGCGAGGTTTGTAAAGGTAAGAGATATAACAGGGAAACTCTTGAAGTTAAATATAAAGGTAAAAATATTTATGAAGTGTTGGATATGACTGTGGAAGAGGGTTTGGAGTTCTTTAGAAACCTGCCCAAAATCAGCCGTAAACTGCAGACCCTTTACGATGTTGGACTCGGATATATCAAAATTGGACAGAGCTCGACAACTCTGTCTGGCGGTGAGGCACAGAGAGTTAAACTTGCCACAGAGCTTTCAAAAAGAGCTACCGGCAAAACAGTTTATATTCTGGATGAACCCACAACAGGTTTGCATACAGACGATGTAAAAAGGCTTATTGAGGTGTTGCAGAGAATTGTTGATGCAGGTAACACCGTGATTGTTATTGAACATAATCTTGATGTAATAAAAACAGCAGACTGGATTATTGACCTTGGACCCGAAGGGGGAAGCGGTGGCGGAAGAATTGTTGCAACAGGCACCCCTGAGGAGGTTGCAAATAACGAAAAATCCAGTACGGGAGAGTATTTGAGGAGAGTGTTAATGTGAATAAAATTGCAGTTGTAGGTTCAGGTGGCTGGGGGACAGCTCTTGCCTTGCTTCTTGCAGATAAAGGGTATGATGTAAAGCTTTGGTCGTTTTTTAGGGAAGAATCGGAGGAACTTGAAAAAACAAGAGAAAATAAATTTTTGCCCGGAATAAAACTTCCTGACAATATAGAATGTTCGCACGACCTTGAATATGTTATGGAAGGATGCAGATATGTTGTCAGTGCCGCTCCTTCAAAGGGCGCAGTAGCATCGGCGGAAAAAATGGCAGAGTTTTTTGACGCTCAAAATCAGGTGCTTGTAAGTGTTACAAAAGGTCTTGAAGAAAACAGTTATAAAAGAATATCCGAGATTTTAAAAGATAAAATCCTGGGAGCGAAAGTGGTTGTCCTGTCCGGGCCTTCCCATGCTGAAGAGGTTGCGCTAAAGAAAGCTACGAGCGTTGTTGCAGCTTGTGAGGATATATCTGTTGCAAAAGAGGTGCAGGAACTTTTTATGTGTCCATATTTCAGGGTGTATATTACAGATGATGTTGCCGGAGTGGAATATGGCGGTTCACTTAAAAATGTTATTGCACTTTGTGCAGGCGTGCTTGACGGTATGGAGCTTGGCGACAACGCAAGAGCAGCTCTTGCAACTCGTGGCATGGCGGAAATTTCAAGACTTGGAACTGCACTTGGTGCGAGACCCGAAACATTTTTCGGACTTTCGGGCATTGGTGACCTCATAGTTACCTGTACCAGCAAACATTCGAGAAATCACCGGGCGGGCGAGCTTATCGGAAAAGGAATGACTCCGCAGCAAGCAACGGAAGAAGTTAAAATGGTGGTTGAGGGAATTCCGGCAGCAATCGCAGGGCATAATCTTGCGAAAAATGTGGGGGTTGAAGTTCCTATTATTTCTGCGGCATACCGTGTGATTAAAGAGGGTGCAGATGTCAAAAAGATAGTTAAAGAACTTATGACAAGACCGGGGAAACGGGAGAACGAAATTTTGTAAGGTGTTTTGATAAATTTTTTTCAGGGAAGTGATTTACATATGAATGTTTATGATTTTGACCAGACAATATATCACGGAGACAGTACAAGAGATTTTTACTTTTTCTGTCTGAAAAACTATCCCGGAATTGTAAAATATTTGCCTAAACAAGGATGGCATGGTATTAAATTCGGCTTGAAGATAATGCCAAAAACTCAATTTAAAGAGAAGTTTTACAGTTTTTTAAAATCTGTGCCCAAAGTGGATGAGGCAGTGGAAAAGTTTTGGAAGACTCATGAAAAAAACATAAAAAAATGGTATCTTGAGCAGAAAAAAGAAGATGACCTTATAATTTCGGCTTCCCCTGAATTTTTGCTGACGCCCATATGTAATCAGCTTGGTATAAAAGTGATTGCATCCAGAGTGGATAGGTTCAGCGGAAAAACAGAGGGAGAAAACTGCTGGGGAGAGGAAAAAGTGCGTCGGTTTTATGAATGGGGAGGAGGCAGAATAGAAAAGTTTTATTCTGACTCATATTCAGATACTCCGCTTGCCGTCCTGGCAGATGAGGCATATCTTGTAAAAGGTGATATAATTACATCTTTTGATAAAAAATGAATTAAAAATACAAATTCTTATTTACATTGCAGATAGGCTTGTGATATAATATAAGTGGCAAAGCTTGAAATGCAAGCATTTTTACTTATTGTATAATAAACATAATTGATTATTTGGAGTGAGATTGTTGGAAGCTTTTAAAATAAGAGGCGGCAACAAACTGCAGGGGACAGTTCATATCAGCGGAGCAAAAAATGCTGCCGTTGCGATTGTTCCTGCGTCGATTTTAATAGACGGCGTGTGCAGAATAGAAAATCTGCCTAACATACAGGATGTAAATTACATTCTTGAAATTCTTGAAAAATTAGGGTCAAAAATCAATCGTATTGATGATCATACAGTTGAGATAGACAATACAAATATAAATACTTATAAGGCTACTGATGAAATTGTTCAGAGAATGAGGGCTTCATACTATCTTGTTGGTGCGCTCTTAGGTCGTTTTAAAAGAGCAGATGTAAGTCTGCCGGGTGGTTGTAACTTTGGTGAAAGACCAATAGATTTACACATTAAAGGCTTCAGAATGCTTGGCGCTGAAGTTAATGTGTCCGACAGCTTTGAGGCATATGCGCAGAGGCTTATCGGTACAAGCATATATCTTGACCAGGTTAGTGTCGGTGCGACTATGAACATCATGATAGCAGCAGTTCTGGCAGAGGGTGTGACCACAATTGAAAATGCCGCAAAAGAGCCTCATATTGTTGATGCTGCTAACTTTTTAAATTCCATGGGTGCAGACATTAAAGGCGCCGGTACAGATACTATTAAAATCCGAGGTGTAAAAAGCCTTCGTGGTGGCACATATTCACTTATTCCTGACCAGATTGAGGTTGGAACATTTATGATGGCGTCTGTTATCACCAGTGGTGATGTTACTGTTGACGGCGTTATTCCAAAACATATGGAAGCGATTGTTGCAAAACTCATAGAAATGGGTGCGCAGATTATTGAAGACGACGAAAGCATCCGTGTTATAGGTCCTGAATTTATAAAACATACAAATGTAAAAACGATGCCTTATCCCGGCTTTCCGACAGACCTTCAGCCACTTATAGTAGCACTTTTGGCGCTTGGAGTTGGAACAAGCATTGTAAACGAAAATGTGTGGGAAAACAGATTTCAGTATGTAGACGAGCTCAGAAGAATGGGCGCAAATATAATTGTAACCGGTCGTACGGCTGTAATTCAGGGAGTGCCTGCGTTTGAAGGCTCAAAGGTTAAGGCAACCGACCTTCGTGCGGGAGCAGCAATGGTTTTATCTGCACTTGCGGCAAAAGGCGAAACGATTGTTTACGACATAAAATATATCGACAGAGGTTATGAATATTTTGAGGACAAGCTGAGAAGTCTTGGAGCAGATATTGAGAGGATAGAGGTATAATATGGCGCGATTTTGTTCGCTTGTCAGCGGCAGCAGCGGCAATGCACTTTATCTTGAACATAAGAAGACAAAAATACTCATTGATTGCGGTATAAGCTGTGCAAGAATTTGTGAGTCACTTAAGTTAGTGGGAGTTAATCCTGCTGAAATTGACGGGATTGTGGTAACACATGAACATAGCGACCATGTAAATGGAGTAAGGGTGTTTTCAAACAAATTCGGATGCAAGGTTTATGCGGGAGAGAGGACGCTTGAAAATATATCCTGCTACAATCCGATTGGGATAAATGCGGAGAAAAGTTTTGAAATAGGCGGAATTGGGGTTATGCCTTTTGATATACCGCACGATGCCGTCCAGCCTTTCGGCTATACATTTATGCTGGGGGGAATAAAACTTTCTGTTGCGACGGACATGGGAAAAATAGATGCCCATGTGGCGGAGATAATACGGGGAAGTGAGTTTGCCTTTCTCGAAGCAAATCATGATACGGAGATGCTTTTAAAAGGTCCATATCCCTATTATCTCAAGGAGAGAATAAAAGGGAGCGAGGGGCATCTGTCCAATGATCAATGCGCATCGCTTGCGGCGGCGCTTGCGAGGACGGGAACAACCAAAATTGTTCTCGGCCACCTAAGCAATACAAATAATACACCTCAGCGTGCTATGCAGACAGTTGCTGATGCACTTGAAGGTAACGGCTTTAAAATTGGTAGTGATGTTTTGCTTGATGTTGCGAAAAGACATTCCATAAGCAATATGTATGAAATATAGTTAAATCCGCTGCGGCGGATTTTTTTATTGAATAATTTATATATAAAATGCTGAATTATTTAGTTAATATGCAAAAAATTCATTAAAACTATTGGCAATAAAAAAATATATAATTGAAATGAAAGTTAAACAAAACCAAAAAGAAATCAAAATGATGGGTTAGAAATATATAAGGAGAGATAAATTATGTATAAAGATTTGAAAATTAAACCGCTGTTTTTTGAAATAGGTCCGAAAAGCATATTTTTATGGTGAAGAAATGTTTAAACTTGAAAAAGTTATTGATAAGGTTGCAACAAAATATGATGTTGATGTGTTCATAGGTAACCCTTGTTGGAACAACCTACAAAGGAAAAAGGCGAAAAAAATAAATGAAGGTGGCGAAAATCTGTTTATTGACGAAACGGAATGGCCGAAATTCTTGGGATTTTCCACGCTCTTCAGAACGCACTTATTGAAGAAACAGATTGCAAAAATGAGCAAATTGCCTTAATTCATCCCGCGGGGCTGTAGGTGTGGGGTTAAATAAAAGTATTATTATAAACTGAGTAATGAATAATGGAATTTAAAGTATTTCAAGTTGGAACAACATCAGTTAAAGCCGCCCTGTTTGATCGTGACGGCAATATGCTCCAGAATGAAACTTATGACTATACTCTGATTGCAGATGGCGATAAAGTGGAGTTTGACGCTGAGGAATATGTAAAAATTGTAAAACAGGCAATAAATGATATAAGAAAAAATTACGAGGTTTATGCACTTGCTATTGATACCCAGTGCGAAACACTTATTGTGACGGATGAAAATGGGAAACTCCTCCGCAATGCGATTGTGTGGCTTGATAACCGCGCGAGTGCTGAAACGGATGAAATAAAAGAAAAATTTGGACTTAAGAAAGTTTATGAATTAACAGGTCAACCGGAAATTACGGCTACATGGCCGGCATCAAAACTTATCTGGCTCAGAAAAAATGAACCGGGAGCTTTTAATTGACTCTTCAAATCAATATAATTTTTAGTAAAACTGCTTTCGGGCAGTTTTTTCTATTGCAAAAATATGGGAATTATGGTACAATTAAGCCATAAACTATTTGGAGGTATAAAAATGGACATAAAGAGTATATGTAATCTTATTGACGAGAGAAAAGATGAATTGTTTGACCTGCTTTGCAGGCTTATCAGAATTAATTCGGAAAGCTTTGGTGATTACGGCAATGAAGAAGAATGTGCGAGATATGTGCATAGGCTTTGTCAGGAAATGGGGCTTGAGAGCGACCTTTACTCTCCGCTTGATATTGAGGGGTTTAAAGACCATCCCGATTATATGCCGGGCAGAAACCTGGAAAACCGCTACAATGTGGTTGCGCGTTGGAAAGGTGAAGAAAATATAGATGAGCTTATGTTGATGGCACATATGGATACTGTTAAAATTGGCGACCTTGCAAACTGGGAATTTGACCCTCTTGAAGGCATAATTAAAGATGGTAAAATTTTTGGCAGAGGTGCCTGTGACGATAAATATGCAATTGCAACTGCTCTGTTTGTTGTGAAAATTTTGATGGAACAGGGATTTAAGCCAAAAAAGAATCTTCTTTTGGCAGCATATTCAGACGAAGAATACGGCGGCTCTCACGGGGCGCTTGCGGCTGTTACAAAATATCCCTGCAAACGCATAGTCAGTGCGGATGGAAGAAAAGACCAGATTTGGCATTGTGGCAGCGGCGGTGGAGAATTAAAATATTTCTTCCACACAAAAGAAACGGTTGACAGTGCAAAGACAGCAGCTTTGGCTATTCCTGTTGTGTTGGAGGTTATTGAGCAGTTCGCTAAAAACCGCCAAAATGAGCTTGAGGAAAACAGATTTTACAAAGGAACTATCATTCCTCAGACCTCGCTCAGATATATGGGTGTGAAAGCCGGAAACTCCGGAGCAGACTTAGGTACAGGAGAGGCGTACTTTGTATTCTACACGGACAAAACAAAGGATCAGATAAATGCTGAACTTGCTGAATTTGAAAAGATTCTTGCAGAGCGCCTTGCACCGCTTGGAATTATTGGCGACGGCTTTAAACCTGCTACAAGATTTTTCCACTATGTATTTTGCGAGCCGGACAGCGAAGATATAAAGCTAATGATTGAAGCATCAAAAGAAGCTATAGGAATTGAGCCTATTGTTTGCGGTTCCTGTCTGTCTGACCTTTCGGTAATATCAAAATATGGAAGCAGCCGTGCGTTTGCATATGGTGCAGGCCGTGATTTTTCCAAAAAAGGCGGCGCGCATCAGCCTAACGAGTTTATTGAATGTGACAAGCTGGTGGAATTTACAAAAACCATTGCAGCGTATGTGATTAAGGTGTTGGCATAATATTCGCAGGGATTAACCATGGTCATAAATGGAACCATAACAACTGAAATGCACAAATACTTTGAGGATTCCATAGGAATGGTTTCTGACTGGAAAAAAAGAGGGCTGCTATAGTCCTTTCGATTGGCAGAAGAGTTTTTCTGAAGAGTATCTTGAAAACATAAAATATTATTGTCTGATGATGAGTATAAGGTAGAATTGTAAGTAGTACTAGTGGGAGGCGAGTCAAATGAAGCTGCCTGAACATATTCAAAAGGCGCTTGAAATATTAACGGGCAGCGGATTTGAAGCCTGGGTTGTGGGAGGATGTGTCCGAGATATGATTATGGGTAAAACACCCTATGATTATGATATTACAACCAGTGCATTGCCCGGACAGACCGCCAAGTGCTTTGAAAATTATACCGTTGTGGAAACGGGGATAAAACATGGAACCGTCACAATTGTTATGTATGGGGAAAACATTGAGATAACAACATATCGAGTGGATGGAGACTATCTTGACAACCGACGCCCGGAGAATGTCAGTTTTACACACTCTCTTATTGAGGATTTAGCAAGACGCGATTTTACAATGAATGCCATTGCATATAATCCGGCAATCGGCGTTATTGACCCCTATGGAGGAAGACGGGACATTGAGAAAAGGACCATCAGATGTGTGGGAAATCCTGACAGGCGATTTAATGAGGATGGTCTTAGAATTCTTCGTGGACTGAGGTTTGCATCCCAGACGGGATTTAAAATTGAAGAAGAAACAGCACTGGCAATAAGAGAAAATAAACATTTAATAAATAATCTTTCTTCGGAAAGAATTTTTGCTGAACTTAAAAAGCTGGTAGTGGGGGATAATGCTCCAAATATTATAAAAGAATATACAGATGTTTTGGGTGAAATTCTGCCTGAAATATTACCTATGAAGGGGTTTAAACAAAACACAAAATATCATTGCTATGATGTACTTGACCATTCACTTGAAATGCTCAAAAATAGCGACAAAGATATGATTTTAAAACTTACAGCACTACTACATGATGTTGGAAAACCAAAAGCTTTTTTTGAGGATGAATCGGGAGTATCACATTTTAAAGGGCACGCCACTATCGGGGCGAAGATGGCGGCGAAAATTTTTTCGCGGCTGAAAGCAGATAATTATACAAAAAATATGGTGTGTGAGTTGATTGCCGAGCATAGCATAAAAATGAACATAACCCGGACGGAAATAAAAAAGTATATTTCTAAAAAAGGGTTTGAATTTACAAAATTGCTTTTAAAGGTGAAAAAAGCAGATGCTTCGGCAAAGGCAGAGGAATACAGAAATCCTGCTGAAATTGTTGAGGCTGAGAATTTGGTTGAAGAAATCCAAAAAAGCGGCGAGCCGATATTTATTTCAAACCTTGAGATAAACGGCAAAGACCTTGTGAAAATGGGGATTTCAGGCAAAAAGGTGGGCGAAATACTGGATAGATTGCTTGAAGCTGTGATTCAAGAGCAAACGAAAAACAATCGAGAAAAGCTTTTGAACCTTGCAGAGGAGATGATAGAAAATGAAAAAGAATGATGAGAAGGGAATGGCACTTTTTTACAAATACTACAAGCCATACCTGAAAATTGTGGTTTTTGACCTTTTGTGTGCAATGCTTACTACTGTGTGTGAGCTTGTATTTCCGATGATTGTACGACATATAACAAATGCGGCAATGTCAGACGGTCAGCAACTTGTTATATCAACTGTTCTGCGGTTGGGAGGAGTTTATCTCTTTCTTAGAATGGTGGATGTGGCAGCAAATTATTATATGTCAAATACAGGACACATTATGGGTGCACGAATGGAAACAGATATGCGCCGTGATATGTTTGACCATCTGCAAAAGCTTCCTTTCAGTTATTATGATGAAGCAAAAGTTGGACAGATTATGTCCCGGATTACAAACGATTTGTTTGATATTACCGAGTTTGCACATCATTTCCCCGAGGAAATGTTTATTGCCGGAATTAAAATTATAGGGTCATTTATAATTCTTGCAAGAATTAATGTATTGCTTACAGTGGTACTTTTCCTCCTGCTGCCGCTTATGCTAATAGGCAGAATTGCTTTTCGCAAAAGAATGCAAAAAGCGTTTAAAGAACAGCGTCAGCAGATTGGTGAGCTGAATGCAGAGGTTGAGGACAGCCTGCTTGGCATCCGCGTTGTAAAAAGCTTTGCCAATGAGGAAATTGAAACAGAGAAATTCCGAAAAAGTAATGTGAAATTCCTTGAGAAAAAGAAGGATGCCTACAAGTACATGGCTCTTTTTCACTCCAGCACAAGACTTTTTGATGGGATAATGTATATCGCTGTTATTGTTGTAGGTGCAATATTTATGATTAGAGGAAAGATAAATGCCGGTGACCTTGTTGCATATATCCTCTATATTCAGACTCTTATTGCATCCATAAGAACAATTATAATGTTTACAGAACAGTTTGAACGGGGCAGAACAGGGATTGAAAGATTTGCGGAAATTATGTATCAGCCGGTGACAATCCATGATATGCCCGGAGCACAACCGCTTGAAAATGCACAAGGCAATATCACTTTTAAGGACATCAGTTTTAAATATGCAGACAATCTCGGAGAGGTTTTGTCCAATATTAATATTGATATTAAAAAGGGTGAGAATATAGCGATAGTTGGTCCGTCGGGAGGTGGTAAAACCACGCTATGCAACCTGATTCCCAGATTTTATGAATTGACTGAGGGTGAAATATTAATTGACGGAAAAAACATTAAGGATATAACACTAAAATCGCTCCGCGAGAATATTGGCGTTGTTCAGCAGGATGTTTATATGTTCAGCGGAACAGTGTATGATAACATTTCCTACGGCAAACCTGGCGCGACAAGGGAAGAGGTTGAGGAGGCAGCAAAAGCTGCTGGTGCACACAACTTTATTCTGTCCCTTAAAGACGGATATGACACCTATGTGGGCGAAAGAGGGGTTAAGCTTTCGGGAGGACAAAAGCAGAGAATTTCTATTGCGAGACTATTCCTTAAAAATCCGCCTGTACTCATTTTAGATGAAGCTACAAGTGCACTTGATAACGAAAATGAGCTTATTGTTCAGAAGTCTTTGGAGCGCCTTTCTAAAGGAAGAACGACCTTTACAATTGCACACAGACTCACCACAATTCGTAATGCTACAAGAATTTTTGTGCTTAC
>JAZROP010000044.1:0-57635 GCA_045648785.1 Clostridia bacterium | reverse complement strand
CTGCTCGGTTCCCCGCCTGACGAGGTTCACGGAGCTTTATTGCGCAGGACCAGCTCATCAACATTTACAGCTTGCGACCGACAGCAACGGAATAACCCTCAGAAAAGGAATTCACCCTTGCTACAGCGGATTGCAAGTACAGGGCACCGCTAACTCCCCGGATAGTACGGCCAATGTCAGCCTGCGAAAAACTTCACAAGCTGAGATTGCAATAGATAGTATATCATATTTTTTTCATAAATGCAACAGTTATTCTTCAAAGAGCCACTTTATTTCTTCAAAGCTGAGCGATGACAGCATGGTTTCTCCTGTTTCAAGCACACTGTCCACCATCTCCTGCTTGAGTTTTTTAAGCTCGCAGATTTTTTCTTCTATTGTTCCGGTAGCGATAAGTTTTGTTACCTGTACCACCTTGGTCTGACCTATTCTGTGTGCACGGTCTGTTGCCTGATTTTCCACCGCCGGATTCCACCATGGGTCATAGTGAATAACCATATCCGCACCTGTAAGGTTAAGTCCTGTTCCTCCCGCACGAAGAGAAACAAGGAATATATCACACATACCCTCGTTAAAGGATTTAACCATATTAAATCTCTGTTCACTTTTAGTACTGCCGTCAAGATAGTAATGGCTTATTCCCATTTCCGAAAGCATATCGGAAATCATTCCCAGCATACTTGTAAATTGTGAGAAAATAAGTATTCTATGCCCTGCCTCAATGCCTGATTCTATTATATCCTTTAGTAAATTCAGCTTGCCGCTTTCACCTGTATAGTTTTCTATAAACAATGATGGGTGACAACAAAGTTGTCTTAGCCTTGTTAAAAGTGCAAGTATTCTTATACGATTTTTCTCAAACTCTCCATTATCGCCAAGGAGAAATACCTCTTCTTTGGCTTTCTCCGCAAAACCGATATAAAGCTTTTTCTGTTCTTCTGTAAGCTCGCAAGGCAGATAGTTTTCAATCTTCTCGGGAAGTTCCGCCATAACCTGACTTTTAAGTCTGCGCAGAATAAATGGGCGTATATGTTTTTGCAACATATTAAGAGCATCCTTGTCCTTTTCCTTGACAATAGGAAGCTCATAAATCGCTCTGAATTTATGCCGGTTGTAAAGATATCCGGGCATAACAAAATCAAACACCGACCAAAGCTCCAAAAGCGTGTTTTCAAGCGGTGTACCCGTAAGAGCAAAAAAGCTGCCTGCTTTTATCTGTTTTACAACCCTTGCACTTAATGTGTTGGGGTTTTTTATATGTTGTGCTTCATCAATAAAGCAATGTGCAAACTCCGTTTCACTATAAAACTTAAGGTCATTTCTCAAAAGTCCGTAAGATGTTATAGCAAAATGTGCATCTGTTATATTTTCCGCAGCCTGTGCACGCATTTCCGGACTGCCGCTTAAAACAACTGTTTTTGCCTCCGGAGCAAATTTTTCAATTTCCGATGACCAGTTAAATATAAGGGAAGTAGGCACAACAATGAGTGTAGGCTTTTTATTTTTTTCATATTCACTCATGACAAAAGCAATGGTCTGCAAGGTTTTTCCCAGACCCATTTCATCTGCCAAAATTCCACCAAGCCCAAGCTCTGCCAGACTTTTCATCCACTTAACACCTGTACGCTGATATGGTCTTAAAACACTGTCTATATGTGGCGGAATATTTGTTTCCGTGTGGCCTTTTTTAAATTTTTTCACAAATTCCTTAAAGCCTTCATCACCACTTATTTTGATGATACCATCGCCCCATCCGTCAAGGAAAAATGCCCTTGCAATGCTGACATTTTTGCCTCCTCTGTCCGCCTCAAGACTTTCAAGAAGTCTGACAGCCTGGGAAAGCGGTTTTGCTTCAAGGTTTACAAAAGAGCCTGATTTAAGATGATAAAACTTGCGTTTTTCCCGCACAGCATCCATTACATCGGCAAGCTCTTCATCATCAAGTCCCTCAATAGACAGATTAAATTCAAGCATATTGCCCGTGCCAAGGCTGACTCCGCCATTACCTTTTGTCGGAGTAACAACCTCTATATTGAACCTGTCCGAATAAAAAATTTCAGACAGCTGTTTCATTTCAAAAATTCCTTCGCTTAAAAAATCATACAGTTTATACTCATCCGACAAATATAGCACGCCATCCTCGGGAGAAAATCCGAGTCTTGCCGCAAGCCGGATGAATTCATTTTCTCTGCGAACATCCCGTATAAGAATTTTTTCTCCCTGCGAGGGCTTTTCCCCAAGAAAATGATTGAATTCATCGCCGCCATAACAAAACCTAACCGTTGCGGCAACTGTACCGAAATCTGTTCTGTCCAGATAAGTTTTTATTTTCAACTGACCTACCGTAACATCCTTTTTTATACTGCTGTCAATATGCACCTTTCCTAACTGACGCAAAAACGGCAGAACCCGGGTTATAAGGTCATACTTTTCGTCATTTTTGAAAACAACAGTACCTTCTGCGGCAGCATGTTTAAGCTGCTTTAATATTTCTGAATGAGTCTTTTTCAGAATATGAATATTTCCATCAAAAAATACTACATTAAACTCTTTTGTCAGCGGTAAAACTCTGTCAAGACCATTACATCGAAGAATTGTATATTCTCCTTGCTTTACAACCTCAAATTCAATTATAGGAAGTGATGCTGTTATTCTTGCATTTACTCCAGCAGTTATCCCTCTGAATATTTCCGCTTCTTCTCCGACAAGTTGCTGCATAACAGGCAAAATGTATTTATCTGAAAGCTGAATTTCCCTGCCTGCAGGAGAGTTTTCTCCAACAATTACAGACATAAGATTTATAAATCCCAGTATCTGCCGTGAAAATTCCGCTCTGGCAGGATAAAATGTAAAACTCTTTCCGAATTTTACAGCTCCTGTCCCTTTGAACATATCAAAAAACTGTGAGAAATCTTTAACCGCATATAGTCTTGATATCCCAATTTTAAGACTGAGGAACACTCCCTCCTGTCCTATTCTTATAATCGGAACAAGTCTTACCTGTTGACTATCTGTCCCTGGATTCATTGAGGAAAATGCCGATATTAATTTTTTTGATTTTTCCGGACCGACAGTCATACTACCAGAACCTTTCATTTATATTTTTTCGTAGAAAACCTTATATCCTTTGTACGCTGAATAAATGTCTGCTTTTGAGGCAATTTCAAATGGCGCATGCATAGATAAAAGCGGTACGCCACAGTCAATTACTTCAACATTAAGATTTGCGATATACTGAGCAACTGTTCCGCCGCCGCCTTCATCAACCTTCCCCAGTTCACCTATCTGCCAGCAAACTTTCTCGTCATCAAGCAAATTTCTGATTTTAAAAATAAGCTCGGCTGATGCATCGCTTGAACCGCCTTTTCCTCTTGAACCTGTATACTTCATAAAAGCAAGTCCCTGATTAAGCTTTGGCGTATTTTGTTTTTCATACACCCCTGCATAAAGAGGATCAAACGCTGCACACACATCTGCCGACAGGCAAATTGACTCCGACAGACATTTTCTTGTTTTAAGGTCAGTATAGTTTTCTTCGGAAAGGGAAATCATCTCTGCGATCATATTTTCAAAAAATCTTGATTTCATACCGGTATTTCCCATAGAACCGATTTCTTCTTTATCAGCAAGCATTAAAATTGCGGTTTTATCACCTGTTTTGCAATGAGCAAGTGCTTTGATTCCGGTATATGCACATACCCTGTCATCGTGACCATAGCTTCCAACAAGCGACCTGTCAAAACCGACATCCTTAGGTTTTACTGCAGGATAAATCTCAAGCTCTGCTGAAATAAAGTCCGCTTCCGTAATCCCATACATTTCATTGAGCAGTTTTAAAAGCGCATCTTTAAGGCTTTCTTCCTTATCATCCGATGGAATTGTGCCGATAATTACGCTTAAATTTTCGCCCTCAACCACTTCTTTTGCCGGCTTTGTCATCTGCGATGCAGCAAGGTGGGGCAAAAGATCGGATATGCACAGACAGAAATCCTCTCCGTCCACATGAATTTTCACAGGACCGTTTTTTGTCATAACAACACCACTCATTCCAAGAGGAAGTGCTGTCCATTGATATTTTTTAATGCCGCCATAATAGTGAGTCTTGAAATATGCAACCCCTCCGTCCTCTATTACTGGAACGGGTTTTAAATCAAGTCTTGGCGAATCAATATGTGCTGCAACTATAGCACATCCGGTATCAGACATTGGTTTTTTCCCTATTTTTGCAAGCATAATGCTTTTCCCTCGATTAACTGCATAAACACAGTCGCCTGCTTTTAATTTTGTCATATCACAAAGAGGCTTAAAACCTGCTTTTTCTGCTATTTCAACTGTTTTTTCCACACACAAGCGTTCGGTAACCCCTGCTGCCATAAATTCCTTATATCCCTCGGCGAAGGCCATTATTTCTTTTTTTGTTGCCTCGTCTGATTCTTTCCATACATTTTTAGGTTCATATGAAAGTTTCTCCATTTTTATTTCCCCTCCGTATAAAGCTTTTTATAATTTTCGTAATATTCAAGTGTTTTATAAACATAATCACGGGTTTCTTCAAACTGAATATCCTCTAAATTCAGCATCCCCGTTTCCTTTTTCCATCCGTTCACATTTGTGCTGCCGGCATTATAGGCTGCCAAAGCTGCTGTCAAATCTCCATCATGGTCCGAAATTAGTTTTGCAAGATACCAGCTTCCAACCTCAATATTGATTTCAGGTTGAAAAATATCACCATCTATGCCCATTTTATCCATCGCCCACATAGCTGTTTCAGGAGTTATCTGCATAAGTCCCTGTGCATCCTTGTGTGAGCGTGCATTCTGCCTGAATTTACTTTCCGCTTTCATTACCGAGAAAACAAGATACCTGTCAATTCCATACCTTTCGGCTGATGCATTGACATTTTCTTCAAACTTCAGCGGATACTCAAATTTTCTCAGATAAGGTTTATATAAAATTGAGGCAAATATTACTGCTGCTATAATTAAAAAAATTATAAAAACCCTTTTTTTATTTACCAAGATAACCAACAATATCGCTCCTAAGCTTTTCTAAATCTCCGTCATTTATTATGACGGAATCTGCCATTTCCGCAAGTTCTTCCTGTGGCAACTGCGAACTTATTCTCGCCTCTGCCTCTTCACGCGCAATTCCATCGCGCATCATTATCCTATTTATACGCATTTCCAGCGGAGCACATACCGCAAGCGTCTGCGTGCACAGTTCCACAATTTGCTTTACCGAAAAAAGCAGTGGAGCATCTATAATTACAACTTTGTTTCCACAGTTTTGTGCCATGCTGGAAATCTTCCCGGCAATAACCGGATGAAGGATTTTGTTAAGCTTTTCAAGCGCCGACTTATCATTAAAAACAATCCTGCCGAGTTCTTTTCTTAAAAGCTTTCCATTTTTAAAAACCTTTTCAGAAAACTCATCTTTTATTTTCTCCAGAACAGTTAAATCCGAATCGGTTATCTCGTGTGAAACTTTATCTGCATCAATCACAAACGCACCAAGCTCTGCAAATATTGCTGCCGCTGCCGATTTTCCGCTGCCACTGCCGCCCGTAAGTCCAATAACTTTATTTTGCATCATACCAGCTTACTCCTTCCCCAACATCAACAGGAATGGGCACATCTAATTTTGCCGCATTTTCCATGCAGCTTTTTAAAATTTCTGCTACTTCACCAATTTCATCCTTATGAGCTTCAACAATCAGCTCATCGTGCACCTGTAGAATAAGTCTTGATTTATATCCGCCTTTTTTCAGTATCTCATAAACCTTTACCATCGCAAGTTTTATAATATCTGCTGAGCTTCCCTGAATGGGAGTGTTAAGTGCCACTCTTTCGCCAAATGATCGTTCGATAAACTTCTGTGATTTAAGCTCGGGTATATCACGGCGTCTTCCGAAAATTGTGGTTACATATCCGTTTTCCTTGGCATACGAAACCGTGTCTGCCATATATTTTCTAACGCCAGGATATTTATCCAAATACCCTTCTATATACTCCGCTGCCGTTTTCTTTGATACATGCAAATCCCCCGCAAGAGCAAAATCGGAAATGCCGTATATTATTCCAAAGTTAACAGCTTTTGCATTACTTCTCATCTGTGAAGTTACATCCTCCGGTTTGACATGGAACACCTGCGATGCAGTAATTGTATGAATATCATCACCATTTATAAAAGCGTCAGTAAGCACCTTGTCTCCCGAAATATGAGCAAGTATTCTAAGCTCAATCTGTGAATAGTCTGCATCAAGAAGAACAAATTCATCACCGCCGGATACAAACATTTTCCGCATACGGCTACCTATTTCCGTTCTGACGGGAATATTCTGCAAATTCGGCTCGGTAGAGCTTATTCTACCCGTAGCCGTTACGGTCTGATTAAATTTCGAATGAATTCTGCCGTCATTTGGATTAATAAGGGGTAAAAGCCCATCAATATATGTCGATTTTAACTTTGTCAACATACGATAGTTGCTGATTTGTTCTATAATTTCGTGTTTTCCTGAAAGCTTTTCCAGTACATCTGCATCTGTGGAATATCCCGTCTTTGTTTTGCGGATAACCGGAAGCTCGAGTCTTTCAAAAAGCACCTCACCAAGTTGTTTCGGGGAGTTTATATTAAACTCTCCGCCTGCCATATCATAAATAGTTTTCGTCAAAATATCAATGTTATCAGAAAGCATTTCGCCAAACTCTTTAAGTGCAGTTTTATCTACTTTAACACCCACCTGTTCCATATCCGCAAGTACATATGCAAGCGGAAGCTCAATGTCAAAATAAAGCTCATTTTGCCCGCGGTCGGCAATGATTTTTTCAAGCTCAGTTTTTAACTTCAAAACTCCGTTTGAAAGCTTAGCCGCATATCCTGCTGTTTCTTCTCTCGGCAAATCAAGCGGGTTTACCGCCTTTTTACCTTTACCGAATTTTTCTTCCAAGGTTTCAAATCCTGAAAGTCCACCGATATCATAACTCGATTTTACGGGACTGACAACATAGCTTGCGAGCGAGGTATCAAAACAGACATTGTTAAGCTTAATTCCGTACTGTTTTAAAATCAGTATATCTTCTTTGAGACTGTGGGTTGTTTTTTTTGCATCGCACTCAAAAATATCCTTTATATCCTCGGGAACAAGTCCTGCAAAAAGTCCCGAGCCAAACAAAAACACCCAATGCTTCTCCGCTGATACAGAAACAACTGATATTTCTCCCTCAAAGGTTAAAATATTATATGCAAATTCCGAAATAGCCGAAATTTCTTCCACCGCTTTTTTGGCAGCTACGGCATCTTCTATTATTTCCGGCTCAAGTTTTTGTTCAGGCTTTGTCGCAGCTGCTGAAATTCCAAATTTATCAAGAAGCTTTGTAAATTCAAGTTTTGTGAAAAGCTCCCCTAATTTTTTATTGTCGAATTCCCCAAGTGCAAACTTTTCCAATTCAAAATCAATTGGCACATCGGTGAAAATTTCCGCAAGCTCATAGCTTAAATATGCCATTTCCTTATCATTTTCAAGCTTAGTTTTCACCGCGCCTTTAATATTTTCTATATTCTCATAAACGCCATCTAAACTGCCATATTCATTTATCAGCTTGATTGCTGTCTTTTCGCCTATACCGGCAACTCCCGGAATGTTGTCTGAACTATCCCCCATCAGGCTTTTTATATCTATCATCTTTTTTGGAACAACGCCATAGTCCTCCATAATTTTTCCAGGCGTTATAACCTTGGTTTCCGACTTACCCATACGGGTTGATGTCAGATAAATCGAGGTTGTGTCCGATGCAAGCTGAAAAGAGTCCCTGTCGCCCGTTGTAACAATACACTCTATTCCACTTTCGCCACACTTTTTTGCAACCGTTCCGATAATATCGTCCGCCTCATATCCGGGCATTTCTATCATGGTGATATTCATTGCAGAAAGCACTTCTTTCAAAATCGGCATCTGCGTTGCAAGCTCCTCGGGCATGCCCTTTCTTTGAGCCTTATAACCATCATATCTTTTGTGGCGGAAAGTTTTTTCACGCACATCAAATGCAACCGCCAGATAGTCCGGACGGTCATTTTCAAGATATTTTGTTAAAATATTTAAAAATCCGTAAACAGCATTTGTGTAAATACCCTCTTTTGTATTTAAAAGAGGAACTCCGTAAAATGCACGGTTTATAATACTGTTTCCATCAATCACCATGAATTTTTTCATATTTACACCTCAGCAGCTTTAATAACTTCCTTGTTTATCTCTTCAATGGACAAAGGCTCACCATCAGCTCCACACATAACATGCTCCCAGTCAAATTTTTCGGCTACTTCAAGAGCGGCCCTGTATGTTGCATCAAGATACTCTCTGTTTCTTTCATGAATATCTTTCTTTTCCGATCCGTCTATTTTATTTGCTCTTGCCGCCATAAGCTTCTGTGCAATCTCCATGGGCATATCGAGAAAAATCACCTTGTCCGGTTTTGGCAGACCAAGCAAATTATACTCAAAATCGTCAAGCCATTCAAGATATTTATTTCTTTCCTCTCCATCCGAAATTTTACTCGCCTGGTGAATCATATTCGAGGTGGTATATCTGTCTGCAACCACAATTCCGCCATCGTTTAAAAACTGCTCAAAATCTGTTTTGTATGTGGCATATCTGTCTGCTGCAAAAAATGTAGATGCAGCATAAGCATTTACACAATCAGGGGTACTTCCGAAGCTGCCGCCCAGATACATTCTCACAAGTGCAGACGAATCGCTCTTATAGTTGGGAAATTCGACTCTTTTAACTTTTTTACCGCTTTTTTCAAGATATTCGCAAAGCAGCCTGCTTTGTGTTTCCTTACCGCTCGAATCAAGACCTTCTATAACAATAAGTCTGCCCTTACTCATACTTTTTCCTCATTTCAGCAACTTTTCCGCAGGACATTTTTCCTTCGGGGCAAGGACCTGCCACACATGACGGACCCGCTTTTTTAAATATAGTCGGTGCTATATCTTTAACAAGTTTATACATCTGATATGCACACTCTCTTATTTCCCACTGTGCACGGGTGCAGCATCTGTGATGGAAAAAGTTATAGAGGCTTCTTGCGTTCATGGTAACAATCATATTGGTTTCGCAGGCATTGGGCAAGATATATCTTGCATCCTCCTGAGCCGCCTTTTCTGCCTTTTTTTCGTCCATTCCGGCAGTCATATGCTGCTCTTTTAAAATGTCTGCAAGACGGTTATAGTCTTCCACATCTTTTTCCATAGCTTCAAGATATATCTTTTTTGCCTCCGGATTTTTCTCAATCTCAGGCGGAGTCACAAAGGAAAACTGTTTTTCGCTTACATATCTCTGTGATTTCACACTGTAAGAAGCAATTCTGTGACGGGTAAACTGCGCAAGAAGGCTTCTGCTTACCCCCTCAATACCAAATGTGAATGTGATATGTTCAACCGGACTTTCATGGCCAAGGTCCATTAGCATATTTAAGAATCTTTCTGTTTTTTCTTCATCCAGCCCGTCCATAATATCACTTACCTTTGCCGACGAATAGCAAAGTTTTGCAGCAGAGGCAACAATTTTCTCCGGATCGGGTGTGTGTGCTAAAAGCTGTACATTCATAATATATTCAGGCTCCTTTTCTTGTTAGTTTGTGCCATATAACCTTAATCATAAACTTAGGCAGTGCAAGCATTCTGAAAAATCTTTTGGGTTCTTTCATCAGGCGGTAAAACCATTCAAGCCCCAACTTTATGTAAATATCCGGTGCCCTCTTTACATTTCCGGCATAAACATCAAGGCATCCTCCAAGTCCCATCGCAACTTTCGCATTAAGCTTGTCTCTGTTTTCAAAAATCCATTTTTCCTGTTTAGGGCAACCCAGACACACAAAAAGTAAATCGGGCTTTTTTTCGTTTATATCGTCAATTATTTTCTTTTCTTCTTCCAAATCAAAATATCCGTCGTGCAATCCGGATATAATAAGTCTCGGGTATTTTTCTTTCAGCATTTGTGCCGCTTTTTCAGCAACTCCCGGAGCCGCTCCGAAAAGATACAGTGTTTTTCCTGACGCAGCAGCCTTTCCCATCAGTTCAAGAGATATATCATATCCCGATGCCCTTTCAGCAATCGGTCTGCTAAGAATTTTTGATGCATAAATTATTCCAATTCCGTCAGCAGTTAAAAGGTCCGCACTGTTTAAAATATCCTCAAAAGCTTTATCCTTCACCGCCGCCATAACCATTTCCGAGTTTGGCGTAAAAACATAATGAAACCTCTCTTCTTCCGTCATTTTCATAATATAGTCCGCCGAATCTGAGATACCTAAATCGCCAAATTTAACCCCCAGAATATCAACTGTTTTTTTCATGCTTTTCACCTCCGGCAACTAATTTTTCCGTAAATTATATTATATACCATATAAAAAGAAAAATCAATCTTTATGTTGATTTTTTTTAAGATGTATGATAAAATATCTTCTATACTATTTTATGAGGTTTGACAATGGAACTTAACAAAACATCGCTTGATACAGTATGTGGCACTCTGTGCTATGCAATGGGAATAACCCCGCCTGACCAAGCCGCAGATAAAAATGATGTTTTTTCAAAATTTATTGATGAAAAATTTGCAGGAGATAAAGCGGACAGAATTTTTATGTACAATCCCGATGCAATCGCTCAGTGGATTTACGAAAAATATCCATGCCTGTTTACTTATGCGGAAAATTATGTGGAACTTAAACTCCCACTCCGTTCCGTTATGCCTTCGGTAACACCTGTTTGCTTTGGTACCATGTACACAGGTGCTCAGCCGGAAGTGCACGGCATTATGAAATACGAAAAACCCGTTATCAGTATTGATACTATTTTTGATGCGCTTATCCGTGCAGGTAAAAAGCCCGTCATTATTGCAGTTGAAAACTGCAGTCTTGCAAAAATCTATCTTGAAAGGGATATGGACTACTTTTTCTATAAAACTTACGAAGAAGTAAATGCCAAGGCAGCCGAGCTGATTATGCAGGACGAACACGATTTTTATGTTGTCTATAACGGCAACTACGATTCAAGAATGCACAAAACAGGTCCCGAGAGCGTTGATGCTCTTTCGCAAATCCAGGCAAATTGCCGGACTTTTGGAATGTTTGCCCAGATGATTAAAAATCACTGGTCTGGTCATAATACTCTTGTGGGCTTTGCAATGGACCACGGTTGTCACGAAATTGATGGCAACAGCGGTTCTCACGGACTTGATATGCCCGAAGATTTAAATATAACACATCTATATAACGCATATCCCAAAAAATAATTTTACTTTTCCCGGCTTTCAGGAGGTGATGTGCCGTGGCATATATTCTTAAAGATGATATGGCCGTAAAAATGGCGATTTTATATGTAATCGGCAAGTTTAAAGATGGTATCACAGGTGAACTTCTTACCGATGTGGCAATTTATGCTTGCGGCATAAACTACTTCACACTAAGGCAAATGCTCTTTTCTCTGGAGCAGGATGAATTTATTATTTCCTTTACCAGCGAGCACGGAGAAATGTTTATAATAAACGAAAAGGGCGAGGAAGCACTTGAGTTTTTTGTTAAAAAACTACCCTACCATTTCCGTGAGGATGTGACCGAATATATTTACAGTCTGCGTCCCGAGGAGCTTCCGGGCAATAAATTTCTATGCGATTTTATTCCGGCAAACGACCTTGAATATAATGTTTTTCTCGAATATAAAGAAGACGGTGCAACCACTTTAAAAATGGAATTCAAAGCCGGTGACCGTGAAAACGCACAGAAAACCGTTAATTTGATTAATAAAAACAAAGACAAAATTTTCGGTGACATTTATAAATATATAATGAATTTAGACTAAGAAAAAAGACGGACATTGCCCGTCTTTTTTCTTAGTTTTCCATGTGTCTGCCCAAAAAATTAGCCGCTGTCTGCGCAAGCTTTGTTTCCACTTCGCCAGGCATTCCGTTTTCACCCGATGCAACTACTACACTGCCAAGGCAATCCCCCTCGGATATAATCGGAACTGCAACACCAAGCTGATATTTGTCGTTGCCCTGTGCTATATAAAGCTGTTTCCCATCTGATTGACTTACAACATACTGTACTTTTTCGTCCATAATCCGTTCCAGGTCACCTGAAACCGGCTTTTCAGAAAGTTCTTTTTTAGAGGCACCCGAAACAGCAATGATTGAGTCCTTGTCGGTAATACAAACGGGATATCCGCTTGTTTTAGCAAGAGACTCGGCATAGTCGGATGCAAACTCACCAAGCTCTCCAATTGGTGAGTATTTTTTAAAGATTACCTCACCATCGCGGTCTGTGAAGATCTCAAGTGGATCGCCCTCCTTTATGCGGAGTGTGCGCCTGATTTCTTTTGGTATAACAACACGACCAAGATCGTCTATTCTACGGACTATTCCTGTTGCTTTCATATGTTAAATCTCCTTTTTTGTAAAATTTACAATTCTATTATTTGTTGGCAAGGAATTTTTATGTAAGGAAAAAGGTGGTATTTACTTTTTACTGCATATATGGTATAATTATTCAACTGAATTTTAGAGGTGTAAAATATGGATTACAAAAATGAAACTCTTTTTTGGAAAAAGAAAGAATTTGTATCTTTTTTATTAAGTATTCTGGTTTTTTTTATTCACTCATATTTTGCTCAGGATATTGTGAGCAACAGTTTTATTTCTATTCTTAATCACAAAACCTCTTTCTTTTTTTCCCGTTCTATTACACAGTTTGCAGTTCCTATGTTTTTTATATTATCGGGAATATCCTTTTTCAAAGAATATAACAACAAAAAGTACTTAACAAAAATAAAGTCCAGAATATTCACCCTGATTATACCATATTTATTATGGAATACCGTGTGGATGGTTTGGGAAATCTTTCGTTCATACTCTTTCATTTCAAAGTTTTCCGTTACAAGCGAACTATATCCCTTAACTTTTTCAAATATATTAAAAGGTGTTTTTTTCTACGGATGCAATATGCCGTTTTGGTTTATTTTCGACATAATTACATTTTCTCTTGCAGCACCTCTGGTGTTTTTAATTATTCGAAATAAATACATTGGTATATCTACCGTTATTGGTTTATCTATAGTATCTTTATTCGGCATACATATTCCAGCAGAATTGTTCTATTACCCTATGTCGATTGTTTTCTACTTAACAGGAGCAATTCTGGGCTATCATTATTTTGATTATGTTTCCAAAAAATCATCAAAACCGATACAAACCACTTCCATCATTTTTCTTTTTGTTTATATACTATGTAAAAACATTGTTCCTCAGGAGTTACATATTACCAATTATTTAATTGAAACCATTATATATACTTTCGCAGCCTTTTCTTTATGGAACATTGTTGATATTTTTATTGAACGAATTAAGCCCAGAGCAATTTATCGCCGTTCTTTTGCTATTTATGCAATGCACCTCAATGTGGCAATAATTATACTTAAGATACTTTCTTTTTGTACACCAGAAAACGAGTGGCTGGAATTTCCGAAATTTATAATTATGGTTGTTTTTACACTTGTAATTATTAATTATGTATGTGTTTTTCTCGAGAAATTTTTCCCTGGGATTTATGCTTTGTTTATGGGCAATCGCGTAAGAAAACCTAAGAAGAAATAGTAGTCGTATAATTATACTTAAACGCCATTTAACAGCTATAATATGAGCGATGAAATTTATACAATGAAATTTTTGTCAGCAACTAATATCATATCTTGACTTTTATAAAATATAATGATATAATTATAAAAAATAATCTTTTGGAGGATACATACAATGACCAGAATTAAAACTATTGAAACAAGAAATATTGAAAAATCTGTTAAAAACGGTGGTTGCGGTGAATGTCAGACATCCTGCCAGTCCGCTTGCAAAACTTCCTGTGGTGTTGCTAACCAGCAGTGTGAAAACAATAACAAATAATAATTAAAAAACTTAAAACCGCCGCCTAAAAAGGCGGCGATTTTTACTTTAAAGGATTGAATAAAATGGTTCATCAATATAAATTAAACGGATATAACATAGTTCTTGATACCGCAAGCGGCTCTGTTCATGTTGTGGACGAGGTTGCTTATGATATTATATCTATGTTCAAGGAAAAATCAGCGGAAGAAATTACCGCTGAAATTTTAAACAAATATTCACATCTTCCTGATGTAAATGAGGAAGAAATCGTAGAATGTTTAGACGACATCTCAGACCTTGTAGCTGCCGGAAAGCTCTTTTCGGAGGATAAGTACGAGGAACTTGCTAAAAATTATAAGTCAACCACAAATGTTATAAAAGCAATGTGCCTTCATATCGCTCACGCCTGCAACTTAAATTGCTCATACTGTTTTGCAAGCCAAGGTAAATATCAGGGCGAACGCTCGCTGATGAGCTTTGAAGTTGGCAAACAGGCTTTTGATTTTCTTATAGCAAATTCAGGCACCCGTCGCAACCTCGAGGTTGACTTTTTCGGCGGCGAACCACTTATGAATTGGGATGTTGTTGTAAAACTTGTTGAGTATGCACGCAGTATAGAAAAAGAGCATAACAAAAACTTCCGTTTCACGCTCACAACCAACGGCGTACTGCTTGACGATGACAAAATTGAATTTTTAAACCGTGAAATGAGCAATGTGGTTTTAAGTCTTGACGGCAGAAAGGAAATTCACGACCATTTCCGTAAGGATTATAACGGCAACGGCAGTTATGACCTTATTTTGCCCAAATTTAAAAATTTTGTCGAAAAGCGTGACGGCAAAAACTATTATATGCGCGGCACTTTCACCCACAACAACACTGATTTTACAAAGGATATTTTCCATATGGCAGACCTTGGGTTTACAGAGCTGAGTATGGAACCGGTGGTTTGTCCTCCTTCCGACCCCTATGCTCTTACTTTAGAGGATATGCCAAAGCTTTTCGAGCAGTACGAAATTCTTGCAAAGGAAATGATAAAACGCAAAAAAGAGGGGCGTCCTTTCACCTTCTATCACTATATGCTTGACCTTAAAAACGGTCCATGTATCTATAAGAGAATTACAGGCTGCGGTTCAGGAACTGAATATATGGCTGTCACTCCATGGGGTGAACTTTTCCCATGTCATCAGTTTGTAGGTGACGAAAAATACAGTCTCGGCAACATCTGGGACGGAGTTAAAAACACTGCCATTCAGGACGAATTTCGTAAATGTAACGCTTATTCACGCCCCGAGTGTAACGATTGTTGGGCAAGACTATACTGTTCGGGCGGATGTGCCGCAAACTCCTATCATGCAACTGGTTCTATCAGCGGCATTTATGAATATGGCTGCGAGCTTTTCAAAAAACGAATTGAATGTGCAATCATGATGCAGATTGCTGAGGAAGATATATGAAAACTCCAATAGCAGATTTTGTGAAAAACTATGTTGAAAACGGCTTTTCCCGATTTCATATGCCGGGGCATAAAGGCATTTCGAGTCTTGGTTGTGAACCCTTCGATATTACCGAAATATGCGGTGCGGACAACCTAAGTTCTGCCAGCGGTATAATATTTGAGAGCGAAAAAAATGCCTCACAGCTTTTTAAAACTGCTCACACTTTTTATACGACCGGTGGTTCAACGGCGGCAATTTGCGCAATGTTGGCACTTTCGGGCGGTAAAAAGATACTGGCAACAAGAAATGTTCACAAGGCTTTTATCAGTGCTTGTGCACTTTTGGACTACGAACCTGTGTGGCTGATGCCGGAGGAATCATCAACCATTTTAAACTGCACAATTTCTGCCAAATCCGTAGAGAAGAAAATTCTGTCTTTAACTGAAAAGCCGGCTGCAGTTTATCTGACTTCTCCCGACTATCTGGGAAATATTCAGGACATATCCGGAATTGCTGAGGTGTGCAGAAAATACGAAATTCCCCTGATGGTGGATAATGCCCATGGAGCATATCTCGGTTTTCTCGAAGAACCCCTGCATCCTATTCATTTGGGAGCAACCATATGTTGCGATTCCGCGCACAAAACACTTCCAGTTTTAACAGGAGGCGCATATCTTCACATATCCGAAAATGCCCCAACAGAATATTTGAAAAACGCGCGTGAAAAGCTGTCCTTATTTTCTTCAACAAGCCCATCTTATCTGATTTTACAATCGCTTGATTTGTGTAACGCCTATCTTGCTGACGGATTTGAGAAAAAGCTTTCCGATTGTATTGAAAAAACAAACCGTATAAAATCACATATCCGTTCTATGGGATTTTCCGTTTGCGAAAGCGAACCGCTCAAAATAACTGTGGACGCTTCCGCCTCAGGTTTTAGCGGACACGCCCTTGTTCAAAAACTTCGCGATAGCAAAATTGAACCGGAATTTTCCGATAATGACTATGTTGTTTTGATGATCACTCCGCAAAACACCAATATGGATTTTGAAAGACTTGCTAATGTGTTTTCAAAGCTTTCTCCAGCCCCACCTATTCACAAAAATGCGTTCTCCATTTTTCAACCCAAACGCTGTATGTCCATACGCGAAGCAGTCTTTTCGAAGGCAGAAACAGTTCCGGCCTCATCTGCCACAGGCAGAATATGTGCCGCTCCGACAGTTTCCTGTCCCCCGGCTGTTCCTATTGCAGTAAGCGGGGAAGAAATCACACAAGAAATCGCAGATTTGTTTATTTATTACGGAATTGACAAAATCCGGGTGGTAAAAAAATAAAAGAGGATGTCGCTTAATGCAACATCCTCCAATTTTTATAATTATGAGTATTCCTGTAAGCCGGGTTCTGTTTTTCAGACAATTATCTATCTACGCCTGCCATTGCTGACAGGCTTTAGCCATATGAGGGGAACTGTCGGGCAAACTTAACTTCCCCAATGTTGCTCCGGATGGGGTTTACAGCGCGGCACTGTCTCCAATGTCGCGGGTGAGCTCTTACCTCGCCTTTCCACCCTTACCGCAAAAATGCGGCGGTATATCTCTGTTGCACTATCCTTAGAGTCGCCTCCACCGGATGTTATCCGGCATCCCTGCCCTACGGAGCCCGGACTTTCCTCACGCACAAATGTGCCCGCAATTGTCCAGAATACTCAAGTTGTTATAAGTTTAATTATACATAACATATTTTTATATGTCAACAAAAAAACACAAAGTAATTAAAATTTCGTTGACAAAATCTTATGTTTGTGGTATATTTATACACAGTTATTAAATTTTATACATTGAAAGGAAGATTCTTATGAAAAAACTTCTAGCTTTAGTTCTTTGCGTGGTTCTTTGCGCAGCTGCGTTTGCAGGCTGTGGCACAAAAGATGACGGCAAATATACAATCGGTATTTGTCAGCTTGTAACTCACGAAGCACTTGACGCTGCAACAGAAGGCTTCAAAGAAGCAGTTATCGCTGCTCTCGGCGCAGAAAATGTTGAATTTATTGAACAGAATGCTGCCGGCGAAAACAATACATGCACAACTATTGTTAACGACTTTGTTTCCAAAGATGTTGACCTTATCATGGCTAATGCAACAGGCGCACTTCAGGCTGCTGCAAATGCTACTATGACAATCCCGATTCTTGGCACTTCCATCACTGAATATGGTGTTGCTCTTGAAATTGAAAACTTTACAGGTACTGTAGGCGGAAACATTTCCGGTACATCCGACCTTGCTCCCCTTGAAGACCAGGCTCAGATGATTATCGACCTTGTTCCCACAGCTAAAAATGTTGGCCTACTTTATTGTTCTGCAGAACCCAATTCTTCTTATCAGGTAGCTGTTGTTAAAAAATATCTTGAAGATAAAGGTCTTACAGTTAAAGAATTTGCATTCTCCGCTTCTACTGATGTTGCTCAGGTTGCAGAAGCTGCTGCAGCTGCTTCTGATGCTCTTTATATTCCTACTGACAACACTGCTGCATCCTGCACAGAAACAATCAACAATGTTGTTCTTCCCACAAAAACACCTATCATTGCAGGTGAAGCAGGTATCTGCTCCGGTTGTGGTATTGCAACACTTTCCATCAGCTACAGCGAACTTGGTAAGAAAACAGGTGAAATGGCAGCTCAGATTTTAAAAGGCGAAGCTGAAATTGATGATATGCCTATCGCTTATGATCCCAACCCTGTTAAAAAATATAACAAAACAATCTGTGACGAGCTTGGAATAAAAATTCCTGAAGGTTACGAACCTTTAAACTAATTTCACAGGCAGTATAACATGCCGCCTGCTGTAAAAGCAGGCGGCATTTATCCGCTTTAAAGGAGACTTATTATGGATATTCTCAGAGCCCTTCCCGGTGCTATTGCTCAGGGTATGATTTGGGGTATTATGGCAATCGGTGTTTACATTACTTATAAAATCCTCGACCTTGCGGACCTTACAGTTGACGGTTCAATGGTAACAGGCATGGCGGTTTGTGCAATGCTTATGGCTGCCGGATGGAATGTCTGGCCCGCAATGCTAATTGCTCTTATTGCAGGCATGCTTTGCGGCCTTATAACTGGTATTTTTCATACAATTATGGGTATACCTGCCATTCTTGCAGGTATTCTTACTCAGCTTATTTTGTGGTCGGTTAACCTCAAAATAATGGGCAAGGCCAATCAGGCGCTCCCTGCAAGAACCTTTGATGTTCTTTTAACTCAGCTAAGAAAAGATGAAGCACTCGTTGTTCTCATTTTCTTTTGTGTTGTTATTGCCATTTTCCTTTACTGGTTCTTTGGTACAAAATATGGTACCGGCATTCGCGCAACCGGCTGTAACGAAAAAATGGCAAGAGCACAGGGCATCAACACAAACTTTAATAAAATAATCGGCTTTATTCTTTCTAATGGTCTTGTTGCCCTCTCAGGTGCACTCCTCGCACAGTATTCAGGTAAAGCAGACATAAACGACGGTCGAGGTGCTATCGTTATCGGCCTTGCGGCAGTTATTATTGGCGAAGCGATTTTTTCAAAAATTTCACAAAATTTCTTTGTCCGTCTGTCCGGTGTTATTGTGGGTGGTATAGTTTATTACATTGTATATCAGGTTGTTATTTTCCTTGGAATTGACACTGACCTGTTAAAAATGCTTTCCGCTTTGGTCGTTGCAATCTTCCTTGCTACTCCCTACCTCAAAAAGACTTATTTTACCAAGTCAATAAAAAAGCATAAGGAGGCTGCGTAAAATGTTGGAAATTAAAAATGTTATAAAAATATTTAACGCAGGTACCGTTAATGAAAAGGTCGCATTAAATGATGTATCGCTCACTCTTAAAGATGGCGATTTTGTTACTGTTATCGGCGGTAATGGTGCTGGCAAATCCACCCTTTTAAACGCAGTTGCCGGCACATACGGAGTTGACGATGGTGAAATATTCGTCGACGGCGTAAATATTACCAAACTCCCTGAGTATAAACGAGCAAGCCTTATCGGCAGAGTTTTTCAGGACCCTATGGTTGGTACGGCAGCTGACATGTGGATTGAAGAAAATATGTCCCTTGCAATGCAGCGCGGAAAACGCCGTGGACTTTCATGGTCTATCACTAAAAAGGACCGTGAGATTTACAGAGAAATGCTTGCCCGCCTTGATCTTGGTCTTGAGGAACGCCTTTCCTCAAAAGTAGGACTCCTTTCAGGCGGTCAGCGTCAGGCAGTCACACTTCTGATGGCTTCTATGAATAATCCGAAGCTTTTGCTTCTGGATGAGCACACCGCTGCTCTTGACCCCAAAACAGCAGCAAAGGTGCTGGACATTACTCAGCAGATTGTTGAAGCCGAAAAGCTTACAACACTTATGATTACTCATAACATGAAAGACGCGCTCCGCCTCGGCAACCGTATTATAATGATGCACGAAGGCAGAATTATTTTTGATGCCGAAGGCGAAGAAAAGCAGAAGCTCACCGTTAAAGACCTGCTTGAAAAATTTGAGCAGGCAAGTCATGGAGAATTTGCTAACGACCGTATGCTTCTGTCCTGATAAGAATTTTCACTTTTTTATAAATAACTATTGATTTTTTATTCATCCTGTGTTATAATTTTATTGTTGTCGGGCGCTAACCCGTCAACAATATATGCGGATATGGCGGAATTGGCAGACGCGCATGGTTCAGGTCCATGTGAAAGCAATTTCATGGAGGTTCAAGTCCTCTTATCCGCACCAAAAAGAGCAGTTTTTCAACTGCTCTTTTTATATATAATAAAAAAGCGAGCCGAGCGAAATCAATCGCACTACCCGCATTACATTTGTCTTATAATAATTCTTTAAAACATATTATAAATATTTCAAAGCGTGCTTCTCTATAAGCGTTTCACATTCTGCTAAAGGAAGTGGCTTTGCATAGTACCACCCTTGTATAAAATCACAGTCCGATTGCGATACAAGGTTATTTTGCTCTTCTGTTTCTACGCCTTCACATATTACATATATATTCAGGCTATGAGCAAGAGCAATGATGCCTGAAAACAAATCCTTACCGCGCTTAGTGTCAGCTTTAAGCAAAATATCTCGGTCAATTTTAACAACATCAATGGGATAATCACAAAGATTGGAAAGTGATGTATAACCGCTTCCTAAATCGTCAAGATAAATCCTGAACCCAAGTTCTTTACAAAGTCTGACATTTCTTTTTGCAGTTTCCATGTCCTTTTCAATTGCATCTTCGGTTATTTCAATTGCCAGCTTTGATTTATTAAAATTATACCTCTCTGAAATTATTTTAAGGTTATCAATACAATCTTCCTCAGAAAGTGTTATTCTTGTAAAATTGCATGAGATTGATATATCTTTATATTCTGTATCATTCCATTTCTCAAGCTGACGGCAAGCAAGCTCAAACATATAGAAATCGTGCTTGCTAATCAGCCCAGCCGTTTCCATATTTCTAATATAATTTCCGGGACCTATAATGCCTCTTTGCGGACTTTCCCATCTCGAAAGTGCTTCTGCCGAAATAACCTTTTTAGTTCTGTTGTCAACAACAAACTGAAGATGCATTTTAAACTCATTATTTTCAATGCCGTTTAAAATATCTTCAACATTTTTCTTTTCTTCTGACTGAATGTCGTTATAAGTAATTTGCTTTTCTGTTTCTGTCAACTTATCTCTAATGGTCTTTTTTTGAATTCGTTTAATACGAAGAAGTAACGCTGCAACAAAAGCAGATTGCACAAAAAATGCATTAAAAATTATGATTGTAATCAAATCTTCCATTTTGAGTACTTCCTCCTTGTGTAATTTATTATCTTAAAAAGTCTATAACTCATATGTTGTCTGCTTTTTATTTACGCTTTTTACCCTAGAAGATATTATATACTTCGGTCTGCCTTTAATTTCCTCATAAATACGAGCAATATAGTATCCTATGATTCCAAGACTTATCATAATGATACTTCCTATGAATATGGTTATAATTATAACCGTTGTCATACCTTCAAGCGCTCTTCCGATTATTTTATCAATAAGTGCCCACACTCCGAAGATAACTGATATTATAAGCATTACAAACCCAAGAACTGTTACAGTTTGCATTGGTGCGGTAGAGTATGATGAAATATTTGAAAATGCATACTTTACAAGTCCCCGCGTTGACCATTTGGACTCACCATCCACACGCTCTCTTACATCATATTCAACCGCTGCTTTTTTGTATCCTACCCAATATGATATAGCTCTGAAAAATCCTCTTTCCGGCATTGTATTAAGTACATCAACAACTTTTCTGTCCAAAAGCTTGAAATCCGATGAATTTGCCATATCAAAACCTGCCATACCACTGATAACAGAATAGAAAAGTTTCGCACCCATAGAATGTATCTTTTTTTCCTGCCCACGCTCTTTTTTAATCCCTTCAACAATCTCGTACCCCTGTTCCCACAAGCGATACATCTCAATTATTTTTTCAGGTGGGTGTTGAAGATCACAGTCTATGACAACGGCGCAATCACCACTTACCGCAGCCAAACCTGCAGATATAGCAGATTCTTTTCCAAAATTCCTTGAAAAATGCAGACCTACTATGTTTTCTTTTTCCGAAGAAAGTTCAGCTATTTTTTGGTAAGTCTGGTCCTGTGAACCATCATCTACAAAAATAAACTCACCTTCGATGCTGTTCTCTGCTAACAAGGAATGTATTGCGCTATGTACGCGTTTTATACACTTTTCTTCGTTATATGCAGGAATAATTATTGATAACATAACAAATCACCTTACTGTTTCTCAAATAATGTTTCTAATTGTGTAACAGGCATTGGACGATAAAAATAATATCCCTGAAGCATATCACAGCCTGCATCAACTACTGTTTTTTTATGTTGCTCTGTTTCTATACCTTCGCACAGTGCCTTAAATCCCAATTCATGAGCTGTTCTGATAATATTTTTAAGGATTAAAAAGCCCGTTTGATTGATGGCGTTCTGTGTTATGGATTTATCGATTTTTACAATATTTATATCAAAATCCGTCAAATCGCCAAAGCTGGTATATCCTTTACCAAAATCGTCAAGAAGAATTAAAAGCCCTTTTTCTTTTAATCGGGTTAAATTTTTTATCATTGTTGTTTTTTCATCCTCATTCAAGTCTTTATCCTCAAGAATTTCAACAGCAATACACGAAAAGTCTATACCATATTTTTCTATAATGTTTATTAAATTTTCAGCCAGGTTTTTGTCGCACAGGGTGTAACGCGAAAAATTGATTGTATATACATATTTAAGTCGGTTTTCTTTATCGTTTGAAATCCATTTGCAATTCTTTTCAAATATGTAATAATCAAACTTTTCATTTAAGCCAACATTATTTACAGCTGAAAGAAAAAATTTAGGTGTTACAACTCCCTCTGTTGGCGAATTAAGTCTGGACAATACCTCCGCACCCATGATTTTATTTGTTTTAGCATCTATAATTGGCTGATATTCAAGAAAAAATCTATTGTTGTCAATTTCATTTTGTATGTTGTTTTCAATTTTAATTTTTCTTTCAAATTTTTTTCCGTTCGAACTGTCCCATTGGAAGTATAGAACATCTTTGTCTTCTGCTATACTTAAGGCCTGTTTTGCTCTCCCAAAAGCGGTTTTAAACGAAACTTCTGTTGAACAGGTACAGGTATATCCAAAATGCACACGGACGACGCTTACTGCACCATGTTTTACAAAAGTTTCGTTGATTTCCTGAAAGCATTTTTCAATACACCTTGCCATTTCGCCCGTTTCCAAATCGTTTAACGCAACAAAATTCTCGTTGCCATAAAGAGAAATCTCTCCACCTATTCCAAGGCATAAATGATTAAATAAAATCTTTTTGATTTGTTCATACATTCTGATAGCCTTTGATTCAGAATATAGTCTTTTCATACTGTCAAGAGATATTGAAATGTATACAATTGTGCGGTTTTTCCGAGATGCTCCCGCTTTTTCAAAATCAGTTTCTATTTTTCCTATACCGCAAAAACTTTTTTCCGCTGTACCTTTTGCTGTTTTTACTGATTTCATCGTAAAATACAGTCCAATCAGTCCCATTACAATAAAAATTATTGCTAGAATGGTTATAATCACATAAGGATATTCAAAAATTCTCATTTTACAGGCACCTGCTATCTGTTTTCAAAAATAGGAAACTCCCTCGTTCCTGATGTCTGTTTAAGGCCTACATACCTTGCAACTTTCATACATTTAAAAATGTCTTTTTTAGCTGTTTGTTTTCTCCGAATGATTTCTTTTACCAAAAAGAAAGGATTAAACTTGAGCATCGCTTTTAAAACATCCGATTTTGATACACCACACCTTTTGTATTCGGCTAAAATTTCAAAAAGTGCATAGTTTATTGTGTTCTTGTCAAAGTTTTTGGCAGTCACGCTTTTTAGCCATTTTGCATATTCAATGAATTTATGTATATCAGTATTTTCCTTAAAATAAATACCGCTGATATAAAACTCCTGCATTTCTTTATCCATTTCCCGAAGAAGCGAAGAATAGTATTTCTTCTGAATTTTAAGTACTTCGGTATGCTGTCTTTCAAGCGTTGTACTAGTAATTTGTTTATCGTGAAGTCGGTATATTAACAGGCATTCGGGAAGAATCTGCATTTTCTGATTATCCATTGCCATTCTCGTCCACAATTCAAGGTCTTCGGTACAAGTAAGAGTTGTGTCATAATTAAACTTTTTCATAACTTCAGCCTTGGCAATAACACCGGGGTGAAGTATTGGATTTACTACCAGAAGCATTGCGCGCAATGCTTCATTATCACATCGTCCTCCGGCTCCGCCTGATGCATACACACCATTTTTAACAGTCATAAATCTGCAGGAAGATAATGCCACATCCTGGTTTTCTTCCATAAACTTATATTGCTTTTCAAATCTGTCTGGAAGGCAGATATCGTCTGCATCCATTCTTGCTATATATTTGCCGTTGCACAAAGAAATAGCCTTATTAAGAGAAGTAGGAAGTTTCAAATTGACTTCATTTGTATAAACTTTTATTCTTTCATCATTTGATGTAAATTCTGCAAGGATTTCACTCGTGGAATCCGTTGAACAATCATTTATAATAATAAGCTCCCAGTTCTTAAAAGTCTGTTTCACAACACTTTCTATTGCCTCTTTTAAGTATGTTTCTCCATTGTAGACACTCATGATTACTGATATTTCCGGCTTCATAAGATTTCATCCTTTCTTCAGAACTTTTTTAATATTTTTACATAAATTAAGTAAATAAAATGCTGCCCTATAACATTTCTTTTTCATAAGAAATATAACTATTCGACTTTTAAGTGTTATGTTTTCAAACTCTGCATTTGAAATTTTTTCACTGTGCAGGGAGTTTATAATATTCCCCTTAATCTCTTTTATACTTTTAAAGTAATTTCCCTCCGCTGCTGATGCTAATATTGTAAAGCACATAAAACAAGAATAGCGACAAAGTTGTTCATTAAAATCAGCTACTTTTTTTATATCATTTTTGATTATTTCATTTACAACATCTTCAACGAGATATATTTGTTTTGTATTAAACTCCTTTGATAAAGAATCTTCTCTAACTGTGTATAAATATGCCTCTTTTTTGCTTATGTACACACTTATTGCATGAAGATAGCAAGGAATAACACAGCATAAATCTTCTCCCAATGATATCTTTTCACTTACACTAAGCTGATGCGGTGTGAGAAGGTCTCTTTTTACTGCCTTGCCTGACAAATAATAGGATATATGATTCATATCTTTATCCATTAAAAGTCTTGGATAAATATAATTTTCAATGTCTTTTCCGCTATAAAGTCCTTCCGGAATGCCATCAGTTGTAATGCTTACTGTACGGCCGTTTTTAACCCATTTATATGAGAAAGATACAATTTCACAATCTGTGTTTTTTATTATCTTATATGCACATTCTAAGGTATCATTTTCAATAAGGTCATCCGAGTCAAGGTTAAACACATATTCACCCGCAGCAACCTTTATTCCGGCTCTTCTTGCGCTCGCAAGTCCACCGTTTTGCTTATGAACAACCTTTACGCGGTCATCCTGTTCTTTATATTTGTCACAAATAAAGGGGCATCTGTCAGGAGAGCCATCATCAACCAGAATAAGTTCAAAATCCGAAAAAGTCTGGTTTAACACGCTCTCTATACAACCCGATAAATATTTTTCAACCTTGTATACAGGCACTATTACTGAAAAAAACATATCTTTCACCTATTTACTTCTTAATCCTACAAGTATTTTTAACAGAAGGTACAATCTGTATTTAATTCCATAAGCAAACACTCTTTGTTTAAGTGGCAGTGTTCCAATGGGGTATGATTTAAGTGCTCTTACAGTAAAACCGTGTGTGCATACCGCTTTGAGTCTTTTCTTCAAATCAGTATATTTAATATTGTTATCTTTGGCGTACATTATTTCCTGAGAGCATAATACTCTGCACATTGCCTGCCAGAATCTATTAATATAAACCTGATATTCTTCGGGATTAATATCTTTTTGAAATCTTTTTTCAACCTCTGTTACAAAAACAAGACTTTTTTCAAATCTGTCTTTTTTATATGCTTTTGAAATTGAATCTTCATTTCTGCAATAATTATAAAATGCTTCGTTTATTCCAGTTGCTTTTTTGATGAATGATATGTAATCTATCATAAAAAGCGCATCTTCTGAAAGTATTTCCCGTTCAGACCTAAATGTAATATTATTTTGCTTTATCACTTCAGCCTTAAAGAGATTTTTCCATATGCTCATTCCGTATTTACTGTCATCAACATCATCCGGAGTTGCTCCCACAATGCCCATCCGAAGCATTTTTAAGCTTTCGTCGGTATCAAAATGAGTATCCTTGTCAAAATAAGTTTTACGAATACATTCTCCCTCTTTGGAAAACATATTTCCGTCTACAAACAAAACTCCGGACATTACAAGATCTGAGCCATATTCCATCGCTTTCTCGTAAAGCGTTTTAAACATTTCAACTTCTACAAAATCATCAGAATCCAAAAATCCGATATATTCGCCTGATGCAATTTCAAGTGCTGCATTTCGTGCATAACCTGCACCCTCGTTAACCTTGTGTATAACCTTTATGCGAGAATCTTCCAATGCCATTTTATTGCACATTTCGAGCGATGAATCTGTCGATGAATCGTCGACAAGAATTATTTCAATATCTTCAAGCGTTTGATTTTTTAATGAATCTATACATCTTTCAAGATATTTCTCCGCATTATACACGGGAACAATAATGCTTACTTTTGGCTGTGGCACTTTTTTCACCTCTTGGCTAGTTTTTCATATTCTTTAATTAATATATCCGCATATGTTTCAACACTTAAAATATTGTCTTTTTCACTTTTACAGTTTTCTTTGATGGTTTTATAGTAATCCTCATTTTCAATGGTTTCTTTTAATTTGAGTGCAATTCCTTCCGGCGTCGGCTCATTTACAAGTGTACCGTTAACACCATCTTTTACAAGTTCCGCCATTCCGCCGCTATTCATTGTAACAACAGGAACTCCCAAAGAGTGTGCTTCCAGTATTGAAAGCGGACAGTTTTCATAACAAACCGACGGCAAAAGAAGAACTTTTGCATTTCCCATAAGTTCGCAAAGCTTGTCCCCTGTAAGGAATCCAGCAAGTTTTACATTCGGAATGTCTTTGAGTATTCCCTCATCAGGACCACTTCCAGCAACAATAAAAGTATATTCGGGAAGAAGTTTAGCTGCACCGGCAATATTTTCAATACCTTTTTCTTTAGAAAGTCTTCCTACAAATACAATATAGGGTTCTTCTTTCCGGGCAGTATTAATAAATTTTTCTTTGTTTATAAAATTATGTATTGTTTTTGTTTTTCCTTTATAAAACCCTTTTGATGACATGAGCTTGTTTTTAAGGAAATTGCTTGGGCAAACAAATAAATCAACTTTTTTGTAGGTTTTAAGCAGTGCATAAAACCTTGCTTCTATAAAACCTATTATGCTCTTAACGAGAGATCCGTGAATACATTTGTTTCTAATACAATCAAGCCCCGAACCTCTAACACATTTTTCACAAGGCGTATTTTTGTCAAAGTTATAAAGAAGATGATTCGGACAAATCATTTGATAGTCATGCACAGTCTGAACAAGAGGTATTCCTTTTTTCTTTATACCGTAAATTATTGATGGTGTAAGCTGAAAGTTTATATTGTTCATATGAACTATATCAGGCTTAAAATCTTCTATTACCTTCATAATTTTCTTCTTGGCTTCAAAAGAATAAATTATCTTAAACGGATACAAAAATCTCCCAAGTCCGTTTGAGTGAAAATCCATATTCTGTGTATATAACCCTGCAGAATTTCCTACTATATTATTTTCATCATACATTCCAAAAAACTCAACTTCGTGACCAATCTTTTTAAGGTGATCTGCAAGATAGAGCATATAGCTTTCGCTTCCCCCGCGCGGGTACAAGAATTTATTTACCATCAAAATTTTCATAACAGTGAATCACTTTCCCTTTCTGCATTGGCCGCTGAAATATAACCAAACATTTTAAATTCGTTTCGGCGTACATTTTCTTCAAACCCATTCCCTATCATCAACATTGCAAGAACCCCCGTCAAGAGCGGATAGTTCATAGTGTTATCAGTTGAAGATACGATTATAAGATAAAGGGTAAGTATGAAGGTGATGATAGCATTGTCTACATTTCCCTTTCTGCCAAAATACAATACTCTGACTAAGGTCATAGATACAAGCCATGCAATATAGCCCCAAAAACCTAAATCAATGAAATGCTGGAGAAAGTCATTATGAACAGATGCAACACCAACATTCAGAAATGAATTCAGTTGATATGTGAGGAAACCTATTCCGTTACCTAAAAATCCAGGATTGAACTCGTAAAACTCATCTACGGCATTATAAATTTCCACACGACCACTTGTGTTTATTCCTGCACTTTCAAGAAGTTCAAAAGCACCCATTTTAATAATAGCAATATACCCCATCAGCAAAACGATTACCGCCAATGTAAGGATGGTAACAAGCCTGCTTGCTGTTTTTTGGTTGTACCGTGCAATGAATTTTAAAAAATATCCAAAGACAAGTGCTACCAAAATGGCAATTATCGCAATTCTCTTAAATGACGATAAGAAGCAGAAAAGTGCCAGGAAAAGCAATATAAAATATATTATATTTTTCTTAGGTTTATAAAGCATATAAATCAGATATGCTCCAAGACAGAAAGCAAGCTCGTGAATTTCCGCCTGAACAATAATATCTCCCGTTACACCCGCAAAGGTGATTACAAGAGTTATAAATTCAGAGAAATAGTTTGCCAGCCCGTTCTGTGCAATAACTGTAACAATCATTAAAATGTTTGCAATCAAAATTGCAACAAGATTATACCAGATACCTTTTCTTCCGAAAATATATAGCAACGCTCCCGTTCCTAATGCAAACGAAAACATATTTGTATATATATATGAACTTGAAAGGCCTCTTGAAATAACCCCGACATCTACCGTTTCCATAAACCATATAAACAGTGACACTACTGTAGTAACTAAGAGAGGAATACTGTAAACACACGCTTCTTTAAAAGCTGTAAATCCTCTTGCAATATTAGGTTTATATAAAAACAAAACAGTTGCAGAAGCGAAAAGAACAAGGGCAAATGCATGACGGTATGTAACATGCAAACCTAAATCGATGTACTCATTGAGAAAATAATACATCATTACAGCTACAATCATAAAATAAAATGCTTTTACTTTTTCAAGAATTTTATTTTCCACGCTGGTTGCCCTCCCCTCCTTTTATCGCAGATGTTTATAATAAACTTTTATCACTCAAATCTGAAGTATAGCTCTTTTTGTTTTTAATAGCTTCCGAAAGCAATTTTCTTGCCGTTTTGTTTTCCTTAAATGTTTCAGCAATACCTATCTTATATTCGATAACAACATCTTTATGTTCTTCTCTTTCGTCAAGTCTGAGTCTAAAGAGTCTCATTATATCTTCAATTGTAATATAATCAGATTCTTCTGTCAGCATAACAAAGCTGCCATTACCATTATAAATGTACTCAGTCTTAGATTTTCCAAAGGCTTCTTTTATATAACTTGTGAACATCTTGATAATCTCGTCACCTGCATCTCTTGAGCATTCGGTGTTTATGTGTACCAAATTGGCTATGTCAACCATACAGTACACAACACCGTCATCAAGAAGCCTTTTGTCTTTTGATTTTAAGTATTTATCAAGATATACTCTGTTATTTAATTCTGTAAGGTGGTCGGTATAGAAAATATAATTGATTATATCGCCCGTTCTTCCCAGAACAATTGCACCTCCGCAGCAAAGAACCATAAGGAAGAAAAATGCAATTGCTGTATAAAGCGGCACATTGACACTTTCTTTTACAGATGCCGTTGACAAGACGGAAATATAACTTGCGCCAAGGTATTTGTTGTATTCATTATTGGTTTTGGTTGTGATATCATAAAGATCAGATAACTCGTTAAGAAGTGTATCGATTTCTTTCTCAACTTCTCCTCTTATAGCGGCATACTCCGTATTGTAAAGTTCTGTACAGGTCAAAGCAGAATCTCCGCAGACACCACCACAATTACCCGTACAAGATGTGAATGTATCTAAAATATAATTGCAGTATGCAGAGTCTATAATTGCGTGTTCTTTACTTTCGTTGTGGTCTCTCCAACTGTAAATCAATTCATCGTATGTTACAGTCTGATCTCCAACAAAATCCTGGAGATTTCTCTCGTGGAGACTATCAAGAATGTATTCATAGCTTATGTTGGTGTTTCCCGACTCTCTCATTTTCTTAACATAAGCATCAATTACAACAACAACATCCTCAACAATACTTTCATCTTTTGCGTTGGATATGTTATTGTTGTCTATTCTCGTTGTATAGTCAGAAACGAGCACAGACTTATTTTTTGTAATCTGATGCTTATAAATCTTTGCAAAAAGAGCAGAAACCTTAACCTGCCTTAAATAGTTAAAATCATCGACAAGCTCGGCAAACGATACGCCAGTCTCACTTGATCTGTAATAATTGTTCTGTTCAATTCTTTGATACAAGGTAGTGAGGGTGTTATCAATGCTTGTATCAATCAGCTCCATCATCTCAATAAAATCGTAATTATTTTTATTAAGGTTTTTGATAGTATTGTTCGCAGGTGCTACATTTACATACTTCTGACTGAACTGCTCAAAATAAACATCTAAAGTTTCATCAAGTATTGTTCTGGCAAAGTCAGGACCTTCTCCGCTTGTTGAAGCAAAGGAAACAATAAATGTGCTGGGTTCATAGATGTATTCTTCGCCCTCTTCAAGCTTGGCATCTTTCTGCGCAACCTTATCCTTGTCTTCAATAGGAGTTATACTAATTCTTGATATAAGGCTATCAACCGAATAAATACCTGTAAGCCCCATTTTATCAACAACTTTTGACATAACCGCAGAAGATTTTATTTCGTTTACATCAAGCTTATCTCCGGTTGGAGTAAGGCCTTTTTCCGCTTGTTCGTCGTTATAATGGATAACTTCAGATGCTATATATGTATTGGAGGTTGATAGCTTATAATAAACAGCATAGGTTGCTAAAAGGCAAAAAATGACGATGAATGGCAAAATCTTTTTTATATATCTTAAAATTTGAAAATTTCTCATTGTCATCCTCCTTTATGCCTTTTTGGGGAATTTCTTTGAAATTTGATAAATCATAAGCGAAATATATGCAAAAACGGCAAATAACACAAGTGTCTTCAGTTCGTTCATAAGAGAAACTCCGTAAATGCTTACTGCGATACACTGATTCATCTTATGGCGCGAATACTCTCTGCCTGCGGTTATCGCTTCTTTTTCAAATTCCTTGATGCTTCTATATATGGAGTCTACAAGCGAATCTGCTGACTCATAATACTGCGAATCCTGACTACTTGAAGATATTTTATCAATCACCAGCTTATTATCCATAATTTCTTTTTCATTGGATGCAACATAATCACTGAAATTTGTAGCCATAACAGACAATTCATCTACACCGACTTTTGTTCTGCCCATATAGTATTTCCCTGCCTGATCCCATGTAGGAACAAGTACGACACGAGTCATTTCCTCGCTGTACATATCAATTGCTTCATTGCAAAGCTTATATGATGCATTATTTTTCTGACGGTCGAAATCTACATTTTTATTATGATATGCCAGCCTGTCAACATATGCGTTTTTATCTCTTGCAATACCATTTTGCAGAATGAGAGATCTTAAATTCTGATTTATTTGCGTGTCCTTAAACTGATATACCTTACCTGCAATAGAATTGAATGTGCTTCCGTTTTCAGTAACAAAGCTGGGGTTTTTTTCTACCATACCGTACAAATAATTGAGGATAGACTGAGTTTCCTTATCAAGATAGGACACTATATCCATATACTCCATTTGGCTAAAGTCAGGTTTTACAGTATCAAGACTGAAATTATCAGTATATTTCTCTATGTAGTATTCCTTGTATGCAGAAGTTATGAGTTTAATGACATTGTCAGAGTCAAGATGTGCCGTATCTTTTGATGCGTGATATTCTACCGCAAACTCTGTGGAAATATGGTACTGCGTTTCATCACCGACACCACCTTGAACGCAGGGATAAACAACAAGACAGTTTCTAAGCTGCTTTACAGTTACATCTTTAAGAGCACCTTTTTTTATAGCTCTGTCCACAACTTCATCGCTGATAATTTCTGCCATATTGTATCTTGTTCCATTGGAATTGAGTGCCCCGGACGCTTCGGAATAATTTAACGAAACAATTGCATGAACTGATTTTTTAAGTTCAAAATGATTAAAAATTCCATACACCATGGTGGCAACAAAACATATCAGGATTACCCATGCATTAAAGTATTCTGCTGTTTTGAAAATCTGTATGCGCTCTGTGCGATTAACATTTTTTAAGCGAAAAAATATAATTGCGGCTGACCATACAAACAATATGCCGAAAATTAAAATAATTAATTTTTGAAGTATATCCGTAACCATTGTCCATCCTCCTTCCAAAATTAAAATTTATTAATATCGATAACAACCAGCTCCGGCTGATTGTTTATGCGAAAAATATTTGAATTTTCAAGTCCTGAGCTTACAATTAAAGGATTGCCCTGAACATCATATCTTCCATAAACAAATTTACCCTTTCTTTCGGGCAATAAGCCACCCTCATGTGTAAATAGAGGACCAAATACCGGAACTCTCACAACACCGCCGTGTGTATGTCCGCAAACCATCAAATCTCCCCAGAATTCAGGGTTGAACTCTTCAAAAATAAAGGGTTCGTGTACTGCTGTGATTTTAAGATTGTCTGTATTTGCATAAATATAATCAGCAAAAGCTTTTTCTGAATAAGACCAGAATGAAGAGGGATTTGAGGTTAAAACCCCATATATGTCAATGGTCATAGTTTTTACCTTTATTGTGTCCTTCTCATTTTTCAGAACCTTTATTCCCGACTTTTCAAGTTTATCTTCGAAAGAATCTTTTATTTTTAAAAGTGCTGTTTCATCACGGTTATTTTTGTTAAATCCAAACTTCTTATCAAGTTCTTTTTCATTAAGCGGAAAATTATAAATACTTTCCACTTCATTGTTGCCATACACATAATATGAAGGGGCTATTCTGGAAAGCTCTTGTGCTAAATCTACTGCATAATCTGCATCATTCTTAGCTGAATCTATGATATCCCCTGTGCAGATAATTACATCAGGTTCCAGCGCTTCAACTCGTTCCAAAAGCTTTACATTGTTTTTGCCATAGGATGAACTGTGTAAATCCGACAACTGTATAACACGCACACGGCTATCAACCTTGATACTGCTCGTGCTGTAAAAGGTTTCCCTGAAATTTCTATTGCTGATATAGTTGCACATAACAACAATAATAGCTGTTGCGATACAAACAAAAATCATACCGAGAACAAAAAATTTTATAGCCCTAATATTCTTTTTTGCCTTGGGACTCAATGCCTTTTGACTACTCTTTTTTATTATTTTAACTTTCTTTCCTGCACCAAGCACGGAACAAATAGCTGTCAACAAAGTATCCTCGCATTTTTTCTTAAAGACTTTTATTTTTTCAGTTCCGTGATAGTAAACAAAAACTTGTTTTTCAGTGGCACATTCGATTTCAAAGGTATCAGCCCAAGTATCATATAATTCATCGGTTGAAAATTCTTTAAATAGCTCTTTTATCTGCTCCTGAATTTCCTCTGTTTTTTCAACACTTTTTATTTTATCCATATTAAACAAACCTTTACTCTTATTTTTGGTATAGCTGGCAGGTTGATTCTGCAACATCATGCCAACTATATTTATTTAAAATAAATTCGTCCACACCATCTCTTAGTTTTTCAACAAGCTCCTTGTCATCACACAATACCTTAAGTTTCTCAGCCAAATCATCTACATTTCCTTTTTTAAAGTAAATTGCCTTATCTTCAGCAACCGCTGTGTTTTCAGGAATATCCGAACAAAGAAGTGCATTTTTATATGCAAGCGACTCTAAAAGACATAATGACATTCCCTCAAGGTCGGAGGGTAATACATTGATATACGCATTTGAATATATTTCACTTAAAACATCCCCCGATATAAATCCCGTAAAAATAATATTGGGATTACCCGCCGCTTTTTCCTTCAAGCTTCTCACATAATCATCAGTATCACTTGTATCTCCTGCAATAACAAGCTTTTTATCTGTTGTAATTTTGCCATACGCATCAATAAGGTAGTGAATACCTTTTTCCGCTGTCAGTCTTGAAACAACCGATATATATTCATCTTTTCCAAGTCCATACTTTTCTGTAATAAGCTCGGCTTCTTTTCTTTCCGGACGATTTATTCCGTTATGAATAATAGTTGTTTCACGATTATATGTTTCTTTAAAATAATCATAAGCAGCCTGACTAAGTACAATAACCTCGTCTGCATATTTTGCAAGAATTTTTTCACCGAATTTAATATATTTAGATGCAAATCCTTTGCCCCATTTTTCTCTCTGCCAATCAAGTCCATGAACCGTGGCAACACATTTTTTTCCGAAAAGTTTTGGAATCCAGAGTGCAGCACACGGACCTTCCGCATGAAAATGAATAACATCATAGTCCTCAAACGACGCCGATATTGCCGCTGTGAATGATGCTATCATTGCGGCAAAACCTCGAATATTGAGTGTCCATGCATTTTTTATTTTTACACCCCTATACATATTGTTCTTAACAGTTCCCACATATTCATTTTCAACCTTATCCGTTGAACGGTTGTAACAAGTAACATCAAGACCCATTTCAACCAGCATAGGACAAAGTGTTGTAAGAACATTTTCTATTCCGCCTCGTCTTGACGGAACAACTTTGTGCCCAATCATAGCAACTTTCATTTTCTTCACTCCAAATTCATTTATCGTCCGGTAGCTGTAAGCATAACTATCGGTGTTTTAAGCATAATTTTTATATCATTAAGATACGTTCTTGTCTGTATGTATTCAATATCCATTTCAACCCACTGTTCAAAAGGGATGTCATTTCTGTTGTTGGAAATCTGCCAGGTGCATGTAATACCTGGAGTAACAAGAAGTCTGAGCCTCTGATAATCAGTATAATACTGAACTTCTCTGGGAAGCGGGGGTCTGGGGCCCACAAGAGTCATATCTCCCTTTAGTACATTGAAAAACTGCATAAGTTCATCAAGAGAAACTTTTCTTAAGAATTTGCCGACTCTCGTTATGCGTGGATCCTCTTTCATTTTAAATACCGGACCGTCCATTTCATTCTGCTTTGCAAGCTCTTCTATCATTTTATCTGCATTTGCCCGCATAGTTCTGAACTTATACATATAAAATTCTTTTCCGTGACGGCCTACTCTAATTTGCTTGTAGAATGGGCCGGCGCTCGGATCATCAATTACAATTACAATCGCAATTACAGCCATCAAAGGCAAGAAAAACAACAAAATCAATGTTGCAAAAAAGATGTCAAAAAGTCTTTTCTTTTTCCAATAGGAGGCGTATGATTTTTCAATAATCGCTTCCAGTTTTTCTCTTGTTCTCGCGTCAACTTTATCATGTTCGATATAAGGCATTACGGTACACTTCTTTCTGATATTTTCATTACAGAATCAAATTCTGTTTTTCTTTTTCTTGACAAATAAAATCTTTGAAAAACTATGTTTTTGTTTTCTAAACCTTTTTGGCTTGCATCTAAATATCCGGGGTGAAATAACACTTCAATATCCTTGCCATATTTTCCCGCTGTTTTGATGTACTTCGGCAAAATCTTACTCACTCTTTTTTCATCCATTCCTCCCGAAAAAAGAATTCCCATAAAATAGGATGTTTGTATTTGATGCTTCTTGGCATGTTTTTTATTTACTGACCACAGAAATTTAAGAAGCCATTGTTTAATAATATTTATTGGGCTATAAGTAAAATAAAGCGATGGCGTTTTTATGTACGGCATCAGTGGTTCCGCTGGAATTCGCATATGTTTTAAATTGATTTTTTCGTCATTTAAAACCTTAAGCAAAGCTTTAAATACTACCGGAATCATATGAGTATGTTGATGACTGTCGATGCAAAAAGGTACATCTTCAGGCAAAATGCTTTTCCAGAACAAAACCTGTGCTTTAATTTCTTTATAAACTTGCTCCTCAAGTTTTTTTCTGTGAAATATACTTAATTTAAACAATCCACCAAAGCTGTGTTTTAAGTTGCCTTTTTTGTCTGCAATTAAATCTACTTCATGCGCAGCTGCCATACACTTCCCCTCAACAATGTTAAGGTGTAGAGAAATTAAGATGTTTTTATTTCCTGATATTTTATATAAATCAATTGTGTCAAAATTGGGAAATACGCTAACTTTATTAAGTGCTCCTTTATCTATACACTTTTGTATGTGTGCGGATGCGCTATCACACAAACCATAATCATCAGCACAAAAATATATCACTTAATTTTCACCTTCTGTCCCAAGTTTAATAACAACTGTATCATCTATGATTGCCACACAATCCCTTGATGGCCATTTCTCCATAGATTTCACTTTTTCTTTTTGGGCAAGAGTTTTCTTTTCTTCGCCGCTCACAAATTTGTAATTCTTGTCACAGTAATCATTAAGACTACTTGCCAGTACACTTTGTCCTACTATTTCATCATCTGCACGAATGATATATCCGTCTGTTATTCCAGTGATATCCGGCGTAAGATTAACGCTGTATGCATCACTGTTATCCAGAGCACCAATCACAAGAATTTTATCACAATTTTCAGTTCCCGGTGTCTGTTCTATACGGTCTGCTATACGCACCAAAACTCCATAAGATTTTTCGTATGCTATCTGTGCTTTATGATAACTTACATTTGATATAACAACCTGATTTGCGACTATTACAAGAGATGTCAGTAATACCAACCAGCACTTTATTGCGGTATGATTCTCCTTTGTTTCTGCTCCTCTTTCATAAATTATCAGGAACATTAAATAAAATACAGAGTATCCCATTAACATTAGATTATGATAATCAACACCGGCATTTACAAAAGCAAGCGCTCCTGCTCCAAATATAAGCAAAACACTTAGAACAATAATCATAAAGATATTTGCAGGATTTTTATATATCTTGTTATTAACTATGCATTTAAGGTAATGCACAAGTGTAAAAATCAAAACAATGGAATTTAGAGCAATATATACATTTACTCCACCTGACAAATCAAAGAAACATTTTATAAAGGTTTCCTTGACAACATAAAGGGAAGCAAGTAAATCTATATTTGATAGAGAAGCTGTCGCATTTGCTCCCTGATAATCAAGCAATTCCACAGAAAATACACCGAGAATTACTTTGAGTATAATGCCATATAATGCCACGGCAAAAACTCCTGACAAAAACATAGACACTGCCTTTTTAACAACAACTCGAAAATCAGCCTTTTTAAAAATCATTTCATCTATCAGATGAAACAAAACAAGCATTATTGTAACGGTTATGTACGCTTGATATATCCCCGTTGACAAAGCAATAAGTACAGCTGAAAGAAGATATTTTGGTTTTTCTTGTGTCATATACAATGCCGCGAGGGTTGAAAGGAAAAACGCAATACTGTAGCCGTCAGCTACATAGTTATACATCATAACCGATGTAACCGTTGGAAAGGAAACGATAACTGCACCAATTAAGCCTGCGGTAATTTTTTTCTGCACATTAAGCTTCTTACAAATGCATACAGCTCCAAGTGCATGAAACACAATGGCAATTATACCATTCAAGAACGGCAGGTCATAAAAGGAACTGACAGAGCAGACAACCGGCAAAAACCATCTTCCCATGGCAATCATATTTTGCTCATCATATCTGAACACTAATGAGTCCCAATTGGGCAGCCAGTTTGTTATTTTATATAAATGAGCAAACAACCCTGCTAAAATAGCTGTAATAAAGCAGACTTTCCATTCAGGCAATATGTATGCATTAAGTTTTTTAAATACTTTTTCAGGCAAAATTACCACTCCAGCCATTTAAATTTATGTAAAAATTTTCCGTACAATTTCTCATACATCCTTACACCTATAATCCGCTTTACAAATAATGTACGCTTGGCGGTCCGTGATGTCCACGATGCACAAAAATGATGTATGGAATAAGTATTTTCAGTTATTATTTTCTTTCCTGTGTAATATTTCATAGGACACAGATAATCTTCCGGAAGCATATGTATCCCCATAAAAACCTGATCTTTATTTTCCAAATCCATACCAAGTCTTTTCAAAGTTTCGGTATTCCTGTTGGGGCAAGGTGTCAGGTCGTAAGTACCATCAGAAAGCAAAAAAGGTATATCCTCGTAGTCCTTTAAAAAAGCACATATAAGTTCATTTCCTTTTTCGCAAGCAAATCCAAGACCTGTTGAAACAATTCCGTTATCATCAAAGCCCATATAACCCGTTTTTTCAATAAGCTTATCAAGAGGTTTTATAAGTTCAACATCTGTATCAAGATAAATTCCGCCTTCGTCATACAACACTTTAAGCCTTACATAGTCGCTGACAAAAGCCCATTTTCCTGCGTCATAAGCTTCTTTTGCGTATTTGTTCTCCGTTATATCGAAATTATCTTCATTATGGCAAACTATTTTGTATTCAGGACAGTATTTTTTCCAGCTTTCAATACATTTTTCTGAAAGTGCGGGCATTTTCCCTTTTCCAAACCAACAATAATGAATTACTTTTGGAATACTCATTGAATTTTCTTCCTCCCATATAACTCAAAAACAGTTTTAAAAGCAACTCTGTTAAATATAAAATTCACTATTAAGTATAAGCCCACAATCCATACCGAATGAATAAGTCCGTTCAACAATAGTTGTAAAAAAGAACTGTTAGTGAATGTATCAACAAAAAATATCGCCATAACCACAGCAAAAACTGCACCATTAGAAATCAGTATTTTATATGTGCACATCTGACTTCTTTTAAGAACTTTCCTATTTGAATAATATATTGTCATTATTCCGCGATATAAAAGTGCTGCAATGGTTCCCAGTATTGCTCCGCATATTCCTATATACATAATCGCCACAATGGAAACCGTGATATTTATAATCATTTCCCATATAGCATAGGAACGGGTTCTTTCAAAATCACCCGAATATTCAATAATACCGCTTGAGGGCAATTTAACATTTGCAATTAAATTCATCAGTACAAAAAGCAGTATAAGTAATACATTTGTATATTCGGCATCGTTGATTCCGCTTGTATATAACTGTATGAGTGGCAATAAAAATACTGCCATAAGGGTATAAATGATACAAGTTATCATTATGTAAAAAGTTTCGTATACATTAAACAGTTTATCAAATTTTTCTCTGTCTGTATGAAACATCTGACCTAATGCAAATGTAAAAGACGAAACTATACTTGTTATAAAATTCTGAACCTGCGAAAAGAAGATATTGTACACAGCATAAATACTTACTGCCTTAAAATCGCAAAGAACGGAAATAAGTATCACATCAGTATTATTAAATACCATGCCCGAAAGTTGATGTACCAAAACCGAGTTTTTCTGTGAAATAGCATCAAAATCGGGGTTGGCCTTTAAATCAATCCACTTATATCTGCGTTTGGCATATACATACAAAAACACAAGCTGAGCAAGTGACATTATGCAATAAACAAGCTGAATAAGGACAAGGCTGTCGGTTAAAAGCAAAACAAGTATTTTAGCCGCATTTGAAGCAATTTGAAGTATAGTTTCGGCGTTGTTTATTACATACTTTCTACCGTCAACCTCCATTAGTATTCTGTATTTTGCCTGAACAAAATAACTGAACAAAGCCGGCAACGCAGTTAATATAATTATCAAAAACACTATATTGCTGTCTATTGATGTCGGTATTACATATGCATATACAACTGCAATAACAAGAACAATGGCAAGATAGATTATTCCTGTTCTGATATAATAAGAATTTGTGGCAGAAAGAACTTCGTTTGCACTCATATAATCCTTTTCGCCTATTCTTTTATAAAGGGCCTGCGTTGTGGCAAGGCCTACCCCTGCTTCCAAAAGGAGCATATATACAAAAATCTGTTTTATTGTGGAAAGAACGCCGTTGACTTCTGAGCCAAAATTTTCAAGGTATAATCTCGGCAAAAGAAAGCTGAGTGAAATAAGCACAACCTGATATATAAGCGACGATATCAAGTTGTTTTTTATTCTCGAATCTTTATTAGCCAATCCGACACCTCCATCCTCAAAATCAACAAAAACCGTATACGACACAAACCGCTTCCCTTTTCAAGCGGCTGTCATATACAGTTACAAAGGTAATCCGCAGTAGCGTTTTCTTTCGGGATTATTCTTCCGGGATTCCCTATAACAATACTGTGATCGGGAACATCAAAATTAACATAGGCAAGCGGTGCAATAAGAACATCGCTTCCGATTTTAACATTTCCAACTATAACAGCATTAGTTCCGATCCAACAATTATCTGAGATGACCGGGGTACCTCTTCTTTTCCCGCGGTTTTCCATTCCTATTGTTACACCTGTGCCAATATTAATGTTTTTGCCTATGTTTGCATCTGGATGAATTATAACTCGTCCAAGGTGTCCGATGTAAAATCCTTCGCCTATGCGTGTTCTTGCCGGAATCTGTATTTGTGTCCTGTTTGAAAGATGCATAAGCCTTAACCTATAAAAAAGTTTTAAAGGCAGAAATTTACACACATTTGCTTTTCTGAATACAGATATGTATTTTATTTCAAGAGGACGGAACACCTTCTTTAAAAATGGTTCTCCGCTTTCTCCGTAATATCGGTATAGGTCTTTTTTGAAAATACTGTTCATAGCTTTTTCACACTCATTTTTCTTTTGACTCAAGCAATATTTTTCTTGTTATAAAATTATAAATGGGTACAATTACCATGGCAAATGCTTTTATTATCAAATAGTATGTGGATGTAAACTTAACTCCAATCCATAAAACAAGCTGATTTAAGCACAGTCCACCAACACTAAGCAATACAAATATAATAAATTCCTTGAGTTTATTTTGCTTTTTGCTTTTAAAAACAAAGGACATACTTAAAACGTAGTTCACAGCAACGGAAACACAAAATGAAATCATTGAGGCAAGCAATACATCAAAGCAGAGTAGTTCTTTTAATGCAACAAGAATTCCCACATCCACGAGAGTGGCAATAACTCCTACCGCTCCAAACTTGACTAATTGTAGTATCACTTTGTGTTCCCTCCGTTTTATTAAGCTTTAGTTCTTGGCAAAAACCCAAAGAGTGTCCTTTACATCATCCTTGTCATCATTTAAATTATATACACTGAGTGTAACCATTTCACCGTATACTTTTTTATATGTAATTGACGGTGTCTTACCTTCTGATATCTGTCTTTTTATTGCATCGTAATTTAAAAAGCTCATAACTGCTCTGTGGAAATCAGGCTGCACAATATCATCAATATATTTCGCCAACAACCTCGAGAAGTTTTCTTCATCTTCTTTGTATCCAAGATAGGACGGCATAAGAATGCGATGGGCAACATCTGTTTCCAGAGATACTCTGTAAATACCGTTGTAATGTTCTTTTAAGACAGATATCATAGTGTCGATTTCTCTGATACCGGTTTTTGTATAGACAAAGTTGGTGTCTTTGTCTTCTGCCATACTGCTTTGCTCTTTATTCTGATAATACTGAGCTTTCGCTTCATACATCCGGATTTCTGCCTCACGAACCATTTCTTCACAGTTTGTATTCTGATTTCTGTAAGACATACCTATGGCTACATTATATCCCATGGGTTTTAATTGTTCGATAAATAGTTCTATATTCTGTTTAATACTTTCTTGTTTAGTGTCTTTTGCAAATACCAAAAACTCATCGCCACCCATACGGTAAATGCTATGTCCAAAGAACACCTCTTTTAATGTATTGGCAATATAGATAAGCATTTCATCGCCCGCAGCGTGTCCATACTTGTTGTTTCTGATATGAAGCTCATTGACATCAATATAAATACAAGAAAATTCTTTCGGCTTTTCTTCATCAAATAACAGAATGTCTTTTTTATACGCTACACGATTTAATGCTCCGGTAAGAGAGTCAGTTGTAGCTGCAAGCTGAGTTTTATTAAGATGTTTTTTGTTGTACATAGCAATTGAGAAACAAATGGCAACATCTTCAATAATTTTTCTTGCAACGGCACCTTTCTTTGGATTGACCGTTCCCAAGATGCTTACATGATTGTTCTTTCCTGCTATAATTGCAAAAGAAATATCTTTGATACCATGTTCTAATAAAAAACGATACAACTTTAAATTTGTTTTTTCAAGATGACTATTAGGTATAATCCGCATAAAGCCAATAGACGACTTGTTTCCATTATGTATCTTTGCAGCATACCCGAAAAGTTCTCCTTGAAAATATTTTCTATCATCTCCTAATAAAAGTTTTTCTTTTAAAGCAGGTTTGATGTAGAAGAAATCTTCTCCGTCCGTATCGGTAAAAAATGCAGAGCGCGCGCCCGAAAATTCCTTTATGTTTTTTATGGCAGCAGTTATATTTGTGTACTGTTCGTTTGTTTCCAGAAGAAGTTTTCTTATAGCAGAAGATTCTGCATTTAATTTGGTTCTGTTTTTCTCGCTTTTTAATATTAATTCAAGATAAATAGCTATAATCAAAATAATTGTTGCAAAGATAATGGTCAGGTTTTGTGAAACTTTATGAGTTTTTTCGAACACCTGATTTTCATAACGGGCAAGCATGATACCCCAGTCAAAATCTTCAATGGTGGAATAATGGATATACAAATCTTCTCCCGTAAACTTGGATTTAAACGACGAATATCCTTTATCGGTACTCACTAAAGCCTCATAAGAATAGCCATCATTATATTCTCTGTCTTTAAGCTGTGATAATTCACCGGGGTTTTTGTCTATTGTATCTATGATAAATTTTCCGGTTTCTTTATCATAAACAAAAAGCTGAGCATCAAGTTCTTTCGCCATATTATTATATTTTTCATTAATAGTTTCGATCTTGATGATGCCATATATCATACCTACAATTTCCCCATTCACACGAATAGGAACAGCACTTCTAACAACCTCTTCTCCCGGTCTTGAATAACTGAAGGTTCTCCCTGTAATATGTTCTCCCTTAACGGCTTCTTCCCTAAATGAAAGTTTATCACTTAAATCAACGGTTTCGTCCTTGGTGACAAAAGAGCCGTCCGGGTTTAATATACCGATTCTAGAAAACAATCCAATGGGTTTAAAAGAATTAAACATAAGGCTATAACTTTCTCCGCCGGCATAAAGCTTTGATGCAAAGTTCGCCATAGTAACAAGATTTTCCCTGTCAGACTTCAACTGAAGCGTAAGGTCATCTTTAATTTGCTTTGTCTGAATATGAAGCATTTCATACGCCTCGTTCTCAGCATCATTATAAAATGACATAACCATAACAAGAAACACTGCACAAATCAAAATCGCAGTAATAACAGTATATACAATGTTATTTTGCCTTTGTTTTTTTCGTTCGTAAGTTATTGCCATATATCTGCATCTTCTTTCATAAAATTTATTTAAACTTTTGTTTTTTTGTGTTAAGACTATCTAATTCCATATGTATGCACTGTTTTTAGATATACTCTTTTTTATTGTATCATATTATTATACAAAAATCAATAAATTGAGCATTTTTTCTATTTTTTCTCATGTTTGCACAAAAAACAAAGAAAAAATTTGTACAATGGCATTTTATTAATATTATTTAACATTAAAACAGCACCCCCTCCGTTATTAGACGAGGGGGTGCTGTTTTAACTTGTTTATATTATATTTTATAAGCTTTTTCTGTAGGAATTGCAAATACTATTCCATTCGCTTCGGAACTCAGTCCAAACTCTTTATTTATTTCTTCCATGATTTGCTTGCTCGTTTTAAGCGGAGCAAGGATGCATAACATTTCGCGGTCTCCATCTATCTTGACATTTCCCATCTCTGCAAACTGTTCAATCTCCGCAAGTCTTCCTTTAATAACAGTTCCGCCGGTTGCTCCTGCTTTTCTTGCAACCTGCATAACTTCATCCGAATATCCTTCATTAACCGATATAATAATCAAATTATTGTGATGTTCATTTTTCATAGCACCATTTCCCTTTTCTGTATTCTTACCCTGATTAAAATTGAGCAACTCCGTTAAAATTCTGCTTGCAGCAGAAATCTCCATAATTATCATAAGTCCGCCATATTTTGAATGGCTTTCAAATGTTGTGCCAAAGTTTGCCATCATATCTTTAACAGTACGCTCTGCTCCAAGGCTAATAATTATATCCTTGTCATTTGTTCCAAGACCGAATATATCCATCATTTCCGTCGGGGCCGTTCCAAATCCGATAGTTTGAAAATTTACTCTTATATTAATATCTTCCAATTCTTTAATAAGTTTTTTGCCCTTGTCAATTTCTACAATTGACATAAGCAACATGGCTCTTTTACTCATCCGACTCCCCCTCCTCATCAAAGAATATAATATCGTCCTGAATCATACTGATTTCAACATGTAGTTTCTTGAGCATTCTTGCCCTGAGTCTTCTTTCATACAACCCCAAAATCTGAATGGTGATAAGCGGTGCCATAGCAATCATCGCCACAATTCCAAAAGCATCCGTCATCACATTGCCTCCTATTGCCTCACAAGCGCCCATTGCAAAAGGAAGTATAAATGTTGATGTCATAGGGCCGCTCGCAACACCGCCTGAGTCAAAGGCGATACCGGTATAGATGTTCGGTACAAAAAAACTTATAATAAGCGATACCGCATAACCAAAAATTAAAAATGGCATTATTGTCATACCCGTCAGGACTCTCAGCATTGAAATACCAACCGAAAGAGAAACACCTATCGAAAGTGCCACAGCAACAGATTTCTGTGATATCGCACCATTTGTAATTTCACTTACCTGCCTTTTAAGCGAATGAACCGCCGGCTCTGCAGATACTATAAAATAACCCATCAACATACCTATTGGTATAAGCATGTTCTTAACAGTACTTGCTGCAATCTTCGCGCCTATCAGTCTTCCCGCTGGCATAAAACCAATATTAGCCCCTGTCAAGAAAAGAACCAGCCCAATATATGTATATACAAATCCGACTGACATTTTAAGAATATTGTGTATGTGAAATCTTCTTGTTATAATTTGAAAAACAATAAAAAGTAAAACAATAGGCACAAAAGCCGTTGCAACTTCTTTTGCATATATCGGCAAAGCATGCATGAATTGTCCGAACGCTTGTGTAGTAGTCAGTATATTCGCCACTTCATAAACCGTTGTAGATGGCTGCGGCTTATAAAAAATACTTAAAAGCAGTACCGACAAAATGGGACCTATACTGCACAGAGCTACCAAACCGAAACTGTGTTCACTTGCATGTTTGCCCTTTTTAGCGGAAGCAAGACCTGCTCCCAAAGCCATTATGAAAGGTACTGTTATCGGACCTGTTGTAACACCACCGGAATCAAACGCCGTCGGGACAAATTCAGCCGGCGCAAAAAAGGACAATCCGATAATAAAAACATAAAATATCACAAGCAAGCTTCTAAGCGAAATTTCCTTTTTATTTCTAACAAGTGTAATACTCAGGAAAACTCCCACTCCAATACCAACACAATTAATCAGTCTTGCATTCGGAATAGTAGGAACCTGCTCTGCAAGTACCTGCAAATCAGGTTCTGAAACGGTAATAAAAAAACCAAGAATAAAGCATATAATAAGTGGAAGTATAATCCTATGGTTTTTATTTAAAGACTTACCTATTCCATCACCTAATGGCTCCATAGATATTCCCGAACCAACTGTAAAAAAACTCATTCCCAAAATCAACATAATTGTTCCAAACAGGAACAACACAAGAACACCTGCGTCGAGCGATACACAGGTTACAGAAAGAACGAGAACTATAATCGCAATCGGCAAAACCGAAGAAAGCGATTCTTTTATTGATGCGAAAATATGTGCCATTTTAAAATACCTCTGAATATGAAAACTCTTATATATTATATCATTTATTTAGTTATAAATTAATTTATTTTTTATTTTCAAAAGTTCCTGCAACGCATATTTCATTTTGTTTCGTCTGCAGATGTACATAAAACCCGTCTGAAATCTCTTTTCTGCACACAAAAAGTTCATCTCCCAGATATGCAGATTTTTTATACAGTAAATTAATCTGATTAAAATTAAAATCAAATGGCAGGGCGTCCATAAGAAGTTCTGCACCTTTTTGATTATTAAGATGCATATTTGTATCAATTTCTTTATTTGCTACCCTTATTGCATATTCGGGTTTTTCAATTTCAAAAATTGGTGCTTTTTTATAGTCAAAGAATTCATCATCAAAGCTGAAAAATTCATATGCATCTACCATTTCTGCCGGAATTCTGCCAATTCTGCCTTTTGCAGTATCAAACAAGAACCAATTGGCAATGGATTTTGCAACGATTTCGCCATTTTGTTTTATAAAGCACCCTCTTGCAGATGTTGTTCCTTTAAGGCTCTTTACTGCCGTTGACACCTCAATCGGCAACTGTGTTCTTACTGGTTTATCAAAGCGGACATTTATACCTTGTATAAGCCAAGCCATATTCATATTTTTCATGGTTGTCATATCATATCCGCACCGTGCTGAATCTCTTGTTGAAACATCCTGAATCATATCCAGAACAGAGCTCACCTTGATATTTTCATAATCTTTATAGTCCCCGTAACGGGTTTCGTATTTAAATGTAAACATTTTCATCACACTATTTCATCAAATCATATTTTGTTTTTACTCTCTCAATCTTTTCTATAAGCGGTTCTGCAAGCACCCACAGGAAAAAGGCGGTTGATGCCGCGTGCATTATATCAAACGGCAACCCCACAATATAAGAATCTAAAAGCATCTGTACTGTCGGATTGGCCTGCCACATAAGTACCGACGCAGGATTTAAAATCCCTCCGTAAATAATAAGTGTTGCAACAAATCCAAAAATGCACAATCCATATTTACTCACCGGTATTATTCCGCTTTTAAACACTATCGCAGCAACAAAGCCCACTGTTCCTGTTGCAAACATCTGCCATGTTGTCCATGGACCCTGTCCAAAGAAAAAGTTTGACACAAACGCTATCATTGCGCCCACAAGAAAGCCTTTTTCTCCTCCAAAACATACTCCGCTGATAATAACAATAGCTATCACCGGTTTAAACTGCGGAAGCATAAAAAATGCTTCTCTTCCTGCCACCGCAATACCACAGATAACACTTATAATCACAAGCTCTCTTGCTCTTGGTTTGCGGTTTTCAAAGCTTATAATAACCGGCAATAAAATTTCCAGTATAATAAGAAAACTTGTAAAAAAATATTTTCTTTCGCCAAGATGTATATTACCAAAATACACCGTGAGCGGTACTGCAACAAGTACTATCACTGCCGTTATAAGATTTCTTACTTTACGCGGTTTGTTGATTGTCGGGGTAAGATAAATCTTTTTATATGGTAACAGATTTGTTAATGAAATGCCTAAAAATACAAACTGCAGTACAATTATACCTGTCTGTATCCATGCACCAAGATTATCTTTCGGTACAAACTGCAAAACCAAAAAGATAATTGCAAAAAACATTCCCCATACAATGTTTTTTATTGTCGGCTTATTCTTTGTCTTTGTCTCCTGCTTCTCCTGAGGAGATTTTTGCACCCTATCGTTATTCGGTTTCTCCGGAGGAAGTTTTCCTCCGCATGCTGTTATAATATCCTCTGCAAGAACAGCATTTGGAATAATATTTGCAGCTATGCGATTTGCAGCAGTTGTATAAAAACTTTTCCCAGCAAAAAATCTTTTTGGGGCGTCCTCACTTACAATTATACCATCAAAAATCATGCCACATCTGTCGGCATACTTTGCACAGAACTCCACATCGTGTGATACCATAACTACGGTTACTCCATTATTATTAAGTTCTTTTACTATTCTTGCAAAAATTCCCTTAAAGTGAGCATCAAGCCCTTTTGTCGGCTCATCGAGAAGTAATATTTCCGGGTTTGTCAGAAGTACTTTCGCAAGTGCAACTCGTTGCTGCTCTCCTCCCGACAAATCATAGGGGTGCCTGTCAAGTAGATTAATAATTTCGCAAAGTTTTGCCGTCTCATGATAATCTGCCGATATTTTCGCCAAATCAAGCGCTACTGTTTTCTCGGTAAACAAGGTCTGCGGATTTTGCGGTAGTATTGCCGTTTTCCCTGTTACAAAAACCTTTCCATCATAGGGTTTTAATATGCCACCCACCACCGATAAAAGGGTGGTCTTGCCTGTTCCATTACCACCCACCAAGGCATAGAATTCTCCTTTTTTCACATCAAGGAACAATCCCTTTAAAATGTCCGGCGAATTCTTTTCATATCTGAACCTTACAGATTTAAGAGTTACAGCACTTTCACCCGTCCGGTTTGTTTTCGGCAGTGACAACTGTTTATTTATTGTAATCCGTTTATCTGTTTCTTCAAGCCACTCTCTGCCTTCACGAACCGTAAGCGGGCAAAAGTCTCCGCCCGGCACTGAATAAAACACCCTCATAGGCGTAGGCATGGCAAGAAACATATCGCTGCCCGTTAAAAGTTCTCCTATTTTACGAGGCGGGCTATCTGCTATAACTTTGCCCTCCTCCATCACAATAACCCGGTCGGACAGTGCAAAAGCTTCCTCCAGTCTGTGTTCAGTCAAAACAATAGTTGTACCTGTTTCTCTGTTTATTTTTCCGAGCATTTCCAAAAAATTCTGTGAGGCTATCGGGTCAAGCTGAGCCGTCGGTTCATCAAGCAACAGAATTTCGGGTCGCATAACCATAACCGCTGCCAGGTTTAAAATCTGCTTTTGTCCACCCGAAAGTTCTGATACATCTTTATAAAACCATTCGCTGATACCGAAATATGCCGCCATTTCCGCTACACGGACGCGGATTTCCTCCTCCGGACAGCCAAGATTTTCAAGTCCGAAAGCAAGCTCATGCCAAACCACATCTGTAACAATTTGATTGTCCGGACTTTGCATCACAAATCCTATTTTTTCCGCCTGTTCACGCACCATCAGTTCAGAAATTTCCCGTCCGACAAAGAAAATCTTCCCCGCTTTTTCTCCGCAAGGCGAAAGAACTGGTTTAAACTGTCTTAAAAGCGTTGATTTTCCACAGCCCGATTTTCCACATACAGTAACAAATTCTCCCTTGTTTATCTTCAGGGAAATATCTGACAGTGCCGGACTTTTACTTCCCGGATATGTAAATGTTAAATTTTCTGTTTTAATAATTTCCATCTTCCTTCCTCCAAGCATCCTGCAATAACCGGAAAAATACATAGCAGAAAATATACTGCAAACACGCTGACTCCATAACCTGAAATTTTCACGCCCTCCATAACGGGGAAATATTCATAACCCGTGACTCCACAAAGTGTACCTATAATCGCATAGGCACCAGCCACAATCATAAAGCAGAGTGCAAATCCGTCTCTTTTCTCAAATCTGACATTTGAAAAGCTTGTTCTTTTCCCCGTTCCGTACCCTCTGCTTTTCATACTGTCTGCCGTTTCAATCGAGTTTTCGAGCGCCCATGTTGTCATAACTGAAAGTACGGAAAGTCCCTGTTTTGCTCGTTTTTTAACACTACTGTCGCCGAAATTTCCTATAGCCTTCTGTGCACTTACCACCTGTTTTAACTGTGCTGAAAATTTCGGTACAAACCTTAGCGTCATCGTAAAAACAAGGGACACCGACGGGATTATTCTGCCGAAAAGGTATGTCAGCTTATCCTTTGTCATTATAATGTTGAAGCAGAAAAAATAACACATTACCGCCGCAAGCATAGCTGACGATGCAAATCCGTACACAACCGCCTCAAATGTCAGCGGATTTCCGCTTGGAAAATAGGCAAGTATCATCATTCCCTGATGGTTAAAAAGAGGGTTTACAACCGCTGCCAGTATCATTAATGGCAACATAAATATAAACATAAATTTTACCGCTTTTTTCCCTTCAAGCACTACCGAATACAACAGTGCTGTTATAAAAGAAATACAAAGACTTACCGGATGCATACTGACCACAGAAAAGCCTATTACAAAGACAAAGTATATTAAATTTATAAAAGGATGATAATTTTTAAACTCTCTCACATCAATTTCCTTCTCATTCTGTTTAAATGTCTCTCAAAATTGCCGCTTGAAATAAACTCTGCAAGAATATATTGATCAATCACAGGTACCGAACAGGAAAATCCACCCAGTTTTTCATCATAAACCGACATCAGCTGGGTCGGCAGAATCATATACCCAATTCTCATTGAAGGCGATAGGCTTTTTGAAAAAGTGTTGATATATATTACAGACGCGCCCCTGTCCAGCGAGTAAAGCGATTCAATAGGCTGACCGGGAATAAAAAATTCACTGTTAAAATCGTCTTCAACTATATATCCACCCTTTTCCGCCCATTTAAGATATTCAAATCGTTTAAGTGCGGAAGTAGTTACCCCCGTCGGATAACTTCTGAAAGGTGTTACATGCAGAACATCAATGTTCCTGTCAAGTTCACGACTTTCTATCCCGTCACTTCCCATTTTAAGCTTTTTTATCTGCGCCTCTTCAGCTCGGTAAACGGCTTCAATCTGTGAATATGAGGGGTTTTCAATACCATAAATCTTGTCTCTTCCAAGTATTTTTACCACCGTTTCATAAAGCTGCTCAGAACCCGAACCTATAATTATTCTTTCAGGTTCTGCAATCATATTCCGGTATCTTAACAGGTAGTCAGCAATGGCATTACGCAAAACCTCGCAGCCTTTGTTGGGCGATTTTATAAACAACCGTTCTCCTTTTTCCGCTATGACCTTTCTGATTGTTTTAAACCACACAGAATACCCAAAATCATGTGCTTTCCCATCGGGTTCACTTTCCACAAGATAAGAAAAAGCGGGAACATTTGTATTTTTACCGGTAGGAAGAATGTCAATTTCACCCACAAAATAACCGCTTCTCTGCCGAGACACTATGTATCCTTCGTCAATCAGCATATTATATGCCTTTTCAACAGTTATAACACTGCAGCCTGTTCTGTCTGCAGCCGTCCGTTTGGAAGGCAGTTTTTCTCCGGCTTTATATTCACCGCAAATTATTTTATTTTTAATGGTGCGGTAAACCGTCAGATATTTTTTGTCTTTCATCTGGTTATATAAAAAACTCCTTTTTTGACTATTTAACTATTATCAGTTTTATATTATAATATAAAAAAATAAAATTGTAAAGGGGTTTTAAATGTGAATTATAAAAGACTTCTAACTATTCAGGATATTTCCTGTGTGGGGCAGTGCTCACTGACTGTTGCACTTCCCATTATTTCTGCCTGCGGAATTGAAACTGCTGTGCTTCCTTCGGCAGTTTTATCTACACACACAGCTGGTTTTTCCGGTTATACATTCCGTGACCTTACCGACGATATGCCCGAAATTGCAAATCACTGGCAGAAGGAAAATATTAAGTTCGACGCCATATACACAGGCTATCTCGGATCTGCAAAACAGATTGACTATGTTGCAGATATTTTTTCCACCTGCGGAAATAACGGATGCCTTAAAATTGTTGACCCTGCCATGGCAGACGGCGGCAAGCTTTATCCCGGATTTGATGCTGATTTTGTAGAGTCAATGAAAGCTCTTTGCGGCAAAGCCGACTATGTTGTCCCCAACATTACCGAAGCATGTTTCCTTACAGATACAGAATACAAAATCGAATATGACCGTGAATACATAGACCTTCTTATAGAAAAACTTACGGCAATCGGCTGCAGAAATATTATTCTTACAGGCGTTTCCTACTCTGCCGGAAAAACAGGCATAGTTGTTTACGAAAAAGATTCCTATTCATATTATGAACATGACCTTCTTCCCAATAGCTGTCACGGCACAGGCGATATTTACGCCTCCGCTTTTGCAGGGGCTCTGGTAAGGGGTAAAAGTGCATATGACTCGGCAAAAATTGCAGGCGATTATGCAGTCGAATGTATAAAGGCAACCGCCGGAGATAAATCTCATTGGTACGGCGCAAAATTTGAACCTGTACTTGGTAAGCTTATTAAAATGCTTGAAGATTAATTTTGGAAGTGATATTATGGATTTAACACTTAATCAAATCAAAGAAATTGTGACGGGTGCCCCTCGAATTGAGGAGACTGTCGACGGCATTAGTTTTTACAGATTTACAAAAGAGCAGGACGAAATGTATAAAGAAAGAAGTGCGGATTTTCACAACAAATCCCTCGGATCCGCAGGAATAAAGCTGCTTTTTAAAACAGACAGCGAAAATCTGGACTTGAAAATAACCGTTTCAAAGGGAAGTTCCCGAAAATATTTTTCTGTGGATGTTTTTTCGAACGGAAGTCCGATTGGATATCTTGATAATTTTTCCGATGTGGTTCTCCCCGAAATTTATACAACAGCAGACCTGCCGTTAGGTACTTTTTCTAAAAGTTTTAAACTGCAGGCAGGCACAAAAACCATTTGCATACATCTCCCCTGGTCAGTTATCACAGTCATTAATAAAATTTCCCTTGATGACAGAGCCTTTATTGAAGCTGTTAAACCGTCAAAAAAGCTACTTGCTTTTGGCGATTCCATAACCCACGGCTATGATGCTTTGCGTCCCTCAAACCGATATATAAGGAAGCTTGCGGATGCACTTTGTGCAGAAGAATATAACAAAGCCATCGGCGGCGAGGTATTCTGCCCGGCTCTTGCAACCCTGCCCGAAAATTTTACGCCCGACTACATAACCGTCGCTTACGGCACAAATGACTGGAGTACTAAAGAGGAAGAAATTTTCATTGAAAATTGCAAAGATTTTTACACCAATTTAAGCAAGCTTTACCCAAACTCAAAAATATTTGCTATCACTCCTATATGGAGAAAAGATTATAGAGATTTCCGTAATTTTGGTGACTTTATGAGTGTTGAAGAAAACATTAAAAGCCTAACTGCAAATCTCAACAATGTCACCGTAATTTCAGGTTTTGACCTTGTTCCCGAAGATGAAAAATATTTTGCAGATAAATATCTTCACCCCACCGACCGCGGATTTGATTTCTATGCGGAAAACTTAATTAGTAAGATAAAAAAAGAATTGTAAGCATGAGCAAAGTAACCATTTATTTTTACAAAAAAGGTTGTAAAAGCATAATTTTTGTGATATACTGTATATAATTTTCTTAGAGGTGGAAGTAAATGGTATTCAACAATATTCTCGAATCTTTGGGTAATACACCCATGATAAGACTTATACATATTCCCGACGCGGACTGTGCAGATATTCTAGTTAAATTTGAGGGACTAAATGTGGGTGGCTCTATTAAAACCCGAACTGCTTACAATATGATTTGCGCAGCTGAAAAAGAGGGCAAAATTAATAAAGACACAATTATTGTTGAACCTACAAGCGGCAATCAGGGTATCGGTCTAGCGCTTGTCGGTGCTGTTAAAGGCTATAAAACAAAGATAATTATGCCCGATTCTGTCAGTGAAGAGCGCAGAAAGCTTGTCCGCCATTATGGTGCCGAGGTTATTTTGGTTCACGACGCGGGCAACATCGGTGCCTGCATAGAAGAATGTCTGAACCTTGCTCTTAAAATGCAGTCCGAGGATAAAAATGTGTTTGTCCCCCAGCAGTTTGAAAATCCTGCAAATCCACAGATTCAGCGCGAGCAGACTGCGGTTGAGATTTTAAATCAGGTTGACGGTCCCATCCACGGATTTTGTTCGGGGATTGGTACCGGTGGAACAATTACCGGTATTGGTGAAGTTTTAAAAGAAGCAAACCCTGACATGGAAATCTGGGCTGTTGAGCCTGAAGATGCGGCAATCCTTTCAGGTGGCTCAATCGGTACACATCTGCAGATGGGCATTGGTGACGGAATTATCCCTGCAATATTAAATCAAGATATTATTGATGATATTTGTATAATAAAAGACGAGGAAGCAATTCAGACCTCTAAGGCCCTTGCCTCAAAAGAAGGCATAATGTGTGGGATTTCAAGCGGTACAAATGTTGCCGCGGCTGTAAAGCTTGCAAGAAAGCTGGGCAAAGGCAAAACGGTTGTGACTGTCCTTCCTGATACGGCTGAAAGATATTTCTCCACTCCGCTTTTTGACGAATAAATAAAATATAAGACGGGTTAATTCACCCGTCTTAATTTATTATCATCATACAAGCTGTTAAAATAATTACAAAACCAAAATTAAAAACCGAAAACCAGATTATATAACTTCCCGCCTTGCCCGGATTATGCTTTACATATTCACGGAATGTTATAAGGCTGGCAAGAGAAGCAATAAGTGTACCTGCGCCGCCAATATTCACACCCAAAAGCAAATCACGGTAATTTTCGGTAAACTGCGATAACAGAATTGCCGACGGCACATTGCTTATAACCTGACAGGACAGTATTGAGAATAAAAGCGTGCTTTTTGAAAGCAGAAACGAGAAAAATTCTCTTACCACACCTATCCTTGCCATATTTCCTGAAAATATAAAGAAAAAGACAAATGTTAAAAGCAGAGGATAGTCAACGCTCTTTAATGCTTTTCTGTCCATAAACAAAATTACAAGCGGAATAACAACAAGGCCCACGATATAGGAAATTCCACGGAAAACTATTGCAATGGACAAAGCAAAAAGGACCAGATAAATTGCTGTTCTTAAGGGACTTAACACAATTTTCTCATCCACAAGTTCAAGTGGCTCCGGTCCAACAAAAAGGCAACAAACTGTTATAATCACAATTGAAATGACAAATGGCGGGGCCATAATTGTCATAAATTCAGCCGCTGGAATTTCAAATTTGGTATATAAATAAAGGTTCTGCGGATTACCAAAAGGCGTGAGCATACCACCAAGATTTGCCGCGATATTCTGCATAATACAGGTAAACGCCATATACTTTTCCTTGCCCGTTGAAGTCAGTACAAAATACCCGAGCGGCAGAAATGTGAGCAGCGCCATATCATTGGCGATTAGCATGGAACCGATAAAAGTTATGTAAACAAGTGCAAGTATTGCCATCCGTGCGTTTTTGAAGTATCTGACAATTTTCCTCGCAAGCATATAGAAAAAATTTATGTTCCTTAGTGCACATACCACTGCCAACACGCAAAACAGACAGGTAAGCGTTTTTAAATCAAAATATGTTACATACTGACCATCAGGTGGAATTATAAAAGCCGTTATGATTGCTGCAAACATAGCAACAATCATAACAACATTTTTCTTTATAAACTCTTTTATATTCAAATTTTTATCCTTCTTTTTTATAGTTCAGCATAATAATGCCTGTGGATACAAGAATAAGTGTAATTATCAGATTGACCGGTGAAACTGACGCTTCCTCCGAAAGCATAATATTTGAAAGTATTACGCCAAACACCGGTGTCATAAAGGTATAAATTGTAACCCTTGATACCGGGTTGAACTTGAGAAGAACTCCCCACAACGAATAAGCAACCGCTGACAAAAATGCAAGATAAGTGATAACGCCCAATGCCGCCATACTGCCGAACACTACTTGTCCGCCACTTATCATTCCAACAAGTATCATAACGATACCGCCCATTATAAACTGATAACCGCTTATAACTACCGGGTCCTCAAATTTTGAATACCTTTTTGAAAGCACGGAAGATGTCGCAGATGCTATTGCTGAGAAAATCACAAATACATCGCCAGTGAAATTAATATTCAGTTCAAGACCTTTTAAATTAACAAGAACAATTCCCGCAAATCCAATAATGCAGGCAAAAATCTTTTTAAAAGTAACCTTTTCAAGTCTGAATATTAATCCTGCAATAATAACTGCAAAGAATGCACTTGAGCCACTTGCGATTGTTCCCTTAACACCACTTGTATTGGCAAGGCCTATATAAAAGAATATGTACTGAATAACTGTTTGAAAAGCGGCAACATTAGCTACTTTGAGGAGATTTTCTCTTTTTGGAAAAAGAATTTTTTTCCTTGCTATACTGTAAATTATAACGGTAATTATACCCGCCAGAGTAAACCTTATTCCCGCAAAAAGCATTGTTGATGCAACCGTTTTTTCAGGTAGAATAAGCTGATATCCAAGCTTTATAAAAGGGGTTGCACTCCCCCAGAGAGCACAGCACAAAAGTGCCACAACAGCAACAAAGATCGGATGTGTAACTATTTTATTTTTCATTTTTTCTCCACCTCAATTTTATTCGTTTCATATTTTTTCGGAACAACAAAGCTGACCGCCGACGGCAGAACTTCAAACTCCGTTTTTCCGGCACTTTTGATTTCTCCGTCAATGCAGATTTTCATCTCACCGGCAAGAGGCGTTAAAACAACCTTTTTGCATCCGGTGTTGTAAATCACATTTTCAATCCCCGGAAGATTTACATGCGTGCCTTTCATATAATGAGGCAGAAGCGACAAAAACTTTAGTCTTGAAATGTTATAAATAATATTCATATTAATCAGCCCGTCATGTAGCGAAGCTGTCGGATTGCTCTGAATACCTCCGCCGCAATATGAGCCGTTTGCTATTGAAGCGAGCAGCAGTCTGCCGCTGTAGAATTCTTTACCGTCAATCTCAATTTTTAAATTTGCACCCTTTTTCTTAATCAGGTTTGCAAAAATAGAAAGAAGATAAGCAAGTGACCCTAAAACAAAAGGCTTCTTTTTCATGCTCGCCGCAAGGTCAGCAACATTACAGTCAAACCCAATGTTGAACATGTTCATGCAGTATCCGGTTTCCTCTTTTCCGCCCAAAACAGTTGTATATTTAATTGCATCGCATTTTACCGCAGTTCCCGAAAGCTGACCGCTAGTGTCGGTAAAATCTCCTGCCATTTTAAAATTTCTGCAAAAATCATTTCCTGTACCTGTGGGTAGTACACCCACTTCAGCCCCAGGACATTCTATTGCCCCATTTAAAACTTCACTTAAAGTTCCATCACCACCGCAGGCAATAAATCTTGCCGATCCATTATCTTTTAAGTATTCTTTTACAAAGCGTGTGGCGTCACCTTCTCCAAGAGTGATATACACTTCTGCCGATTTTTTCGCCTCAGATATAAGCTTTTCAATATTTTTTCCTGTGCCTGCCTTGGGATTTATCACAAAAACTGTCTTCAATTTGCGGCACCTCCAAAAACAATTCTTCTACATTTTACTACAAAATTCGTCAGATTTCAAGGGCATAAAAATCCCCGGCCGGGGATTTTTTAGCAGGGTTTTTTGATGCGAAATTTTTATAGCCGACGGCAAAAAATAAGAAAAACGCCTTTGCTTTCGCTTTGGCGTTTTTATATTAATGCACCCCTCTTGCGGTGCCCGATGTTTCACTTCGGCGTCAAAACGCCTTACGCTTCATCGACCTCGGCGCAATAAGAACCCCCACCCGTTCCCGCAATCACAGATCGCGAACGGGTTCCAGGAACCTTGCTGTTTTATAGAAAATTCTTCACTTCATCGTCCTCAGGACGCGTGAAGAATTTTATTCCCACTCG
>JAZROP010000043.1:0-104698 GCA_045648785.1 Clostridia bacterium | reverse complement strand
GGTGGAGGTATGTCGCGATGAGTCTTGTACAGCTGAAGAATATTTTTAAAATATATTCTGACGGTGACAGTGAAATCAGAGCGCTTGACGATGTTTCCCTAACGGTTAATGAAAAGGAATTTGTTGCAATAGTAGGTCAATCCGGGTCAGGTAAATCCACGGCAATGAATATAATTGGTTGTCTGGATGTGCCAACTAGCGGAATATATATGCTTAATGGTGTTGATACAAGCACTATGCACGAAGATGAACTTGCTGTAATCAGAAATCAGCATTTGGGATTTATTTTTCAACAATATAACCTTATTCCAAAACTTAACCTTATAGAGAATGTTGAGTTGCCTCTGATATACAGGGGTTATCCTCAGAGTAAAAGACGGAAAATGGCAAGTGAATCGCTTGAAAGGGTTGGGCTGTTGGACAGAGCAAACAAGTTTCCGTCACAACTTTCAGGCGGACAACAGCAGAGAGTATCTATAGCGCGTGCATTGGCGGGTAATCCGCCGGTAATTCTTGCCGATGAGCCAACCGGTGCACTTGACTCAAAAACCGGCCGTGAAATTCTCGATTTTATAAAAAAGCTTAATAGTGAAGGTACTACCATTATACTTATTACTCATGACAATTCGATAGCCGCAGAGGCAAAGCGTCTTGTAAGAATTCACGACGGAAAAATTATTGAGGACTCCAGTTTAGGAGAGGAGGGCGCTATATGAGTTTGAAACAGTCTTTTTCACTTGCTATTAAAAGTCTTTTGGGCAGCAAAATGCGCTCATTCCTCACTATGCTTGGTATTATAATAGGTATTGCATCAGTAATCGCCCTTACAAGTATCTTCAACGGAATGACATCTGAAGTTATCAGTAAAATGGAGAGTATGGGTACAACGACCGTAAATATAAATATTAGTGGTCGTGGAGGTAACCGTAGGGTTGAACCGGATGAGCTGCAAGCTTTGGCAGAAGAAAATCCAGATACAATACTTGGTATATCACCGAATATTACAATGAATACCACAATAAAGTTTGGTAACGAAAATCAATCAACAAGATGTCTTGGTGTAAATGAAATATATGGAACACTGAAGGATATAAAAATGAATTCGGGGCGTTTTTTACAATATATTGATATAGAACGCCGGCAGAAAAACTGTGTTATCGGGACCTATGTTGTTAAGAACCTTTTTGGCGGTCAAGACCCAATAGGTGAGACAATTAAAATAGGCGGAAGTTCATTTATGGTTGTTGGAGTTCTTGATGAAACGGCAGATTCAGAAGAGGGTTCGGAGGATGATAAAATAATCATACCATACACACTTGCAAGAACATTTACAAGAAGTTCATTTATAAGTACATATATAATGTGTGCAACGGATGCTGAATCAGTTGATGAGGCTACAGAAGCAGTTAAAGAACTACTTTTGAAAAAATATAACAGTTCAAACTTCTTTAATGTAACAGCAATGTCTGCTCTTATAGAATCAATGGAAGAAATGACAGGTATGATGTCTACTGTACTTGCTGGAATTGCCGGAATTTCGCTTCTTGTTGGCGGTATTGGAATAATGAATATTATGCTTGTTTCTGTTGCTGAGAGAACTCGCGAAATCGGTATCAGAAAATCTCTTGGTGCAAAACGGCGGGACATAATGAGTCAATTTATAGTAGAGGCAGCCACTACAAGTGTAATTGGCGGTATAATAGGTATTATCTTTGGAATTGCCCTATCGCACCTGTTAGCACCGCTTATGGATATAACTGCTGTCACAACAGTAGGTTCGGTTCTGCTTTCTTTTGGTATTTCAGCAGCGATAGGTATATCTTTCGGATTTTTTCCGGCAAACAAGGCGGCAAAGCTTAATCCGATTGATGCTTTAAGACACGATTAAATTTGGAGGAATTCAAGTGAAAAAGTTAATTTCAATAATGCTTGCAGCTCTGATAATATTTTCGGGGATTACAGTTTTTGCCGAAAATGATGATATGAGCGCAGAAAATATTCAGCTTATTTTAAGTCAGCTTGGAATAATGAATGGATATCCGGATGGTAATTTTTATCCGGAAAAGTCAGTTACACGAGCAGAATTTGCAAAAATTGCAGTAATGACATCAGCTTACAGGGATTATGTTGCAAGTGGTATGAACACTTCACCGTTTGCCGATGTATCATACACACATTGGGCTGCTCCATATGTAAAACTAGCGTCTGTTAACAAGTTTATTAAAGGTTATCCAGATTCTACTTTTAGACCGGAAAATAATGTCCTGATGGAGGAAGCGGTAACAGTTGTTGTAAAACTTCTAGGATACAGCGATGATGACTTTGCGGCATCCTGGCCATATGGACAGATTGGTGTTGCTAAAAACACCGGTCTTTTAGATAATATTTCGGCAGGGCAGGGTGCATATCTTACACGAGGCGAGGTTGCTCAGCTTATCTATAATTTATTGAGAGCAAAACCAAAGACAGCACAGGCGAGCACAGAATATATTTCAACAATAGGGTACAATCTCGTAGAAAATATTACAATTCTTGCAACAGCAAAAGAGGATTCGGCTGTAGGTAGCGGCAAGGTTTCTACAAGCGGTGGAACGTATAAAATTAATGAATATTTTGACAGGTCTAGTATTGGAAGAAAAGGATATGTTCTTGTAAATGACTCAAACGAACTTCTGCTGTTTATTGGAAATAATATTACCACAGTTAATTATAATGTATATACAGTTCTTGAAAACGAAATTGTTGCATATAAAGACGGAAAGCTTGTTAGCCTTAAGTTGTCTGACAATCTTACTGCATATTACAATCTTAAGACAACAACAGTTGGTGCGATTAAAAATTCTTTAGATACCGGATATCTTTTGTCAGTTGCATATGATACCGCAGGAAATGCTGAGTATGTAACTGTTAATGACGGCGAACTTGAAGGTCCAGTTACAGTTTTAAGTGATACTTTCTATAAAACCTTTGGTTTGTCGGACAATCCTATTGTAATGCGTGACGGAAACCGTTCATCGCTTTCAGGAATTTCAAAATATGATGTAGTTTATTATTCCGCTGCACTTGATATGATTTGGGCTTACAGTAAAAAAATTACCGGAACATACGAAGAAGCTTATCCAAGTCGTGACTCTGTTTCAAGTGTTAAAATAGGTGGAACTACATATACGATTGAATCTGCAGATGCAGCAGCAGCTCTTTCATCAACAGGAGATTTCACCCTTGGTGATACAATAACTGTTATGATAGGTAAAAATGGAAATATTGCCGGTGTAGTTTCACCAGAAAATATAACAAATACAGTTTTTGGCTATGTAATTGCTGTTGGTACAACTGAATTTACTGATTCGGATGGCAATATCACAAGTTCTAGATATATTGAGCTTGTTCATACTGATGGCACAACAGCAAAATACAAAACAAAGACTGAATATTCCACATCTTTGCACTCGGTTGTTAAGCTTTCGCTTTCTAATGGCATTGCAACCTTAAAAAGAGAAAATGTAGGTAACACAATAAAAGGTGAAATTGACGCAGACAAAATGCTTCTTGGTAATACGGAATTATCAAAAAATGTCAGAATTCTTGATGTAACAACAGTTGAACCCTCAGAAGCAGCAAGCTATGCTAATATTTTTTTGAAAAGACTTGATGGTATCACCATTAAAGCATCTCAAGTTCTTCATTACGCCAAAGATTCAAAAGGTGTAATTACTGACCTTATTTTATATAATGCGACGGGTGATGCTTACGAGTATGGCATTATAACAAATGCTACAATAAATACTTCCGGAACCGGAGGTAGCTATAGTGGTTTTGTTGGAACTCAAACACTAAATGTTTCCTCACAAAATACAAAGTACAGCGTAGTGGCAGGTCAACCTGTTCAGCTTATCAGAAAAGGCGGGAGCGTTTCATATATGGTGGCACTTACACAAATAAGTGAAAAAATAGAATCTATTTCTGCTGCTTATGTTGAAACAGCGTCAAAATTCTACAGAGTGAGTGACGACTGTGTTGTTTACGGGCCTGCTTACAATGTTATGACAATTGATGAGGCTTTAAATGATAGTACCTTAAAATTACAGGCATATATTGATTTAAAGAGCAAAAATGTAAGAATTATTAAGGCGTTGAAAAAATAATTTTAGTTTGATATAAAAAGACAATACAACTAAGGTTGTATTGTCTTTTTTGTTATGTTATACTTTAGGACAAAGAAAAAGGTTAGGTTAATGTGAAGAATTACTAGTTCGAACTAGGTGAAAACTTTAATTTTTAATGGTTTTTATGACAGATATGGTCAATTAACAGGTGGATACCTGTCACAAATGCTCTGCTTTAGTTCAAAATATCTTGCTCCATTTAAGATTGCTCCAATGGACATAGCAGGTTTTGTTCACGACACAGGACAACTTACTGTTCGTTTCAATGTAATGCGCAAACGAGGATTTGATTCAAGACGAGTAGCTATTGATGATGCTGCCCCCATGTATCACATAGGTGTTGCAAAAGAATATCCTCCAATGATGTTCATTGTTCCTGACAACGATATTCCGGGCAGATATGAGCAAACAAAACTTATCCTTAAAACAATGGAAGACTTTAAGTATAATATGTCAAAAATTGTATTAAAAGAAATGCACGGCAGACATTGTCAATATGTCGGAGAAAAAGATGATGATGGATATAAACGCCTTGCAAATATTATATGTGAATACATAGAATTTTTTTACCGAAAACCACCATTGCAGAACAACTGAAAAAATAAAGAATGTGACCAGTTAAGCATATTTGACCCGCGAGACCCATTTATGGTTAGCCAGTAGCATTACGGTATGCACTAAAATGAAACCCCCCGTTATACGGGGGGATATTTATTCAAAATTAAAGAATGGAGAATTTTATTACTACTGCAGCAAATACAATTGAAACCATTGAAAGAAGCTTAATAAGGATGTTTATTGCCGGACCGGCAGTATCTTTAAATGGATCACCAACTGTATCGCCAACAACAGCCGCTTTGTGGTTTTCGGATCCTTTGCCGCCGTGAACACCACTTTCAATATACTTTTTAGCGTTGTCCCATGCACCGCCCGAGTTTGACATAAATACTGCCATAAGGAAGCCGGAAGCTGTTGCACCAGCAAGCATACCAACAACACCTGTACAACCAAGGATGATACCAACAACAATTGGAACGATAACCGCTACCAATGTGGGGAGAACCATCTCGCGGAGACTTGCTTTTGTACAAAGGTCAACACAACTTGCGTAATCTGCATCTGATTCACCGTTCATCAGCCCTGTAATTTCCTTAAACTGGCGGCGAACTTCTTTAACAACGCTTTGTGCCGCGCGGCCAACAGAGTTCATTGTAAGTGCTGCAAAAACAAAGGGGAGACAAGCACCAACAAATAAACCTGTAAGTACTGTCGGGTTTGTAATGCTGAGGTTCATTATTTTTTCAGCACCACCCGGAATTGTATTTACTTTATCAATATAAGATGCCATAAGGGCAAGCGCCGTGAGTGCAGCAGAACCGATTGCAAAACCTTTACCGGTAGCAGCTGTTGTGTTACCGAGAGAGTCAAGTGCATCTGTTCGTTCTCTTACTTTTTCATCAAGACCTGCCATCTGGGCAATACCTCCGGCATTGTCAGCAACCGGACCATAAGCATCTGTTGCAAGAGTAATACCGAGAGTTGAAAGCATACCTACAGCAGCAAGAGCAATACCGTAAAGGCCCATGGAAGCGCTTTCGGCACCACCGGATACAAAATATGCAACAAGAACACAAATAGCAACAATAACGATGGGAAGCAATGTTGAAAGCATACCTACAGAAAGACCGCTTATAATAATTGTAGCAGTACCGGTTTCGGAAGTTCCTGCAAGGTTTTTTGTAGGTTTATAACTATCAGATGTAAAGTATTCTGTTGCCTGACCAATAAGTACACCGGAAATAAGACCGGCAAGAATTGCAAAATAAATTGTCCAGTTATCTTTTCCAAGAATAAAGTAAACAAGAGGAAGAGAGATTATAGCAATTAAAATAGCAGAGAAATTAGTTCCTCTTGAAAGTGCACTGAGAAGTTGTTTCTGTGAAGCACCTTCCTTTGTTCTAACAAGAAAAGTTCCCAAAATTGAACATAAAACACCAACGGCGGCAAGAAGCATTGGCAGAGCCATAGATTCAAGTGTATGGAATGAAGCAATGCCAAGAGCTGAAGCTGAAATAATAGAACCTACATAAGATTCATAAAGGTCAGCACCCATGCCTGCCACATCACCAACATTATCTCCAACATTATCAGCAATAACAGCGGGGTTTCTCGGGTCATCTTCAGGGATGCCTACTTCAACTTTACCAACAAGGTCTGCACCGACATCAGCGGCTTTAGTGAAAATACCACCACCAACACGCGCAAAAAGTGCCATTGACGAAGCGCCCATCCCAAATGTAAGCATTGCGCTTGTTATAGCTTCGTTTGAAAGTTTAAAAGCAAACTTTAAGAGGAAAAACCAAATCGAAATATCTAAAAGACCAAGTCCTACAACGGTAAAACCCATAACACTACCTGCGGAAAAAGCAACACGCAGACCGCGATTTAGACCTTCCTGACATGCGTTTGCTGTTCTTGCATTTGAAAGAGTAGCAATCTTCATTCCAATAAAACCGGAAAGTGCAGAGAAGAAACCGCCGGTAATAAAAGCGAATGGAACATATGGTGTTAAAAGACCCGCCATAGCCATAACACCAAGAATTATGAACATAATTGAAAAGAAAATTATAACTATTTTGTATTGTCGACTAAGGTAAGCATTTGCACCCCGTCTAATTGAAGCTGAAATTTTCTTCATTAAATCCGTACCTTCGGGAAATTTTATCACTTTGTGGGCAGTGAAAAGAGCAAAAAGAATGGCAAGAACTGCCGCTGCAAAAGATAATGCTACAAGTAATTTGTCCATTTTTAACCTCCTGGAATATGTATTTTTTACAAGAAAATATTATATCATTTTTTTAAATTAATATCAATAGGAAAATAGATGCTTTTTTTAATAAAAATAAGTAAAAAGCGTAAAAGAATTTTGTAGAAATTAACAAAAAGCAAAAAATAAGAGGTACTCATTTCGAATACCTCTTATTTTGGTGCGAAAGACGGGACTTGAACCCGTATGGTTGCCCACACGCCCCTCAAACGTGCGCGTCTGCCAGTTCCGCCACTTTCGCAAGCGACTTGTTTAGTATAACAAAAATTTTTTTGTTTGTCAATACTTTTTTTAAAAAAATTTAAAAAAATATTTTCTTGACATTTATTTTGATTAATATTATAATTATTTTTAGGATACATAGATTTTGAGTTGTATCAGAACCGGCATGTTTTCATGATTGGTTTTGATACATTTTTAATTTATAAAACATTAAATGGGGTGTATCGCTTGAATATTTTTGAATTTGGAACTGTTATTGCAGCAGTCAGAACCGATGAAGAGTTTCAAAAAGCATTAAAAAGTAATGTAACGGTTATTTTCGATTTAAATCCAGACCTTATTACTTTATCAAAAAAAGTAAAGAAAGCTCATGAGGCTGATAAAAAAATCTTTATACATATGGACCTTGCGACAGGAATAGGTAAGGATGAAAGTGGTGTTAAATTTTGCGCGCTTATTGGTGTGGATGGAATTATAAGCACAAGAGTAAATATAATTCGCCTTGCAAGGGAATATAATCTTTTCTCAATTCAGCGATTTTTTGCAGTTGATTCAAAATCAATAGACACAACTGCAGCTTCAATCAAAGCATCTAAACCCGACATGATTGAGATTATGTCCGGTATTTTATTTAAAGTAATTAATAACCTCTGTGAGAAAATTGACACTCCAATAATTGCCGGTGGACTTATTGATTCAATCCAAGAAGTAGAACAGGCGAAATTAAGTGGTGCCTCCGCAGTATCAACTGGAAAAGAAATCCTTTGGTATTTAACTATATAAATAGTGGAGTACACGAAAAAATTAAACAACTTTGACAAACAAATCATCTAAAAGTGTAGATAAATCAGAGAACTTTATGATAAACTGACAAAAGAATAATAATATAGCCCCGGAACAGGCAAGATAATGCACTTATCAGGGGCTTTTTATAAGGATTTGGAGTTCTTTAATATTATTTTCAATAAAAACATAAAATATTCAGGATAAATTTTCAAAAAAGTATTGATTTTTCTTTTTAAATATGATATAATAAATTATACTTAAGATACTATGGAAAGTGAGTGGGCTGCAAAGTCCACTCACTTTTGTTGAAAGGCGTGTGACGGAATGAACGATATTGAAAAAAAAGTATGGGATTTATGTGATGACGCCGTTGAGACGGAGGGTTGCTTCATTTATCTTATTGAGTATGTCAAAGAGGGCAAAGACAGAGTTCTTCGCTTGTTGATAGACTCTGAAGAGGGCATTGATATTATTAAATGCGAAAATGTCAGCCGGAAAGTCAGTGACATTCTTGATGATGTTGACCCAATACCAGACAGTTATGTTCTTGAGGTTTCATCAGCAGGACTCGAAAGAAAAATTGTTTTGCCATGGCATTTTGAGGGGTATAACGGTGAAATGGTTGATGTTGGTCTTTATGCTCAGGTTGACGGTAAAAAGAAGTTTACCGGCATTTTAAAGGATTATGTTGAGAAAGAAACACTAACCATTGAGGTTGATGGCGAAGAAATTACTTTTGAACTTAAAAATGTATCCACAGTTAATTTGCATTTTGAATTTTAAATTTATACAGATAGGAGAATGATTAGATGAAAAACGAACTCAACGAGGCCCTTACCCTCCTTGAAAAAGAAAAAAACATAAAAAGGGAAGTTGTTTTGGAAGCCCTTGAAAACGCCCTCATCCACACTTACAAAAAAAATTATAAGGATGAGCAGGAAGATGTTGATATCAGGGTTGACCCAAAAACTGGTGAAGTTAAAGTAGTTTCAAAAAGAATTGTTGTTGAACAGTACAGCGAAGAGTTTGAAACTACCGAAATTCTGCTTGAGGATGCAAAAAAAATTAAGAAAAAAGCAGCTGTTGGAGATATAATAGAAGTTGAAATACTTCCTAAAAATTTTGGTCGAATTGCTGCGGGTACAGCTAAACAGATTATTCTTCAGAAAATCAGAGAAGCTGAAAGAGAACAGATTCTTCATGATTATAATATCAGCGAAGGTGATATTATTAGCGGCACGGTTGACCGTATAGAACGCGTAGAAATCAGAAACAAAGATGGTGAAACAACTGCACCTGCAAAAGTAAGATATAATGTCATTTTTGATATTGGCAAGGCAGAAGCAATTATGTCCACAAGAGGACAGATTCCCGGTGAAACATATACTCACGGTGCAAAATTCCTTCTTTACATCATGGATGTAAATTCTTCTCCCAAGGGAACATTTATTCAGGTATCAAGATCTGAGCCTGATTTTGTTGTTAAACTTTTTGAAAGAGAAGTTCCTGAAATTAAAGAAGGCATTGTTGAAATTAAATCTATCTCTCGCGAACCAGGCGTAAGAAGCAAAATTGCCGTTATTTCAAACGACAGCGATGTTGAACCTATCGGTGCCTGTGTTGGTAACAGAGGAATCCGAGTTAACGCTGTTGTTGAAGAACTCTGTGGTGAGAAAATTGATATCGTTAACTATAGCGAAAACCCCGAAGAGCTTATTTCAGCAGCACTTCTTCCGGCTCAGGTTTCAAAAGTTATTGTGGATGAAGCTGCACTAGAGAATGGTAAAAAAGAAGCTGTTGTAATTGTTGGTGTCTCTCAACTTTCGCTTGCAATCGGAAAATCTGGTCTTAATGCAAGACTTGCTGCAAGACTTACAGGCTGGAAAATAGACATTAAAAGCAGCAGTGCATTTCTTCAGGAGTTGAAAGAAAATGTTGACACAGAAGACTAAAAAAGTTCCGCTGAGAAAGTGTGTGTCCTGCAATGAACGAAAAGAAAAAAAAGAGCTTATAAGAATTGTTGTCGCTGATGGTGCTCCCGTAATTGATAAAACTCTTAAAATGAACGGCAGGGGAGCATATCTTTGTAAAGATGAAAAGTGTATTTTAAATTCTAAAAAGAAAAAATCACTTGACAGAAGTCTTGAAATTAAAATTTCCGACCAATTCTATGACCTTTTAATAAAGGAGCTGCAGAATTGAACAATAAATTAGCAGGCCTTATTGGTCTTTGCAGAAAATCAGGCAAGCTTGCCTGTGGTGCTACAGCTGCAGAAACGGCAATAAAAAAAAGGTGTTGTTATCTTGTTATTATTGCCGAGGATAGCGGTGAAAGTATTAAAAATAAACTTGAAAAAATGTGCACTGAATATGCGGTCGAATATAGGATTATGGAAAGCAAAGAATGGCTGGGGGCTGCTGCCGGTCTTGACGGCAAAGCAGTTATAGCTATAAAAAGTAAAGATTTTGCCCAGGGAATTTTGACTCTTTTATAAAATTCCGGCAGAAAATCGGAGGTATAAAATATGGCTAAAGTTAAAATTAATGTCCTCGCAAAAGCGTTTGATATTAACGGTAAAGAATTAGTTCAGTTACTCGGGGAACTCGGAATCGAAAAAAAGAGCACCACGAGCAGCATGGAAGAAAACGAAATGGATGTCCTTTTTGATGCCATAACTAAAAAATATGACGATGGAACACCCATAAACTTTGAAAAAACTGTTAAAGAAGAGGTGGTAACGGAGACTGTCGATGAACCGATATCTGAACCTCAGGAGGAAGAGGAAAAACCTGAGGAAAAGGTTTCAAGATATGTTGATACTAGAGCTAACGCTGTTGACCTCGAGAAATTTGAGGAGGAATCCCGTTTGCAGGATATTCTTCCTGAAATGAAGCAGACCGATACTAAAAAACAGAAAATAAAAAAAGGAAAACAGCAGAAAGAAAATCGTGAAGCGGCACAAAAGCAGGTTAAGCAGTCTAAACCTAAGGAAGAGAAAATTCATGTTCTTATTCCTAATGAAATTACTGTTTCAGAACTTGCTGAAAGAATGAAAAAGCCTGCAACGGAAATAATAAAAAGGCTTATGATGCTCGGCACTATGGCAACCGTTAACGACAATCTTGATTTTGATACAGCATCACTTGTTGCCGAAGACCTAGGAGCAACAGTTGAACACGAAATTATATATACAGATGAAGATATTCTCTTCAACGACATTCCTGACGATGAAGCAGACCTTCAGCCCCGTCCGCCGGTTGTCGTTGTAATGGGACATGTTGACCATGGTAAAACATCGCTGCTTGACTATATCAGAAAGAGCAAGGTTACTGCAACAGAAGCAGGCGGTATTACACAGCACATTGGTGCTTACAGCGTAAATGTAAATGACAGAGTTATTACATTCCTTGATACTCCTGGTCACGAAGCGTTTACGGCGATGCGACTCCGTGGTGCTCAGGTAACTGATATTGCCATTCTTGTTGTTGCGGCAGACGATGGTATTATGCCACAGACTGTTGAAGCAATTAACCATGCCAAAGCAGCAGGTGTAACAACAATTATTGCAATTAATAAAATAGATAAACCCAGTGCAAATGTTGACCGAGTACTTCAGGAACTCACTGAATATGAACTTATTCCCGAAGCCTGGGGTGGCGATACAATTTGTGTGCCTGTTTCTGCACTTACCGGTGAAGGTGTTGACAATCTTCTTGAAATGGCTATTTTGGTTGCTGACATGAAAGAGCTTAAGGCTAACCCCAATCGTCGTGCAAAAGGTACAGTTATTGAATCAAGACTTGATAAGGCAAAAGGTACAGTCGCAACTGTTCTTGTTGAAAATGGTACACTTCACACCGGTGACCTAATAGTAGCCGGCACATCAATGGGTAAGGTTAGGGCGATGACAGACTATAAAGGCAAAAAAGTTGCTGTTGCAGGTCCTTCAACACCCGTTGAAATTCTTGGTCTTGACATTGCGCCTGAAGGCGGAGACACATTCTACTGTGTAGAAAACGAAAGAATGGCAAAAAATGTTGTTGAAGCCCGCAAATTCAAAATTAAAAACGAAGAACAGAATTCTCGTAAGCTTGTTTCACTTGACGACCTTTTCAACCAGATTAATCAAGGTGAAGTTAAAGATCTTAACATTATCGTAAAAGCGGATGTTCAAGGTAGCGTTGAGGCTGTGAAACAGTCACTTCTCAAACTTTCAAACGAAGAAGTAAGAATTAATATCATTCACGGCGCAGTTGGTGCAGTAAACGAATCGGATGTTATGCTGGCTGATGCTTCAAATGCTATTATTGTCGGCTTTAATGTTAGACCTACAAATGGAGCTACACAATCTGCCGCTGACAAAAATGTCGATGTTCGTTTGTATAGAATTATTTATCAGGCTATTGAAGAAATTGAAGCGGCTATCAAAGGTATGCTTGCACCTGAGTTTGTTGAAAAAATTCTTGGTCATGCAGAAGTTCGTCAGCTCTTTAAGGTTTCTGGTGTTGGTACAATAGCAGGTTGCCATGTTGTTGATGGTAAAATCACAAGAAATTCACAGATAAGAATTAACCGTGATGGTATTGTTGTTCACGACGGTCTGCTCAGCTCTCTCAAGAGATTCAAGGATGATGCAAAAGAAGTTGCAGAAGGTTTTGAATGTGGTATGAGCATCGAAAAATTCAATGACCTTAAAGAAGGCGATATTGTAGAAGCGTACATTATGGAAAAAGTGGAAAGGACATGATTTTATGTCGTTTGACAGAACTGACCGTGTGTCGGAAGAACTAAAAAAAGAGCTTGCGGCACTAATTCCCAATTTGAAAGACCCGAGAATATCGGGTATGTGCTCTGTAATTTCCGCAACAATCACCAAGGATTTTAAATACGCAAAGGCATACATCAGCGTACTTGGTACAGAGATGGAAAAAGAGAACACTATTAAAGGTTTAAACAGTGCGGCCGGTTTCATCAGAAAGGAAATTGGCAGAGCACTCAGACTCAGATACACACCCGAAATTTCATTCGAACTTGACAGCTCGATTGAATATGGTGCGCATATATCAAAGCTTTTGTCTGATATTGAAAAGAGGTAACATATTATGCTTGAAAACATTGCAAAAACCTTACTTTCACATGACAAAATCTATATTATAACTCACGAAAACCCAGACGGTGATGCATTGGGCAGTAGTTTTGCGCTCAGAAACGCGTTGACTATTCTGGGGAAAGATGCACAAGTTGTTTTAAATGCTCCTTTGCCGGTAAGCTTTTTGTTTACCGGCTGGGAGCCTTTAATTTATAACGACAGTCTTTCATCAAAATGTGTTGTAGGTTTGGATTTTAATGTATTAAACCGTGCAGGTGAGGCAGCAATTTTATTTGAAAAGGCAACTGATAAAATATTAATTGACCACCATCTAGGCTGTGAAATGTCAGGAGAGCTTATCGAGTCCCGTCCAGACGCTGCAGCGACCGGAGAAATTATCTATGACCTTATTAAACTTTTAATTAAAGAAGTTCCTACACCAGCCGCAGAAGGTATTTACATTGCAATTATGACTGATACGGGAGGCTGCAGATATTCCAACACCAGCAAAAATACGCACCTTATAATTGCTGATATTATTGATAAAATTGACCATGCTTATCTTGCGAGAATGTCTCTTGAACTTGTAAGCAGAGAAAAACTTGAAATTCAAAAATTCGCATATAATAATTTCAAGTTTTATAAAAATGGTGAAATATGTACTGTTGCAATTGGCAGTGAAATGATGGAAAATGAGGATTTACTCAACGGAATAGTTAATATTGCCCTTAATATTGAAGGTGTAAAAGCCGGAGTTTTATTTAAGGAAAAAAACAAGGAAACAACCAAGGTAAGCTTAAGAACAATTGGGGATTCAGACGCCAGGACTATATGTAGTTTGTTTGGTGGCGGCGGACATAAAAATGCTGCAGGATGCACTATTGAAAAACCACTTTCTGAAGCAAAGGACATCTTTATTTCAAGGCTTACCGAAAGGATTTAATTTATGAATGGTATTGTAAATATATATAAGCCACTTGGAATAACATCACACGAAGCAGTCAGCCGCGTGAGGCGTATTCTTGGTATGAAAAAAGTTGGACATACAGGGACTCTGGATCCTGATGCTGAGGGAGTTTTGCCAATATGTATTGGTAAAGGAACCAAAATTGCCGGGCTTTTGACTGATGCAGATAAGGCATACAAAGCTGTGATAAGACTTGGAGTTGTAACAGATACGCAGGATGCATCTGGTGAAATTATCTCTGAGATTCAACCTGAAGTTACAGAAGAGAAATTTAATGAAACAGTTAGCAGTTTTGTTGGAAAAATTATGCAAACTCCGCCTATGTATTCGGCACTTAAAGTGAACGGAAAAAAACTTTGTGATTTGGCAAGGCAGGGGATAGAGGTTGATAGAAAACCAAGAGAAATTACAATTTTTGATATAAAAGTTTCCGATTTTAACGGTATCACAGCAACTCTTGATGTTTCATGCTCAAAAGGTACATACATAAGAACGCTCTGTCACGATATAGGACAAACTCTTGGTTGTGGAGCAATTATGCAAAGTCTTATCCGTACAAAAAGCGGAGTATTTGAAATTGGAGATACTGTGACTTTTGAAGAATTTGAAAAAAATCCGTATGTATATATAACTGAACCGGATAAACTCTTTCTCCATTTTCCGCAGTATGTTGCAAATGAAGCAGAAACTGCAAAAATTAAAAACGGAATCAGGATTAAAGCTAATGTTAAAAACGGACAAATATATCGCGTTTATTCTGATAAAGGAGAGTTTCTTGCTTTATCAGAGGGTGGAAATGGTTTGCTCATTATGAAAACAACCTTTTTTGGCTGATTAGGACAATAAGTTGGAAAGAAAGTATGAATTCCGCAAAAAGCTTTTATATGTGGAAACTAAAACATCTTGATTATGTTGTAAATACTGAAATTGAGAGATATGTAAGAGAACTTCCGTTATAAAAGAAATTCCCGACCCATGGTCGGGAATTTCTTTTATTTTAAACATGCAATAAGAGCCATTCTGCCCGTGTCAGGACCACATCCGCGGTGGGAAAAGAATTCATCACATCTGCATTTTGTGCATAAACCAGATATCGTAATTTCATTTACCCCTTGTTTTTGGAGTAAAATTTTGTTTGACTTTTGTAAGTCGACAAAATTCTTGTTATCTCTTTTTAAAACACAGTCTGATAAATTTTCCGAAACAAATTCCTTTATTACTTCTTCGCCCGTTTCAAAGCAACAGGACGATATAGATGGTCCAATTGCTGCAAGAATATTATCGGGGGCACATCCAAAAGCATCTTTCATTATTTTAACAGCCTTGCCGGCAATATTATTTATCGTTCCGCGCCAACCTGCATGCACTGTAGCAACAACTTTTTTAACTGGATCATACAATAAAACAGGCACGCAATCTGCGTAAAAAATAACAATTGGCAGATTTTTAACATTTGTAATAAGACCATCAATATCTTTGATGTCTGATTCTGTGAAAAGCCCTTTACCTGCATCCGATTCTGTCACAATTTTTATATTATCAGTATGTGTCTGGTGCGAAAGAACACATTTTTCTGCAGCAATATTTTCACACATACAAACTGCTTTATAATTTAGCTTTACGGTTTCAATATTTTCTTTTGAAGGGCTCATGTTCATTGAAGAAAGTTGTCCGGTTGAAAATCCGCCATGACGAGTTGTAAAAATATGCGATACTCCTCCTGCAGATGCTATTTTTTCATCTACATAATATTTTATATCGCCATACTTTTTTAATATAAAACTCATACTATTCTCCAAGTCTTGTTAAAATATCGTTCGAACGCTCAATAAATGCGTTCATTCTTTCGCTAGAAAGTGGACTGTGTGCAAGACAGGCCATGTCGTATACATAGTTGCACACAAGTTTGATAAATTCTTCATTGTTGCTTGAATTAAGTTTTGATACAATCGGACTTGTAAGGTTTAAAACCACTGTAATATCCTCAGGAATATCGCTTAGTTTACCCATTATCATTGCACTCATTTCCTGCATTCGGCGTGATTCTTCCGATAAATTAATTATTGCGGGAAGTTTAGTGTTATTAAGGGATGCACATTCAACCTTTAATTTTTCATCACCGATAGCTTGCTTGAATTTGCTTATTAACGCGTTGTTTTCTGTTGATTTTTCTGTATTATCAGCAACTGAGGCGTCAATTCTTTTAAATTTAACACCATTATTTTTAAATTCCATAAAGCTGATAAAATGAGTATCAATAGCATAGGGGAGAAGAACAACAGGGATTCCCTTTATCTTAAACATATTAATATATTGCGCTTGTGCTTCAGGGTTTGATGTATAGTAGATTGTTTTGTTGTCTTTATCCTTAATATATTCATCAAGTGTAAAGAATTTGTCATCTGTTGATTTATATAAAACAATATCTTTGATTTTTTCATAAAATACATCGTCACGCATACATCCGTATTTTACAAACGGGCTAATATCATCCCAGTATTTTTCAAGCTTTTCTCTGTCTGTATTAAACATTCCCGTTAGCTTGTCTGATACCTTTTTTGTGATATGTGCAGACACTTTTTTAACATAGCCGTCATTCTGCAGAAAACTTCTTGAAACATTGAGAGGAAGGTCCGGACAATCAAGACAACCCTTTAAAAGAAGAAGATATTCTGGAATAACCTCTTTTATATTATCTGCAACAAACACCTGGTTATTATAAAGTTTAATTTGTCCTTCGAGGCTGCTTGCTTCATGCTTTAATTTTGGAAAATACAAAATTCCCTTCATATTAAATGGATAATCCACATTAAGGTGAATCCAGAATAGGGGAGCATCAAAATCGTGGAAAACCGTATGATAGAAATTAATGTACTCTTCTTCAGTACATTCAGAAGGATTTTTCAGCCAAAGCGGACATTTTTCGTTAAAAGGTTTTAATTCTTCTGTTTTTTCAGCATCTGTAATATAAATATCGACAGGCAGAAAATAACAATATTTATTAAGAATTTCACTGACTTTTGCTACTTCGAGGAATTCTTCATTTTCTTCGGAAATATGTAAAATTATGTCAGTTCCACGCTCGGTTCGTGTTCCGTCAGTAATTTCGTATTCAATTCCGCCATCGCAGCTCCAATGTGCAGCTTTTGCACTTTCAGTGAATGAAAGACTGTCGATTTCAACTCTGTCAGCAACCATAAAAGCTGAGTAAAATCCAAGGCCGAAATGACCAATTATAGTATTATTTTCGTTTTCATTTTTATATTTTTCAAAAAATTCTTCTGCACCAGAAAAAGCTACTTGTGCAATATATTTTTCAATTTCTTCCGACGTCATACCAATACCATTATCAGTAAAGGTAAGTGTCTTTTCATTTTTATTAACGATAACATTAATAGAATAATCATCTGTCGCACCGGTTTGCTTCATTTTAGAAATTGCATCACAACCATTAGATACAAGTTCACGAATGAAAATATCCTTATCAGAATAAAGCCATTTTTTAATAACAGGTAAAATATTTTCTGTGTTAACTGAAATATTTCCTTTAGACATTATAATTTAACCTCCGTAATAAGATTTATATAATATTCTAACTCTTATTTATAATAATGTCAAGAAAAAGAAATTGAGCTTTTTTTTGCAAAATATATTGACAACTATTTCTATTTATTGTATAATCTAATTGGGCAAAATATTAATTTTGCCCAATTAGAGTCCCGAAAGAAGGATTTATTATGAAAACTACATTCCCTGGCGGTTTTTCTGATGTGCCATACTATGTAAAAGATTTTTTGAATTATCAGACAGTTATACAAGGCAAATCGAAAAATACTGTTTTGGAATATCATTATGACCTACGTACATTTTTAAAATTTCTTAAAATGTCACTCTATCCAGACTCCATAAAAGATTTAACATTTGAAGAAGTTACTGTTACGGATATTACTCTTGATGATATTAAAAAAGTTTCTTTAAGTATTCTGTATGAATACCTCTCTTTTTTGAATTCAGTCCGTGGAAACGATACATCTGCAAGAGCAAGAAAAATTTCAAGCCTCAGGGCGTTTTTTAAGTATATGACGGATAAAGCAGAACTTTTAACAGATAACCCCACACTAAAGTTAGAAACCCCAAAACTCAGGAAAGCTCTCCCCTCTTATTTAACACTGGATGAGTCTAAAAAACTGTTAAATTCTGTAAAAGACGGTGAATTTAAAGAGCGTGATTTATGTATTATAACCTTGTTTTTAAACTGTGGAATGCGCCTTTCTGAGCTTATAGGAATTAATTTAAGAGATATTAAGGATGACACCATCAGAATACTTGGTAAAGGTAACAAAGAGCGAACCGTATACCTTAACAAAAGCTGCCAGGCTGCTCTGAATAATTATTTAAGAGTTCGTCCCAAAGATGGGGTTTTAGACCCGGATGCATTGTTTTTAAGTAAGAGAAAGCGTCGTATAAGCGATTCCATGGTTCAGACTTTAATAAAAAAATATATTGAAGCAGCAGGGCTTGATCCTACAAAATACTCCCCTCACAAACTCAGACATACTGCGGCAACACTTATGTATACATATGCAGATGTGGATATTCTTGTTTTGCAGGAAATTTTAGGTCACGAAAATTTAAATACAACAAAAATTTACACCCATGTTGATAACAAAGAGGCAAAAGAAGCAGCTAAAAAGCATCCTCTTGCCTAAGGAGAAGTTATGAAAAAGATTTTAAGTTATGTCCGTCGTGCCATTGACGATTATAATATGATTGAAGATGGAGATAAAATCGCTGTAGGTGTTTCAGGCGGAAAAGACAGTATCGCTCTTATGCTTGCGCTAAATAATCTGAAAAGATTTTATCCAAAAAAATTTGAACTTGTAGCAATTACTGTGTCTATGGGATTTGAAAAAACAGATTTCTCCCCAATTTTCAGTCTTTGCGAAAAAGAAGGTATAAATTATATAATTGAAGAAACTCAAATTGGTGAAATTGTATTTAATATTCGCAAGGAATCAAATCCTTGTTCGCTTTGTTCAAAAATGCGGAGCGGAGCATTAAACGAAGCTGCAATAAGGGCCGGTTGCAATAAAGTTGCTCTCGGGCACCACTACGACGATGTAGTAGAAACATTTTTTATGTCGCTTTTTAAAGAAGGTCGAATCAACTGTTTCTCCCCTGTTACCTATCTTGATAGAATGAAAATTACAAAAATAAGACCGATGATTTATCTTCCGGAAAAGGAAGTTACTTATTATACAAATAAAAACAATTTACCTATAGTTAAAAACCCTTGTCCGGCTGATGGTAATACAACAAGACAGTATATGAAGGACCTTATAATGTCGCTTGAAAAGGAAAATAAGGGGTTAAAACAACAGATTTTTCATGCGGTGAAAACTTCTGAAATTAAGGGGTGGAAATTATGACAAGAATACTTGTTTTCAGTGATTCTCACGGTACAATGGAACATATGGAAAAAATAATAGAAAATCTTATAAATGTTGACTATATTATACACCTGGGCGACCATGCCAACGATGCAAGAAAACTAGAAGATTTTTATCCTTATAAAAAATTCATATATGTAAGCGGGAATTGTGATTTTTGTGACCCTCAGCCGGCAGAAAAAACATTAGAAATTGATGGCTTTAAATTTTTTCTTACTCACGGACATCCATACGGGGTGAAAATCAGTCTTGCTCATTTGAAGATGTATGCATCGAAAAACGACATTGATTGTGTCCTGTTTGGTCATACACACATTCGACTTTGTGAAAAATTTGACAATACCTTTTTTTTAAATCCAGGTTCAGCTAGAGAAAGCTATGGTATAATTGAGATTGAAAATGGTGAATTAAAAGGATGTACAATGGATGTATATTAAATTTATTTTTCGCTTAAAATAAATAAAAAAGTTTTGCGAGGGATGTATATGACTACTATCAACTGTACATTAAATTGTAAACACCAAAAGGACGGAAAATGTATTTTAGATGACGCAGAACAGGCTGGAAGTGCAAACGATTCCTGTGTTTACTTCTCCCCTTCAACCTTACAAAATGAAAAAAAAGACCGCTAAGCGGTCTTTTTATATATCCAGCGATGTTAAATCTTCAAAAGATTGTCTTTTTACAGCTATTCTGTCAACACCGTCTTTAATAATGACGACAGGTGGTTTTGTGATTCTGTTATAGTTAGATGACATAGCATAATTATACGCTCCAGTAACCAAAACGGCCAGGTTATCTCCCCTTTCGGGTTTAGCAATTTTAACGCCTTCACCCAAGAGGTCTCCGCTTTCGCAACATCTGCCACCTATTGTACATTCAAAATCTGCTTTTTCATCAGCTTTATTTGCAGTGACAAAAGTATATTCCGACTGATAAAGTGTGTAGCGAGGGTTATCGGTCATACCACCATCTATCGAAACATAATTTCTAAATCCATCAATCTCTTTAACACTGCCAACAGTATAAATTGTTATGCCGGAATCTGCTACAATGCTTCTGCCTGGTTCCATAAGTATATCTGGCATTTCAAGTGAGAGTTTTTTACATATTGATTTTATATGTTTGGAAATTTCTGCTATATTTTCACTTACAGAAATTTCGGGGTCAGATTCAATGTATCTGATGCCAAAACCGCCGCCAAGATTTACTTTTGAAGCTGTAAAACAATATTTATCACGAATTACCGCACTAAAAGAAAGCATAATTTCAGCCGCAAGAACAAAAGGTTCTATATCAAAAATCTGCGAACCGACATGGCAATGATAGCCCTCAAGAATGATGTTTCTCTTGTCGAGTGCAGCTTTTACAATTTTTTCGGCATCACCTGTTGCAATTGCTGAGCCAAATTTAGAATCAACACCTCCGGTGCTGATTTTTTTATGCGTATGAGGGTCTATTCCCGGGGTGAGTCTGAGTAAGATTTTCTGTTTGATATTTCTTTTTCCTGCCTCAGCATCGACGGCGTTTAGCTCTTCGATGTTGTCAACAACAAAATATCCCAGTCCACAATCCATCGCAAAAGCTATATCATCATCAGTTTTGTTATTTCCATGAAAAAAGGCTTTTTCCATAGGAAAACCTGCACTGTGAGCCGTATAAAGCTCACCGGGAGAAACAATATCGCACCCCATATTTTCTGATGCAATTATTCGATATATTTCTTTAAAGCTTAGTGATTTAGAAGCAAAAAGCGGCATAGAATTTCCACCATAATTCTGTTTTATTGAATTAACATATTCTCTGCATCGCTCACGAATTCGATTTTCATCTATAAGCATCAGCGGGGTGCCGTATTTTTTTGCAAGTTCAACCGTATCAACTCCTGCAAAATGCAGATGTGAATTTTCAACAGTTACATTTGAATGTAAAATTTCTTTAGTCATATTTTAAGCCTTTCTTATTTCGCTCACAAGAGAGCTCATATTATAAAGACCGGGTTTTTTGCCCACAATAAAATCTGCCGCAACAAGTGCACCATCAGCAAAAAGCGAACGACTGTGTGCCTCGTGTTTAATAGTAATTGTTTCTGTGCCGTTAGAGAAAATAATTTCGTGAATACCAACAATACCGCCACGACGAACGGCATGAATACCAATTTCCTGTTTTTCTCGTTTGTGCTGACCGGTTCTTCCGCAAACAAACTCAGCATCTTCTTTCACACATTTTATATCTTTAGCAAGCATAAGTGCTGTTCCACTTGGTGCATCAAGCTTTTGATTATGATGTGTTTCAACAATTTCTATATCAGCATCAGGCATTAATGTAGCTGCACAACACGCAAAATCAGATAACATAGCTACCCCGAGTGACATGTTTGCAGAATGGAATACCGGCACTTTTTTTGCCGCCTCATCAATCATTTTAAGTTCTGCATCATCATGCCCTGTTGTTGAAACAATAACAGGTAAATTTCTGTTTGCTGCATAGTCCATTAAATCTTTTGTAGCAGCGTGATGCGAAAAATCTATAATTATATCTGCATCGCCGGTATAATCCGAAAGATTTGCAAATACACCATTTGTTCCATCGGCTCTTGGGTCTACGCCGGCAACAACCTCATAATCCTTTTCGCTTTCATTTATTATTCTTGTAAGTTCAACACCCATTTTTCCAAGGGCGCCATTGATAATAATTTTCATTTGTAAAAACTCCTGTCAAATCAGCAAACTTTATCGATTCCGTACTGCTCAAGTACAGCCTTAAGTTTTGCAAGTGCACCGTCATCCATATTAAGAAGCGGAGCGCGCATTTCTCTAGTACAAGCATTAAGAAGCGCCATAGCCTCTTTAACAGGAATGGGGTTAACATCTGAGAATAGTGCATTTATAAGCGGCAGATAATCAAGTTGCATTTTCGTACATTCAGCTGTATTTCCTTCAAAGAAGGCGTGACACATGCGGGAAGTCTGTGCAGGAACAAGGTTTGAAAGAACGGAAATAACACCAATACCACCAATACCAAGCATTGGTGCAATCTGGTCATCGTTACCACTGTAAAGAGCAAGTTTATCGCCTACAAGGTGCATTGTTTCAGCAATTTTAGAAAAATTTCCTCCGGCTTCTTTTATAGCTACAATATTTGGATGCTCTGCGAGAGCTGCATATGTTGCTGGCTCAATATTAAGCCCTGTTCTTGATGGAACATTGTATAAAATAATAGGTTTGTCAACTGAATCTGCAAGGTCATTATAAAGCTTAATAAGACCTCTCTGAGATGTTTTATTATAGTAAGGTGTTGTGACGAGCAGTGCATCCGCACCAACATTTGCAGCACCTTTACTGAGTTCTAAACCATGTGCAGAATCGTTTGAACCTGTGCCTGCAATAACAGGAACTCTGCCGGCAGAGCGTTGAACTGTAAACTGAATTGCAGCAATCTGCTCTGCATCTGAAAGTGTTGAAGCTTCTCCAGTTGTACCACAGGATACAAGGGCATCTATCCCCTGCTCAATCTGAAAATCAATGATTTTACCATATGCTTCAAAGTCAATTTTACCGTCTTTAAACGGTGTGATAAGTGCAGTTGCTGCTCCTTTGAATACTACTTTTTTCATAATACCAAATCCTTTCTGTTTTCGGAAAGACATAAAAAATGCGTCTTCCGGTAAAATAAATTGCTCCGAAAAACGCTATTACAGCAAAAAGCCGTTTTACGATTCCGATAGCTCTCCGTAATAAATATTACGACAATCTTACGAATATTATCCGTAAAACCAAGATACACACTCACGCCCGTATGCACTTTCGGCATCTGCCCCTTTTAAATTGCCGACGGCTGACGAAAACCTTAACCGACAAATCTACTCTTGACAAAATGCGCCTCTACCCTAAACCGGTAACTATTTAATGTATATAGTGATTTTACCATATAAATAACATTATGTCAAGTGTTTTTTAAAGAAAAAAAGTCGAAGAAAATTCTTCGACTTTAAATATTTTATTAACCCGGAGGCCATGCAAGGTCTCGCCCACCAAGTAGGTGGAAATGAATGTGATTAACAGTCTGTCCTGCAGCTTCGCCACAGTTTGATACAACCCTGTAACCGCTTTCGGCAACACCAAGCTGTTTTGCAATTTCACCTGCTGCAAGATATATCTTGGAAATAAGGTCTGCATTTTCCGCTGTTACATCGTTTATGCTTTCAATATGTTCTTTAGGGATAATAAGAACATGAACCGGAGCAACCGGACTTATATCATTGAATGCATATACATATTCATTTTCGTATACCTTAGATGAAGGAATTTCACCTTTAATTATGTTACAGAAGATACAATCCATAGGAATCTTCCTTTCTTTTTTTAAATAAGGTTTTCTACTAAAGCAAGGGCTCCGTCAACTTTCGATACATCTTTTCCGCCTGCCTGAGCTGCGTCTGGCTTTCCGCCGCCGCCACCGCCTGCAAATGTAGCAACCTCTTTTATAATTTTACCGGCATGAACACCTTTTTTAACTGCCTCTGCAGTAGCCATTGCAACAAATGTTACCTTGTCGCCATTTACGCCGGCAAGAACGAGTGCGAGAACAGTTTCTTTCTCCTTGAGGCTATCTCCAAGTTTTCTAAGAGCGTCAACATCCATACCATCAAGTTTTGCAGTTATAACTTTTACACCCTTAACTTCTTTTGCAGCTCCTAAAAGTTCGTCAGCAATACCGCCTGCCATTTTTGATTTAAGCGAGCTGATTTCCCTTTCGGCGTTTTTAAGTTCAGTCATTACACTTTCTGCTTTTGCAGCAATATCTGTAACAGAAGTTTTAAGGATTACGGCTGCTTTTTCTGCTTCGGTATCTTTTTCTGCGAGGTATTTTACAACGCCTCTGCCTGTAACCGCTTCAATTCTTCTTACCCCTGCAGCAACTCCGCTTTCAGAAAGAATTTTAACCATACCGGCAAATCCTGTATTGGAAAGATGACAACCACCGCAAAGTTCAATGGAATAATCACCCATTTTTACAACACGAACTTTATCGCCGTATTTTTCTCCAAAGAGAGCTGTTGCTCCAAGTTCTTTAGCAGATTTAATATCAGTTTCAAAAATTTCTACAGGATACTGTGCCATAATAGCCTCGTTGACTTTCTTTTCAACTTCTAAAAGTTCGTCTTTTGTCATAGCTGAAAAATGCGTAAAGTCAAAACGGAGTCTAGAATCTGTTACATAAGAACCGGACTGTTCAACATGTGTTCCCAGAACTTCTCTTAAAGCTTTTTGGAGCAGATGTGTTGTAGAATGGTTTTTTTCAATATCTTTTCTGCGGAGAACATCAATTGAAAGTGTTACCTTGTCACCTTTTTTGATGCCGCCTGCAAGAATTTTTCCGTGATGCAGGAATTTACCGTCAGTTGCCTTTTTAGTATCTGAAACTTCAATTTTCAGACCGTTTGCAGTAATCTCACCGCTATCACCAATCTGACCACCACTTTCACCGTAGAATACAGTTTTGTCAGTAACAACAATGACCTCGGAGCCTTCGCCCGCCACATCAACAAGTTCGCCATTTTCAGCAATAATAAGAATCTCTGCTTCGCAGCTATCTTTATCATAACCAATAAATTCAGTTTTTACATCTTTAATTGCCGAGAAAATGTCTTTATCCCAGCCTGCGCCCTCGCCTACATTACGAGCATTTCTTGCTCTTTCACGCTGAGTTTGCATCTCTGCGTTAAAGCCATCTAAATCAACAGAAAGGCCGTTTTCCTCAGCAATTTCAAGAGTAAGGTCGATTGGGAAACCAAAAGTATCATAAAGCTTAAACGCATCTGTGCCTGAAATTGTTTCTTTTGTATTCTTGATAATGGATTCGAGGATTTCAAGACCTGCATCTATAGTTTTTGCAAATCTGTCTTCCTCCTGGCTGATAACAGTCTTTATGTAATCAGCTTTTTCCTCAAGAACAGGATATGCACCTTTTGATTCTTCAATTACTGTGTTTGCAAGTTCAAACAGGAACTTATCTTTAATTCCTAAAAGTTTACCATGACGGGCGGCTCTTCTGAGCAGTCTACGGAGAACATATCCTCTGCCTTCATTTGAAGGAATAACACCATCAGATACAAGGAATACTGTACTTCTGATGTGATCTGTTATTACACGGAGAGAAACATCCGTTTTTTCGTCTTTTTTATATGTTACACCGGCAATTTCGCTGACTTTAAGCATAATATTGCGAATGGTGTCAACTTCAAATATGTTATTAACATCCTGCATAATTACAGCAAGACGTTCAAGACCCATACCAGTATCAATATTTGGATTAGCGAGTCTATTGTAATTTCCGTCTTCATCTTTATCAAATTGTGTGAAAACTAGGTTCCAGAATTCAACAAATCTATCACATTCACAACCAACTTTACAATCGGGAGAACCACAACCATATTTTTCACCACGGTCAAAATAGATTTCAGAACAAGGACCGCACGGGCCTGTACCAATTTCCCAGAAGTTGTCTTCCTTGCCAAACCTAACCATATGGTCAGGAGCTACGCCTATTTCCTTTGTCCAGATATCATATGCCTCGTCATCATCTTCGTATACACTGACATAAAGTCTGTCAACAGGAAGTTCAAGGGTTTTTGTAATAAATTCCCAAGCCCAAGCAGTAACCTCGCGTTTAAAATAATCGCCAAAAGAGAAGTTGCCAAGCATTTCAAAAAATGTACCGTGTCTTGCAGTTTTACCTACACGCTCAATATCAGGCGTTCTGATACATTTCTGGCATGTTGTTACTCTTTTTCTTGGTGGAACCTCTTTCCCTGTGAAATACGGTTTTAAAGGGGCCATACCTGCATTTATAAGAAGCAGACTGTTATCTCCCTGCGGAACAAGAGGAAAACTTGGCAGACGGAGATGGTCTTTGCTTTCGAAAAAAGCTAAATATTTTTCTCTGAGTTCGTTAAGTCCTGTATATTGCATAAATCAACTCATCCTTTCGTAAAACAATACAATATATTATAACTTAAAATAAATAAATTGTCAACATTTACCCAATTATATTACCGCCGGACACACCCTCAAACATTCGGTTGATTTTAATTTTAAGAAATCTATTTTCGTCCGATGACAAATTCGGGTCCTTTTTGAGAATAATATTTGCCGCTTCACGCGCAAGCTTCATTGTTTCAAAATCAGTGAAAATGTCAGCAACATTAAGCTCAGGCATACCATGTTGTCTTTTGCCGAGAAAGTCTCCCGGTCCACGAAGCTCAAGGTCACGGCGTGCAATTTCAAAACCGTCACTAGTTTTAGTCATTATATCAAGTCGCTTTTTAGTGGTGTCGTTTCCACCATCCGAAAACATAATGCAGTATGATTTTTCTGCGCCTCTACCAACTCTCCCCCTAATCTGGTGAAGTTGTGACAGACCAAATCTTTCTGCGTTTTCAATAATCATAACTGTTGCGTTGGGAACATTCATTCCAACTTCAATTACAGTTGTTGATACAAGCACATTTATGTTACCAGAGGAAAAACCACTCATTATTTCGTTTTTTTCAGCCGGTTTCATTTTTCCATGCAAGAGACTTACATTATAATCGGGCAGTATTTCCGTTGAAAGCTTATGTGTAAGCTCTTTTGCAGCAGTTAAATCAATTTTTTCCGATTCTTCTATTAATGGACAGATCACATAAATCTGCCTGCCTTCAGAGAGATTTTTCCGGATAAAATTATTAATACGCTGACGCATTCCCGCGTCAACAGCAAATGTGTCCACTTTCTGCCTGCCAGGCGGAAGCTCGTCAACTACTGAAATATCAAGTTCACCGTAAATTATAAGTGAAAGCGTTCGGGGTATTGGTGTAGCCGACATTATAAGAACATGCGGGCTATTCCCTTTTTCTGCAAGAAGTGCTCTTTGACGAACACCAAAACGATGTTGTTCATCTGTAATTACAAGCGCAAGATCAAAATATTTAACCCTGTTTTCAATAAGAGCGTGTGTTCCGATAATAATTTTAGCCTTACCACTTTTTATATTCTCATATGCATTGCGCTTTTGAGAAGCGGTAAAACTTCCTGTCAGAAGCTGAACTTCTTCCTCATCAAATAACTCTAATGCAGTTTTATAGTGTTGATTTGCGAGCACTTCTGTTGGTGCCATAAGCACAGATTGTCTGCCGTTTTTAAGCGCTATATACATCGCCGCAAACGCAAGTACAGTTTTACCCGAACCAACATCCCCCTGAACAAGCCTGTTCATCGTTTTTTCAGAAGATAAGTCGATACATATTTCATTAAAAACTCTTTTTTGAGCACCTGTCATTTCAAAAGAAAGTTTGTTCATAAAATCAGGAGCAAATGAAACATCCATAGGCTGAGTATTAATTTTCATTTTTCTAGTTTTAATATGTAACATGCCTAGTTGCAACATCAAAAGTTCTTCAAAAATAAATCTGTTACGGGCAATATTATAATCAGTTTGAGTTTCAGGAAAATGAATTGATGAAAAAGCGTAATTTATTTCACAAAGACCATATTTTTCTCTTATATGAAGAGGTATTGGGTCATTAAGACTGCTAATGCTTTTTTCAATACATTCTTTGGCAATAAGCCTCATCGTTTTCTGCGGGAGATTTTCTGTCAGTGGATAAACAGGAACAATACGACCTGTATGGAGATTATTATCCACTGCTTCGTAAGTTGGATTTTCTATCTGCTTTTTTCCATATTTTATTTGTACAGTGCCAAAAAAATTATAATCTTTGCCGACAACAAAAGCATTTTCAATATATCTATTGTTATACCATGTAAGATACATTGTTCCGGACGAATCTTTAACTGGCATTGTGTAAATTGTGAGATTGTTTCTTACTCTCAGTTTGCTTGGTTTTGAAACAACCGTTGCCCTGACGGTAGCTTTCATACCGTCTGTCAGCGAAAATATTGGCATTGATACACTTCTGTCCTCAATATGTCTCGGGAAGAAATAAAGCATATCTCCAATGGTTTTAATTTTAAGTTTTGAAAGAAGTTTCGCTCTGCTTTCGCCGACTCCTTTCAGTTCAGTAACCGGTTTATCCATCAAGTACAACTTTATTCCCTCCTTTTTTGAAGTGCTCCGTTCATGCCTGTTGCAATAATTTCAGAAATATCATTTACTATAAGGTCAATTTCCTTTAATGTAACCATCATATTCGCAGCTTCGCTGCCCATAACCTTTTTTACAAAATTATATCTTTTATCTTCGTCAATATCCGCAGCGGATATATGTGATAAAACTGCCGCAACAGCATCATCTGCAACCGTTGCCGCATCCGCTACAGTTGGTACGCCGACAGCAATTACCGGAACTCCTAAATTTTCAAAATTAAGGCCTTTTCTTTTATTCCCCACTCCCGACCCGGGCTGAATACCTGTGTCGGCAATCTGTATAGTTTTACCAAGCCTGTCCATGCTCCTTGAGGCAAGTGCATCAATGGCTATAATTGCAGCGGGTTTTGTTTTTTCTGTAACTGCCTGAATTATTTCCTGAGTTTCAATTCCTGTTGTGCCAAGCACTCCGGGAGCAAGTGCGCTCACCGACCGCATATTATCAGTAATTTTATCGGGTAAATATCCAAACAAATGCCTCGTTACATCAAGTTTTGAAACCGTAAGTGGTCCTATCGCATCAGGCGTTATGTCATCATTTCCAAGACCTACAACAAGAACATTTCCATCAGTTGAGACATCTTTTTTATTAAGAAGTTTTTCTATTTCATATTCCACAAGCTCGGTAAGTTTAGTCTTGTTATCATCCGACATAAGTTGCAGCTTTCCATACTCAATTGTAATATAACTGCCTTGCTTTTTATTTAGTTTTTTCTCTGCAGTAGCAGTAGAAATCTTAACAAGTGTACGCTTAATCTCTCCAAACTGTTTAACATTAACATCTACACCGCTAGGAGCATTTGCTCCATCTCCGACATAGCTTTCATGTGCTTCAACCGCAAGGTCGGTTTGAACATTTTTCATAACAGCAACTCTCCTTTTTTGCTATTATGAAATTTTTTTCAATTAAATATTCTTTTTAGAGCTTTATCAAAACCAAAAATAATTTTTTCTCTGTCAAGTGTTGTAAATTCGCCATTTTTATATAAAAGTTTACCGTCTGCAAAAACATATTTAACATTAGATTCGTTTGCGGAATAAACAACATTTGAAACAGGATTGTGACAGGGCATCATATTCGGGCTGTCGCAGTCAAGAATAATAAAATCAGCTTTCTTTCCCGGTTCTATAACACCTGTATCATTAAATCCAAGAGCTTTTGCATTTGTAGCCCAGCAAATTGCATCCTGCGCATTTACCGCAAGAGGGTCCTGCGTTACGCCACAGGTTAAAAGTGCCGCAACATTAAGTTCTTTTAACATATTAACTGAATTATTGCTTGAGGCACCATCAGTACCAATACATATATCCGCACCAAATATTTTCATCCTCTTAATATCTGCACAACCACTGCCAAGTTTTAAATTGCTTGTGGGATTGTGTGCAAGAGAAGCATTGTTTTCGGCTAAAATGGTCAAATCTTCGTCAGTAAGATGAACGCAATGTGCCGCGAGAACTTTAGTGTTAAATGCTCCCACATCATAAATAAGCCGAGTTGGTGATTTTCCATATTTTTTAATGCAGTTTTCATTTTCGGTTACTGTTTCAGAAAGGTGTATATGATAAACAGCGTTATTATCACATGCAAGTTTTGCAAAATATTCAAGAAATTCCGGCGTTGTTGTATAAACAGCATGAGGTGCAAAAGCAACGGAAATTCTGTCATTCTGGCGGTTTAAAAGCTCAATCGACTCAATTGTTCCTTTATGTTTTTCAAAAGGAACAGATTGGTCAAAATATGTTGTCCCACGGGACAACAGTGCTTTTACCCCCGACTCATCAACCGCATCTGCAATTGCATCACAAAAGTCATACATATCTGAAAAAAGCGTTGTACCGCTTGAAATCATTTCCATAATCCCAAGAGATGAAAAATAATATACATCTTCTGCACTGAGAAGTGCTTCTTTCGGGAAAATATGTTCATTAAGCCATACCTCAAGCGGATAGCCGTCTGCATAACCGCGCAGGAATGTCATTGGTGAATGTGTATGTGCATTTACAAGTCCGGGCATTAAAATTCCGCCATGTGCGTCAATTACATCAAACTCGCCCTCTGGCATTTTATCAGAAACAGACTTAAATTTATTGTTTTCAATAACTACATATCCGTTTTTTATTACATCAAACTTTTCATTGCAGGTTATAACCCACGCGTTTTTTATCAGTGTTTTCATAATAATTCACCCCCATATTCTTTCTGCACAGGTACATCAGATTTTATAATAACTGTATTACATCGTGCTTCTCTATAAATCTTAAAAGTCCCTTACATCCCGCCAACACATCATTGTATGTCCTGTCAAAATCTCCTGTATACCACGGATCAGTCACATCTTCACAAGAGCCAGTAAACTCAAGTAATTTGTGTATTTTTTTCTCTGTATCATCCCCTACAATCCGTAAGGTATTACGCACATTCGCACTGTCCATACACACTAAATAATCGTATTTTGAATAGTCGGATTTTTCTAAATGTATTGCTCGTTTTCCGGAGTATGATATACCTAGTCTATCTAAGATTTTTGCGGTTCCATGATGTACAGGATTTCCAATCTCCTCATAACTTGTAGCAGCAGAGGCAACATAAAATTTATCACCTTTCCCCGATTTCTCCACAATATTCTTAAAAACAAATTCTGCCATTGGGCTTCGGCATATATTACCATGGCATATAAATAAAATATTTATCATAATAAAACTCCGTTATCAATTTTTCAAGTGCAAAAAATTTTATATTCCCTAACCATCCTTTTTCAGTAAGAGAATTTTATATTACTTAATTAGATAGTCGATTGTATATGTGTGACAGACAGTTTAGGTGCTAAGGTTTAATTTATCTTAATACTTTTTAAAATATATAGTGTCAATACCATTCCCTCTGTCATTTTTCAACACCAACATTGTTTCAAAACCAAACTTTGAAAGTATTTTTATATGCGCCTCATTTGTTGACCAAGTCCTTGTAAAAACATTCACATTTTCGTATTCTGCAAAGAGAATTTCATACATTTTTCTTGTAAGTCCTTTTCCTCTGCCTTCAGGAGATACAAGCAAAGTGGATATATAAATGTTCGGAAGATATTCTTCTCCAATTTTTTTATTGACAAAATTTTCTTTAAAAGAAACAAAACCAACAAGTTTATCCCCTTCAGTCGCCACCAAAATCCGCTGTTTTTTCAGTTCTTCAAAGTAGTTTAAAACTCCACCGTTTTCTTTTATTATTCCCTTCAGATTAGATTGTGTTGTTGAACTGCGAGCTGACAGTGGCGGAACAAACTCTGCATCGCCCTGGATAAGCATTTCTAAAATCTCATTATCATATTTATCTTGTTCAATTTTCGTTAAAATTCTGATTTCCATTGTTCTTCCACCTTTTGATAATTCTTTATATTCGTGACAGACGGTTTAGATGCAAATCTTTTTTCAGCAGTAGTTCGCATAAAGTCAGCACAAAACAAACAACCGATGCAGTCAAAAAATTCTGCATCGGTTTTGATTAAAACAAATCGCTATGCGTTCCTGTTCGAGTCAAACCCAATACAAGCAAATCTTTCTCAATTCTGTAAATCAAAAGCCAATCAGGTTCAATATGACATAGTATAACCACGCTTTTAAGCAAGCTTATAATCTTTTTTAATCGGGTTGACATCTCTATTTAATACTTCACGATTCTAAATCCTCAAAAAGTTCTTTTGTACTTAAATATCGTTTAGAAGGTATCTTCCCGCTTAACATACCATCCATTTCCTTAATTGCAGTAACAGTTTCTTCATTAGGAATATCAGTTGCAATTTAAAAAGGAATTCTGCCCTGTCTAACAACTTGCCTCAAAAACATATTCATAGTCGTTGTCTTATTAAGTCCCATATCAGACAACTCATTTTATTGCCTTCTCAAATTATCTGTTTCTGGTGTAATCCGGCAAAAGCTTCGGGGAAACTTTCTCTGTATCAATACCTGCATCAGCAATTTCTTTCTCGAAATCAGCTATATGTGTAAGTGTAAGCTTGCCTACTTTAACATTTTTAGCTTTAGCTGCGGCGTTTTTACCTGCACTTCTGCCGAATACGATAATGTCAAGAAGTGAGTTGCCCATAAGTCTGTTTTTACCGTGAATTCCGCCAACAGCCTCACCTGCTACAAATAAATTCTCAACATTTGTTGACATACAGTCGGGGGTTATATCAAGACCGCCATTCTGATAATGGAGAGTAGGATAAACCAGTATAGGCTCTTTTCGAATATCAATTCCGTATTTTGCAAACATTCTCCACATAGCAGGGATTCTCTTCATAATAGTGCCTTCGCCGCCGATTTTTTCAATCATAGGCGTGTCAAGCCATACGCCCTTACCGTTCCCTGTGTCTACTCCGTTGTCTCTTTCAGAGCATTCGCGTATAATTGAAGCCGCAGAAACGTCACGTGTTTCAAGGGGATGCATAAATGCTTCACCGTCTCTGTTTATGAGCTTTGCACCGAGAGAACGCACCTTTTCAGTAACAAGAGCGCCGAAAATCTGTTCGGGGTAAGCAACCCCTGTGGGGTGATACTGCAAAGTTTCAGCATATAAAAGCTTTGCACCTGCTCTGTAACCCAGAACAAGACCGTCTGCAGTTGCACCGTAGTGGTTTGATGTAGGAAAGCCCTGATAGTGCATACGACCTGCACCGCCTGTTGCAATAATAACTGTCTTTGCTTTTGCAACCAAAAGCTCCCGTGTTTCCATATTCATTAAAACAGCACCTGCTGCATTACCGTTTTCATCTAAAATAAGCTCAATTGCGGCAGTGAAGTCAACAACAGGGATTCCTCTGTTTAACACTTCATCACGAAGTGTTCTCATGATTTCAGCACCGGAATAGTCTTTTGCAGCGTGCATTCTTTTTCTTGAAGTACCGCCCCCGTGGGTTGTTACCATCGTACCGTCTGCTTCCTTGTCGAATTCAACGCCTAAGTTGCTGAGCCACAGAATTGCTTCAGGAGCATCACAAACGAGCTTTGACAAAAGATCTTTTTTGGCAGCAAAATGGCCTCCGCCGAAGGCATCAACAAAATGAATTGCAGGTGAGTCGTTTGGCTTATCAGCCGCCTGAATACCGCCTTCTGCCATCATAGTGTTTGCATCGCCCATTCTAAGCTTTGTAGCAATCATAACGCTGGCGCCTGCCTCGTGAGCTTCAATAGCTGCAGAAGTACCTGCACCGCCGCCGCCAATAATCAAAACATCTGTTTCGTAATCAGGCTTTTCAAGGTCAACTGAGTCCTGTGTTATGCGGCTGTGTGCTTGCAAAATTCCGGCAAGCTCTTTGGGAACCTTATCGCCTTTGTTGGGACCGATTTTTAGTATGTCAAATTCGTCCTGTTTGTAATCCGGATGAAAAGCTGCGAGCAAGTCTTCCTTCTGCTTAGCAGTCATACGATCCGGCTCAAGTGCAATATTTTTTTCTCTTGCCGCTTCAACTGCAGCAATTGATTTTTGAAATTTTTCCGAATACATATTCTTTTCCTCCTTACTTTTCTATTTCACGGGTATTATAAAGTTCTTTCATTTCTTCAATGGGTTTTTCCATAAGAGCTTCTATAAGGTCTTTAAAGTCGCCATTTTCAATTTCCTTTACACGGTCCTCTAAATGACCGCATCCGGGAGCAAGATACTTACCGTTGATTCTTCTTGCAAGCATTGCAACCTGTGGATGAGAAATTCCCGCGGGACATCTTGAAGAACAAACTCCGCACATTACACAGTCAAAGGATTCCTCTGCACATTTTTCAAAATCACCCCGCTGAGCGTAGGCTATGTACTGCATAACATTAAGCTCCTGAGTACAGCTTTTTGTACAGGCGTTACAACCGATACAAGCATAAATTTCAGGGTAAAGCTGCATCATAACCGACTCATTTGTGGGGATTTTTTCAATGTCATATCCCTCTTTGACAAGTGGGAAGAAAGGAAGCGTTGCAATATACATATTGTCCTCAACCTTTGTCTGACAGGCAAGACAAGCTTTCAGCTCCTTGTCCCCTTTTATGCGGTAAATGGTTGCACACGCACCGCAAAAACCGTTGCGGCATCCGCAACCACGCACCAATTGGTAGCCGGCATACTCCATTGCAGTCATAATTGTTAAATTTTCAGGAACCTCATATTTTTTTCCGAAAAGGAATATATTTACTAATTTTTCCATGTTACCTCTCCTTTAATACTCGTCCGGAAGCTCGTCAAGCTCGTCGCATCTGAAAACAGGTCCATCCTTGCACACATATTTAGAGCCAACATTACATCTTCCGCATTTGCCTACTCCGCACTTCATACGAAGCTCCAGAGTTGTGTAAATCTGAGTTTTGTCAAATCCAAGCTCGCAAAGTCCGTCCAGTGTAAACTTAATCATAATAGGTGGACCGCAAAGGACTGCTGTTTTATTTGTATCAAACCCAAGCTCTTTTACGAAATTCGGAACAAATCCAACATGGCCGTCCCATCCCTCCTGGGGATTATCAATAGTCAGATGAACATTTACTCCTGCACTCTGTGACCATTCTTCAATTATTTCCTTATAATCAAGCAAATCATCCTTGCTTCTTGAACCGTAAACAATATCTATATCACCATAACGGTCGCGATAGTGTCTGCAATAATTTATAACTGAGCGAAGAGGTGCAAGGCCAACACCGCCGGCAATAAACAAGAGATTTTTCCCTGCAAATACATCATCAACCGGGAATGGATTTCCGTAAGGTCCTCTGATTGTTATTTGCTGACCTACCTCAGCCTGATGAAGCCAATCGGTTACACATCCGCATTTTTTAATTGAAAATTCCATATATTCTTCATTTGTGGGAGATGATGTAATAGAAAACATTGCCTCCCCCACTCCCGGGATAGAAAGCATTGCACACTGTCCGGGACGGTGGTCAAAGGCTTTTTTCCCGTCAGGAGTTACAACTCTGAAGGTTTTAATATCAGGCGTGTCTATACGAACATCAGTTATAACACCAACCTTGGGAATTAAAGTTTCTTCTCTGTTCACTTGTCATCCCCTCCAATCTTTTTCATTACTTTAACAATGTTCATAGAAATAGGACACTTTGCAAGACATCTTCCGCAACCTACGCAGCTGAAAAGTCCGTCATTGTTTTCAGGATAATATACAAGCTTGTGCATAAATCTCTGACGAAAACGCTCCTTCTGGGTTAATCTGTTATTTCCGTGAGCCATTTTTGTAAAGTCGGAATACATACAAGAATCCCAGCATCTGAATCTTATTACACCGTTACCTGTGTCAAAGTCCTTAATATCATAGCACTGACATGTTGGACACACAAAGGTACATGTTCCGCATCCAAGACAGCTTTCAGAGAGCTCATCCCATAGAGGATGGTTGAAAAATTCCTCTGTTTTTCCTCCGCCAAAGGCATCTGTGTTAAGGTCTTTTAAGGGAAGCTTATTCATAATGGCAGAAATTTTTTCCTTTTGCTCAAAAACAGCTTTTTCATCACATTCTTCAGTAAGGTCTGTGATTTTTTTTAGCAGAGACTCACCTTTTTTTGTGTTGGCTTTGAAAAATATTTCACTTTCTGTCTTCCATGTTGAGATATCGCCCGAAGGTTCTTCGGGAGAGATGCCAAAGGTCTTACAGAAACAGGTTTCTGCAGGCTTTGTACAGGCAGTTGACACAATAACACCTTTTTCACGCCTTGAAGCGTAGTAGCTGTCAACAGGCTCTGAGAGGAAAACCCTGTCTAAAACCTCAAAGCTCTTTACATCACAGGCACAAACACCAAAGATAACAAAATCCTCTGTTTCGCTTCTTGTATCAATGACCTCAATGCTTTTACCCTCTGTTTTAAACTCCATAAGGTTTTCAATCTGAGGGAAGAAGAAATCCTTGGGACTTCTGACTGTATTCAGTGCATCGCTCCACAAAACGCCATCTTCCCATTGTTTGTAGGCGGTACTTCCGTCCTTATCTTCAGCCGGAATATAAAGTTTTGCACTTTTTGAAATTTCTTTAAAAACAGAATTTATTTTATCAAGAGAACATTTACGCATCTGTATCCCTCCTGTCAAACACTTCACCGGGCTCTAAATCCTCAGTGGTGTAATCTACAAGCGGAGCTCTTGAGCCAACCTCAGCTCCAGCCTGATATTCACCGTAAAAAACATTTATATCCTTAATAAATTTACGGTTCAGAAGATGAAGGGGAATATTCTGCGGGCAAACTCTTGAACATTCTCCGCAGTCTGTACAACGACCTGCCACATGGTATGCTCTTATAATGTGGAACATTTTTTCTTCAAAGCTATTGGCAGGTGCCTTGTTTTCAACGCCCGACCCAGGATTATTAAACACGCACTTTTCACAGGTACATGCAGGACAGGCATCACGACAGGCGTTACAACGGATACATCGGGAAAGCTCGTTTTGCCAAAAAGCAAATCTTTCATCTGGAGTCATAGCCTCAAGCTTTGCCACCTCATCAAATCTCTGAGATTCCAAAACTTCGCCTTCCTCTCCCAAAAGCTCATCAAAAGCCACATGCTTTTTGCTCTTGCAATTTATGCAGCGTTCCAAAAGAACATCTTTAAAAGAAATTTCAACAGGCTTATCTTCATAAATGGTTGTAACCAAAAGCTTTTCACCGTCTTCTTTGATTTCACTGATTCCCTCGCCGGTGATTGCTTTCACCTTTGAAATGTCAACCATACCCTCGCAAGGAATACCAACGGCATATACCTTTTCACGGTCAAAGCGGTATTCGGTTAAAAGCTGATTAAAGCTATATGTATCGCAGGGCTTCAGGAAAACAAGAATTTTTCCGTCGAATCTGTCTGTTTTTGAAACAAGATATTTTGAAAAGTTAGCTCCGCAAAAATTGTTCCAGACAAAGTTTTCTTTTAAATCTTGGGCTGTTTTGAACATTTTCGGAGTTATATCGTATCCAAATTCGCCCTTGCTCCATCCCAAAGCAGCAGTGACAGTACCGTTTTCTAAGAGAGAAACCGCTTTGTCAATTAACTCATTTTGTGTTATCTTTTGCATCGCAGATCCTCCAATCTCTTGTTTTCTCCAAGCTCTGTTACCTTCTGTACAAAATCGTTCATCGTAGCGGCAAATTTTGCCCCCTCTGCCGCAGAAACCCATTCGACACGGGTACGTTCCTTTTCAATACCCAGATAGTCCAGCATTGAGAAAAGTGCCGCCATTCTTCTTCTCGTATAGTAGTTGCCTGATGTATAGTGGCAGTCACCGGGGTGGCAGCCACATATAATAACCCCGTCTGCCCCTCTTTGGAAAGCACGAAGAACAAACATAGGATTAACACGACAAGAGCAAGGTACTCTTATAATCTTTACATCTGCCGGGTAATTCAGACGGTTGTTTCCCGCAAGGTCTGCACCGGCATAGGAGCACCAGTTGCAACAAAAAGCAACAATTAAAGGTTTATGTTCATTTACTTGCATATAGCGTCCACCTCCGCCATAATCTGATTGCTTGCAAAACCTTTAAGGTCCATAGCACCTGACGGGCAGGCAACTGTGCAAGCACCGCAGCCCTGACAAACTGCAGGATTAACCTTTGCAACACGTCTTACCTTTGTTGTTCTGTCGGGCATACGGAATTCTTTATCTTCATAAGTAATAGCACCGTAGGGACAAACCCTTTCACAAGAAGAACAACCGTTACACATAAGCTCATTGGAATGTGCAACACAAGGATTTCCGGTTAATTTATCTTTAGCTAAAAGTCCGATAACCTTTGATGCCGCAGCCCCTGCCTGAGAAACTGTTTCGGGAATATCTTTAGGTCCCTGACAAGCACCTGACAGGAATACACCTGCTGTGGGGCTTTCCACAGGTCGAAGCTTTGGATGAGCTTCTGTGAAGAAGTCGTTTGTATCCATACTTGCTGTAAGCATTGTAGCTAAAGGTCTGGCTGATCTATCTGGCTCGATAGCCGCCGCCAATACAACAAGGTCTGCATTAATATGAAGCTGTTTATTTGAGATAAGGTCTGAAGCCTGAACCTTCAGCCTATCTCCCTCGGGAGTAACCTTGCCAACCATACCCTTAACATATTTTACACCGAATTCCTCGACTGCACGGCGGTAAAACTCATCAAAGTTCTTGCCAGGAGTTCTTACATCTATGTAGAATACATAAACCTCTGTATCGGGGTATTTATCTCTTGTGAGCATTGCGTGCTTTGCTGTGTACATACAGCAAATTTTCGAGCAATATTCTTTACCCTTTTCAGCACAGGCATCACATCTTGAGCCTACACACTGAACGAACACAATCGTTTTGGGTGATTTTCCGTCGGAAGGTCTTTCAAGATGACCTTGAGTAGGACCTGCCGCATTTGTAAGACGTTCAAATTCCAAAGATGTGATAACGTCTTTAGACTGGTTATAAGCAAACTCATCAAACTTATCCATACTGATTGGATTAAAGCCTGTTGCCACAACAATAGCACCGTATTTTTCATTAATATATTCGTCTTTTTGTGTATAATCAATAGCACCTGCCGCACAAACCCTTGCACAAAGACCGCATTTACCGTTTTTAAGCATATTGCAGGCACCTGGGTCAATTGTAGCAACCTTTGGAACTGCTTGTGCAAAGGGAATGTATATTGCACTTCTGTTGTCCATACCGAGGTTAAACTCATTAGGAACCTTCTTCATAGGGCATTTTTCAACACAAGCACCGCAGCCTGTACAGATATCTTCCTTTACATAACGGGCATTTTTCTTAATGGTAACATCAAAATTACCTACAAAGCCTTTAATCTCTGATACCTCACTATAAGAGAAAATACGTATATTTTCATTTTGAGCAACATCCACCATTTTGGGGGTTAAAATACAAGCCGCACAGTCAAGCGTGGGGAATGTTTTATCAAGCTGTGCCATTTTTCCGCCTATTGTAGGCTTTGTTTCAACGATATCAACAGGGAAACCTGCATCAGCAATATCAAGTGCAGTCTGAATACCTGCAATACCGCCGCCGATAACAAGGGCTCTTTTGGTAACCGGCGATTCGCCCGGAGTAAGGGGCGTATTAAGGTTAACCTTTGCAATAGCCGCTTTACCTAAAATAATAGCTTTTTCTGTTCCTACCTGCATATCCTTATGCACCCATGAACACTGCTCTCTTATGTTTGCAATTTCAACCATATAAGGATTTATGCCTGCAGCGGCCGCAGTTTTCCTGAAGGTTGCCTCGTGCATACGGGGCGAGCAGGAGCAAACAACAATACCGGTAAGGTTATGCTCCTTTACCGCCTCGCGAATCATATCCTGTCCTGCCTGAGAACACATATATTGATAATTGGTGGAAAAGACGACACCGGGTTCGTTTTTCAAGGCTTCTGATACTGCCTGTACATCAACTGTACCTGCAATATTACTGCCGCACCAACATACAAAAACGCCAACTCTTTGCATTTGTCCTTTCCTCCTTACTTGCTGTATTTTCTGAATGCACTGACTAATAATTGCTGCGGAACATCTTCATCTAAAAGAGCCGGAACATCATTTGCAGTCATTCTGTTTTCGCCTTGTTTTCTGATTACTGAAAGACGCACTGCTTCAACTAATTTAGCAGGCTCAACACCTCTTGGGCATCTGTCAATACAAGCAAAACAAGACAAGCATTTATAAAGTGATTCTGAATTTAAAAGCGGGGCTATGTCTCCTGACTCAACCATGCTTACAAACTGATGGGGATGGTATTCCATCTCGTCATAAGCAGGGCAGGTCCCAGAGCATTTTCCGCATTTCATACATTTTTTAGGATTAACTCCGCTTTGACGGATTAATTCATCACGAAGATACTGATTATTCATTTGTATCCTCCTTTACTCCAAGAGCCTCAGCTAAAAGCTCAGTAAAATACACAACGGGAATATCTGCACCGTTCTTTACAAGATTATATTTACAAAGGGGGCAAGCTGTGATAATCATTTCAGCACCTTTATCCTCTGCATTCCTCACTACTGCGTCACATTTCTTTTTGGCAAGCTCAGGACTTTCAACGCTTATGTATCCGCCACAGCATTCATTACGCATAGCGTAGATTACTGGCTCCGCACCAAGTGCTTTTATAAAGTCCTCTATAATCCTGGGATTTTCAGGATCGTCCATTTTCATAACGCTTCCGGGTCTTAATAAAAGACATCCGTAATATGCCGCAATCTTTTTGCCGGTAAGGGGCTTTACTACCTTTTTCTTTAGTTCATCAAACCCAACTTTGTCACGGAGCATTTCAAGATAGTGATAAACCTCAGCTTCGCCATAATATCCTCCATCCTCTGCCATGTAACGGTTTACCTTATCGGCAAACTCCTTATCATTTTGCATAGCATGGTTTGTTTGCTTTATAACGTTGTGACATGCTGAGCAAACAGTTACAAGAGGCTGCTCCAGAGAGGAAGCCTCTTTAAGTGCACGGACAGAGGAAAGCTTTGTTGCAACCTCATTTTTTGCAGTTGTAAACACACCACCGCAGCATTGCCAGTTTTCAATTTCTTCGAGAGTAATCCCCAGAGCCTCTGCTGATTTGTACGCATACAAATCAAGGTCGCGAGCTTTGTTTTTCAGGGTACATCCTGGAAAATAACTAACCTTCATTATTCACACCTCTTAAACCATTTCTTCAGGATGAAATACCTCATCAAACTTTTCAGCAGTCAAAAATCCAAGTTCAACGCAAGCTTCCTTAAGTGATATATTGTCTTTGAATGCCTTTTTTGCTGTTTTCGCTGCATTTTCATATCCGATATAGGGATTAAGAGCAGTAACAAGCATCAGAGAATTATGTAAATTATGGTGCATCTTTTCTTTGTTAGCCACAATACCAACCGCACAGTTTTTATTGAATGATAAAATAGCTTCAGCCATAAGTCTTGCTGATTGTAAAAAATTGTATGCACATACAGGCATAAATACATTAAGCTCAAAGTTTCCCTGTGAAGCTGCCAGACCAACTGCAACATCATTACCCATTACCTGAACTGAAACCATTGTTACCGCTTCACACTGAGTGGGGTTAACCTTGCCCGGCATAATTGATGAGCCGGGTTCGTTTTCAGGGATAAAGATTTCGCCAAGACCATCTCTGGGGCCCGATGCAAGCCAGCGAACGTCATTTGCAATCTTCATCATATCGCAAGCCAGAGCTTTAATTGCACCGTGGGCAAATACAAGCTCATCCTTTGAAGTAAGTGCATGGAATTTGTTTGAAGCAGTTACGAAAGGTTTGTTTGTGATTTTACCGATTTCTTCGGCAACGGTTTCAGAGAATGAAGCAGGAGCATTAAGACCTGTTCCCACTGCAGTACCGCCGAGGGCAAGCTCATACAAAGGCTCTAAAGAACGCTTTATAAGCTCAACATCCTTTTCAAGGCTTGAACGCCATCCGCTGATTTCCTGACTGAAGGTAATAGGAGTAGCATCCTGAAGATGGGTTCTGCCACTCTTTACGATACCCTTGTTCTCCTCTTCAAGTCTTTTGAAGGTATCTATTAAACTTTGAACAGCGGGGATAAGCTTATCCTCTAAAATCACTACTGCAGCAATATGCATTGCAGTCGGAAATGTGTCGTTGGAGGACTGACTCATATTAACATCGTCATTTGGGTGAAGCAATTTTGTACCCAGAATCTGATTTCCTCTGTTTGCGATAACCTCGTTGGCATTCATATTGGACTGCGTGCCTGAGCCTGTCTGCCACACAACAAGAGGGAAATTATCTAAAAGCTTACCTTCCATAATTTCATCACAAGCGTCTTTTATAGCCCCAAGCTTTTCTTTAGTCATTTTCTCAGGCCTTAAAACATTGTTTGTTATAGCTGCGGCTTTCTTCAAAACACCAAAAGCGTGTATGATCTCCGAAGGCATTGTTTCAATACCTACACCAATTTCAAAATTTTCATGACTTCTTTGTGTCTGAGCAGCCCATAGCTTGTCAGCCGGAACCTTTACCTCACCCATTGAATCGTGTTCAATACGATATTCCATTTTTTTCATCCCTTTTCTATATTTTTTAAAATTACCATAAGATAAGCACTCACCTGTTCGGTGATTATCCTCACGGCTTTGTTAATGTTTTAACATTCTCTTGCAGATTTTCGGAATCCTAAATTTTTCAAATCAATATTTTCTACACCGGTTAGGATCGTGTCCGGTGTAGAACAAGAATTTCTGTCATTTGAAACACGCAAAATTTATTTTTGTTCAATATACTCGCGAAGATTTTTGTCTGCAAACTTCCAGAAAGAGAGTTTTGAGACATACTTTCCCCAATACAAACAGAGGGCACCTTTTAGTCCTAGCTTTTCTCTGTGTATATTAAACCATTTATAACGGCTGTAATTTTTTTTCTCCGGTGTAACAAATGTTCCTGACACGATAAAATTCGACATAAATTTTGCTGCTCCCAAAGGCCAGAGTAATTTGTAATCTCTTTCACTTACTTCGTCAAAGATTACAGGTGTTGGTGCACTTTCTACTGTCTGGATTTCTCGGTTTACTTTTGTAGCAAGGTAATCCCACGAAAATGAATCATTCTTAAAATTCAATTTGATCAAAACACCATATTCGCTATATTTTTGCTGTCTTTGATAATCTGTGTCAAAAACAAAATTACCAAGCGAGTAAAATATTATTTTATCTCCCACTTTCTCATAATTCTGAACCACATGCGGATGATGTCCTACAACGATATCTGCACCGAAACTTAAAAACTTTTTATAGAGTTTTCTCATATATGGCATTGGAAGATTGGAGAATTCGTTTCCTCCATGTGCAATAATTATGCACCACTTATTTTTACTTTTAATTTCTTTTATAACTTCCTTAATTTTTTCTGTTTCATCAAACAAAACACAACCGGGATTATTTTCAGTAGCACGAATAAACTCCGCTCTTTTGTATGTAACGGCAAAAATTCCGATTCCACCCTCGCAATCAAGTGTTATGTATTTCGATGCCTCATCAATATTTCTTCCGGCACCAACGGTAACCGCTCCTGCTTTTTGAGCTGCATTAATTGTATCCATCATGCCAACTTCACCGCAATCCATAATGTGATTGTTAGAAATTGCCCAGATGTCTGCCGAAATATTCTTAAACCACTCGAACGCATTTTGGGTAGTCGAATGCGTTATTGACAGCTTGCTGGTTATTACCGAATCGGTCAAAGGTGATTCAACATTTGCAACAACATGGTCTGAACTCCCAAGAAAATCCTTGATCTTATCATCAAGAAAGTCCTTGTTCCAATGATCTTTAAAGTACCTCGAAAAACCTATATCTCCTGTAAATGCTATTGAAGTCATATCTTTTAATCCTCCTATATATTTTTTTATTTACTATAAAGCTTATACCAATCAAATCAAACCGATAAATTCTTTATTACTGTATTTTTCAGTATTTCCTTTTCTGTATCTGTCAAAGAAATACTTGCAGTATTTTCGGGATAAGAACAAAAAACTGCATAATAATGTGTAAGCGCCGCAAGGCAACTGCCTGTATAAGACGGGTGCGTCATGTCTTCGTTATAAAGTTCCATTTCCGTTTTTTGAGAATATACATCATAAAAGTTCAGACCTACATAGGACACCTGTGTATTTATCACCTGCGAAGCGTTGTAATACGCATCGGCAAGCCGGAAGGTCATATCCTTATTGGTGGTTGCCAGTTCTTCAAGTTTTGGACATCCGCTTTTCCTTCCCCATGTTTCATACAAAATAAATTTTCCTACAACCGGCTTAAGTTTATCAACAAGCCCCATCAAACCCTGAATAAACAAATCATAATTCGTGATAGGCATAAGACTATGCTCCTGTAAAAAACAAACATCAAACCAATGTGTTTTCATTAATTCATCAATTTGCCTTGTATATTCGTCATCGCCGCCGGCATATTCACACAGTTTGTGCCCGCCGCAGGTAACAGAAAAAACTTGAACATCTTTTCCGTTTTCTCTTGAAAGATTTTCAAACAATTTTGGCATATCGTTAAAATATGTATAACTGTTTCCGATAAATAAAACCTTCATTTCCATTTCCGTCCTTCCAATAAATTTTTTAACTATGATTTTGTCAAGTTAGGAGAACAGTGAATAATAAGACTTACTGTTTTCTGTTCTCGTTTTTATGAACAAAATCCATTAGAACCCGCGAGAATACTGGATTTTCCCGCTCCGATAGTATATGTAAATATTATAAATCGGCAAACTATTTGATTAAATTTTGAGACTTCACAAATACAATGTTAAATAATCATACCTTGCGTTTAGATAATAGAACACTCCCATTATCCTAATATAAATCTGAAATATTTCTTGCAATTTTCTTTATTATGTGCTACACTGTAATAAATTAAATAATTAAACTGCCACCGGGTAGTCGATGCTTTGGGCATTCGTTTGTATATCGTTAGGTCTTTGAAGATATACTTGCGAATGTTTATTTTTTTGGAGGCTTATATGAGTAAATCAAAACCTTATTTTTCAAGAACTGAAACTGTATTATGGGTATCTTCTGCAATACATATTATTGTGGCTTTTTATGTTTTCGACAGAAAAAGTTATATAACACTATGTGCATCGCTTGTTGGTGTCACATCCCTTATTTTCAGTGCCAAAGGGAATCCTTTCGGGCAATTCCTGATGATTATATTCAGCATACTTTACGGAATAATCTCATACACATTTGCCTATTACGGCGAAATGATAACCTATCTTGGTATGACAATGCCTATGGCTATTTTTGCGCTTATCTCATGGCTTAAGAATCCATGCAAAGAAAACAAAACAGAAGTTAAGGTCAATTCTTTAAGTGAAAAAGAAAATGTTTTTATGTGTGCACTTACGATCATTATTACAATCATCTTTTACTTCATATTAGAACATTTCAACACTGCAAATATTATTCCAAGCACAATATCAGTCACAACAAGCTTTCTCGCTGTATATCTCACATTCCGTAGAAGTCCATACTTTGCTCTGGCTTATGCAGCCAATGACATTGTGCTAATCTTTCTTTGGGCATTGGCAAGTTTCTATGAAGTTCGATATATTTCTGTAGTAGTGTGCTTTATTGCGTTTCTTTTCAACGATATTTATGGCTTTCTCAGCTGGCAGAAAATGAAAACAAGGCAAAACAAATCTGCACACTGATTATGTTTTTATTTTACAAAATTCGACATTGCGATGCATAAGGTTTAGATGCAAACCCTTTTCAGTAGTAGTTCATATAAAGTTATGACAAAAGAACATATAGATAAATTGAAATTTATCTGCTGTTATATGCTTCAATTATTTTATTTAGATTTTCATTCAAAGTATTTGCACCATCTAATTTTATCACTTTACATTTCAAAGATTTTAGCCATAGTTCATGTTGTTGCAATGTACAACCACCAATTCCAAAATCGTACCCTGAGATATCTTTTAAGAATTTTTGGTGTTCAATATACATATCTCCACCTTCCAAAATGCGTTTGCCAAACCACGTCAATTCGCGCTCGTGGACACGCTTCGCACGGATTTGTGCATCCGTATGTAAATGAACAACCAACTCAAAAAAAGGGTCAAAATGTTCGTGAAATGAAACCATAGAACCAGCCATTACAAAGTGTTCACACTGCGATATAGCATCCATCAAGCGACTAATCTTTTCAGACCGTGGATACATTTCAGAAAAAGGGATCTCAGTATCCTTCTGCCATATATACTCATCGATATCCACAAAGGTGTAACCTAATTCCTTTGCTACAAGTTCGCCAAGCGTTGATTTTCCTGCACCAGAAGAACCCATTATCATAATGCCCGTTGCCATTTTTTCACCTCTATAAATTCCTATTTATATTTTTGACAATATTCGACGTTTTTACTATGATTTTGTCAAATTAGGGACAAAATTTTTGTCGATATGCAAACTAAAGTTTGCTCGATATTTTTACTTCGTAAAATCGATATGTTTTCCCTTCGGTCAAACTCGATATGATATAAATCTCGTTGCCGCAAGGCAACATATCGAGCCGTCAGGCATATCAAGTGCGAAGCACATATCGAGAATTCGCAAGAATTCATATCGTTGCGGTGCTGTGCACCGCATATGATTTTGTCAAGTTAGGGACAAAAAAATTATTCTTTTTCTATTTCGCTCATATAACCTGCCGTGATGATGCCTGCGGGTAAAGCAACAATAGCAATTCCAAATATTGAAAAAACCATTGTTACTATCCTTCTTATTGTTGTTACAGGATAAATATCTCCATAACCAACAGTTGTTAATGAAACTGTTGCCCAATATATTGCATCAAAAAAGTTATTAAATGACTCGGGTTCAACATTGAAAACTACCAAAGCAGAAATCTTCTTTCTTATGTATTTCTCCTTTCGGGAATTTTCTTCATCAAAGGGTTTATAATTTTTATCCCCTGTATATCAAACTTATAGTTCATACTAAGTTAATACTGAAAATTATACATATTTTTGACGATATATTTACTTCGTTCAGGCGATATGCTTTCGTCTCTCTATATTCAACAAACCTAATTAGTCCGCAAAAGGTTAGTCCACTATATCATTGTAATTTATCCATTTTCCACCAGCAACGCTTTTAAGTGCAATTACAGATTTTATAAACCTCTTAAACAACATAACTGTAAGCACTGTTATGATAGAACATTTTAGTTTTATGCCAAGTATAAACCCAAGCAACAGCGACCATGCATATACAGGAACCACATCATAAAGCATAGCCTTCTTACTGTTTCCGCCTGCTCTGAGCACCCCCATTATAAGAGTACTTGCAAGTGCACGGAATGGCATATAAAATGCATATATAGCTATAAGCCATATAGTAAGCGACTGGGTTTCAGGTTCCAAGCTTGAGAAGAAGAATTTAACATACGGAATATCTATCGCAAGCATAAGCATCATAACTCCAAAACCTACATAAAAACCCGCCAAGGCGTATTTTCGAGCCAATTCCTTTGCCTCTTCTATCTTTTTCTCGCCTATACTGCAGCTTATAGTAACACAAGCACCAATTGCCACGCCATGGAAAAATGAATTGCCAAGGTTTTCAAGCTGACGTGCTATACTTACCGCGCTTACAACATCGTTACCCATACGCCCGAATATTGCATTAAATGCTGATATACCAAATCCCCACAAACTTTCGTTTAATATAACTGCATAAGTTTTATGTACAAAATCGCCTATCGCCTTAGGCTTAAAGAATTTTATATCAGAAAGTTTAAATACGTATTCCTTATCTTCATATCTTGCTATACAGATAAGGAATATGACAGTTTCAACAAGCTTTGATATAAGTGTTGAAATTGCCGCCCCGGCAACACCCATTGCCGGGATAAAACCAACTCCGTATATGAGAATAAAGTTTAATGCTGTCTTTATACCAAGCGATACCATAGTTGCTATCATAGGTATTTTAGGCTGTTTTACAGAACGGAAAAATGCTACATATGAGCTTGATAAGCTATACAAAAGAAAAGTAGGTGTGATTATAAGAAGATACATCGCACCATCCTTTATAGTCTGGGAATCATTGGTAAAAAAACCAAGCGATTTGTAGGGAAAAAACAAGCAAAACAACATAACAAGAAGGTTAATGCAAAGCGAAAAAATCAACGTGATGCTGAATGTTTTCCTCATTGCTTCATGGTTTCTCTCACCATAATTTCTTGAAAGATATACCGAAGCCCCACTTGTAATACCAAATGTTATAAGGCTCACTATATAGAAAAGCTGATTTGCAAGCGAAACTGCCGCAACAGCAGTTTCTCCCATGTAACTTATAACAGATACATCAATTATTCCAAGTATGGCAGTTGACATATTTTGCATTGCTATAGGTATAGAAAAACTTAATATCATTTTCCAAAACGTCTTTTCAGGAAAAAAGGTTTTATTAAACATCGCTTTTAATAAATTCATTTTATACTCCTAACTTTTAACGATTTTTTAAAATTAATCTACCTCTTTTTTTTCCATTATGCACCGCGTCTTTCACCACAATCTCACCGCCAAGCACAACATAGTTTAATCCTTCGGCACGTTTGATGCAATCAATAAAATCAGATCTGTCAATTATTTTTTCTGCATCAAAAATACATATATCTGCATCCATGCCTTCCCATATAAGTCCTTTGGTATTTAATCCGTATACACGGGCAGGCATTGATGTCATCTTGCGTATCATTTCAGGAAGCGACACAACCTTTTTCTCCCTCACATATCTTCCAAGGACTCTTGGGAACGAGCCTTTTAAACGAGGATGAAAGCTTTTTTGTTCCTTTGCAACACCTGCATCTGTGCATATCATTGCTCTTGGATGTGCCATAACAGCTTGCACATCTTCGTCACACATAGAAAAGTAACAGCAACTGCATTGATTATTACTTTTATAAATCATATCAAGTATAGTATCACATTCATCCTTACCATGAATTTTAGCAATTTCAGGAACAAACATTCCCTCATACTCAGGATAACCTGAGCACTTTGCAACCTGCACCCACGAGTAGTCGTTTCCCCACCACATTGTTTTATTCCATTCTTTTATTTTTGCGCGCTCCTCAGGATTTTCAAGTCTTTTCATTAAATCATTGCCAGAATCCGGCACAAAAGTTACAGCGGTTGAAGTATGTGTAGCTACATACGGATATACATCAAGGTACACCTCTATTCCTTCTGCGTTTGCCTCATCAATAAGTCTGAGTGTATGAGTTACCTTACCCCAGTTTTCGTGTGATCCGCACGCCTTATGGTGCGAAATCACTCCTCTTACACCTGATTGTCTTATTACATTTATAAATTCATTAGTCGCTTTAACAAGCATATTTGATTCGTTTCTGATATGTGCTACAACTAATCCTTCATATTCCTTTACCACTTTTGCAAGTTCTATTAATTCATCTGTGTCGGCGTAGCTACTTGGTGGATATATAAGACCAAAAGAAATACCTAGTGCACCGTGTTCCATAGCATCACGAAGAAGCAATTTCATTTTCTCAAGTTCTTCGCTTGCTGGTTGTTCCTGGCGCATTCCCATAACAGTTCTTCTTATAGCACCATGTCCCACAAAACACATATTATTTGAACCAAGGGGGATATTCTTTGCCGCATTTACAAAGCTGCTAAAAGTCTTCAAAACACTTGACAGATTGCCAATGCCATCTATATACTCATCCATATTTTCATTGATATTTTGGGGCGCAACAGAATTACCACACTGCCCAGCTATTGACGTGGTTATGCCCTGTTCTATCTTCTCTGTCATATCAGGATACTTGAGTATAGCATTATCGCTGTGACTATGAGAATCTATAAATCCCGGTGTTACAGTCAATCCACGTGCATCAATAAATTCCTTACTTTCATCTGAAATATTTCTTTCAATTCTAGCAATTTTTCCGTTTGATATTGCTATGTCACAGTGATACGCCGGAGACCCGGTTCCGTCAATTATAGTACCATGTTTTATAATCAAGTCATACATAGATATATTCCTCCTTACTAAATATACAAAAATTTTCTTCAACCTTAATCATTATCCCGTTATAAAGACTGTATAATCTAGATGCCAACAATCTAAAATATTAGCTCGTGTCAAGTCAGGAACAAAAATTATTTTATCATAATTGACTCACCTTTTTTATTAAAAATTGTTTTACAATCCTCAATTAACTCATATATAAATTATATATCAATACCGAATTATTGTCAATCTTTTTGGAATACTAATTTTGAGGTGATAGTATGGAAGACAAAGTTTTTGTAGGATTAGGAAAAAATCCTGACCCGGGCGGTCTTGATATGCCGATAGGTTTTGGCATGGAATTGTACCAGAACAGCGACGCTCTGCATTGTTTCGCAGCACTCTCGCAAGGTGAAAGAAATGATATTATTCAATATATTGAAAAATCAAAAACAGGCGAAGAAGCAAAGCAGCGTATTAATAATGCTGTAGAGAATTTAAATAAAAGGAATCCGAAATTCTTTTAAATAGGTTATATGCATCCGATAATTTTCATAAAAATATAAAAAAGATTACGGAGTGCATTATGTCAGAATTAATTGAAAAAATTAATAACATTGTTTGGGGTCCCGCAACAATTATTATGATACTATGTTGCGGGATTTATTTTACTTTTCGTACAAGATTTTTTCAGATAAGAAAATTTAAGGATGTTTTCAGCAAGACAGTTTTCTCAAAAACAAATAAAACTGCAAAAATTTCATCTTTTCAGGCGCTTTCAGCTGCACTTGCAGGAACAATAGGCACAGGAAATATTGCAGGAGTTGCAACTTCCATCTCTCTTGGTGGTCCGGGTGCAGTATTCTGGATGATTGTAAGTGCATTTTTCGGTATGATGACAAAATATGCTGAAGTTTTACTCGCTGTGAAATTCAGGACAAAAAATAAAAAAGGAGAATTCTCAGGCGGACCAATGTATTACATAGAAAAGGGGCTTGGGTTGCGATCCCTTGGCGTAATTTTCGCACTGCTTCTTGCACTCTCGGCATTTGGAATCGGTAATATGGTTCAATCAAACTCGGTTTCGACTGCTCTTGCAGACTGCTTTGGAATAAACAACAAAATAAACGGTTTTTTCCTCACAACAATCTGTTTTTTTGTTATAATGGGGGGAGCAAAAAAAATATTATCCTCAACAGAAATAATAGTTCCTTTTATGGCTTTGTTTTATATGATAGGAACAGTAATTTTTTTAATAATAAATGCTAAATATATCCCTATGGCATTTTCTGCAATATTTCGTGATGCATTTAATTTTTCGGAATTTTGGGGTGGGACAAGTGGATTTGCAGTTTCAAAAGCGGTTAAATACGGTGTTTCCAGAGGTGTTTTTACAAACGAAGCAGGTCTTGGCTCTTCCTCTGTAGCTCATGCATCTGCCGATGTAAATTCACCTGAAGAACAGGGATTATGGGGTATCTTTGAAGTTTTTTTTGATACAGTAATAATGTGCACACTTACCGCACTTGTTATTTTGACCGCAAATGGTGGCAGTCTAATTGCATCAGAATTAAGTGGTATGGAACTCACGATTGCGGCGTTTGAAACCATTTACGGACAGTTTGGAGGTGTATTTATATCAATATCAATGATATTCTTTGCCGTCGCAACAATTTTAGGTTGGGGACTTTATGGTGAAAGAGCGATATTGTATCTATCAAAAGAAAATAAAATAGCTCTATTTGTTTATAAAATTTTATATGTCTGTGCTATATATATAGGTGCTTGTATGTCACTCGATACAGTATGGACGCTTTCGGATACCTTAAATGGCCTCATGGCAATACCAAACATTATAGCGCTATTTTTATTAAGCAAATATGTTATTGATAAAACCATAGATTATAAATAAAAAAGTTCAGTAACAACAGTTACTGAACTTTATATTATAACGACTTAATATAATCATCCATTGCTTTTGCCGCCTGTTTACCAGCTCCCATAGCAAGAATAACTGTTGCCGCGCCAGTGACAGCATCACCACCGGCAAAAACGCCTTTTCTTGATGTGATGCCTGTTCCATCCTCGGCAATAATACCACCCCAGTCGTGCGTATCAAGCCCCGGAGTTGTTTCTTTTATTAGTTTGTTTGGTTTTTGTCCAATTGCAATAATAACATTGTCAATCTCTAAAACATACTCAGAACCTTTTACTTCAAGCGGTCGGCGTCTGCCCGATTTGTCAGGCTCGCCAAGCTCCATTTTAACACATTTAAGCCCAGTTATCGCTCCTGTATCATCACCAATTACCTCGATAGGATTGTTAAGAAGTTTAAAGATTATTCCCTCTTCTTTTGCATGTTCAACTTCTTCTTTGCGGGCAGGCATTTGTTCTTCGCTTCGTCTGTAAACAATATAAACTTCTTCTGCACCCAGGCGTTTCGCAGAGCGTGCAGCGTCCATTGCTACATTACCACCGCCGATAACAGCAACTTTTTTTCCAATTTTAACAGGAGTATCAAATTCAGGAAATTTATAAGCTTTCATAAGGTTTATTCTTGTTAAAAATTCATTAGCAGAATACACACCATTATAGTTTTCTCCCGGAATACCAAGAAACTGCGGAAGTCCCGCACCGGTACCAATAAATACAGCTTTATATCCCTCGTCAAACAATTCGTCAACAGATACTATTCTTCCTACCACAGAGTTAAGTTCTATTTTAACACCCATATTTTTAAGAGATTCTATTTCACGGGAGACAATTTCCTTAGGCAATCTGAATTGCGGAATCCCATACATAAGAACACCGCCGGGAGTATGAAACGCTTCAAAAACGGTTACATCATATCCAAATTTAGCAAGGTCACCCGCACACGAAAGACCTGCAGGACCTGCGCCAATTACAGCTGTTTTAATTCCATTTTTCTTTATTTCTTTAACCTGAGTAACACCATTTTCCCGTGCCCAGTCTGCGGTAAATCTTTCGAGTCTGCCGATTCCAACGGGTTCATGTTTAATTCCGCGGACACACAGACCCTCACATTGATTTTCCTGAGGACAAACTCTGCCACAAACCGCAGGAAGTGAATTTGTAGCAGTAATAACTTTAAATGCTTCTGCAAAATTACCGTCTTTAATCTCTTTAATAAAATCAGGTATTCTGATATTTACCGGACAACCCTTTACACACGGAGCATTTTTACACTGTAGACATCTTGTTGCTTCTTCCATGGCAAGTTCAGGTGTATAGCCAAGCGCAACTTCGCCAAAATTTTTGTTTCTGACATCCGGCTTTTGCTGAGGCATCGCGGTCATTTCAGCTTTCATATTTGCCATGTTATTCAACCTCCTTTTTCATGAGGTTGCAATCTTCATCGCGAGACTGTTTTTCTTCCGTTGAAAAAGTTCTGCTTCGTCTGATTGCTTCGTCAAAATCAACAAGATGACCATCAAAATCAGGGCCATCAACACAGGCAAACTTTGTTTCTCCGCCAACTGTAACGCGGCAAACACCACACATTCCTGTCCCGTCAATCATAATAGGATTCATACTTACAATGGTTTTTACTCCATATTCTTTAGTAAGATTGCAAACTGCACGCATCATCGGAAGCGGGCCAATTGCAATAACCATATCATAATTATTTCCGTCATCAATGAGTTTTTTTAGTGCATCAGTAACAAAACCTTTATTACCGTTTGACCCGTCATCAGTCATAATAATTGTTTTATCACTTACAGCTTTTAATTCTTCCTCTAAAATTATCAGATCTTTGTTTCTGAACCCTGAAATAGCATGAACTTCGGCTCCCATTGCATTGAGAGCTTTTGTCTGAGGATATGAAATTGCGGTGCCGAGTCCACCACCAATGACGGCTGCTTTTTTTATTCCTTCAAGATGTGACGGAGTGCCAAGCGGACCTACAAAATCAAGAATTTCTTCGCCTTGTTCTAACCTGTTCAGCACAGAAGTTGTTTTACCAACTATTTGAAAAATAATTGTAACTGTTCCTGAATTTTTATCGGTGTCAGCAATGGTAAGAGGAATTCTTTCTCCAAATTCATTTACACGAAGAATAATAAACTGTCCAGGTTTTGCTTTTTTTGCAATTGCCGGAGCAAGTATGTCCATTCTTGTTACTGTTTCGTTCAAAACAGTTTTTCTGACTATTTTATACATATTAGATTTACCATAGCCTTTCGTTTGCTTGATGTTAGTATAGTCAAAAACCTACTATATTAATCATTTTTATTTAAGACATTTTCCCATGCCGTTTTAAGCTGAGTATCCTGTTCAATAGACAAATCATCAAGATTTGCGTATTTATGTTCCTCAGGCAAAGCAACAGAAATATCAGGACTTATTCCTTTTTTATGAATGCATTCACCATTAGGAGTGAAATATCTTGCGGTTGTAATATAAATCGCAGTTGTTCCTTTTTCGCTTTTTGAAAAAGGATAAACTGTCTGCACGATACCTTTGCCAAAGGATTTTTCACCAACAAGAGTGCCGCGGTTATGATCCCTGACAGCTCCGGCAAAAGCTTCGGAAGCACTAGCGGACGCGCCATTAATTATAACCGATACCGGCAGTTTGATATAATCCTTTGAAGACCGAAAATACTGTTTATTTCCGTCTTTATATTCAAAATAAGTTATAACACCTTCCGGCAGAATCATATCAGAAATATTCTGCATTGATGTAAGTGTTCCGCCGCCGTTATTACGCACATCAATAACAAGACCGTCAAGGGTTTCTACCTTCATATCAATCAGCGCCCTTGCAAATTCGTTATCTGTTCTCTCGTCAAAGCTTGTAATTCTGACATAACCTATATTCTGCGGCAAAAGTTTTGACTTAACTGTTTTTAGGACAATATGCTCCCGAACCAGAGTAATCTCTTCAACATTGCCAGTTTCTGCGCGTTTAACAGATAAAACGACCTTTTCACCAGCCTGTTTATCACCGCCACGCATCATATTAATTGCTTCCTGGTAGTTATCAAGAGATACGGTAACCGAGTCTATTGCAATAATTTTATCCCCTGCCTTAAGCCCTGCTTTATAAGCAGGCGTATCTTCAATTGGAGAAATAATAGTAATTAAATTATCTTTTGAATCTATACTTACATTAACACCAATTCCAGTGTATTCTCCCGAAAGATTAAGCGACAAATCCTTATATGATTCTTCATCAACAAACCAGGTATATTCATCACCTAGGGATTCAAGCATACCTTTTAACGCACCTTCATAGAGTGCGTCTTTATCGACTTTACCATAAAATTTGCTTTCGATAAGCATTTCAGCTCGTTTAAGAGTAGAAAGTGAGTTGTCCGGTGCAGGAATTCCTATATAAGACAGAATTCCGGAGTCGTACAAGCGTACAACTCCGAAAGTAATCAAAACCGTAATAACAAATGTTATAAGAACCGCACAAACAATGCTGCGTTTTCTGTTCATTAAAATGTTACCTCGTTATATTCTGAGTTCTGTTTGGTCCAACACCAATCATAGAAACCTTAACCCCGGCTATTTCCTCAATTTTAAGAATATAATTCTTAGCATTTTCAGGAAGCTCATCAAAGGTTTTAACACTACTTATATCCCCTTCCCATCCGGGCATGGTAATATATACAGGTGTGCATCCTTCAAGTTCTTCAATAGTAGCAGGAAATTCTGTCAAGGTTTTGCCATTTTTCTCGTATGCAACACAAACCTTGAGGTCGCCAATGTCGGAAAGTGTGTCCATTTTGTTGATAACAAGTTCTGTAAGACCGCTTGTTCTGACACTGTATTTTAAAATTACAAGGTCAAGCCAGCCACATCTTCTCGGACGGCCTGTTGTTGTACCAAATTCACCGCCACGATTACGGATAGTGTCGCCCTTTTCGTCAAAAAGTTCTGTCGGGAAAGGTCCTTTACCAACACGGGTTGTATATGCTTTTGCAACACCGATACAGCTGTCGATAAGAGTAGGTCCTATACCACTACCAATACAAGCGCCGCTTGTAACAGGATGTGAAGATGTTACATAAGGATATGTACCAAGATCAAGATCAAGAAGTGTACCCTGTGCACCCTCAAAGAGGACCTTTTTACCTTCTTTAATTGCATCAAAAAGAAGAACTGTTGTATCATCTACATATTTCTCAAGGCGTTTTGCATAACCTAGGTATTCTTCTATTGCTGCATCTTTATTAATGGCATTTCCGCCATAAATCATTGTAATGATTTTATTTTTAATATCAAAGTTTAAACTTGCTTTTTCTCTGAAAATATTTTCATGAACAAGGTCATACATTCTAATACCGGTTCTTTCAGCTTTATCCATATAACAAGGACCGATACCGCGTTTTGTTGTGCCTATATCACTTTTACCTCTGGCAATTTCAGAAAGACCATCAAGTTCAATGTGGTAAGGCATTATAACATGTGCACGACAGTCAATTTTAAGGTTGTCTGTAGAAACGCCTTTTTCATGAAGCATATCAATTTCTTCAAGAAGAACCTTAGGATCAACAACTGTTCCGTTGCCGATAATGCAAAGTGTTTCAGGATTTAAAATACCAGAAGGTATAAGGTGAAGTTTATACTGAACACCATCAGCCTCAACAGTATGGCCTGCATTATTACCGCCCTGACTTCTTACAACAACCTGAGAATCAGAAGCAATAATATCAGTAATTTTACCTTTACCCTCGTCGCCCCACTGGGCACCAATCAGAATTTTTGTAGACATATTAAAACTCCTTCGAAAAATTATTCACCAATAAAATCGTTAAGCTTTTTGATAAGAGCATCAGCGTCAACGCCGTGCACGGCACAAGCCTGCTCAATAGTTTCGCCCGTTGCAGAAGGACATCCAAGACAATGCATTCCTATTTCAAGGAAAAAAGGCGCTGTATCAGCACTGATTTTAAGTACATCTGCAACAATAGTGTCTTTTGTAATTTTAGCCATGTTTATCACCATATTCCTTTCAACTTCCGGCTATAAAAAACCGGTCATATATTTATAAATTAATCATACTTATATATTATACAACATTTATCAACTAAAATGCAAGCAAAAAATAGAAAAATTTTTATATTTTGTGGAGTATTGTATGAATTATGCATATATCGACGCCCAAAAGAAAGCAAAATACTGGTGTATTAAGCCTCAAATATACAACATCAAAGAAGAAAACAAGCTTTATGTTTTCCCGGGCAAAGTAAATAAAGTCCGACTAAAAAAAGCTATGTCAAAATTCAATTTTTCTGAATTGCCGAAAAATTGCAATTCAGAAATAAAAACAGAAATATGGTGCAAAACAATATCTCAAGCGATGAAAGAATATAATTTTAAAGAAATTGTTTTCTGTTCAGAAAAACATATGGATAATATAGAAATTCTAACATATTTTTTTAAAGAGAACATTAAATTTTCAATAACGCCATCAATAGACGACGAGACTGTTATTGACTTTTTTCTTGAACATTTTGGTCTCGCCGTTAGTGTTAAAAATTCAGTTAGCGACAGTCTTGTTGTGTATTTCAGCGGAGCCGTGCCAAAAACATTTGAAAAAACATTGATTCTTGATTTAAGCGCGAACCTTAACTGCAAAAAAATATCCGTTTGTTCGTATTTTATAAAAAACCACACTTTTCCTCTTGAGATAGTTTCTCTCCCCCTACTCCAGGCTGCAATGGATCTTACAGAGACGAAAATAAAAGATATAATTATAAAACTTTGCATTATCGGGACAAAATGTGAATAAAAATATATTATTACAGTGTATATTAAGGAGGAAATGTTTTTGAAAGTATTTGTTTTAAGTAAAAATTCGCTTATTCTTTATTCCTGTGTTTTTCTTGCGCTAATCGGTATATTTGCAGTTGGCTCTACATTTGGAAGTTCTGTTTTTACGGCAGCATCGTCGGAGGAAAACATTCCAATTTACTGTGTTCAAACTGACCAGCCAAAGATAGCGCTTACTTTTGATGCGGCATGGGGTGATGAGGACACTGACCAGCTAATAACAATTCTCGGCAACAATAATGCAAAAGCAAGTTTTTTTATGGTTGGCGGTTTTATTAATCGTTTTCCGAATTCAGTAAAAAAATTCCATGATGCAGGTCATGAAATTCTAAACCACTCGGACACACATGCACATTTTAGTGGTTTATCACAGGAAGAGATGATAACAGAGATTACTGCTTGCGAGGAAAAAATTTCAAATATAACCGGATCAAGCAAAAAGCTTTTTCGTGCACCATACGGCGAATATACGGATGATGTAATAAAAACCGCATCAGCAAATGGATACAAAGTAATTCAATGGGATGTAGATTCTCTGGATTGGAAAGATTTATCCGTTGATGAAATATGTGTTCGCGTAACCGACAAAATTAAAAACGGTTCAATAATTTTATTCCATAACGGAGCAGCCAATACTCCTGCGGCACTTGAAAAACTTTTGCCTATACTTAAAGAAAAAGGATTTGAATTTGTTCCTGTTTCCGAGCTTATTTATCATGACAATTATTATATTGACCACGAGGGAAAACAAATTCAGAATTCTTCACAAAACTAAGGAGGAAAAATGTTTAAAATACAATGCGATAAAAATTTAATTAATGTTGCAAAAGAAGTTTTTTCATCACTTTGCATTGAGGCAGATATTTCCGTTTTCTCTGAAGAAATTACTGATATTTCTATAATGCGAAGTCAGGAAAAAGTTAATACAAAAGCAAATTATCTTATTATTAATGCAGATGACAAAGCTCTTATAAATTCAATTTCTAATACCGTTGGAAAAGTTATAACTTGCGGTCTTTCAAGCCGTTCGACTGTTACTTTTTCCAGTGTTTTAGAATCAGAAGGTGTAATGTGTGTACAAAGGTCAATAGTCAGACTTGACGGTAAAAAAATCCCGCCGTTTGAGCTGCCTTTTAAATATTATGGTAAGGTATTTGACGAAGTATCAATTTTGATGATTATAACTGCAGCGTTACTTTGCGGAGTAGATGTTTCAAAACTCAATAAAATATATTTATAACTCAGGAAGGAATGATTTATTTGGAAAAAAATAATAACATTGCTATTTTAAAGGGTGAAATAAAAGAGATCCCTGTACATAGTCATACTCTTATGGATGAAAGATTCTTTCTATTTCCCCTTGAAGTGAAAAGACTCAGCGGAAGCTCTGATACAATAAATATAACTCTTTCAGAAAAACTAATGAATATTTGTCATATCGAAAAGGGTGACTTGGTTGAAATCAGTGGACAGTTCCGATCATATAATAACTATTCGGGGGTTGGTAGCAAACTAATCCTCACGCTTTTTGCACAAGATATTGTTCATATAACAGAAGTAAATCTTTACGACAACCCCAATACAATATATTTAAACGGATACATATGCAAACCCACAATATACCGAACAACTCCCTTTGGCAGAGAAATCACTGATATAATACTCGCCGTTAACAGAGCATATGGCAAATCAGACTATATTCCCTGCATAGCCTGGGGCAGAAATGCAAAATATGCCTCTTGCCTTAGCGTAGGTGATAATATTGAAATTCAAGGCAGAATACAAAGCAGAGAATATCAGAAAAGACTGTCCGATGATGAAGTAATAACAAAAACTGCATTTGAAATTTCAGTTTCAAAGCTAGAGCTTATTTCTGACGAAGGAGAATCTGATTTTGATGAAGAATAAATGTATTGCCCTTATTCTTGCCGGTGGTCAGGGCAAGCGACTTGATGTCCTTACCCGCTTTACTGCAAAGCCCGCAATACCTTTCGGCGGCAAATACAGAATAATTGATTTTACACTGTCAAACTGCACAAATTCAGGTATTTCAACGGTTGGTGTTTTAACTCAGTATCAACCACATGAGCTGAGTGAGTATATCAGCAATGGTGCCTCATGGGATTTTGATAGAATTAACGGTGGTATAACACTTCTCCCTCCGTATATGAAAAAAAGTGCAGGAGATTGGTATAAAGGAACTGCAAATGCAGTTTTTCAAAATATAAATTTTATTGAAGAATATGCTCCTGAGCATGTTATTATCCTGTCAGGCGACCATATTTATAAAATGAACTATAATAAAATGTTGGAGTTTCATAAAAGTCGTGGTGCCGATTGTACTATTGCTACAACTACTGTCTCTCCTTCGGAAGCAAAAAGATTTGGTCTGATTATAACAGACAATGATGAAAGAATTAAAGAATTTGAAGAAAAACCCTTAATTCCAAAAAGCAATAAAGCATCTATGGGAGTTTATATTTTTAACTGGCAGATATTAAAAAAGTATCTTATACTTGACAGTACACATGAAAATTCCACAAATGATTTTGGAAAAGACCTTCTGCCGCTTATGCTTCGGGACGGATGCCGCATGTTTGCATATCCATTCTTTGGTTATTGGCGAGATGTAGGTACAACCGAAAGTCTCTGGAAAGCAAATATGGAGCTTTTAACCGACAGCTTTTTGATGCACAATCCCGATTGGAAAGTATATTCAAACACCCGACCTCTTGAACCAAGTTTAATATCAAAAAAAGCAATAATTAAAAATTCATTAATAGCAGATGGTTGTACAATTCATGGAAAAGTAGAAAATTCAGTTGTTTTCAGCGGTGTCAGAATTTTAGACAATGCCGTTATAAAAAATTCAGTAATTTTTTCAAACTCTACGATATTAAGAAATGTAGTAATATCAAATTGTCTTGTTGATGAAAAAAGTAGAATTGGTAAGAATTGTGTGATTGGAGATGAGAAATTTATTACTGTAGTAAAGAGAAATTCAAAAATACATAATACTTTTTTGGATATACAAAACTCCGTTGTATCTTGACAATATATGTTTTTCAGCATATAATTAATAAAGATGTTTTTATTTTCACAGGGAGGATAAAGTAATATGGCTGATAAAATTAAGATTATTACAGATACAAATTCCGATGTTCCCAAGGACTTGGTCGAAAAATATGACATTGATGTTATTCCTACGCTTATAACAGTTAACGATAAAACATACAGAGATTTTTATGATATAGACGCTGACAAGTTCTGTGAGATATTAAAAAATTCTGATGACAGCACCCAGTTTTCTACAGCTCAGGCAAATGTCGAAGTTTTTCTTGATTCCTTTCGTAAATGGACTTTAGAAGGCTATAAAATAATTCTTTTTACAATCTCATCAGACGGCAGCGGAACTTATCAGGGTGCAAATCTTGCAAAACAATATCTGCTTGATGAAATGGAAGCCGACATTGAGATTATAGACTCAAAAACATACTCTTTTGTTTATGGCAGAGCTGTTATTGAGGCTGCTGAAATGGCATCAGACGGTGCGACAAAAGATGATATTTTATCCCGTGCAAAAGAAATAATCGAGTCTGGTAATGTTTTTTTTGCTGTAGATACTTTAAAATTCCTTAAAAAAGGCGGCAGAATTAAACCCGCAGTTGCTGCAATTGGCGAAATATTAAATATCAAACCTCTTCTAAATGTTCAGGACGGACTTATAAATAATGTTGAAAAAATACGCGGTTCAAAGCGTGTAATTCCAAGAATAATTGAACTTTTAAAAGAAACAGGTTTTAATTCCGACTGTCCAATATATGTTTTAGATGGTGGCAGTCCCGAAAACATTGTTGCTATGTCAGATGCATTAAAAAAAGAATTTGGTATAGAAAATCCAAAAACAGCAAAAATTGGTCCTGCAATTCTTCTTAATACCGGTCCCGGCGTATCGGGAGTTATTTATTTTACAAAACCATAAATGTTGAAACCCTCGACCTAAAAGTCGGGGGCTTTTGGACAGATAAAGGAGCTTACCATGAATAACAAGGTACTCAAAGTGCTTGAGTTTGATAAAATACTTTCTCTTGTTTCCGAATCAGCGGTCTGTGCGGAAACCAAAAAATTAATACTAAATATCAAACCATCTGCCGACTATGAGGAAGTTGAGACAATGCAAATGGAAACATCGCAGGCTTCCTCGATGATTGCTATGTTTGGTAACATACCAATTGCTCCTGTAAGGCCGGTTTCAGAATCTGTTAAAAGAGCACAAATGGATGGTATTTTATCAGCAAAAGAGTTGCTTAATATTGGAGCACTCTTGCGTGTTTCCCGTCATGTTTATTCTTACATCTCAAAAACAGACAAGCTTGACATTCTATCAGCATACGCGTCAGGATTTAATGTTAATAACAGACTTGCCGCTGATATATCAGATGCTATAATAAGTGAGGATATGATTGCCGATGGTGCAAGTCCTCAGCTTTCTGCAATCAGGAGAAAAAAAGCTAACCTTAACAACAAAATCAAAGATACTCTTTCTGATATGATTCACTCCCCAACATATACAAAATTTCTGCAGGAACCAATTGTTACCATGCGTGGTGACAGATATGTTCTTCCAGTTAAAAATGAGTGCCGTTCAAGCATTTCTGGGATTTTACACGATTCCTCCTCTACCGGTGCAACTGTATTCATTGAGCCGTCAGCAGTAGTGCAGATTAACAACCAGCTTAGGGATGCAACAATTGAAGAAGAAAGAGAAATCGAGCGTATTCTTGCCGATTTTTCTGCAAGAGTTGCCCTGGAGGCTGATAACATTATAATAAACTATAAAACAATTATTTCACTTGACACTTTATTTGCAAAAGCTGCTTTTTGCAACAATTTAAAATGTGTTCAGCCGGAGCTTAATTGTGATGGTTTTCTTCACTTTTCTAAGGCAAGGCATCCTCTTATTGACCAAAATAAGGTTGTCCCTGTGGATATAACTCTTGGCGGAGATTTTGATACTTTGGTTGTTACTGGACCAAACACAGGTGGTAAAACCGTTACTTTAAAAACAGTTGGTCTGCTTTCGCTCATGTGTCAATCAGGTCTTCAGCTTCCAACCGGAATAGGAACTCGTATGCCCGTTTATGAAAATATTTTTGCCGATATTGGAGACGAGCAGAGTATTGAACAAAGCCTTAGCACCTTTTCTTCACATATGGTAAATATAGTTGACATTCTTTCGGAGATTACACCAAATTCACTTGTGCTATTTGATGAACTTGGTGCAGGAACAGACCCCGAAGAAGGCGCAGCTCTTGCAATTGAAATTCTTGAGGTAACTAAAAGTTTTGGTGCAAAAAGTGTTGCAACAACGCACTACAGCGAGCTTAAATTATATGCACTTTCAACTGACAGAGTTGAAAACGCCTCTTGCGAATTTGATGTAGCAACTCTTAAACCGACATACAAACTTTTAATCGGCATACCAGGTAAAAGTAATGCCTTTGCTATTTCAAAAAGATTGGGTTTGCCAGAATATATAATTAAAAAAGCTGAAAACAGGATGTCTGCTGAATCAGTGCGCTTCGAGGATGTCATCAGCGAACTTAAAACTAAACGAGATGCTGCATCCGCCGCACTTAGTGAAACAGAGCATATGCGACTTGAAACCGAGCGTATGCGTCATGAAATTGAAAAACGAAGCCGCGAAATTAATGAAAAGCGGAATAAAATTCTTGAAGATGCACGCATTCAGGCTCGTGAAATAGTTGAAAACGCAAGAGAAGAAACAACCGAAATAATAAAAAAAATCCGTAAGCTTGAACTTTCAGGAAAAAATATCGCCGAAATGGAAAAGCTTCGTAAAAAGGTTACTGATAAAAGTTCTGACTATACTGATAAAATTGCAAAAAACAAACGCAAATCAAACACAAAAGCATCGGACATCAGGCTTGGTATGACAGTTCGTATTTTATCTTTAAACGAACTTGGTGAAGTTGTTAATCTCCCCAATTCCAACGGAGATTTTAATGTTCAGGTTGGGATAATCAAGGTTAAAACAAACCTGAAGGATGTTGAACCTGCAAACGATTCAAAGCCTGAAAAACAAGGTCAGAAAATACTCTATGCACGAAGTGGTGTTCAGTCAAAAAGCGCAAATATAAAAACAGAACTTGACCTTCGTGGAATGCTTGCACACGATGCTATTATGGAAACAGATAAATTTATTGATGATGCCGTTCTGTCTTCACTTAAACAGATTTCCGTTATACATGGAAAAGGAACAGGTGCTCTCAGAAGTGCAATCCACGAATATTTAAAATCAAACAAACTTGTAAAAACATATCGTTTGGGCAACTTTGGTGAAGGAGATACCGGTGTAACTATTATTGAACTTAAGTAAATAATAAAAAAATTAAAAAAATTTTAATTTTCCTCTTGATTTTTCATTTTATTTGTAGTATAATAGATTTCGTTGACTTGAGAGTCAACGGAGTAACTGGGTGTGGCGCAGTTTGGTAGCGTGCTTGAATGGGGTTCAAGAGGCCGGGAGTTCAAGTCTCCCCACTCAGACCAGAAAAAATCCTTGTCGGTTTCGGCAAGGATTTTTTCAAATACGAAAAAGGTGAATTTTTATGTATATTATAGTTGGACTCGGCAACCCTGGTACAAAATATGAATCCACGAGACATAATATGGGTTTTATAACAATCGATTATCTGAGTCGCGAATATAACATTCCGGTAAATCGACTGGGCTTTAAGTCACTTTATGGTCAGGGAATTATTTGCGGTGAAAAGGTTATTCTTGTAAAACCACAGACTTTTATGAACTTAAGCGGGCAGACCGTTAAAGAAATTGTTGATTTTTACAAAGTGCCACATAACAATCTTATAGTTATATATGATGAAATAAGTATTCCTCTGGGAAAACTTCGTATCCGTCCGTCCGGAAGTGCTGGCGGGCATAACGGAATGAAAAACATCATATACTTACTCGAGAACGATAAATTTCCGCGTATAAGAGTTGGCGTTGGTATGCCGGATAATCCTAAAATGGATATTGCAGACCATGTTCTTGGCAAACTTTCTTCTGAAGAAATTAAAATTCTCACAGAAACTGTTAAAAATGCAGCAAAAGCTGTTGAAATTATAATTACTGACAGTGTTTCAACCGCAATGAACAAGCTTAACTGATGGAGGAATTATGCACCATTTAGAAAGGCTTCAGGAATTCAATGATATAATCAGCACGGCAGCATCTCCCCAGTCGAGAATTATTGTCACGGGGGTAACTTCTTCTGCCCGTGCCGATTTTCTATACTCTTTTTTAAATTCTTCAGCAAAAAAAGGGTTTATTGTTGTTGAAAACATGTATGAGGCAAAAGTATTAAAAGAAGACCTTTCTTTTTATATTGACCCCGAAAAAATATATATTTTCCCTGAACGGGAATACATTTTTCATAATATTGAAACTGCTGAAATGAAATTATCCCACACTCGCATGGATATTCTCACAAGAATCGCTCTCGGAGAGGATATAATAGTAATTGCAACCGCCCGCTCTGCAGTGCAGTACACTCTCCCCCGTTCTTATTTTGACGACGAGCTTTTGTTTTTAAGACCATGTGATATAATAGACACAACAGAACTTGCCCAAAAGCTTGTTCGAATGGGATATAAGCGCAGTGATGCTGTTGAAGGAAGGTCACAGTTCAGCATCAGGGGTGGAATTATTGATATATTTCCACCATACGGAAAATTTCCTATAAGACTTGAACTTTTTGATGATGAGCTTGACACTATTCGTTTGTTTAATCCTGAAACACAGCTTTCCGAGGAACAGGTCGTTTCCTGCTATATCCCCTGTTGCCGTGAACTGATTGTCAAGGATTTTGATGCTGTTGCTAAAAGGCTTGCAACATATCCGTCTTCCGAATGGATTGATGCAGATATGCCATCATTAAATGAAAAAAAATATTTTCCGGCACTTGAGAGATATATACCGCTTATTTACCCTGAAATTTCAACAATTTTTGAATATATAGGTGATGATTTTGCTGTTTTTCTAGATTATCCGTCCGGAATAGCCAGTGCCGAAAAAGTATATGGCGAAGAGCTTTCATCGCTACTCTGCTCTTTTGCAGAAAATGAGTCTCTGCCCTTACTTAAAGGTAATTATATTTTTTCGCTTAAGAAAGCGATTTCTTCACTTAAATGTTCCGTTTGTGCAATGGATAATATTACCTCTGAAAGTGGATTGTTTAAAAAAACTGCTTCGTTTAACATTTCATCAAGAAGCATTGCATCCTACAACGGCAGACTTGACCTTATTTTAGATGACATAAAATTATGGAAAAAGAGAGATTATGCCATAACAATTCTAGCCGGTAGTAAGCAGCGTGCAGATGCCTTTTTAAAGACTCTTTCAGACAACAACATTTTTGCCGTAAGGGGCACTAGTTTTGCATCCCCCGGGCAGACGATTGTGCTGGAAGGTACAATTTCAAAAGGATTTGAATATCCACTAATTGGTGTTGCCGTTATATCATCCTCCGAGGTATTCGGAACGGCAAAACACAGGCGACAAGCATCTTCAATGCCTGGAGTTAAAATAAAATCTTTTTCAGATTTGTCCGAGGGCGACTATGTCGTTCATCAGGTTCATGGCATTGGTCAGTATCTTGGTATTCACCGCATTGTTGTTGACGGATGTACAAAAGACTACCTTAAAATCAGATACAAGGGCACCGATGTGCTTTATGTTCCCGCAACATCTCTAGACGCTGTAAATAAATATATGAGTGGTGAGGAAAAGGAAGTAAAGCTTAATAAAATGGGCGGTGCGGAATTTTCCAAGGTAAAAAGCAGAGTTAAAAAATCACTTGAAGATATTGCAGACCGGCTTGTTAAGCTTTACAGCGCCCGTTCCGTAAAAAAAGGTTTCCCCTTTTCTCATGATAATGACTGGCAAAAACAGTTTGAAGATAATTTCCCTTATGAGGAAACTCCCGACCAACTTAAATGTATTGAAGAAGTTAAAAAAGATATGGAAAGGGATGTCCCAATGGACAGACTTTTGTGTGGCGATGTTGGTTTCGGTAAAACAGAAATTGCCTTGCGTGCCGCATTTAAAGCACTTATGGATAGCAAACAGGTTGCATACCTTGTTCCAACAACAATCCTGGCACAACAACATTATAACACCTTTGTTCAAAGAATGAAGGACTTTCCTGTTAATGTCGAAATGATGTCCCGTTTCAGGACTCCAAAACAGCTTTCTGCTATAGCTGAAAAGGTTTCGAAAGGTCAGGTTGATGTTGTCATAGGAACTCACAGACTCCTTCAAAAAGATGTTATTTTCAAGGATTTGGGACTTCTTATTATTGATGAGGAACAGCGTTTTGGAGTAAAACACAAAGAACTGATAAAAGAATTAAAGCAGGATGTTGATGTTTTGACGCTAACTGCTACGCCAATACCCCGGACACTTCATATGTCACTGACTGGAATCCGTGATATGAGCGTTATTGCTCAGCCACCAGAGGACAGATATCCTGTTCAGACATATGTTCTTGAATATGACAAACAGGTTATTCGTGATGCAATTTTAAAAGAACTTGGCAGAAACGGCCAGGTATATTATGTATATAATCGTGTCGAGGGTATTTACAAAATTGCTAATATGCTTCAGGAAATTGCTCCAAATGCACGAATTGCTGTTGGTCACGGTCAAATGAGCGAACGCGAGTTGGAGTCGGTTATGATGCAGACTCTCAGTGGAGAAATTGACATTCTAGTGTGTACAACAATCATAGAAACCGGACTTGATATACCAAATATAAACACAATAATCATAGAAAATGCTGATGCAATGGGGCTTGCGCAGCTTTACCAGCTAAGAGGTCGCGTGGGCAGGTCAAACAGAGTTGCCTATGCATATCTTACCTATCGAAAAGATAAAGCCCTTTCAGAAACTGCACTTAAACGACTTACAGCTATTCAGGAGTTTACTGAATTCGGTTCAGGATTTAAAATTGCAATGCGTGACCTTGAAATCCGTGGTGCGGGAAATATGCTTGGTGCTCAGCAGCATGGTGATATGGATGCCGTTGGATATGACATGTACTGCAAGCTTTTGAACGAAGCCGTTTCAGAAGCAAAAGGAACTCCTGAAGAAAAGGAAATTTTAACTACAGTAGATATAAAAACAGATGCATATATTCCCGAAAGCTACATCCCTTCTCATAATCTTCGAATTGAGATTTATAAGCGTATAGCATCAATTACATCGGACGAGGACAAAGAAACTGTTATAGACGAGATTATAGACCGGTTCGGTGCACCGCCAAAATGTGTTATAAATCTTATTGAGGTTTCTCTCATCAGAATGCTTGCGTCAAAAGCCGGGTTTTCCGAAGTGTCGCAAAAAGGCGGGAAAATACTATTTATATTTGACCCATCTGCAAAAATCGACGCAAATTTAATTGTAAAACTTTCTGCATTAACAGGGAATAAGCTCTTGTTTAACAGTGGCGCAAAACCCTACCTTTCACTATCTGGTGTATCTGTTATGCACTCATCACTTTTCCGCAGCATCAAAGATTTTCTCGGAAAATATCTTGAAATGGTTGCTGACAAATAATGAATTTTCCTCCTTATATTAACATTGCAACGGATGATTATTTCCGCTATAATGTTACAGGTAAGGAGGATTTTTTTATGAAGAAAATAATATTTATTTTATGTATGCTCGGATTATTCTCTTTTGTTTCTTCAGCTGAAGAAAATTACGACATCCCGATATGTGTAATGTTTAATGGAAACTATGTTGACTTTGAAAATGAGCCAAAGCTTATTAGCGGAATTACATATCTGCCTGTAAGGTTTTTCTGCGAAGCACTATCTGCTCAGGTTGATTGGATAGATTCAAGTAGTACTGTTATGGTCACTTCGGGAAAAGATGTTATAAGCTTTGACATAGGCAGTTCAACGGCCTACATTAACGGAGTCCCGACAAAAATAAATGGTCAAGCCAGACTTATAAATAACCTGACATATTTACCTGTCCGATTTATTACAGAATCACTGGGTGGCATTGTAAACTGGAATAATGAATATTACACAGTTGATATTTTAATGCCTGATAAGTCGTTACCGGACAAACTCACAAAAAACAGAGAATACACAAACGACGAAATATACTGGCTGGCAAAAATAATTTCCTGCGAGAGCGAAGATGAACCCATTAATGGAAAAATAGCTGTTGGAAACGTTGTATTAAACAGGGTTGAGAGTGATAAATATCCTGATACTATTTATTCTGTAATTTTTGATAAAAAACACGGCTATCAGTTTCAGCCTGTGGCAAATGGAAGTATAAATAAAGAACCGGTTCAGGAGGCATATCTTGCTGCAAAACTATGTCTTGAAGGTCACAATGTTGTTGGAGAATGTATGTATTTTCTAAATCCGGACAAGGCAACAAGTTTCTGGATACCGCAGAACAAAAATTATTATACAACAATTGGCAGTCATGATTTTTACTTTTAAAAAAAGCGACCAAAGGTCGCTTTTTTTAGTTTTCATATGGTGAAAATTCCATTCTGATAAAATAACCTTTATTATGCTGACAAACGGGACAAATTTCAGGAGCACCTTTTGTTTCTATTACATTACCACAATTCAGGCAGATCCATTTTGTCTGACAGTCAGACATAAACATTTTACCTGACTTAAGCTCCTCGGCAAGCCTGCCAAATCTATCTCCGTGAATTTTTTCAATTTCAGCAATTTTCGAAAAAATAATTGCAACATTTTCAAACCCCTCTTCCTTTGCCTTATTTGCAAAGGCGGGGTAAGCGTCGCTATATTCCTCATATTCATTGTGCTGTGCACGGCTAAGAAGGTCGGTAACATCGTTTGATATATCAACCGGATATCCACCGTCAACTGTTATTGTTTCACCTGAGCATTCCTGCAATAGGTTATAGAAAACCTCTGCATGCTCCTTTTCCTGTCCGGCAGTGTACTTAAAAACCGCTTCAACTACATATAAATTATTTTTCTTTGCAATATCAGCTGCAAATGTGTACCGGTTTCTTGCCTGACTTTCGCCCGCAAACGCTCTCATTAGATTTTTGCATGTTTCACTTTCTTTAAAATTCATGTTAATCACTCCTTTTTTAAATTATTTTACCAAATAATTCTTGATTTATACTTGTAATTTTGATATACTAATTTAAAGAAAGGATTGATTTAATTGAAAGAGCTTTTTAAGCTATTTACTACATTTGCAAAAATAGGCGGTATAACTTTTGGCGGCGGTATTGCAATGCTCCCTATGCTTGAGCGAGAGCTTGTAGAAAAAAATGGTTGGACAGACGAGAACGAACTTCTTGACTACTATGCAATAGGTCAGTGTACCCCCGGACTTATCGCCATTAATGTTGCAACCTTTGTAGGCTATAAAAGAAAAGGCGTTATTGGAGGAATCTTTTCCACACTTGGAATGGTGTTTTTCCCCATAATCATAATTTCAATCATCGCTTATTTCATATCAAACATGCTACAATTTGAAGTTGTAGGACACTTTTTAAACGGTGTTCGTGTTGTTGTTGCGGCAATTATTTGTGATGCCGTTTACACTATGGCAAAAAAATCGGTTAAAAATATGCTCACATTTGTCATTGCAGCTTTAACGCTTGTCCTTTCCTTTTTCCTCTCACTCTCCCCTGTTTTATTTGTTGTTCTATCAGCGCTGGCGGGTGTGTTTATTGTTAAAGGGGGCGTGGAAAAATGATATTTATTCAGCTTTTTTTTGAATTTTTCAAAATAGGTCTTTTTGCAGTAGGCGGCGGGCTTGCAACAATTCCGTTTTTATACGCGCTTACAGATAAATACACCTGGTTTACAAAAGAAATCCTTGGTGATATGATAGCTATTGCAGAATCAACTCCCGGACCTATCGGTGTTAATATGGCAACATATGCCGGCATAAACGCCGCAGGAGTTTTGGGTGGCATAGTTGCAACACTTGGGCTTATTTTTCCTTCAATAGTTATAATAATTATTGTTGCAAAGATTTTTCAAAAATTTAAAGACAATAAGTATGTAAAATTTGCTTTTTCGGGAATTCGTCCTGCCGTAACGGGTCTGATTGCCGCAGCCGGTATAGGCATACTTCTTCTTGCTCTGTTTGGTGATTCATCATGGAAAAATCTAAACCTTTCAGATTTTAGCGTCAAAGCAGCTATTTTATTTATTGTAACGCTTATTCTTACAAATAAAATCAAACTCCACCCTGTTGTTTTCATACTTGCAGGCGGAATTACAGGTGTAATTTTTTCTTTTTAGGTGATTAAATGTCTTATCAGGAAAAACCGTTTATAATTAATGGCATAGAAAGCTGGATTCATTGCTTGAATATGAAAATAGACACACCCAGCGAAACTATGTTGCCGGATTATCACTACCACAAATATATTGAATTTCTTTACTCAATAAAAAGTGATGCTCTTGCGTGGATAAGCGGTAATTGCTTTACATTTAATGAAGGTGATTTAATAATTATTAACTCAAACTCACCCCATGATGTTAAATTTTCCGGATATTGCAATTATATCTGTGTGAAATTCTGGCCACAAATTCTTTATTCCGACCAGCAGGCACTTTTTGAATTTAAATATCTTCTGCCCTTTTTGATTGATGGGTCTAATAAGAAAATCTTCAATAAAGATGAACTTTTGGGGACCGGAATCCCTGAGCTTATTTTTGAAATATTAAGCGAGTGGGAAACTAAAAATTCAGCATATGAACTTATCATCCGTTCGAATATTCTGCGTATTTTTTCCTGGGTATTCCGTCAGTGGAGTTCAACTCTCAGCATTAAGGAAAAGTCCATTCCTGAAAGTATAAAAACAGCAATAAATTATATAGGAGAAAATTTTTCTACTACGAATGGTCATGAGGTAGCCAAGTTTTGCGGTTTAAGCTACAATCACTTTTCTTATCTTTTTAAGGATTCGATAGGAAAATCATTTAGTGATTATCTGCTTTCACTTAAAGTTAAGGAGGCTGAAAAGCTTCTTATTACATCCGACAAAAGCATAACTGATATCGCTCTTGAAATAGGCTTTTCTTCATCAAGCCATTTTATATCAAAATTCAAAAAAATAAATGGGGTTACTCCCCTCAAATTTAGAAATCAATTAATTTAAGGAGGAAATAAAATGAAACTACAGTATTTTGGAACCGCAGCGGCAGAGGGTGTTCCTGCACTTTTCTGCGAATGTGAAATTTGTGAAAAAGCTCGCCAGAAAGGTGGCAGAAATATTAGGACCCGTCCGCAAGCACTGGTTGATGATAAAATTCTTATTGACATCGGACCTGATACATATCTGCACATACTTCGAGACGGTCTGCCTCTTCATAAAATATACACTTGTCTTATTACACACAGCCATGGCGACCATCTTTTTACACAAAATATTGGTTACCGATTAACCCCCATTTACACAAAAAGGGTTACAAACAACGATCCTTTTCATATGTATGGTACCCAAATTATAAAAGACAGGGTTTGGAACGGTACAGCAGATCGTGCCGAAGCAATGTATAAAAAAGGTGAGCTGGATTTCACAGTTGTTAAGCCGTTTGTTCCGTTTGAAACTGATGGTTATAAAATCACACCTCTTAATTCAATTCACGGTGCAGAAGAAGCAATATTCTATGTGATTGAAAAAGACGGAAAAGCTATGATGTATGCTCACGACACGGGACTTTTCCCTGATGACACATGGGAATACCTCGAAAAATTAAATGTAAAGTTTGACCTTGTATCTCTTGACTGTACAAATGGATTAAAAGAGTCTAAATATCCTGGACACATGGGCATTAAAGAAAATGTTATAGTTCGTGACAGACTTAAAGAAATGGGTAAAATAGATGATAATACAATTTGTATTATCAACCATTTCTCACACAATGCTCTTGTAGGATATGACGAACTTGTTCCAATAGCAGAAGAAAAAGGATTGACGGTTTCCTACGACGGAATGATCGTTGAATTTTAAGCAAACAAAAAGGGTTATAAAAACTAGTTGTTTTTATAACCCTTTTTAATATTTTACTATTCAATAATCAGTAAAGAATCCTCTTTTTTCAATCTTTTAAAACAAACCGCAAATATAATTATGTCAACAACAATTACAAACCCCCACGAAAGTGGATATGATGTATAAAGCACCGCAAGGCTTCGGTGTGTTTGAAAATATGTAAATATCCAAAGAATACGCACACCTATAAGTCCTGAAACGGCACTGATCATTGAATGGATTGATTTATTCATTCCTTTAAGACAGCAGGAAACCGTATCCATAAGACCGCATATAAAATAAACCGAAGCGAGAATTTTTAGAATTTGCATTCCGGCAGTTATAACTTCTTTTTCTGTTGCAAATAATCCAATCAAGGTTTCACCAAACAGATAGAAAAATGCGCAAGATGGTATTCCCAGTGCCATAACCACACCAAGACAATAGAACATTACCTTTAGAACACGGTCATACTTTTTAGCACCTATATTCTGTCCTGTAAAAATTGTTGCAGCATGCGATGGTGCAACAACAATAACATATAGTATGCTATCCACATTACTAGCTGCGGCTGCGCCTGCAACAGCAGCTTCACCAAACGAGTTAACCGCAGATTGAAGTATCATGTTTGACATTGAAAACATCATAGATTGTGCTGCTATCGGAACACCAATTAATAAAATTCTCTTAAGCTCATCTGTATGAATTTTGATTTGTTTTATACTAACTCTGTAGGGATAATCATCATCAAGTAAAGCCCTTGATACAAGAAATGCAGAAACAAATTGCGAAATAATTGTTGCAAGTGCAACACCATCAACATCCATATTAAAGCCAATAACAAAAACAAGATTTAAAGCCACATTTGTAATTCCTGCTATTGTTAAATAAATAAGAGGGCTTTTCGTGTCACCTTTTGCACGCAAAATTGCCGCACCAAAATTATATATTGAATTTATAGGATATCCTGCAAGAATAATTCGCATATAAAGCGCAGATTTATCAATAATTGTCTCGGGTGTACCCATCACAGCAAGGATTGGTTTACAACAAACAATACCGATTAGCGCAATAACAATGCTGCAAAAGATTGAAATTGCCATTGCCGTGTGAACTGTTCTGTTGACACACTCTTTGTCACGCGCACCTTGAGCTTGAGCTGTGACGGTGCTTACACCTACAGCAATATTGGTAAGTATATTAATAATAAGATTTGTAAAGGCTGCTGTTGCACCTACAGCCGCAAGAGCTGAGCTTCCTGCAAATCTCCCCACAACCAACATATCCGCCATTGTATAAAGTCTTTGCATAATGTTTGTTATTAACAACGGGATTATAAACATTATTATTTTAGAAAGTAACGGACCGTTTGTCATATCAACAGTTTTTCTTGCCATGTTATTCGCCTCCCTATCCTTGAATTATATACATAATTGAATTAAAAATCAATAGCTTTCGTATGTTTTCAGCAACATTTACATAATTTTATTTAATCAAATTAAAAAAATGTACAAAGTGCGCCTTGTAATATTCAAAGCGCACAATTCGTTATTGTTCAAGCATAGTATCTTCTTTTTTTAGTTTTCTGTAGAAATATATAAAACAAACAACCTGCATTATAATTGTCAGTAGCCATGTAACCGGATATGATATGAAAAGGTGCGTCATACTCCTGTGTGCCGGGAAATAAACAAAAACCCAGTAGAATCTTATTGTAATAACACAGAGCAGCACATTAACCATAGAAATCAACGATTTGTCCATCGACCTGAGAGAGCTGGACGTAATTCCCATATAACTTTCGAGAACCATTGTTGACGCCATAACAATGAGGGCTTCCATTCCATGTTCTATCGCTTCTTTTTCCGTAGTAAAAAGCGACAGAAGCTGTCTTCCAAAAATCAGAAAAACAGGGCAAGTTATCAAATAAATAACCGTACCTATCAAACCACAGCAAAGCATTACTTTTATCATTCTGCCATATTTTTTTGCGCCAAAGTTCTGACCACAGAAAACAGAGCACGCCTGTGTAATGGAGTTAAACATAGCAGTAGTAAATATGGTAATTTTTCCTCTTGCTGCCGCACCCGCCATCGCCATTGCTCCCAGCGAGTTTATCGAAGACTGAATCATAATATTGGTTATGGAGAAGAGTGTTGACTGAATACCTACCGGAACTCCGATGGAAAGAAGTCTTCCAAGCTGATCTTTCCAGATTCTTATTTTGCTTGGAATCAGTTTAAAATGAGTTTCATCTTTTATAAGGCAGATTGCAACCATAACTGCCGAAAGTGCATTGGCAATGACTGTCGGGATTGCAACACCTTCTACCCCCATACCAAATCCGATAACAAACACAATGTTTAATACAACATTTACAAGTCCTGTAATACCAAGAATGTAGAGAGGTCTTTTGGAATCGCCTTTCGCGCGCAGAATTGCCGCACCGAAATTATATATCATAGTTACCGGGTTGGCAGCAAAGAAAATTCGCAGATATAAAACCGACTGGTCTATTACTTCGGGAGGTGTGTCCATAAGTTCAAGCATAGGACGGACTACAATATTTCCGACAATGGCAATGAATATGCCGCCAATAATGGCAATTGCCATTGAAGTATGTACCGAACGGTGAACCGCTTCCTTGTCCTTTGCACCCTGATTCTGCGCAACAACGGTACTTGCCCCTACTGCCAGACCGTTTATAAAGTTAATTATCAGGTTATAGAGCGAACTTGTGGCACCAATAGCCGCAAGAGCGCCGGCTCCGATAAATCTGCCGGCAACAATCATATCTGCAGTATTATAAAGTTGTTGAAGCAGACTTGACAGAATCAGCGGAATAATAAAGACAATAAGTCTCGACAATATAGGACCGCTTGTCATATCAATACTGTTTTTTCTCATTTCTATCCCCTCCCCGTTTATTGAATTATATACATAATTCCTTTTAAAATCAACACTTTCGGGACAATTTCGGCAGAATTTACATAATTTTATTTTAAACAAGTGAAAATATACAAAAAAGTGTGCATCAAACAATGCACACTTTAGTTTTATGTATTTACGGCAACATAAGGTTTGCCGAATTTTTATAGATAATCCTTAAGTTTTTTGCTTCTTGAAGGATGACGAAGTTTTCTGAGTGCTTTTGCCTCAATCTGTCTGATACGCTCACGGGTAACGTTAAATTCCTTACCAACTTCCTCAAGTGTTCTGGAGCGGCCATCTTCAAGTCCAAAACGAAGTTTGAGAACACGAGCTTCTCTTGAGGTAAGCGTATCTAGAACATCAGTAAGCTGTTCCCTGAGAAGCATATACGATGCTGCTTCTGCAGGAGCAGGAGCATCTTCATCAGGAATGAAATCGCCAAGATGGCTATCTTCTTCTTCACCAATAGGTGTTTCAAGTGACACCGGCTCCTGAGCAATTTTCATAATTTCTCTTACCTTGTCATAAGTCATATTAAGCTCTTTTGCAAGCTCATCCGGAGTAGGTTCTCTGCCAAGTTCCTGAAGAAGTCTTCTTGATTCTCTGATAAGCTTATTTATGGTTTCAACCATATGAACAGGAATTCTGATTGTTCTCGCCTGATCAGCAATCGCTCTTGTAATCGCCTGACGAATCCACCATGTAGCATATGTCGAAAATTTGTACCCTTTATTATAGTCAAACTTTTCAACCGCCTTGATAAGACCAAGGTTACCTTCCTGAATAAGGTCAAGGAACATCATACCTCTGCCCACATATCTTTTTGCAATGGAAACAACAAGGCGTAGGTTTGCCTCAGCAAGTTTTTTTCTTGCCGCTTCGTCACCATCAACCATTTTCTTTGCAAGTTCTGTTTCTTCCTCAAGCGACAGAAGTGGAACCTTACCTATTTCTTTAAGATACATTCTTACCGGGTCATCAACACTAATTCCGTCCGGCAGTGTGAGGTCAATTTTTTCCTCCCCATTCTGCTGAATTTCTTCAAGCTCTTTATCAAGGTCATGAACAATTTCCACACCTAAATTTTCAAGCTCTTCATAAATATTTTCAATCTGCTCCGGTTCAAGTTCAAGCTCGCAAAGTGCGTCCTCGACATCCTTATAGGACAGAACCGCTTTCTTTTTACCAAGTTCCATAAGCTTTTTAATTGCTTGGATTTTCTCATTAGCCTCCATAGTGGTGTTATCCTCCCGCCTGTTTTTTCTGCTGTTTTATAAGCTCAATTATACGACTGAGCTCTTCTGGTGATTTTATTTCATTAACATTTGTTTTACCGTTTTTTATAGCAACATAAATATCCTCTGCCGCCTTTTCTGGATTGTCATAGGTCATCTCTGCGGCTAAAATTCCGGTAAGAGTTTTTGCTGTTTCGTCATCCAGTGACGCCATCACAACCGCTGTATCAGCATCAACGCCCTTATCCTTGAGTCGCACAAGATTTTTATAGAACTCTTTACATGCCTCTTTTTCAAAAAAATTCTCACTGACAAGCTGTTTCATTTTTAAATATACAGATCTATGTGATGCCATAAGATTAAGTAGCAAGCATTCTTTATCAATCTCTATGCTTTTTACCTGTGGTCTTTTCGAAGCTTCTTTTTTTCCTTTTGAAATTTTCAGTTGTTTAATCTGTGCATAAACAGTCTCAGAGCTTATTCCCATCTCAGCCGAGAATTCTTTAATTGTAAGCTCAGCCTCAACCGGGCTCTCAATATCTGCAAATATTTCAGTTGCCTTATTTATGAGCTCTAGTTTTTCCTCAAGAATATCAATATTATATTGTTGTTTTAACTTGTTAATTTTATACAAAACTGCATTTTCCGAGCCCGTTATCAGTTGTTCAAACGCCGCTCTTCCTTTTTGTCTGATATACTCATCCGGGTCTTTTGCACCCGACATAACAAGCACCTTTGTCCTGACATTTGCATCCTTAAGTAGGGCGATGGCTGCAGCTGTAGCTTTTTGCCCCGCCTCATCACTGTCATAGCAAAGCAAAACTTCTTTTGTATATCTTGCTATTATACCACAATGTTCTTTTGTGAGCGCTGTTCCAAGCGTCGCAACGGCATTCTCAAAACCGGATTTATGAAGCGCAATGACATCCATATATCCTTCACACAAAATAAGCCTGTCCCTGCAATGGTTTTTTGCAAAATTCAAAGCAAACAGTGTTCTACTTTTACTGAACGCAACAGTATCGGACGAGTTAAGGTATTTTGGAAGTGATTTATCGGTAACTCTGCCGCCAAATGCCACAACATTTCCCCTGACATCAATTATAGGGAAAATAACGCGGTTTCTGAAAAAATCATATAGTCTTCCATTTTTTTCACTCCTTCGGGAAATTCCCGAATCAAGGATATCTGCCTCTGTAAATCCCTCATTTTGAAGATATTTTGTAAGCTCATCCATTCCATCCGGGGCATATCCAATGCCAAATCTGACAACCGTTGTCCTGTCAAGCCCTCGTTCAATCAGATAATTCTGAATTACCTTATTATCACTTTTCATCAAATTTGAATGAAAAAATTTCGCAGCCGCAGAATTGATTTTATATATGTTCTGTTTTCGTCTGTGAAGCTTATCACTCATTTCAGGGCTATCACCTTCAGGGATGGCTATATTAGCTCTTGCGGCAAGCATTTTTACGGCATCAACAAAATCCAGATTTTCAATATTCATTATAAATTGAAGCACACTTCCACCGGCTCCGCACCCGAAACAATGATAGAGTTGCTTGTCCGGAGAAATATGAAAAGATGGCGTTTTTTCACCATGAAACGGACACAATCCCTTGTAACCGTTACCACTCCGTTTGAGTTTCATATATGACGAAGCAACATCAACAATATCATTTGCTGCTGTTATTTCGGCTATTAACTCATCCGGAATATAAGACGCCATTAACTTTTCCTCCATAAATATTTATATCAAACCATTTCGACAAATTTTTGCTAAATCCTTTTTATTTTTTATCTTTTTTATAAGGTTTTGGTAAAAAAAGATTTTCAAATGTATTTATAGCATATTCATCCGTCATACCGGCTATATAATCTGTAACCAGTCTATCAAGGGTATCAGCGTTTTTTTGCAAAGTTTCGTATCCAAGTATTCGCTCTGGGAACGCTTTGTAGTATTCATAAAGCTCTCCAATCAGATTATGAACCTTAACCTCCTCCTGACGAATTGTTTTTTCGTTATAAACCCGGTCAAACATAAACGCCCGGAGCTCATTCATCGCCTCTTTTACATCAGCAGTAAATTCAAGATTGTTTAAAACCAAGTCTTCAACAAGAGAATTAATCCTTTTTCCATGGCTGTCGCCAAGTATCTTTACGGCATTTACCGGCAGATCGTTACGACTGATTATGCCACTTCGGATTGCATCATCAATATCGTGATTTATGTAAGCAATTTTATCAGAAATTCTGACAACCATCCCTTCAAGAGTGGACGGTTTACAGTCAGTTCTGTGATTAACAATGCCATCTCTGACCTCAAAGGTAAGATTAAGTCCACATCCGCTTTCTTCGAGTACATCAACCATTCTGAGGCTGTGAATATTATGTTCAAACCCATAGGGATTAAGCTTTTGAAGCGCTCTTTCACCTGAATGACCAAATGGTGTATGACCAAGGTCGTGACCGAGGGCAATAGCTTCAATTAAATCTTCATTAATCCTGAGTCCTCTTCCTATTGTTCTTGCAATCTGCGACACCTCAAGTGTGTGGGTAAGTCGTGTCCTGTAATGGTCCTCATCCGGAATAATAAATACTTGTGTTTTATGCTTTAATCTTCTGAAAGACTTAGAATGAATAATTTTATCCCTGTCGCGCTGAAATTCTGTTCTCAAATGGCAAAGTTCTGCATCTTTTTCCCTTCCTTTGGTGGAATCTGCAAAACACGCTTTATCAGATAAAAAAAGATGTTCATTTTTCTCCGTAATTTCTCTAACTGTCAACATGGCTCACATCCAAAATTTTTCTTATATATTACTTATACTACAAAAAGTTTCAAAATCCTTTTTTATTACATCCTGTAGTACAATATTTTAAGAGCATTATTTCTTATAACAGGAATATAGTGCTCATCAAGAAAGGCAGCATAGAGTTCGGGCTTTTTAAAAAAATCAGCATATTCACAAATTTGGTCATTAAACTGCTTTATATGTTTTTTCAGTGATACGCTGACATTTATCACAAGCAAAAGATCGTTTTTGTACCTGTAAAGGCTGTTTTTTCCATCAAATAAAAAGCAATAATATAAATTTTTCTTTGCAAAATTAATTAAATCATCAAAATCAGCTATTCTATATACTGCTGTTATCTCACCAGATGTGTCTTTTCGTCTGTATTTATACCTGGTCTGTAAATCTTTTTTGCTTATAATCAAAACACAATTTCCTACTTTTGTCCTTACTACTTCAACGCTCAGTCGACAGTTTTTAAAATCAACTCCCGTCTCTTCAGCAATTTTCAGTATAATATCCCAAACCATCTCGTTTGTTTCGGGACTGTCAGCAGAGAGTGTTTCGTATGTTATATTCCATTTTTTCATATCAATCGGCAGTAATGTAACTTTAATTCTTTCGTCGGATATTTTTTCAATCTTCATCATTACCTCCAAACTATCCTATACTATTATATTATACCAAACACCAACTTTTATTTACTGCCGTAAAATATAATTTTAATAAAAAATCTGAGGTGAATTATACACTTCACCTCAGATATACTTTTATTTATATCGACTTAATCGTTCATCTATACTGTTCATTGTGTTAGTACACATAATTGCTAATGCAGCTCCTGTGAGTGAAATTATAGCACATAAAACAAAAGAAACTGGTTCAGACATATATTCTGTCATATATCCTCCGATACATCCTGCAAGAACTTTTGGCACTCCAGTACCAATTGCATACATAAGACTTTGTGCACGGTTTATAAGCTGTGGTGCGATAACGGTAACAATATAAAATGTAACACAATAAGTAAGTATAGTTATAAACATTCCCGTTATAAAACTTACCCCAATAAGAATTACGGTGTTTTTAACAGTAGCAAATACAATCCATCTCAAAAACATCGCAAGAGAAGAAATTAAAATAATATCTCTCATTCTGATTTTTTTGAAGATTTTTGTATAATACAAGAAAAATGGCAGTTCACTGAAAGCAGAGAGGAATGCAACAACTCCCCATACGCTCTTATCAAGTCCAAGTGTTTCAGTTACATATGTGGGGAAAAAGTTAGTGTAATATCCCCAAGTAAAAAATGCTAAAGCAAGAATTACAATTAAAAGTCTGAGTTCTTTGTTTCTGATAAGCTTAAAAATATTTCCGTCTTTTTCATCTTTTTTCACTTCAAGTTTTTTGACCTTCGTCATTGACCCAACGGCAATAATTGCCAAAACGGCCAAACCGGCGTACATAAAAGTAAAATTTTCTGTATTTGGAAGCAAAGTAATCATCCACGCCATAATTGCATAACCAATTGAACCTGTAATCCTGAAAACGCCGTAATTCATACTATATTTTTCAGCCGTTTTAATTGTAAGCACATCTATGAGCGAGCCGTACGGAGCTTGGAAAAACGAGTATAATATAAGAGCAAATCCAACAAAAATAAAATTTGAATTTACTCTTAGAAGAGATATTGAAAATGTGGAAAGAGCAATCAATATATTCATTATATTATTCTGTTTTTTTGCCCTGTCGGTTATAGCGCCCCAAAAAAGTGGCGCAACACATAAAACAAAGGGTTGTATTGCAAGTAAATATCCCGCCTGAACGCTATTGAAATACTTTGACAGAAACAGCGGCATTATAAGATATATTCCATTAAGCCCGTAAACAAGACCATTTGAAAAAAAAGCAGCAGATTTTTCTATTTTACCACTCATATAATTTAATACCTTTCCAAAAAATCAATAAAAGGTATTCTATCACATATTACAAATTATGTCAAGAATCATACAGCAATGTTTTTTATATTTTCAGAGTTATTAAACAAAGTTTTAACCAATTCAGAAACATTAGATAAACAAACAACCTTAATGGGTAGTTTTTCAAAGTTTTCCTGTTTGTTTTCCTTTGGGACAAAAACCATTTCAGCTCCTGCTTCAACAGCCCCGCTTATTTTTTCCATCACACCGCCTACAGCTTTAACCTTTCCGCAAATCGAAATTTCTCCCGTCATGGTAATAAGTGAGCTTACATGAATTTCTGTTGCCGCAGAATACAGTGCAGTAAAAATTGCAATTCCCGCAGAAGGGCCATCTACAAATGTTCCTCCCGGAATATTTATATTAATCCTTTTACCCGATAAGTCAATCCCAAAATATTTTTTCAACACTACAAGTGCGTTTGCAACAGATGCTTTCGCGCTTGATGTCTTTTCGAGTTTTCTTCCTTTAATTTCAACACTTTCCCCTTCCGTTATCCCGCTTAGGAAAACACCGTTACCTTCGGAAATAACTGCCTCGACATCAATTACAACTCCTCTGCCACCTGCAATAGCAAGTCCGCTTACAACTCCACATCTGGACTCTGCATATAGCTTTTTATCAATTCTTTTTGAATATTTACCTGTTTCTATTACCCACTCCGCGTCCTCCACAGTGACTTCATCTCTTTTTTCTATCATACACAAGCTAATAGCTGTTTGAATCATATTAACTGCATCCCTGCCATTTGCAGCATATTCAGACAACAATCTGCAAACCTTATCGTCCGATTTAAATCCACTTCTTTGAACTGCATTACAAGCTATCCGGCATATTTCCTCTCTGCTTAAATCATTAAAAAAGATTTCAACACACCTTGATCTTATTGCCGGAGGAATTTCATCCGGCGAACGGGTAGTTGCCCCAATCAACCTGAAATCTGCCGGAAGTCCGTTTTTAAATATTTCATGAATATGAAGCGGCAGACTGTCGTCGTCGGGCGAATAATATGCACTTTCAAGATATACTTTTCTGTCTTCCAGAACTTTTAAAAGTTTATTAATATGTGTTGGATGAAGTTCACCTATTTCATCAATAAAAAGTACTCCGCCATGTGCCTTTGTTACCGCTCCCGGACGGGGTTTTGGTATTCCTGCGGGACCGTATGAACCCGCCCCCTGGTATATCGGATCGTGAACTGACCCGATAAGCGGGTCTGCAATATTCCGTTCATCAAAGCGCATGACTGTTGCGTCTGTTTCAATAAATTTTGCATCTGACGAAAAGGGCGAACTTTTTTCATTTTTTGCTTCTTCAAGTATTAATCTTGCTGCCGCGGTCTTTCCAACACCCGGCGACCCATAAATTATCACATGTTGCGGATTTGGTCCACACAGCGCAGCCCTGAGTGCGCGTATGCCTTTTTCCTGTCCTACTACATCTTCTAGTTTTTTTGGTCTTGTTTTTTCTGCCAGCGGAAGTGTCAGTTTAACTTCACGCATTTTCTGAAGCTTATGAAGCTCTCTGTCATCTCCACGTTTGAGTTTTGTTGTTTCTCCTGTTTTTTCTTTTAAAGCTTTTGAAAAATATATTCCTATTACTATAGTAAATATAAATTGAGCAATCATTAGAAGCGTCATCAGCACCCTAACCACACCTTTCAACAAATACTAAAGATAAGTTGTGCAAATAGTCGATTCTTATTCAATCTGTATTGACTTTAATTTTTATATGGGATATAATTTTTATTGAAAGGCGGTGGCTACATGAATATCCATGGAATACAAAAACTTACTTTACTTGACTATCCCGGTAAAGTTGCCTGTACAATTTTTGCAGGTGGCTGTAATTTTCGTTGTCCTTTTTGCCATAACGCCTTGCTTGTTCTTCCAGAAAAAATGGACAAGCCTCTAAATGAAAATGAAATATTTTCTTTTCTAAAAAAAAGAAAAGGTCTTTTAGATGGTGTTTGTTTGACCGGCGGAGAACCTCTGCTTCAAAACGATGTTATTGATTTTCTCAGCAAAGTTAAAAACATGGGATACGCCGTAAAGCTTGATACAAATGGATTTTTCCCAGATAAACTAAAAGAAATAATTTTCAGCGGAATGGTTGATTATGTTGCAATGGACATAAAAAACAGCGAAGAAAAATATGCCGAAACCGTTGGAATAAAAAATCTTGATTTTTCAAAAGTTCGTGAAAGCATAGATTTTCTTCTCTTTGGTAAAATCCCTTATGAATTCCGCACAACGGTTGTTCGGGATTTTCATGATTCAAAATCATTTGACGGAATTTCAAAACTTATTGAAGGTGCCGAAAATTATTTTCTCCAAGGGTTTGTTTTGTCTGAAAACATGATTGGAAATGGATATTCGGCATACACCAAGGAAGAACTTGAACAATTTGCAAACATTGTTCGCCCATTTGTTAAAAATATTTCCATCCGGGGTATTGACTAATGAAAAAGAGACTATCAATATTTACAGTTATTCTTGCTGCAGTCTTCTGGGGCACAACCTCACTGTTTGTAAAAGCACTTGCATCATACGGCTTTGACAGTTTGCAGATTTCATGTATAAGAATGTTTTTTTCTGCTTTGTTTATGTCTTCATTTATATTTTTTAAAGACAAAAAACTTTTTAAAATCAGCTTTAAAGATACATTTTTGTTTATCCTCCTTGGTATTGTCAGTGTATTTTTAACCTCTGTATTTTACTTTACAAGCATAGAATACGCATCTGTTTCTATCGCTTGCGTACTAATGTACACAGCACCAATATTTGTTTTAATTTTTTCTGTTATTTTTTTTGACGAAAAAATTACCATTAAAAAAATTATAGCAGTAATTCTTGCTGTAATCGGATGTATTTTTGTTTCAGGAATTATTGGTGTTAACAATAAAATTTCTGTAAATGGTCTTTTTTTTGGGCTACTCTCTGGAATATCCTATGCATCATACAGTATTATAGGTAAGTTTATTCTGAAAAAATATTCACCCCTTACCATGACCTGTTATGCATTCATTTTTGCAGGACTGGCCGCCCTGTTTGTTTTTGACTATAAAACAGCCGGATTTCTTGTGATGGAGAACAAGACTTTAATGCTTTTATGTCCGCTTACAGGAATATGTACCTCTGTTATGCCATACCTTCTATATTCACTAGGACTAAAAAAACTCGAACCTTCAATCGCATCAGTATTGTCATCAATTGAACCGCTTGTTGCAACACTTATTAGCATTTTTATATTGCTAGAACCTTTTTCCATAGTAAGTGGTGCAGGTATACTGATTATACTGTTTTCTGTTATAATCCTCAATTAAAATATACCACATATCGGTACATATTGTGCCGATTTTTTATTTTTTACACAATATATTGTGTTTTAGGGGTTGACAAGTGTAAAACCTTATGCTATAATTGTGAATACAATGGCAAAACTAACAATTAACATATAGGAAACAAAATGGAGGAATGGTTATGTATCAGGTAAAAAAACGCGATGGAAAAATTACAAGTTTTGACCTCGGAAAAATCAGCGACGCTATTACCCAGGCTTTTGACGCACAAAACAAGCAGTATCACCCCTCAGTGATTGATTTTCTTTCTCTGAAGGTTACTGCCGATTTTGAACCTAAAATAAAAGACGATATTATTCTTGTTGAAGATATTCAGGACAGTGTCGAATCTGTTCTTGTTCAGGCAGGCTATGCCGATGTTGCCAAAGCATACATCCTCTACCGTCGCCTGCACGAAAAAATGCGTAACATGAAATCAACAATTCTTGACTATAAAGAAATTGTTGACAGCTATGTTAAGGTTACCGACTGGCGTGTAAAAGAAAATTCAACGGTTACATATTCTGTCGGCGGTCTTATATTATCAAACTCCGGTGCAATTACAGCTAATTACTGGTTATCAGAAATTTATGATGATGAAATTGCATCTGCGCACAAAAATGCAGACATTCATATTCACGACCTTTCCATGCTTACAGGATACTGTGCAGGTTGGTCCTTAAAACAGCTTATTCAGGAAGGTCTCGGCGGCATTGAAGGCAAAATCACTTCTTCGCCCGCAAGCCACCTTGCAACACTTTGCAATCAGATGGTAAACTTCCTCGGCATCATGCAGAATGAATGGGCGGGCGCTCAGGCGTTCTCGTCATTCGACACTTATCTTGCTCCTTTTGTAAAAGTGGACAACCTCTCCTACCGTGAGGTTAAAAAATGTATTGAGTCCTTCATATACGGAGTAAACACCCCCAGCCGTTGGGGCACACAGGCACCGTTTTCAAACATCACACTTGACTGGACCGTTCCCGCCGACCTTGCAGAACTTCCTGCAATCGTAGGCGGCAAAGAAATGGATTTCAAATACAAAGACTGTAAAAAAGAGATGGATATGGTTAACAAAGCATTCATCGAAGTTATGATTGAAGGCGATGCTAACGGCAGAGGTTTCCAGTATCCTATCCCCACATACTCAATCACAAGCGATTTCGACTGGTCTGAAACAGAAAACAACAAGCTTCTGTTTGAAATGACTGCAAAATATGGTACTCCCTACTTTTCAAACTACATCAACAGCGATATGGCTCCGAGCGATGTAAGAAGTATGTGCTGCCGTCTCAGACTTGACCTCAGAGAACTCCGCAAAAAATCAGGTGGTTTCTTTGGTAGCGGTGAAAGCACTGGTAGTGTTGGCGTTGTAACAATCAACCTGCCCAGAATTGCTTATCTTGCAGAAAACAAAGCTGACTTCTATAAGCGTCTTGACAAGCTCATGGATATATCTGCACGCTCACTTAAAGTTAAGCGTACAATTATTACAAAGCTTCTCAACGAAGGTCTTTATCCTTATACAAAACGATACCTTGGCTCTTTTGACAACCACTTCTCTACAATTGGTCTTATTGGTATGAACGAAGTTGGTCTTAATGCAAAATGGCTCAAGGCTGATATGACAAACGAAAAAACTCAGGAATTCTCCAAGGAAGTTTTAAATCACATGCGCGAAAGACTTTCCGACTATCAGGAAATGTATGGCGACCTTTACAACCTTGAAGCAACTCCTGCAGAATCTACAACATATCGTCTTGCTAAACACGACTTAAAACATTATCCTGATATTATAACCGCAGCAGAAGAAGGCGGCACACCTTACTACACCAACTCTTCACACCTGCCAGTTAGTTACACAGCTGATATTTTTGAAGCTCTTGACATTCAGGATGAACTTCAGACACTCTACACATCGGGTACAGTATTCCATGCTTTCCTCGGCGAAAAACTTCCTACCTGGAAAGCTGCAGCAGACCTTGTTCGCAAGATTGCTGAAAACTACAAACTCCCCTACTACACAATGTCGCCAACATATTCAGTTTGTAAAAACCACGGCTACATTGTAGGAGAGCATTTCACTTGTCCTGAGTGTGGTGAAAAAGCAGAGGTTTACAGCCGTATTACTGGTTACTATCGCCCTGTACAAAACTGGAATGACGGTAAAGCTCAGGAATACAAAGAACGCAAACTTTACGATATTGAAAATTCCAAGCTTAATCCTGCTGAGAGAATACCATCTGTTCCCGAATCACAGGTAATGCTCTTTACAACAACAACTTGTCCCAACTGTCGTGCAGCAAAAGCTTTCCTTGATAATGCAGGCATCGCTTATGAAGTTGTAAACGCTGAAGAACATGCAGACCTTTGCGAAGCGTACGGAATTGCTCAGGCACCGACACTTGTTGTAACAGACGGCCCCGATTATACTGCATATGCAGGTCTTGCAAATGTAAGAAAATACGCTGAAAGCGTAACTGTTAACGCATAATAAATAAAGAAAGCCCGCAAGTGCGGGCTTTCTTTATTTATTTATTAAAAATCACATTTACCAACTGTTCTTGCAAAGGACTGTACATCTCTGATGTTGGATACGCCAGTTAAGTACATAATCATTCTTTCAAACCCAAGACCAAAGCCGGCGTGTTTATTACCGCCGTATTTTCTAAGGTCGGTATAGAATTCATAATCTTTTTCTTCAAGACCAAATTCTTTCATCTTTGCAAGAAGAACATCCATACGCTCTTCACGCTGACTACCGCCTACAATCTCACCAACACCGGGTACAAGACAGTCCATAGCCGCAACAGTTTTTCCATCATCATTGTTACGCATATAGAAAGCTTTGATTTCTTTTGGATAATCAGTAACAAACACAGGTTTTTTGAAAATCTGCTCTGTCAGATAACGCTCATGTTCTGTCTGCAAGTCAATACCCCATGAAACCGGATATTCAAACTTATCCGCAACAGGCATAAGAAGGTCAATTGCTTCTGTATAGGTAACATGTGCAAAATCATTTTCAACAATATTATGAAGTCTGTCAAGAAGTGTTTTATCAACAAAGTTATTGAAAAATTCAAGCTCTTCCGGAACATTTTCAAGACAGTAATTAATAATATATTTGAGCAAGGATTCAGCAAGCTCCATATCATCATTCAAATCAGCAAAAGCCATTTCAGGTTCAATCATCCAGAATTCTGCCGCATGGCGGGCAGTATTTGAATTTTCTGCACGGAATGTAGGTCCGAATGTGTAGACCTTGCCGAAAGCCATACAATGAGTTTCAACATTAAGCTGACCGCTTACCGTAAGACTTACAGGCTTGCGGAAAAAGTCTTTTGAATAATCAACCTCACCGTTTTCGTTTTTAGGAACATTGTTAAGATCCATGGTTGTTACCTGGAACATTTCCCCGGCTCCCTCACAGTCGCTCGAAGTAATTATCGGTGTATGAACATATACAAAGTTTCTTTCGTTAAAGAATTTATGAATAGCATATGCGGCAACCGAGCGCACCCTCAGCACAGCTGAAAAAAGATTTGTTCTCGGACGAAGATGGGAAATTTCACGAAGAAATTCTACTGAGTGGCGTTTTTTCTGGAGCGGATAATCGGGTGTTGATTCACCCTCTACAAAAATATCATCAGCTTTGATTTCAAACGGCTGCTTTGCTTCAGGGGTAAGCTCAAGGTCACCTGTTACAACAATAGCAGAGCCAACATTAAGTTTTTCAACTGTTTTATAGTTTGAAATTCTGTCCTCTTCAAAAACTATCTGAACATTTTTGAAAAAGCTGCCGTCATTAAGTTCGATAAACCCAAAGTTTTTAGAGCTTCTTATAGTTCTTATCCAACCAGCTACAGTCACTTTACCGCCGCCAAAACGGTCTGTTTGTCTGTAGAGCTGTTTTATCTCAGTTCTTTTCATTTTTATAACACCTTTCATGGCACAAATTTACAATATTTATATTATACTACTTATTTAATAAAAATTCAAGCTTTTTTTGTTTTGGACGATACCCTTTTACTTTTTTAAATATTTTAGCAGTTTCTTCAACCTACACCAATGTGTATCCTCAGCATCTTTATAGAAATCACTGTTCATAGATTCGATATCTACAATCTCGCCAGCAAGACTAAAATTCTTGATAATTTCAGCAACATCTTTCATTCCGATGCACCCTTTCAATCAATAAAATAAAGGGTGTTTCCACCCTTTATCAATAAGTTAATATTTAATGTGTTTCTATAACTCCGTATGCACTATCTTTTCGTTTATATACAATATTAATATTATTAGATTTGCTGTCTCTGTAAACAAAGAATAAATGTCCAAGGAGATTCATCTGCAAAATTGCTTCTTCGATTTCCATAGGTTTAACGGAAATTGCTTTCGTTTTAACAACATTAAACTCCGTTTCCTCCTCCACCTCATACAAAGCATCGTTAACAAAGTCGGGAACAAAAGCAGATTTTCGGAAATTCTTTTCAAGACGGGTTTTATTTTTTCTGATTTGTCTTTCAAGTATTTCACTTACTTTATCTATCGCGGAGTACATATCCTGAGCTTCTTCTTCAGCTCTGTAAATGATACCTTTATGAAGGATTGTTGTTTCCATTATATTGGTATCTTTCCGCTTGGAAAGAACAACTTTTGCGTCAGCCTCGTCACCAAAAAACTTGGAGAGTTTTCCGATTTTTGTTTTAATCCTCTGCTCCACTGCATCAGAAACATTGTACCTGCGACCTATAATATCAATTCTCATACCTTTACTTCCTTTCTTCTATAATTAAAGACAGTGTGTCTTTATAGATATTTTAACATATTAACGCTAATTTGTAAATAGCTTTTATTTTGTTATGATAACGACTCTCTCTGCACCATCCCAGTCAACCTTAAACCCAAGTGATTCAGAAATAAATCTGACAGGTACAAGGGTCCTGCTGTCAACAATAACCGCAGGAGAATCAAGTTCAACCGCCTGGTCGTTTACATAAGCCGTACTGCTTGAAATTGCAACTTTAACAACCTTGTCACCCAATGTAGCTGTTGCTGTTTTTATCGAATCATCCCACTCGAGTGTAGCTCCGTATTTTTCAAATATTGCTCTCATGGGAAGCATTGTTCTGTCGTTAATTATAACAGGCTCAACATCAGTTACAAACCATTCATTATTAATTAAAATTCCAATATCCTTAATTGTATCTGGTTTCTCTGGACGAACAACCGGAAGCATTTCGGCCTCAGCAGATTTAATAAGATTTCCTGCATAGTAAACAGGTCCTGCTCCAGTCATAATAAGAGTTGAATTACCACCACATACAACATTTGTTTTTGTAGCAGTAATTTCAAGTTTTACCGGCAGGTTGGAATCTGCATAATCCCCTGTACCAAGCTGACCGCTTTCATTTGCGCCCCATGCATAAGGAACGCCTGAAAATGTAAGCGCTGCAACATGATTTGAGCCTGCATCAATCTGGAAAACCGAGCGAAGAGAATCAACAGCCGTAAGCACAGATACATTATCGTTATGACCAAGACCAAGCTGACCCCTGTCATTTTTGCCGCAGGCATACATAACGCCAGATCCCTTTAAAACAACTGTAAAATCATCACCGAAAGCATAATCAAGTGCAGACTGATATTCCGGTGCAATAGTTGGAACAAGATATTCTTCAGTATTTCCAAGACCAAGCTGGCCGAAATCATTTTTACCCCATACATACATTTTTGCAGCACCTGTCAATGCTGCCGCGTGAGCATTACCTGCAAACACTGCAGCTGATGTGCCAAGAGATGTAATCTTTGTAGGAAGAAGTCTGTCTTCTTTGTCGCCAAGTCCAAGCTGACCATATTCATTTGCGCCCCATGCCCATACAGTTCCATCATATTTTACCGCAAGGGCAAAATTGTCTCCTGCAGCAATATCCATAACACTGGACATTGTAACCAAAGAAACAGGGACCTTTTTATCCTCAGTATCACCAAGTCCAAGCTGACCTCTGTCATTTTTACCCCAAGCAAAGATTTTTCCTGACTGAGAAAGTGCAATCGCAAAATCATCCCCGGTAGCAACTTTTATAATATTATTAACACCAGCAACATCCATAAGTTCAGCTGAACTTTCAACTGCCGCATTTCCTAACTGGCCCTTATTATTAAACCCAACAGTTTTTAAGAGCTTGCTTGATGTAATAAATGCAGCAAAAGAGTCAGATATACTGCAATCGTAAATATTTGTTATTCCAAGAAATTTATCAGGTTGTGCGTAGTCTGCTTGAAAAATTTTATCAGCAGATGCTGCAAACGCAGGCGTTGTGCAAAAAGCAAGTATAAGTATCAGTGCAAGTACCTTTTTCATAGTTGTGACTCCTTATCATTTTTATTATTTTTATTATAGCATAATATTTTAATTTTGTAAATGTTTTTCACATAATTGTAATAATAAAAAAGATAAAATCTCTCTTCTATAAGTAAAAGCCTGTCCTTAGAAAATAAGCCTTATTTAACAATCGCAGCATTCGCTGCCGAAAACGCATTTTTTCTATATAAACCACATCATAAACGGTCCAACAAAAAAATCGCGCATAATAATATAAGCCTTTAAACAACACATTTTAAGCATATTTTCATTCAATTTAATACTTTTGCCAATACATTATTCATAAAATTTAACTAAATATAGAAAAAAATTAAATTAATGCTTGATTTTTTACTAATTATATGATATAATTCAAAAAGTTGGTTTTCGGGATATAGCGCAGTTTGGTAGCGCGCTTCGTTCGGGACGAAGAGGCCGCAGGTTCAAATCCTGTTATCCCGACCATGTCGGAGCAAAGTTTTCTTTGCTCCGTTTTTCTTTTGCAAAAAAATAACCGATCGGTTGTAATTTTCTGGCAATATTACAATTTTTGCAATTTCCGATTTTATTTTTTTACAGAAAGATTCTTTTTTATTTCTATAAGCTATCAAAAAAGGACGGTTTGAACTGTCCTTTTTTAAATTCCATTTATACTACTTTTTTCTTTCTGAATAACATCATGTGCTCCGCCCTCAACAATACTTGTCGCAGAAACAAGTGTGAGTTTTGCGTTCTTATGAAGCTCAGGAATTGAAAGAGCTCCGCAGTTACACATTGTTGAACGAACCTTATTAAGCGAAAGTGTCAGGTTATCCTTGAGGCTTCCTGCATAAGGAACATAAGAGTCAACACCTTCCTCAAAGGAAAGCTTTTTGTCGCCACCCATATCATATCGCTGCCAGTTTCTTGCTCTGTTGGAGCCTTCTCCCCAATATTCTTTAACATAGTTGCCGTTAATATTGAGTTTATTAGTCGGGCTTTCGTCAAAGCGAGCAAAATATCTGCCAAGCATAATGAAATCTGCGCCCATCGCAAGTGCAAGTGTCATATGATAGTCATAAACTATGCCACCGTCAGAACATACAGGAATATAAATGCCTGTTTCTTTATAATACTCATCCCTTGCCGCAACAACCTCAATAAGTGCAGTCGCCTGTCCGCGACCAATACCTTTCTGTTCACGGGTGATACAAATTGAACCGCCACCGATACCTACTTTTATAAAGTCCGCACCTGCTTCTGCAAGGAATAAAAATCCTTCCTTATCAACTACATTTCCGGCGCCAACCTTAACCTTATCACCGTAATTTTTTCTAACATATTCAAGTGTCAGCTTCTGCCATTCAGAAAAACCTTCGGACGAATCAATACAAAGAACATCCGCACCTGCGTTAATAAGTGCAGGAACACGCTCCGCATAGTCACGGGTATTGATACCAGCACCTACAATATATCTTTTTGAAGAGTCAAGCAGTTCAAGAGTGTTCGCCTTATGTGTAGAATAGTCTTTTCTGAAAACCATATGTTTAAGGTGACCATCTTTTGTGATAATAGGAAGCTGATTTACCTTGTGTTCCCAAATAACATCGTTTGCTTCTGCAAGAGAAATGCCGTCATAAGCATAAACAAGGTCCTCAAATTTTGTCATAAACTCCGAAACCTTAATGTCTTTTGACATTCTGCTTACACGATAATCTCTGCTTGTAACAAGACCAATAAGCTTACCATCAGCCTCACCATTATCTGTAACGGCAATAGTAGCGTGTCCTGTTTTTTCTGTTAAATCAAGAACATCCTGCAAAGTGCTGTCAGGAGTTATGTTTGAATCACTTGTAACAAAACCTGCTTTATAGTTTTTTACTCTTGCTACCATTTCAGCCTCATCTTCAATGGACTGTGAGCCATAAATAAACGACATGCCTCCTTCTTTTGCAAGAGCAACTGCCATACGGTCATCAGAAACAGACTGCATGATTGCCGAAACAAGGGGAATATTAATTTTAAGAGGACATTCTTCGCCCTTTTTATATTTTACCACCGGCGTTGAAAGGTCAACATTTGCCGGGATACATTCAGCTGATGAATAGCCGGGTACAAGAAGGTATTCTCCAAAGGTGTGAGAGGGTTCGTCAAAATAGTAAGCCATAATAGATTCCTTTCATCCCGTAAAATTATTTTTCAAAAGAGCCATCCACGGGCAGATGGTCTTCGAGAACACCGCAGTTTCGCAAAAGAATTTTTTTGCCACGCCATATAAATGCACGGTCAGCATATTTTTGCAAAAACTCTTTATTTGAAAGCGTATCTATATCTTTCAAATAGAGCGATGATATTATATTTTCTTTAAATTCCGGCAATGGTGTTTCACCGACTCTGATATTCATCGGGCAGACTTCCGAGCATACATCGCATCCCCAGACCATTCCGGTTTTAATTATTAACTTTTTTTCATTTTCATTAAGGTCGCCTTTTTTCTGCGTAATTTCAGAAAGACATTTTGAAATGTCAATTCCATAATCATTAAGAGCTTTTCCCGGGCAAGCTTTAAGACATTTTCCACAATCAAGGCAATGATTTTCCGTCAGCGGTTTATCACTTTCAAGCTTAAGCGAGTTTAAAACTATAATTCCAACAAAAACATACGATCCATATTTTTCATTTATCAAAAGACCATTTTTCCCAATCACTCCCAAACCGGCGCAAGCTGCAAGCAGACGCTCGTTATAGGGTGATATATCAGAAAAAATTTCAAAATCAGTAAGCTCTGCATTGTGTGCAAGCGTTTCAAGATATTTGTGTATAATTGTATGATAATCAGGTATCGCTGCGTATCTCGATAAATTACCTTTTGAAAAGTTTATAAAATAAGGAAAAAGGCAAACAATAACAGATTTTTCATCGACACTTGTTATTCCACAAGCATCCAGTCCAAGAAATGCCGCTTCTCTTTTTATTTTTTCTTTCATAAGTTTTCTAATTGCCAGTCTATTTTCTGCTGACCTGTTTTTTCAAGAATATTATTTATTTTTGAAAAGTGCCTGCAACCGAAAAATCCTCGCGATGCAGAAAGCGGACTTGGGTGTGCAGCAGAAAGTACATAGTGTTGTTTCCCTGTAATTAATGCAAGTTTATCCCTTGCATTATTACCCCACAGTATAAATATTACCGGTTTTTCCCTATTATTTAGCTTTTCAATTATTTTATCAGTAAAAATCGTCCATCCTTTTTTAGAATGGGAATTTGGTTTTGATTCCTCTACCGTAAGTGATGTATTAAGCATCAGTATTCCTTGCTTCGCCCATTTTAAAAGACATCCGTGATTTGGCTGTGTAACACCAAGGTCATCATAAAGTTCTTTAAACATATTTTTAAGTGATGGAGGAGACTCTATGCCTGGTTTAACCGAAAAACAGAGACCGTGTGCCTGTCCTTCTCCATGGTATGGATCCTGGCCCAAGATCACAACTTTGGTATCATCAAATGAAGAAAGTTCAAGTGCGGAGAAAATCTCATCACGGGGTGGATAAATCTTTTTAGATTTATATTCTTCATCCAGAAAAGCCGAAAGCTCAACAAAATAATCTTTTTCAAACTCTTCTTTTAAAATTTCTCCCCAATCATTTAAAAGCATTTTTCTCCCCTCCTCTGTATAAAACCTTTAAAAAATCACATATTAATCACGAAAGGACTGTTATATGAACATTATAAAAAAATACAGGGGTTTAATGATTTTCATAATAATTCTACTGCTTATTGCAGGAAGTATACTAATTTTTGCCGGACAGGATTCTCCATCACACGAGAAAACCTCTGGTAAAATAATGATTTCAAGGTGGTGCCATACATGAACAAAACCGAATATTCAAACCTCGTAAAAAAAGAATCACCCGGTTCGAAATGGTATATTAACATACCAAAGGCATTTCTTTTCGGTGGAACCATATGTTGCATAGGCGAACTGTTGCGACAGTTTTTTCTTTCTCTTAATCTATCTGATATTGTTGCCGGTTCTTTTACATCAATTACAATGATTTTTCTCGGTGCATTTTTAACAGGTATTGGTGTATATGACAAACTTGGCAAACATGGTGGTGCCGGAACCGCCGTTCCCATAACAGGATTTGCAAATTCAATAGTGTCTCCCGCAATGGAATTTAAAACAGACGGTTTTATAATGGGTGTTGGCGCAAAAATGTTCACCGTTGCCGGACCTGTAATTGTTTACGGAACAATTTGCTCCGTAATAGTAGGCATACTACACTATATAAGCATGTAATTATTAAACAAAAAGCATCCCGTAATTTCGGAGATGCTTTTTCATTTCACCCAAAGCAACCTTTACAAGGTCGCACACGAGCATTGCCCGATACAATTATTTTACCAATGTATCGGCATAAGCCAGGAAAAGTGATGTGATCAGGAAAAGAATCGCACATGCTGTTGTCAGCTTTGCAAAGAGAGCATCAAGAGTTCTGCCCTTATTCTTTCCAAAGAAAGAATCCGCAGCACCGCTGATAGCACCAGACAAACCAGCTGTTTTACCTGACTGAAGAAGAATAAGACAAATAATAGCGATTGATACGAGTATATGAACAATACCCGCGATTGTCATTGCAATATTCATAATTACCTCCGTAATTTAAATCTTTATTATGATATTATAACACAGTTTTTTTAATATATCAATAGGTTTTTAATTTTTTTTGTAAAAATTTATCAGGCAACCCGAAAGAATTATTTTTCTTTCGTCATCAGTCATCGGAGAAACTTTAAGTTTAAAAGATTTTGATGTATCTCCAAGTACATACGCATCAAATTCATCCGTTTTTGTTTCAATGGCTTTTTTTACATCTTTTACAAAAATATAATCCCCGTTTTTAAACGGAAGTTCTCCCTCATCAATCACAAAAGGAATCATTCCCCAGTTGATAAGATTACTTCTGTATCGCTTTGTAGCATATTCATTTGCAATGTTAGCAAAACCACCAAGAACCTTCTGGCAGGATGCCGCCTGTTCACGGGCTGAACCATCACCGGGTTTAACTGCAAAAATAGTGCTTCCAATAGCTGTTTTTTCAGGGTTAATTTCCGGAACTATGTTGCGGATTTTCTCAAAAACAGATTTAATTTCAGAATCAACAGTTTCTGGGTTCTCTCCTGCAAGTCTTGCTTTTTCATAAGTCTGAACTTTTTTTGCTTTATTTACATATTCGGGGTCTTTTCTTGAAAGAGCAAATTCAGCAAGTTTCAGAGGGTTTGAACGATATGATGATGTTTCTCCCGACGGAATAAGCTCATCCGTTGTTGTAACCGGGTCATGGATTTCACTTACAACCTTTAAGACAAGGTTTTCTGTAAGCTCGGACATTTCCGGCCAGTCTGCAATATTCGGACCAAATTTCAGCTCAACCGCAGTATCAGCTTTACCAAATCCGTTATATAGCCTGCTTGTATAAGCCGAATCATCAAATGTATATTCAGGCATATCAAACTTAACATCAAGTTCAGTTGCGGCAGTCAACACACCACCGTTTGCCGCAGTTGCCGCAATAGAGCGTGCATCCATAAGTGCAACAGATGAAATCTGACCTTGTCCGGGTTTCGAGCCTTCTCTGTTGGGGAAGTTTCTTGTTGAATGTCTAATGCTGAGCGCATTATTTGCCGGAACATCACCTGCGCCAAAACAAGGTCCGCAAAAGGCCGTTCTTAGTGTTGCGCCTGCTGCCATAAGAGTTGCCGCTGAACCATTTTTAACAAGTTGCATAAAAACCGGCTGGCTGGCAGGATAAACGCTAAGCGCAAATTCATCATTACCTACACTTTTGCCTTTTAATATTTCCGCTGCATACACAAGGTTTTCAAAGCCGCCACCGGCGCATCCCGCAATAACGCACTGATCAACCTTAATTTTACCGTCAACTATTTTGTTTGTAAGTTTATAATCAATATTAGGTGTATCAAGCTGTGCCTTTGCCGCAACCTCCGCTTCGTGGAGAATATCAGCCGCATTTGCATTGACTTCATCAATCGTATAAGCATTACTTGGATGGAAGGGCATTGCAATCATAGGACGGATTTTGGAAAGATCAACTATCACCGCTCCATCATATAGAGCACCCTCATCGGGCTGCATTACTTTGAATTCTTCCCCTCTGCCATGAATTTTAAGAAAGTTTTCGGTTTTATCATCAGTCGTCCATATTGAAGAAAGACAAGTTGTTTCGGTTGTCATAACATCAATACCGATTCTGAAATCCATACTGATTTTTGAAACACCCGGACCTGCAAATTCCATAACCTTGTTTTTAACAAAACCGTTTTTAAATACTGCACCAATAATTGCAAGAGCCACATCCTGAGGACCAACTCCATTAACAGGTTCACCGTCAAGATAAATCAGAACCACTTCCGGTCGGTCAATATCATAGGTTTTATTTAAAAGCTGTTTAACAAGCTCCGGACCACCCTCGCCAATAGCCATTGTACCAATTGCACCATACCTTGTATGACTGTCTGAGCCGAGAATCATTTTGCCGCATCCTGCATGCATTTCACGCATAAACTGATGAATTACCGCCTGATGTGCCGGAACATATATTCCACCGTATTTTTTAGCAGCCGAAAGACCAAATACATGGTCATCTTCATTGATTGTTCCCCCAACAGCACAAAGACTGTTATGGCAGTTTGTCAGAACATATGGAAGTGGAAATTTTTCAAGTCCGCTAGCTCTTGCAGTCTGAATTATACCAACATAAGTGATATCATGCGATGCCATAACATCAAATTTTATTTTCAGTTTTTCATTATTTCCCGATGTATTATGGCTTGTTAAAATTTTATAAGCCATTGTGCCTTCTTTTCCTGCAGTCACATTATTTTTTTCATACTCTTCAGCAGTAAAAAATTTACCATCTGAGAAACAAACTTTTTCGTTTAATAGTTTAATCATTTATGGTTTCCTCAAGTAATTCTATATCTTCCGCTCCGCTCACTTTATTAAGCTGAAGCATAATTTTCTTTGTTCTTGCACCCACAAGCTTGTCCATTTCGTCATTTGCCTGATTGATTTTAGCCTGGGCTTTTTCAAGCACTCCCGAGAATTTAACAAATTCCGTTTTAACGGTTGCAAGCACATTCCACACATCCGCTGCACGCTTTTCTATAGTAAGAGTTTTAAATCCCATTTGCAGACTTGTCATAAGTGCAGACAATGTTGACGGACCTGCAACAAGCACTTTAAAATCTTTTTGCAGCGTTTCAAACAGAGTGGTGTTTCTAACAACTTCTGCATAAAGACCTTCAACCGGTAAAAACATTATACCAAAATCAGTTGTCGCCGGAGGATAAATGTATTTATCGCGAATATCCTTTGCAGATTTTTTTATAACCTGTTCAATTTCCTTAGACGATGCGGCCACCGCTTCCGGGTCACCCGACTCATAAGCATCAAGCAGTCTGTGATAAGATTCCATAGGGAATTTAGCATCAACAGGGATAAAAACAGGAGTTTCATCTTTGCCCGGCATTTTTATCGCAAACTCTACAACATCACGGCTACCTGGTTTTGTTGCATAATTTTTCTCATACTGTGCTGGAGTCAGAATTTGTTCTATAATATTCGAAAGCTGAAGTTCTCCTAATATACCGCGTGTTTTTACACCACTCATAACCTTTTTAAGGTCGCCAACCCCTTGGGCAATAGTCTGCATTTCGCCAAGACCTTTATAAACCTGTTCTAGTCTTTCGCTTACAGTTTTAAAAGACTCGGAAAGACGGGTTTCAAGTGTCTTGTGAAGCTTTTCATCAACAGTTTTTCTCATTTCCTCAAGCTTTTTTTCATTATTTTCCGAAAGAGTGTTAAGTCTTGTTTCCATCATTTGAGTGAGATTTTTCATAACATCGTTATTTGTTTGTGTAATCTCATTAAGTTGTTTGGATTGATTTGCGGAAGAATTTTCAAGTCTTGTGATAAAACTGTTTTCCAAAAGTCCTATTTTTTTATCAAGCTCTGTTCTAAGCCTTGAATTTTCATCTCTAATAGATTTTTCAATTTCGGTTGCACCGCTATTATTATTTTTTGATGCAAGCATTACTATTACAATTGTAAGCATTATCGCAACAACAATCAGCAAAGTCAAAATTATAAGTATCATTATTACACCCCCAGCTTTTGTATATCAATTATTTCTGGTTTCCCGATATAGTTTAGGTTGTATTTTTCAACCATTTCCATTGCTTTTATATAAGATTTTCCATCATATGCATTTGTTACATCATGAGAGTCAAATCCGAATGTAACGGGTGCCTTGACTTCCCCCGCAATCTTCCAAAAACTTTTGTTTGGATAATTTCTTTCCTCACGAATTCCAAGGAAATTTATCTCAAGCGGAACCCCGTATTCTTTTGCTGCTTCACAAATCTTTTTCATTTCGCAAGCATAAATATCCTTATCGCCCACAAAATTGAATATATCAGGATGTGCAACATATGTGAAAACACCGCTTTTAATTGCAGAAAGCAGGCACTCTCTATATAAACACAGTTCTCCAATATTATTTCTCCTCCGAAGCACATGCTTTTCTGCCGGATTCGGATGCTCTTCAACTACAAAATGCTCACCTAAAATCAAATATTCTCCGCCATATGCAATGGCACTTTCAAGCATCTTTTCAAAATATCCGGTATAATATTCCATTTCAAAGCCGACTTTTATATCAATTTTATCCTTGTACTTTTCTCGAAGGTTGGAAATTTCAGAAATATAATCGTCCGCCTCTGAAACCGGAATCCTGTGAATTGCTTCTTCTCTATTGGAACATATATACGGCAAATGGTCAGAAAAACCCATATGTTTTATTCCGCACTCTATCGCCCGTTTTATATATTCTTCCGGCGTTCCCGAAGCGTGACGGCATCGATTTGTATGTGTATGGTAATTGTAATCCATAATTTATTACCTCAATTATGAAAATGCTATTTCAACATTTTCCTTAAATAATTTTTGATTAACAGTTTTCGAAAGTTCCGTTGTTGCTGCGTCTGCGAGCACATTGAGAACAGGTTCATTCGACACAATTCGACTTTTGTCAAGTCAGGAGAACAGTGAATAATAGGACCTACTACTTTTTCCTGATTTTTTCACTTGTTTTTCCTTTAACACTTTTCCTTAGAACCCGCGAGAATACTGGATTTTCTCGCATCCAATAGTATATGTAAATATTTAAAATCGGCAAACTAATGTATTAAATTTTATAAACTTGACATGAGTTAAAACACGATGGAACCATTCCCGTTGTGTTCATCAATTACTTTGTTCATTTATAAATCCAATTAAATCTTCTTCAATGTAGGTATATAAATCTGTGTTAAACTCAAAATATCCATCTTCGATATCACGATAATCCCAACCAACGATTTCTCCTGTTTTTGTGTTGATGCAAACCAAAATATTCGCTACATCTTTACCGATGATTAATAGGTCGTTCTCAAAAGCACCTATAATATTGCTTGTTTTTTCGGCATTATTAACGCCATATAGTGTGTGCATTTTTTCCTCATCACCATTTTCGCCAAAAAGAGCTATCATTCGAGAGTCTTTATCTGATTCGTCGGCATATTTTAAGATATTACGATAGGAGGCAGGAAAGATGCGATGTTTTTCTTCGTTATCGTTTATGCCAAAGAATTCAACCATCGCCTCTCCAAAATACGCTCCATCGGTAAATTTTAAAAATTCACGGTATGGTGCAGGAATAGTAACACCAAGGGTATTTTCAAACTTTACAAGCCCATCTTCTGTTGCACCGTCGTAAAATACAGTAGGAAGTTTGTTGTCGAAATTTGCTTTATCATGCACTTCCAAAAGATTGATAAACGAAGGATGCATCCCTATCTCCCTTGCTTTTTTGATTCTGTACTTTAATTCCTTCACGGTTTTTTCATGCCATTCTATAATGTTGTCTGCTAGATTGTTTTCTTGTGTTTCATTTTTATATCCCAAAAATTGAATGTTGTCCGGATCATTTGCGTATTCAGGATATTCTATTGCTGATTTCATATAATGTCCTTCATAGCCTGGAACTCTTTCTCCCATTCTTAAAAGCTCAAATTCTTCATTTGTCCAATCTCTTGTCTGTAAACCTTTTGAAGCCCGTTCAATTTCATTTTTCCACGCTTTTTTAATGGTTTTTCTAGCTACTAACCAAGATTTCTTATTTTCTCCTATTGTTGTTAAAGAATTACGATCTTCTATAAATTCGGTCAATTCATCTAAAAAAGTATGGAAATCGGTGCTAATTACAAACTCTTCTTGTCCGATATAACGAGATTCCCAACCTATAATTTCGCCTGTTTCAATATTGATACAAACTAGAACGCCGGTTATGTCCTCGCCGATAATTAATAATTTTCTGGCATGTGCTTCCTCAATGTTGTATATATTATGGATATCATTGATAGTATATAAGGTGTGGTCTTTACCATCTTCGTCATTTACACCAAAAAAATTAATAGCAGCTTCTCCCAAATCAGTTCCATCAGTAAATTTTAAGAACTCACGATAAGGCACAGGAATAGTAACTCCTAAAGTTTTCTCAAACTTTACAAGCTGCTCTTCTGTTGCACCGTCGTGGAATTTCGCAAGAAATTTGTGTTTGCATCTCACCTTATCTTGTTTTTCTAAAAGTTTAGAGAATGATGGATGCACTCTTTCATTTTTTGCTCTTTTTATGGTATTTTTTAATTCTTTTTCTTTACTTTCGCGCCATTTTTTTATTTCTCTACTCATTGTGTTGTTCTTCTTATAGATGATTTTTTTGAGAATTGTAGAATATACAAGCATAAATACTCCAAAAAATATGGCTAGAATACCTAAAATCAAAGATTGAAAAGTAAGAATAACTCCCATAAACACCAAAAGAAAGGCAAGTATTTTTGCTGTCATAGCTAGCGTTTTTGCTGTTTTATAGGAATATAATTTTTTTCCAATAATAATTTTGTTGTTTTCCATTTTACTCTTCCTTTCGATAATATTCGACACGATTCGACTCGTGTCAAGACAGGACCAAAAGATAATTATAACACAACAAAACCATCCCTCTATATTCGCAATTCACTTCATAAAATCATCTGACACATCGGCATCAAATTCCATACATTAACCAAATATAAATATATGCAGGTATCACTGCGGCTAGCGTAAATGGAATTCCAATTTTAAAGAAATCCCCGTTTTTTACTGTGTACCCCGCTTTTTTCAGGATACCAATTCCCGTAATGTTTGCAGAGGCTCCCACGGGCGTACAGTTACCGCCCAAAGTTGCACCAGATAGAAGTCCAAAATAAAGAGGCGTTGCATCAATATTAAGGGTGCTCGCAATTCCTGCAATAACAGGAATCATAGTTGCAACATACGGTATGTTATCGATAAATGCAGAAATAATTACCGATGCAGCAACAATCACCGTATACAACACAAATATATTTCCGCCGCCAGTCTTTGCAAGCAGGTTTGCCAGTGCATCAATAACTCCCATTGATGATATACCGCCTATCATCAGGAATATTCCAACAAGGATTCCTATTGTCTGAAAATCGATTTCTTTTAAAGGTGCTACCACAGCTGAAAGTGTTCTGTTTTTTACTGATGTATATACAAGCCCGATCAAAAGTAACACACAGCATATTACACCATTTGTTATGTCAGGTTTATCGGGAATAAATGATGCTGCAATAAGCGCCACAAGAACCATTATAAGAAGTATTGTCGGAACAAAATCCGTTACTTTTGTACGCTTTTCTCTTTTTGAAATCGGGTTGGTTTCCTTTTTGAATATGAAAAGAAGTATCAGTGCCGAAAGCAATGCACCGAGTTCTACAGCAAAGAAAATACTTGGTCTGCCCTTATACCAAAAAAAATCAAGAAAGCTCATGTCAAGCGCTGAGCCGAGCATAATTGCCGTGGTGTCACCAACTAAAGTTGCCGCTCCTTGAAGATTGGACGAAACAGCAATTGCGATTAAAAACGGTACAGGATTGATGTTAAGCTTTTTGCATATAGCAAGAGCAATGGGGGCAACCATAAGCACCGTCGCAACATTGTCAACAAAGGCAGATATTACACCGGCAAATAAAGCCAAGGAAACAGCCGCCCACTTTACATTTGGAACCCTTTCCATAACCATATCGGCAAGCATTGCCGGCATTTTACTCTCGGTAAATAGGGAAACGAGTCCCATAGTTCCAATAATCATAAGTAAAACATTAAAATCAATTGACGAGATCAACTCTGAAAACGGAAGCATACCACTTAGAACAAAAATTGCGCCTGAAACAAGGGCAATATAGGTTCTATATTTGCCCAAAGCGAGTATAAGTATGTAGGTTACAACAAAAAGAATAATTGCATAAATCATAAAATTTCTCCTTTAATATAAATACATTGCTAAATTAACACTAGGTTCGTGTCAAGACTGGAGAACAGTGAATAATAAGAACCATCACCCAACACGAAATCACAGATTTCTGTTGGGTACCCGAGAACCTTGTTGTGCTAAGGCACAATATGGACCTACTAACTTTTCCGTATTTTTTCAACTGTTTTCTCTTAAACAAAATCCATTAGAACCCGCAGGAATACTGGATTTTCTCACATCCGATAGTATATGTAAATATCAAAATCGGTAAACTAATTCTGTGTTGAACAATCAGGTGCTTCATCTGATTCGCTCATACCCATTATCGGACAATTTTTTTAAGTTCTGGAACTATTGTATCCTCATTTACATCTGTTATTACATCATAGAGCTTATGTATTTCTTCCGTTACCGCACCTTGTCTTACCAAATCATTAATCAATGCAATTAACGTATCATAAAACCCATCAAGGTTTATCACTACAATCGGCGCAGCAATTCTTCTTAAATATTTTAGGGTAAGAACCTGAAAGAATTCATCCATAGTTCCTATTCCGCCGGGAG
>JAZROP010000042.1:0-5358 GCA_045648785.1 Clostridia bacterium | reverse complement strand
TTTCATTGCTTCTTCAACAGCAACTGCTACAGCAACAGTCATACCAACCATGGGGTTGTTACCTGCGCCGATAAGTCCCATCATTTCTACGTGAGCGGGAACTGAAGATGAACCTGCAAACTGAGCGTCAGAGTGCATACGTCCCATTGTATCTGTCATACCGTAGGAAGCGGGACCTGCTGCCATATTGTCCGGGTGGAGTGTACGGCCTGTACCGCCGCCGGATGCAACAGAGAAGTATTTTTTACCCTGGAGGATACATTCTTTCTTATATGTACCTGCAACAGGATGCTGGAATCTTGTGGGGTTGGTGGAGTTACCTGTGATGGAAACATCAACACCTTCAAGATGCATAATTGCAACTCCTTCACGAACATCGTCCGCGCCGTAGCAACGAACTTTTGCTCTTTCACCCTTGGAGTAAGCTGTTTCTTTAATAACTTTTACTTCGCCTGTATAATAGTCAAACTGAGTCTGAACATATGTAAAGCCATTGATTCTGGAGATAATCTGAGCAGCATCTTTACCAAGACCGTTGAGGATTACTCTTAAATCTTCTTTCCTTGCTTTGTTAGCACTTTTTGCAAGACCAATAGCACCTTCAGCAGCAGCGAAGGATTCGTGACCTGCGAGGAATGCGAAACATTTTGTTTCTTCTCTTAAGAGCATTGCGCCCAGGTTACCATGACCGATACCAACTTTTCTGTCATCAGCAACAGAACCGGGGATGCAGAATGCCTGCAGACCAAGACCAATTTTTTCAGCAGCGTCAGCAGCTTTTGTGCAACCATCTTTAATAGCGATAGCTGCGCCTACAATGTATGCCCAGCAAGCGTTTTCAAAGCAGATGGGCTGAATGCCTTTAACCATGTTATAAACATCTATGCCTTTTTCGTCACAGATAGCTTTTGCTTCTTCGATAGAAGAAATGCCGTGTTTTGCAAGTTCTTCATTTATCTGTTTAATTCTTCTTTCATAACTTTCAAATAATGCCATTTTCGTCCAACCTCCCTCTCTTAATTATTCATGTCTGGGGTCGATGAGCTTTGCAGCATCATCAACTCTGCCATACTGGCCGCTTGCTTTTTCAAGAGCTTCGTTAGCATCCATGCCTTTGCCAACCATTTCCATCATTTTGCCGAGGTGAACGAATTTGTAGCCGATAATCTGACCTTCTTCGTCAACTGCAACTTTTGTGATGTAGCCTTCAGCAAGTTCGAGGTATCTGGGACCTTTTTTGAGTGTAGCATATGTAGTACCAACCTGGCTGCGGAGACCTTTACCAAGGTCCTCAAGACCAGCACCGATGGGAAGACCGTCTTCGGAGAAAGCAGTTTGTGTACGGCCGTAAACAATCTGGAGGAAAAGTTCTCTCATAGCTGTGTTGATAGCGTCACAAACAAGGTCTGTGTTTAGAGCTTCAAGGATTGTTTTGCCAACGAGGATTTCTGAGGCCATAGCTGCCGAATGAGTCATACCCGAGCAACCAATTGTTTCAACCAGAGCTTCCTGGATAATACCCTCTTTTACATTGAGAGTCAGCTTACATGTACCCTGCTGAGGAGCACACCAGCCGATACCATGTGTAAGACCGGAAATGTCTTTTACTTCTTTTGCCTGTGTCCATTTACCTTCCTGAGGAATGGGAGCAGGACCGTGATATGCACCCTTAGCAAGAGGGCACATAGCTTCTACTTCACTTGAATAGTTCATAGAAATTCTCCTTCCTATTATATTGAAAATTTTATTATACACATAAAACCATCATACATTTTACCACATTTTTCATTCCAATGCAAGAGAAAACACAAAAAAACCGCTGAATTTTATTTCAAGCGGCTTTTTATTTTAATAACTGTTTTGAGCATAAAGGGACGAAGCGGTATAAAATTCGTCCAGATAAAAGCGCTGACTCTGTAAGTAATGCTGCTTTTTTCAATCAACTTACCTTTGCGGATAATTGCCGATACAACGGCAATAACCTGCTCTGGCAAAACAGGGAACTCAGGTTTCATCTGATTGTCCCCGCAAAGCTCCAATCCGTCTTTTTTCACTTTTGTAATTCGGTGGAGCACATAATCTCCGTTTGTTCTTTGATAAAGTATAATATCACCTTTTTTAAGATTGCCCGGTTTTGTGAGAATAACGCAGTCTCTATGTTCAATCAGCGTGGGCATCATACTCTGCCCGGTTACCGTCAGTCTTACATTCCCGCCTGCACCGACAATTTCTCGTATTGAAGGCTCAAGCTTTTTCATATCGACAATCTGTTTCATTCTTCAAGTACACCTGCTGTGCGGAGTGTGTTTACAAACGCCTCCGCATCCTCCTTTGCTTCCGTTGCGGACACATTGTATTCGGACAAAAGTACATTCACAAGTTCATCCATTGTAATATCTTTTTGCATATTGTTCCAGAGAAAAGCACCCGTTTCATTAAGAGTCATCATTCCGCTGAAAGCCTCTGTTGATGCACCCATCGGCAAAACAACATTATTTCCGGCAACATTTCTAAGTATAAATGTATTTTTTATTTTCATATTTCTTCTCCTTTAGAGTCCAAGCTCGTCCTTCACCATTAACACCGCTTCTTTTGATATATTGCATTTCAGCCGATAAACAGGTGTCTGCAATAATAGTTTTTCAACTGCCGACAGGGTAAGATTTATAAACTCCGGAAATACCGGACGCGTTACCTCCTGCAAAATTTCAAACAACGCCTCTTCTACCGAAAGCTTTATGATGCTGTTCTGCGGATTTTGCTCTAAAATAACAATCGCCTCAAGAGGAGCCGCCTCGTTTGTATTTATATCGGTTTTTCCGCTCCACGGAGTTCCGTAAAGCCCCGGCACCATCCCGCCAAAACGAATAGCGGGCGAATCGTCATTCAAAATGGTAACATCCTCAGGAAAATATTTTTTCCAAAGCCCCGTATGGGTGGATTTTCCCGTTCCTGATGGTGCGGAAAAAGCAATCCCCGAATTTTTATATTTAATACACGAGGAGTGAAGTACAAGGCCGTCATGTTTTAAAATAAAATAGCGAAAAAGTTCACCAAGCATATTAAAGCTGCGAATCTCATTTGACATTCCGCCAAATTTTTCTATATCCTCAAGATATGCTTTTGCACTTTTAACATCTTTGTCAAAAATCATAGCGGCACAGTAAGTGTCCGGAGCCTTTAAAATGTCAAATATTCCATATCCGTCCTGTGATGTGTAAAATTGACGAAATCCGTCCGACATTGCTTGCAGTTCCCCCTCAGGAAGAAACTTTTCATGAGTAAGTTCCACTGCTAAATCCGGCAAAAGATGACTTTCAATGCGATATCCGGCAAACCGACGATTAAAAAATTCATTTTTAAAGCCCGAAAATTCAAGCGTTAAGCCTGCAATATCAAATAAAGGCATATGAATTTCTCCTTACATATTGTTACCTATAATAATATCATATTAAATATTATCTGTCAACCGATAACAATTGACAAATTCTGCCCTATGGTTTATACTGAAAAAAACAAACTTTTTTCGGGAGAAACCGCTATGAAACGAATTTTGTGCCTGTTTTTCGCTTTAATATTTTCATTTTCCGCGTTTGCTTCGGAGATAAGCACCATTTCCCGTGAACAGGATGTTACCATATATTTCAAAGATTCCACTCTTGAGTTTGATGCTTCCCCCGTTATATCAGACGGCCGTATACTTGCTCCTTTGAGAGGAATATCCGAGGCTCTAGGGGCCCAGGTTGAATGGGACGGTAACACAAAAACCGCTGCCATTTCGTCGGATACTTTGTCTGTGTCATTTATTGTCGGTGAAAAAATTATGATTTTAAATGGTAAAGAAGTAGAAATTGATACAGCTGCAGCCATTATAAGCAACAGGACATTTGTCCCTATCCGCGCTCTCACGGAAGCTTTTGGGCTTAATGTTAAATGGGTAGATGAAACGAAAACTGTATATCTTTCACTGAAAAAGCCTCTTGGCATAGATTATATGATTACTCCTGCATATTATGTCGCATCGGCAGAACAGGAAGGTTGCATAATCGCCTGCAAAGCCATGGTTTTATCAAATCATTTTAATTCGCCGTTTACTTTCGAGGAAATCCTTGAACTTAATGGTGGCGGTGTCTATGCAAACTGGGGTCCGGAATATTGTATGGATATTATGTGGAATGTTATTTTTGAAAGTGAGCTCGAGCTCAAGCTGGAAATGGAAAATTGGGCAGAGTCGGCATATACCACTTTTGAAAAGCTTGATATAATTGCACAGGAGCTTGAAAATTCCTCCGGAATAATTGCTCAGTTTGCAAAGGATGGTAAAACTCATGGTGTGGTAATTACCGGATATACCGCCGAAGGAGAGCTTATCGTTTGCGACCCGGATACAAAATCAGAGTCCCCCGAAAACACTCTTATTAAAGACTCGTGCCTTGCCAAAATGTTTAATCTTTACACAACAGCCGAGCTACTGCCATACCTTATTTCCATGCGTAAAGTAGAAAATTAAATATTGACAAACAGACAAATGTGTGCTATAGTATTCATGTTGTCTTCCGCTGATATAGCTCAGCAGGCAGAGCACTTCCTTGGTAAGGAAGAGGTCACCGGTTCGAATCCGGTTATCAGCTCCAATAATCAATCCTTGAAAATGCTTTAATCAAGCTGTTTTCAGGGATTTTTTATTTTTGCGAAATAGCGCAGGGACATTGCGGTTTGTTAGTAACGTGTTAGTAATCGTGCCTTTGTTTTTTAAAAAACAAAAAAGCGGCAGGATAACCCTGCCGCTTTTAAATCTTTCTTATATAATTCACACATTTTCTCGCAAGCCAGTATGCGTTTTCATCCTCACCAAGCTTTTTAAGCCAAAGGTCCTTATCGGATATAATTCCTCTTGCAGAAAGCTCCCAGACGATATCGTTTATAGTTGTAAGCTCCATAAATCCTTCCACCTTCTTTAAAAATCTGCCCCAACCTGAATCAAGCGTACGGTGCGGACAGTATTTGCCCGAAAAGTCCTGATGCTTTTTAACACGGTCAATGCCCCAGCCACGTTCTATCAGAAGCTCGGCCGTGAGCCTTGCTGCGTTTTCTTCAGCTTTTAAAAACTTCTCTCCGCCTGACTTGGAATAACAGATTTCTATTGCGATGCCCTTTCGATTGCCGACGCCGTTATTGCCGTCACCTGCATGCCATGCGTTACGATCAAGCGGAATAGCTTGTCTTGCCTCAACATCATCAACTGCAAAATGAAAACTTTTCGAAGAGGAGTTGTTTTTCATGTATGAAATCTCCGCTTTTGCGCTTGCATCATTCGATGTGTTATGTATAACAATAAACTCCGGCGCCATAGCATAT
>JAZROP010000041.1:0-94337 GCA_045648785.1 Clostridia bacterium | reverse complement strand
AATATTTTATCTAACATTTTTCTAGCACTTTTCTAGCGAAAACCCAAAAAATGCATCAAAAAGTGGCAATACGAAAACTCATAGAACAGCAAAGGCTTTGAAGGAATTTATCCCCTCAAAGCCCTTATTTTATGCGGTTTTTATCGCTTTTTAAGTTCCTTTAACTTCCGCTAATTTACTCTATCTAAAAACACTGTCTAACAGCTCGAAATGCGTTTGCCTTAACGGGCACGCGGGTTCGAATCTCACCTTCTCCGGCACATTTCAGAGGTTTCTGTTGCAACAGAAACTTCATTTTTTGTCAGTTCCCTCAACATTTTACAATGCAACTACTCCTTCAAGAGCACTTAATGAATTGGCTTTTGATGTTGCATCAAGGTGTGAATATATATTTGCAGTAGTAGTAAAATCGCTATGTCTGAGCCAAGCCTGAATATCTTTTAAATCAACACCTTTTTGTTTTTCTTTATTCAGCAGCAAAGAAGCACAAGTGTGTCGAAGATCGTGAAAGCGTATGTGTCTGAGATTGTTTTTTTCTAATACGAGCTTAAAAGATGAAGATATATAATCAGGTAATATCAAATTTCCCGATTCATCAACCATTACATAATCAAGCCATTTTTTATATAGGAACGTTTGAATTTCTTTTGATACATTTTCTGCTTCTCCTTTAAGGTAATACTTTTAAAAGGAGAAATTACTATGGTTTTTGAAAAAGTAATTACCGAAAGATATTCGGTTAGAAAATTCAAGGATAAAATAATTGAAAAAAAAATAATTAAAAAAATAATAAACGCAGTTCATCTCGCTCCTACAGGGTGCAACTTTCAGCCACAGAGAATTCTTGTTTTAAACACAAATGAGTCTGTGGAAAAGTTGAAAAAATGTACAAAATGCCATTTTGACCCCGCTACCATGAGAGAAACATTTCACATTCCGGAAAACATTGAACCTGCCGCACTTCTTGTTATGGGTTATCCGCACCAGGATGCAAAACCTTTTGAAATGCACTCAAAATTTCGTCCAATTGACGAGGTTGTTTTTTACGATAGTTTTTAACAAACAAAATGCCGATGCAATGCATCGGCAATTTTTTTAGTTATCTCTTAATTTTCTACAGTACTGTGTGCAAAGCTTATCTGTACATTCAGAACATTTAAGTGCCATATTACTGTTTTCCCAAAATCTTTCCGGATATGTAAATACACAAACTTCCCAAACAAACCAGATTATTATAGAAAGTGCCACAAGAGTCCATGTAAAAAATCCGCAAACCATAATCAGTGGCGAAAACATCATAAGATGGTCCCAGTTGAAAATGCGGCAGGTTGTGCAACATTTATTCTTCATTATCAGCCTAAAAGGGCACCATATTAATACACAAACAAGGTCACAAACATAAAAAGCAACTGAAATCAAAAGCATGGTTGCATAATCAATTGCTCCGGCATAGTATAAAACACCAATTATACAATTAAGTGCAATCCACAAAATCATAACCATGTATGCCGTGCTAGTTGTATCCTTAATATACTTTTTAAGATTTTTGTAATTAATTTTTTCTTTTATGGGTCTGAATAAAGAAGAAAACTGTTTTTGCGAGCCGATTGAAATATGAGCCTTAACCGGTATAAGCTGCAAAATCATATCCCATATCCATATCCCCCATAAAACATGCAAAATTGAAAATCTGTCAAAGAAATTTAAACCTCTAATGATTTCAAATTCATCTTTTTTAAACACAAACAACAAAATTGAAACAATTAAAACTAAACATCTGCCAACAAGTCGCATAAAATATATTTTTCTTGTTTTTGAAGTTTGATCTATTTTACTTTGCATAACAAGTTCCCTGCCGTCTTCTCCGAAGTAGTATTTCTTTTCGCCTGACAAAATCATTTTATCTTTAAAACTATTTTACCAAAAAACCAGGCTCCCGTCAATACGACAGGAGCCTCATGTTTTATTTTCAAGAATTAATACATTCCCATTCCGCCGCCCATACCGGGTGCACCGCCGGGCATAGCATCTTCTTTTGCAGGAATATCTGCAACAAGGCTTTCTGTTGTGAGAAGCATTGCTGCAACCGAAGCTGCATTTTGAAGTGCGCTTCTTGTAACCTTTGCCGGGTCAACAATACCTGCTTTAATCATTTCAACAAACTCTTCTGTGAGGAAGTTACAACCTACGCCGGGTTTTGAAGATTTGATTTTTTCAACAATTACAGAGCCATCAATACCTGCATTTGCTGCAATCTGTCTAACAGGTTCTTCAAGTGCTTTAACGAGAATGGATGCACCTGTTTTTTCATCGCCGGAGAGTGTTTCCATAACTGCTTTAACATCTTCAATTGCGTTAATGTATGCTGTACCGCCACCGGCAACAATTCCTTCTTCAACCGCTGCTCTTGTAGCTGCAAGAGCATCCTCAATTCTGAGTTTCATTTCTTTCATTTCAATTTCTGTAGCAGCACCAACCTTGATTACGGCAACACCGCCTGAAAGTTTTGCAAGTCTTTCCATGAGTTTTTCTTTATCAAACTCAGAAGTTGTTGCTTCCATCTGATTTTTAATCTGAGCAACTCTGTCTTTAATAGCCGCCGGGTCACCCATACCGTCAACGATAATTGTGTTTTCCTTCTGAACCTTAATCTGTTTTGCACGACCAAGCTGGTCAACTGTTGTTTCTTTGATGTCATAGCCTGCTTCTTCACTGATAACTTTGCCGCCTGTAAGGATAGCAATATCTTCAAGCATAGCTTTTCTTCTGTCACCAAAACCAGGAGCTTTAACACCAACACAAACAAATGTTCCGCGGAGTTTGTTTAAAACGAGAGTTGTAAGTGCTTCACCCTCAATATCTTCTGCAACGATAACAAGCTTTTTACCCATCTGAACAATCTGTTCAAGAAGCGGCAGAATATCCTGAATGTTGGAAATTTTCTTGTCTGTAATAAGAACGAAAGCATCATCAATAACAGCTTCCATTTTTTCTGTATCTGTTACCATATAAGGTGAAATGTAGCCTCTGTCAAACTGCATACCCTCAACAACTTCGGAGTATGTTTCAGCAGTTTTGGATTCTTCAACTGTAATTACGCCGTCATTACCAACCTTTTCCATTGCATCAGCAATAAGTGTGCCTACATTTTCATTAGCTGCAGAAATGGATGCAACTCTTGCGATATCGTCTTTACCTTTAACTTTTTCGCTGTTTTTAACAATGTTTTTAACAGCAGCATCAACAGCTTTTGCAATACCCTTGTTTAAAATCATGGGGTTTGCGCCTGCTGCGAGGTTTTTCATACCTTCTCTGACAAACGCCTGAGCAAGAAGTGTAGCGGTTGTTGTACCATCACCTGCAACATCATTTGTTTTTGTTGCAACTTCTTTAACAAGCTGAGCACCCATATTTTCAAATGCGTCCTCAAGTTCAATTTCTTTCGCAATTGTAACACCGTCATTTGTAATGAGCGGAGCACCGAATTTTTTTTCTAAAACAACATTTCTGCCTTTAGGACCGAGTGTTATTTTAACTGTATCAGCAAGAGTATTAACACCGCGTTCTAGAGCGCGTCTTGCTTCTTCTGCACTTAAAATCTGTTTTGCCATTTTACTTTCCCCCTTAATCAATAACCACAGCGAGAATGTCGCTCTGTCTCACAATAATATACTGCTGACCGTCAAGCTTCACTTCAGTACCTGCATACTTACTTACAATAACTTTCTGACCAACTTTAACTTCCATTTTAACTTCGTTGCCGTCAACCATTCCACCGGGACCTACTTCAACAATTTCAGCAATTTCCGGTTTTTCTTTTGCTGCAGCTGCAAGAACAATACCGCTCTTTGTGGTTTCTTCAGCTTCAACCATTTTAACAACAACTCTGTCTGCTAACGGGTTTAATTTCATGATTATCTCCTTAACCTTTCTTTATTATTAACTATTTCAACATTTTATTAGCACTCATCGTCATTGAGTGCTAAACTATATTTATAATATACTAATTTATGGAAAAATATTCAACCCTATTGAATGGTCAAAAATCAAAAATACATCTATATATCTTTTCATTTCTTAATTTTCCTTTTATTTTCTATAGTTTTCGTTTTGGTGTCGATTTTTTCTTTTGTTTTTCATTATTTTTTGTGCAAATTCTTGCACCAAGCCGCATAGAATTTACAAAGGATGTGAAACTATGCATAAAAGCTCAGATTTTAAAAACAAGGAAGTAATAAACATTTTAGATGGCAAGAGACTTGGTTTTGTCAGCGATGTTGATATAAATTTCGAAAAGGGCACGGTTGAAGCAATAATTATTCCCGGCCCCTCTGCATTTTTAAACATTTTTTCCGGCGGCGCGCATGATTATGTCATTCCTTGGAACAATATAACCAAAATCGGCGATGATATAATTCTGGTGGATTATAGAGTATAATCCACCTTTCTTTTCATCAGCTCATCAAACCCAGAAATATATTCCGTCGGGTCTTTAAAGTTATAAATTCTTCTGAATTTGTTTTCATCATCAACTTTTAATTTCGTTGTACTACCCGCTCCAACACCTAAAACAGTTCCTATATCCTCCATCATAAAAATATTATAATAGCTTTCCTTTCCTTTTTGGGCAAATCCTGTGTTTTCAAGTCCGGCAAGGGTATCCTTCTGCCGATAGAGATAGTATGGAACATAACCATTTCCCATCAGCTTCTCCCATGCAAAATTAACCATTTTTTCTGCATTGTATGTTTTATAGCTTGTTGTTTTTAAATTGGCGGCTCTTTTTACACACATCGTATGTATTGTCACTGCATCCGGGTTAAGTGCAAGCAATCTTTCGAGACTTTCTTCAAACATTTGCTCAGTTTCGCCCGGAAGACCTGCGATAACATCGGTGTTTATATGTTTTATCCCAAGGTTTTTCGCTATCATATACGCCCGGACAAAATCCTCTGATGTATGATTTCTGCCAATAGATTTTAATATATCGTTATTCATTGTCTGTGGATTTATGCAGACTCTTGTCATCCCAGCATTTTGTGCTGCCTTTAGCTTTCCTTCAGTAATAGTATCAGCTCTGCCCGCTTCAACAGTAAATTCTTTTAGTTCTGGCGAACAAAAATATTCTCCTGCCGCAGATACCATTTCTACAAAAAGATTTTCATCAAGAGATGTTGGTGTTCCTCCACCAATATATATTGCATCAACCTTTTTTCCCTTATCTTTTATTAGCCTTGCTGTAATTTCCATTTCTTTTACAAGATGCTCTACATATGGTTCAATCAGGTGCATTTGCTTTCCCATAGGCAGAGATATAAACGAACAATACTGGCATCTTGTAGGACAAAAAGGTATGCCTATATAAACGCAGACACTATTATCTTCAATTTGCTGACGCACTTTTTTCTGTGATTCATCAGTCATTCGAGCAAGATTAATTTTTTTGTCTGAAACCATAAATCTTGATTTAAACTCATCTATTGCATCATTTTCAGCAAAATCCATCACCAGCTTTTTAGGACGAATTCCTGTTATAATTCCCCAAGGCAAATCTCTGTTATATATTTTTCTCGCAAGCAGATAATATCCAAGCTTTGCAGCGTCACTAACACATTGTTTTTCATTTCTTACCTTACTTGGCATAACTACATTTTCACCCGTAATACTACCTACATGTGTAACAATTTTATCGCCATCGAGAATACTCACCACATCAGCATTTTGAATGTTTTCCGCAATCTGTATATTGTCATTTGTAAAAGCATGGATAATTTCAGAAAGAGGCGTAATTGCCCCATGACCGCTAACAAATAATTTTATCATATTGATATATACGGATTTGTTTGTTTTTCAAATCCGATTGTTGACTCCTCTCCATGTCCAGGATATATTTTTATATCTTCATCTAAAAGGGCGAGTCCCGCAACCGACATAAGCAAGGTTTCATGACTGCCACCCTCAAAATCCGTCCTGCCGACAGTTCCGCAAAAAAGAGTGTCCCCGGTAAACAGGTCTTTTTCTCCGGCAAAAATACACATACAACCTCGAGTGTGCCCCGGAGTGTGAATAAATTTAAATTCTATATCGCCTACTTTTAGTATATCTCCATCTTTAACCGTCATATCAGCTTTGCGCTTGTTTTCCGGAACTCCGGCAAACCTACACAAATTATATCTTGTATCCGTGAGCGATTCTGCCTCTGCTTCATGAACAACAACCGGTGCACCCGTTATGTCAGCAATTTCCGAAAGTGCACCAATATGGTCAAAGTGAGCATGTGTAAGAAATATATATTTTATATTTATTCCTGCCATTTCACGAATTATCAGCCCTGCCATACCTCCCGGGTCTAGTATTACACCGTCACCGGTTGTTTCATCATATACAATATATGTGTTTGCACAACCATACCCCGGCTCAATCTTTTTTATTTTCATATTTCCCCTCTTTCATAGCCTCTCTTGTCACAGCAATAAGTCTTGTGATTATGGGTGGAATATCAGAAGATTTATTATAAATAAGTCTGATTTCTTCATCACCCAGGTTCGGATTTTCACTTAAAAACTTTTTCATCAGCATTATAGATTCAATGCAGGCATGGTCACGATGATTATGTGATATAAATATGTACTTGATATATTTTTCAAAAATATAAAGTTCGTCAAGCATTGGGATTATGTAATTATCAACATCTTCGTCAAAACTTGCTGCATCAAATAATACCACGCCATTTGGTGTATTAACAGTACATAATTTTCAAATATATTTATTATCATACCATAAAAAAACTAGGATGACAACCCGAAAGTTGTCATCCTAAAACATAATTATTTAACAATTTCAAACTGTTCTTCGGGTTTTAAGTCAACAACTGTACAGTCATTTGCATAAGTACATTCCGGAAGAACAATAAGTGCTGTAAGGCTATCATTATTTGCCGGAAGAGGCGCAAGGTGCCAAATTGCGGCATTCATTTTTACAAGTGTATGTTTAGGAACAATAAATGCTTTTACAAGGTCTGTAACAACCGCTCCTGCAGATGCAGGTGCACAATGGAGAATCATATCATCATCAAGAGGCATTATCATTTCCCATGTGGTTGTGTGATATTCCTGTTGAGTAATGACCATCTTCTCAGGTTTTTTTACAATAATAGGAGAATATCCTACTCTGTGGCAGGAATCAGCTGTAACTCTGTCAGGAAAAAATTTATGTATTTCGCCACAAAGCGCATATCCTTCCGGCTTATCCATTGTGTAAAACTGGCCAAATGGTGCAAATTCTTCATGTGTAAGTGGGATTGCTTTTATTGCTTTCATAATTATATCTCCTTTTTTATTGGATATACAAATTATATCATAGTCTAAGAACTAAATCAAGAAAATTATTTTCAAAATCATAAAAAAGGAATGGATGTGTTCCATTCCTTTTCATCTGTTAAGTCTGCTTCTTATCGAATATTTACGGAGTTCTGCTGCGTCAAACGGAATAATGGGATACAGATAGCTTTTGCCGTCTACTGTCTTTGTTGAAATCATAAGTAAAAAAATTATTAAAGTTCCGGCAATAAGTCCGATTTCGGAAAAAAGTCCTGTAAGAATTACAAGCATAATTCTTAAAAACTTGGTTGCATATCCATACTCAAAATTAGGTGATGCATACATTGAAATAGCCAAAAAAGACATATAAAACACCGTTTCAGACGCCAGCCATCCGGAGGATACTGCAAACTCACCAACCAGCAAGGCACCAACAATACCAATTGAGCTACCCAATACATTTGGCGTATTCATGGTAGAAATTCTGATTATTTCAAGTACAAACTCCATTATAATAAGTTGCCAAACAACCGGCACAGCCACATTTTCTGTAATCTCAAATATTTTAACCCACTCAGGCAGGCTATCAATATTTTTTAAAATCACAAGCCAGACCGGAGTTAAAAAAAGCGAAAGAATCATAAGTGCATATTTTATAAATCTGTAATATGTTCCTGTTATTGGCGGAAAATAGTAGTCGTTTGCCTCGCGCACAAAATCTATCATACGAACCGGCACAACCATAACCGCCGGAGCGTTGTCAACAATCAAAATAATCTTACCTTCTAGAAGAGCTGCACTTGCTTCATCCGGTCTTTCGCAATAGCGTACTCTTGGGTAAGGATTATACCATTTGGTTGGAAAAATATTTTCTGACAGCGTTTCCTGATTCATGGTAAGCCCTTGAATATCAAGGTTTGAAATCTTTTCTTTTATGTTTTCAAGCAGTTTTTTATCGCAAAGCCCTTCCATATAGCAAACCACCACATCAGATTGCGATTCTCGTCCGACTGAAAACTTCTCCATTGAGAGATTTGGCGAATGTATGCGGCGACGAATCAATGCAGCATTGAAAATGGGAATTGCAGAAAATCCGTCTCTTGATCCGCGGATCGATTTATCTTTTTCGGGTTGCAGGGATTTATCCTGTGGAAAGCTTTTGGCATCAATTGAAAATGCTTTTTCAACACCGTCAACAAACAAAACTGCAGATCCGCTAAACATACCATTTGCGGCATCTGTTATTTTATCTACCGCCGATACTTCAATATATGGTATAATTTTTCTGTCAATATCTTCGGCAGAAAGCGGTTTTGTACTTTTAATCTCCATCAATGTTTTAAAAATGTGAGTTAATACTTCCCCATTCATTTCTCCATCCAGGGCAAACATTGCACATTTCTGGCTTCCCATGTCAAACTCGCGAAACACAATATCAAAGTTTTTATCATAATTAACTGCTTTTTTAAAATCTTTCAATGTCTGATTTATATTATCCGAAACATTCATGCAAAACCTCTCCTTTTAAGGATAGTTTTAACATATAGAAAAATTTTATTCTAAAATAGCAGAGGTCGGGCAAATTTGCCCGACCTGTTACTTTAAAATCTTCGTGATGCCCCGCCTCCGGACGAGCCACCGCCGCCAAATCCACCAAAGCCACCTCCGGAAGACCCTCCGCCGAAGCCGCCATGACCACCATAGCCGCCCCAACCGCCGTATCCACCGAAGCCGCCCCAGCCCCATCGCCGCGAGCTTCCTCCTCTGCCACCACGCATCAACGATAAAATAATCAGCAGTATTATAAGACCTATAGTTCCGGATATTTCACCGATGTCTGATTCCTCCTCAGAATACGCCTCCGGATTTCCCAGAACCTCAATAATGCCGGAATATAGATTTTTAACACCTGTATCAAAATCATTTTCGGCAAAGTGCGGAATAGCAAGATTGTCAAGCATTCTCCCAATCTTTGCATCATTGAAAACGCCCTCCATACCATCGCCAACTTCAACTCTGATTTCCCTGTCGTCAACCGAAAGGAGGATTAAAATCCCATTATCAACATTTTCATCGCCTATTCCCCAATCATTAAACAAGTCATAAGCGAAATCTTCTATGGAATTGTTTTCAAGACTACCTACCGTCACAGCAACAATTTGTGTGCCGTCTGTAGCCTGGTAAGCTCTTCCAGTGGTGTTAATATAGTCTTCTGTTTCAGCAGACAAAACATTTGCAAAATCATTTGCATAATCTGTGCCTTTTGGGATATCAGCAGCATAAGCCGACATTACAAACATCAGGCATAATATAATAAGCAATATACCCTTTTTCATTAGAATTCAACCTTAGGTACAGTTTTATTTTCCTCTGCTGTTTCAAAATAATCACTTGCTTCAAAACCAAACATTCCTGCAAGAATATTCCTCGGAAATTTTCTAATGGAAGTATTATATTCCTTAACAGTTTGATTATAGTTTTTTCTCGACTGAGCAATTCTGTTTTCAGTTCCTGCAAGCTCATCTTGCAGGGCAATAAAGTTAGCTCCCGAAGTGATTTCAGGATAGTTTTCAACCACTACAAGCAAATTTGACAGTGCCGTTGTGAGCTGATTTGACGCCTCTATTTTTTCGTTATCCGTAGATGAGTTAAGATAATTTTCCCTTGCGGAAGTAACAGCATCAACAATAGCTTTTTCTTGTTCGGTAATTCCTTTTACTGTTTCAACAAGATTTGGAATTAAATCTGCCCGTCTTTGAAGCTGCGTATCAATATTTGCAAAGGCTTCATCAACCTGTGCCCTTGAAGCTACAAGACCGTTGTAAGAAGATACCAAAAGTATAGCAATTATCGCAACTGCAGCAACAATAATCCATATAATCTTTTTCATTCAGATTCACCTCAGTTCATTTTACCCATAGGATTCTCAGCAAGCTTTCCAACAATTGACATCATGTCGTCAAGACCTTTTTTCAGCGTAATGAATCCTCTTTCTCCATCGGTTTCAACATAATAGTTCATTTCGTCATAAGAAGCATAATGAATGTTTGTTGTTTCACCATTATTATATTCAAAAACAACCGAATATTCAGTCGGAGAAGTAACACTGTTCGCAGCAAGACCGCTTCCCTTTATGCCGATAATGCTCTGATAAGTTTTTCTAAAGGAGTCAGCAAGAGCCGCCTTGCCGTCAATATAGAAATCACTGCCGCCTTTTATTTCAAGCTTGTGTGACTTTCCTTTACCTTCAACCACAATGGATTTTACTTCACTAATGTTAACGATATTAACAAATTTATTCATAAGGTTGTATGCTGTAACATTTATGCACGCATCGTACATTGCCTGGTCAAAAGTAAATACAAAATCCATACCTTCAAGCATTGTATAAATCGTTCCGGCTTCGGTTTTATTACCAAAAGAAAGCTTATAATTAGCATTTTCAACACCAATTTCAACTTCAAGCGCAGGACGACTTAATCCATACTTTGATAAATCTGACGGATTATCCTCAATATATTTAACAACATTTATATCCTGGATTGTTTCCAGAATAGATGTTGCGAGAGTTTCGTCAAGATTCATATGCTTGGGCTGAGTCATAACCATAACAAGTTCTGACGAATAATCTGATTCCTCAAGTTCCATAACAATTTTCCCATTCGGATTTGTTATTGCAAGACTTGTAAGAGCATCAGCCTTAATTGATGCAAGCTTTGTCCGGCGATAGCTTTCAGCAGATTTTTTCATGCTATCTCCCATGTAAATTGAAACAACATACGCTTTTTTATTCACGCTATCAAGGAAGAAATCTCCTCTTCCCCCTGTTACTTTGTTACCAAGCGCAAATTCTCTCGCTGTTCCATCTTTCATAGCAATAGAAATCTTTGCACGGGGATTATCAAAGCCATAATCCGAAAGCTTCTCTGGCATTTCAATTTCATCAAGCGCATAAAGATTTACAAAGCCATAAACTGCACTTTCAATGCTTACTGTTTCAACAGGTACATCAGGATATTCAGCAACCCCCCATACTCCTATCGGGTCACGCTGAAGTGTGTAGCTTCCGTTAGCATTTGTAACTTTTACAGACTCAACATAATCAACCGACGAGCTCATAATTTGAATCTCAGCCGTTTCTGATTCCTGCTCCTCAATATTTCTCTCTGCAATTTGTCCCGGAATAACGCTGATCGCTATATACGCCGCTACAAGGAGAAGAACAATAACAACTGCGATTATAATATTTCTTATAAGTTTATCCATTACAGGTATCTCCTTCTAATCCATATTATAATACCTGCAATAAGAATAATTATAGGGATTATCCATACCAGCAGATAATTCATTATCACCAGAGTGGCATTTGTTACCTCAACTCTGCTTTCACTGATAATTTTAGGTGAAATTTTAAGTGTATTGCTATTATTTGTCATCCAGGAAATTATTCCTGACATAAGTTCATTATTACCTTCATACTGCTCTGCAAACTGCAAAGTTCCCACCGAACCCAAAACCGCAAGTCTTGACGCAACAGGTGTGAATTTTTCAGCAATTACCATAAGTGGAAGCGGACCCTTGTTGTCCCCTTCCTCATAATCTGTGGTTGTGCTTTCAAAATTAGTTTTGCCAACAGCCATACTTGTTGTTTCAAGCAGAGTTGTCAGTGTTGAATTGTGAACATTTGTGGGTAATACCTTAAAACTTGATGTATAATAGGACACAAGTGGCAAACTCTGTGTTCTAATTGTATTTGTGATGTCATGACCGTAAGTATCTGTTAGCATAGCAACTTCATACTGCAGAACTTTTTCAGGATCCTTTTCCAGAACCAGGTCATAATTGGGAACAACGCCCCAGGATTCAAGCATTTTATTTGCAAGTGTAAGTTTTGGCATTCCCGGACTAAAAACCATCAAAAAGTTTCCGCCGCGGTCAAAGAATTTTTCAAGTTTTGTAATTTCATCAACTGTAAAATCCGCAGTAGGAACAACTGAAATTATAAGCCCGGCATCCTCCGGAATTTCACTTGTTAAAAGATTAAGAGTGTTATTGGAAAAACCAAGTGTGTCAAAGGATTTTTTCACCGAATCAATCTTGGTCTCCCCATGACCTTCAAGGAAATATGCAGTGGTTTCATTCATAAGCCCTGTTACCACAACGAGTCCATTTGTAAGCTTTGATTCAAGTTCAAAGCTATAGTTAGCCTTATTGGGTTCAAAAGACATTGTAGAGTTATAGATGCTTGCAGAATCAATTATTTTATAGCGTTCGCCACATTCTAAAATAATATCTCCCGCTTCAAGAGTCTGTCCTTTTGCCTGATAATCATTTAAAACAGCCTGATTTTTATATACATCAACAAATTCCAGATTAAATTTATCGCTCATTGCAGCATATTTCTGCAGATATTCCTTAATATCACCCGAAACCTCCGCTTCGGTGCCCATAATCATTACGCGGACATCCTTTTCAAGCTCTGCCATAACCTGTTTTGTCGTGTCAGAAATTTCATATTTGCCAGATTGTGTAAGGTCAAGTTTGAGATTAAGCTTTGTTGTAAGAGATGTTGCTATAAGGTTAAGTAAAACTACCGAAACTATAACTAGAGCAGTTATAATCCATGATGTAACAGTATATTTTTTATTTAAATTATTCATGTCTTATACCCTCCTTCAGCTATAGCGTCTTTTTTCTATATTTCTAACCGTTAAGAACAAAAATACAAAAATAAAGCTAAGGTAATATATTACATTTGACAAGCTTACAAGTCCAATCTCAAAGTCGCTGTATCTGGTAAATACTGCAAGAATATTAATAATATTTTTTGCAAACTCAGATGTGATGCTGAGTGTCCAGCCATCTACTGAATAAAGCACAAAAAGCACTGCAAATGTAAGTATTGCGGAAACAACCTGACTTTCGGTAAGTGAGGAAATAAATACGCCTACCGCAATAAATGATGCCCAAAGCAAAACAAGACCAATATAAATGGCTATTGTTTCGCTGAGCGACGGTGCACTAATTATAAAAAGTATCACCGGAAAAATCAGCGACACGGCAAGGGTAATAAGAAAAACTCCTAGTGCTGCAAAAAATTTACCTAATACAATTGAGGAAACATTTACCGGAGCAGTAATTAAAAGTTGTTCTGTTTTTTTGTTTCTCTCTTCAGCAAAAAGTTGCATTGTAAGAACGGGTACAATAAACAGGCAAAGCGTATTTATCGACGTAAAAATATAGCTCATGGAAATCGTCTGATAACTGAGCATCATAACAAAATAAATGGCTGTAAAAGCAATGAACGGAGCCATAAAAACATAGGCTATGGGAGTAAGGAAATAGTTTCTTAATTCTTTTTTAAATATTGCGTACATTTTTTACTCCCCCTTTCCAAAAAGCTTCTTAATTACAGATTTTTTTACAGGTATTTCTTCTGAGTCAGGTTCAGCTTCAGTTTCACCGATTACTCTGACAAAAATATCCTCAATGGTTTTTTCCATTGGTTTATTCATAATAATCGCTGTATTTTTAGCCGCAAATGAGTTAAATATTTTTTCACGAATATCCTCACCGTCGCGTGCTTCAACAATTACATCAACTGTACCTTTTTCTCTTGAACCAATCACTTCCGCACTTTTTATTTCCGGAACTTCTGACAGAATGTTTTTCACAAGGTACTCATCGCCTTTTATTCTGAGAATAAATCTTCCCGAGCCGGCATTACCCGATAAATTCTGAATAGTATCGCTCGCAGCAATTTTACCACGGTTAATTATTACAACCCTGTCACATACTGCAGTAACCTCCTGCAGAATATGTGTGCTCAGAATAATGGTCCTGTTTTTTCCAAGTTTTTTAATAACATTTCTTATTTCAATAATCTGCACTGGATCAAGGCCAACTGTAGGCTCGTCCAGAATTAAAACCTCTGGGTTTCCGATAAGCGCCTGAGCGAGTCCTACCCTCTGTTTATAACCTTTGGACAGATTTTTTATGAGTCTATCTTTTACATTTGTTATGCCAACGGTGTTCATTACCTCTAGAAGGTGACTTTTTCTATCAAGCGTAACTTTTTTAAGGTTAAAAACAAAGTTAAGGTATTCCGTTACCGTCATATCAAAATAAAGTGGTGGCTGCTCGGGTAGATATCCTATTTTTTGCTTAGCCTCATTAGGCTGAGTCAAAATATTATATCCGCAGACAGAGGCACTTCCTCCATCTGCCGAGATATAACCGGTAAGCATATTCATTGTTGTTGACTTTCCTGCACCATTAGGTCCTAAAAAGCCAAGTATTTCACCTTTTTGAACAGAAAAGCTTATCCCGTTTACGGCTTTTTTATTGCCGTAACTTTTGGTAAGTCTATCTATTTCAATAACATTCACATTACTCACCGTCTTTCACCACATTCTGAATACAAAGTTCATCAAGTTGAGCCTGGTCAACAACATCGGGTGCATTGCTCATCAGTTCGGACGCATTCTGCACTTTCGGGAAAGCAATAACATCACGGATTGAATCACTACCTGTCATAATCATTGCAAGTCTGTCAAGCCCGTACGCCATACCACCGTGCGGAGGTGCTCCATATTTGAATGCTTCAAGCAGGAAACCGAAGCGTTCCCAAGCCTGCTCCTGGGTAAATCCAAGTGCTTCAAACATTTTCGCCTGAAGATCGGAATTGAAAATTCTAATTGAACCGCCGCCTGCTTCCATACCATTTATAACAATGTCATAGGCTTTTGAACGAACATTTCCGGGGTCGGTATCAATTTTATCAATATCCTCATCCATAGGTGCTGTGAAAGGATGGTGAACAGCAACAAATCTATCTTCTTCCTCGCTGTATTCAAACAACGGGAACTCAGTTACCCACAAAAGGTCATAACTGTTTTCGGGAATAAGATTGAATTTTTTTGCAAGGTTAAGTCTTAATGCACCGAGCGAAGCAAACACAACAGAATCCTTATCAGACACAATGAAAATTCCATCTCCAACCTCAGCATTTGTTTTATCAAAGATACCGTTAATTTCGTCTTCTGTTAAGAATTTTGCTGCGGAGGATTTAATGCCTTCTGCTGTTTTTATAATCCAGACAAGACCTTTGGCTTTATATGTTTTTACAAATTCTACAAGTGCATCAATTTCTTTTCTGGAAAGCTTTTCACCAAGACCTTTGGCGTTAATCGCCCTGACAGAGCCCCCCGAAGCGAGGTTGTCCGCAAACACTTTAAATTCACTTTTTGCAAGAACATCACTAATATCTGTGATTTCAAGACCAAATCTTGTGTCAGGTTTGTCGCTGCCGAAACGCTCCATAGCCTCTTTATAAGGCATTCTGCGAAGCGGAAGCTGAATATCGACATCAAGTAGTTCTTTAAACGCAAGTTTAAGGAAGCCTTCGTTCATCTGCATTACATCTTCCTGCTCAACAAATGACATTTCAAGGTCAATCTGTGTAAATTCAGGCTGACGGTCTGCGCGCAGGTCCTCGTCACGAAAACATTTTACAATCTGCATATACTTGTCATAACCTGATAGCATAAGAATCTGTTTATAAAGTTGTGGTGACTGAGGAAGAGCATAATATTTACCGGGATGAACACGGCTGGGTACAAGATAGTCTCTTGCGCCCTCGGGTGTGCTCTTTGTCAGCATTGGAGTTTCTATTTCCATAAAACCATTTTTATCATAATAATCCCTTACAAGCTTTGTAAGTTTATGTCTGATCATAAGATTTTTCTGTAAGGAAGGTCTTCTGAGGTCGAGATATCTGTATTTAAGTCTGATTTCTTCTTTAACAGATGAGTCTTCTTCTATCTGAACAGGAAGAGGCTCTGATTTACTTAAAATTCTCAGTTCTGTTACCTCAATTTCAATTTCGCCGGTAGGAATATTTTCATTTACTGCACCGCTTCTTTTTCTTACAGTACCTTTTGCTGCGAGAACATATTCAAGATGCACTCCTTTTGCTTTTTCAAGAATATTTTCAGGTGCTTCGCAAACAAGCTGAACAATACCTGTTCTGTCACGAAGGTCAACGAATACTATGCTTCCTATATCCCTTACCTTGCCTGCCCAACCCATAACTGTAACTTCTCTGCCGATATCAGACGCAGAGAGGGTTGCGCACATATCAGTTCTTTTCATTCCCTGTAATGTTTCCATTTTCATCGTTTTTCGCCGCCCTTCAAGAATTTATCTATTTCGCAAATTTTAATTTCGGTATTTTCGCCAGTAGTCATATTTTTAAGATTACATACGCCTGATGCTATCTCGTTATCGCCGATTATAACTGTGTATTCTGATTTAATTTTGTCAGCATATTTCATTTGAGCTTTCAGGCTTTTTTTCATATTGTCGCATGAAGCACTGATTCCTGCCTGCCTTAAATCATTTACAAGTTTGATAACAAACGCTTTTGCATCATCGCCCATATTACATACAAAAATTTTCTGCGTTTTATTTGCAGGCATGTCCACTCCCCGAGCTTTCATACACATTATAAGTCTTTCTATGCCAAGACCAAAACCAATTCCTGGTGTTGGAGCGCCGCCAAGTTGTTCAACAAGACCGTCATATCTGCCGCCACCGCAAACTGTGGACTGTGCACCCAGATCGTCAGATGTGATTTCAAAAACTGTTTTAGTATAATAATCAAGACCGCGAACTATGTCGGAATCAATTTCATAATCAATATTCATCAGCTCAAGATTTGCTTTAAGACCTTCAAAATGTTCTCTGCATTCATCACAGATGTAATTTAAAAGTCTCGGTGCGCCTGCCGCTGCCACTTTACACTTTTCTTCCTTGCAGTCAATTATACGCATGGGGTTTTTCTCAAATCTGGTGTTACAAGTGGGGCAAAGCTCAGATAAATGTTCTTTAAGATATTCTCTTAAAGCGTTATTATATTCGGCCCTGCATTTAGGACAACCAATGCTGTTTATTTTAACTTTAAGTCCTTTAAGTCCCATTCGTTTAAGGAATGTGACCGCAAGAGAAATAACTTCCGCATCAAGGCTGTTGTCGCTGCTACCAAAAGCTTCAATACCAAACTGGCGGAATTCCCTGTATCTGCCCGCCTGAGGCTTTTCATTACGGTAACATGTGATGTTATAATACATTTTAAGGGGCAAAGCTCCTGCAAGCAGCGAATGTTCAAGTACGCTGCGGACAACACCTGATGTTCCCTCCGGACGAAGTGTAATACTTCTGTTGCCTTTATCTGTAAATGTGTACATTTCCTTTTGCACAACATCTGTAGTATCACCTACGCCACGGGCAAAAAGCGATGTGTTTTCAAATACCGGCATACGAATTTCACCGTAACCGAAAAGGTCGCAGATTTCACGAATATTTTTTTCTATGTATTGCCAGAGGACAGCGTCCTCCGGCAGTATGTCATAAGTTCCTTTGATTGCCTGCAATTTTTCCATCTTAATTCATTCCTTATTCTACTGAATCTATAACTGAACGGATGTATCTTTCCAAATCGTCCAGAGCAGCCTCCGCTGCATTAACACTGCTTGATTTTGTTCCAAGATAGAATTTGATTTTTGGCTCCGTTCCCGATGGGCGTGCCGCAAACCATGTATCATTTTCAAGCTCATACACGAGTACATCAGACGGTATCATATCAATACTTGTCTGCTGACCTGTAATTACATTTTTGCTGACTCCGGTGAGATGGTCAGTATATTTTTCAAGTGCAATTCCTGCAACAGTCTGCGGGGGATTGTTTCTCATCTGAGCCATAATCCTCTTTATTCTTTCACTGCCTTCAATTCCCTCGAGAGAAATCTGTATAAGGCGTTCTCTGTATGTGCCATACTTTTTATAAATTTCCATTAGACCCTCATACAGAGTCATTCCACGCAGTTTATACCATGCCGCCATCTCAGCAGTGATCATAGAAGCAGTTACCGCATCCTTATCTCTTACATAAGATCCAAGAAGATAGCCGTAACTTTCTTCAAATCCGAAAATGTATTTTTTATCTCCCTTTTTCTCATATTCCTTTATTTTCTCTGCAAAGAATTTAAAACCTGTATATACATTCACACATTCTGTACCATAGTGGCGACAGATAGCATCCAGCATTTTACTTGAAACAATTGATTTCATTATAACACCGTTATCAGGCAATTCACCCGATGCGCTCATATTTGCGAGAATGTATTCTGTTAAAAGAGCGCCTACCATATTTCCTGTTAGTGCATGGTATTCACCCTCTGAGTCTCTTACTGCTATGCCCATTCGGTCGCTGTCAGGGTCGGTTCCTATTACAAGGTCAATATTTTCCCTTTTGGCAAGATTAATTGCCATTTCAAGCGTTTCCTTGTATTCAGGATTAGGTGATTTCACAGTAGGAAATCTGCCATCCGGCTCTTCCTGTTCACGAACTATATGAACATTTTTAAAGCCTGACATTTCAAGAATTTTTCTGACCGGAATGTTTCCGCTGCCGTGGATTGGGGTGTAAACAAGTTTAAAATCATCAGCAACAATTCTAACTGCTTCTGGATTTATTCTAAGCGATAATGCTTTTTCGTAATAAGCATTGTCCAGGTTTTCACCGAACATTACTATAAGACCTTTGCTTATTCCCTCATCAACCGAGCAGGTTTTAACCTCCCCGGGTAAATCAAGCTTTTCAATTTCATTTAAAACTATATCTGCATCGGCCGGATTAAGCTGACCGCCATCCTCACCATATACTTTATAACCATTATGTTCGGGGGGATTATGGCTGGCAGTTATCATAATGCCGTTTATAGCATTAAAATGCCTTATCGCAAACGAAAGCATTGGTACCGGGCGAAGTCTGTTTGAAAGGTAAACCTTTATGCCATTTGCCGCAAGTACGCATGCTGTTTCATTGGCAAAAACATCCGACATAATTCTAGAGTCGTAGGAGATTGCAACTCCTCTGTTTTTTGCTTCTTCCCCCTGGGAACAAATAAAGTTTGCCAGTCCTTGAGTTACCCTGCGCACAACATAAATATTCATTCTGTTAGTACCTGCACCGAGTATTCCGCGTATCCCGGCTGTGCCGAATTCCAGATGTTTATAGAATCTTTCCTTAATTTCGTTTTCGTCATTTAAAATTGCGTTGAGTTCGTTTTTTGTGTTATCATCTGTGCAGTTACTGTTAACCCATTTTAAATACTCATTTTTAAAATTCAACATACACATAACCTCAAAATTTAGTAGTATTTTTTTAAGTCCCTCTCCAGAGACTAATTATATAATAATTATACTAAACAGCCGCTTTAAAGTCAATATTACTTTTTCCTGTTCTGAGCCTTAAGGCGGAGCTGATTGTTAAGTATTCTTTTGCGTATTCTGATGTTTTCTGGTGTGACCTCCAAAAGTTCATCATCAGCAAGAAATTCAAGTGATTCTTCAAGACTCATTACCTTGGGCGGGATAAGTCTTAAAGCCTCATCGCTGCCGGCAGCACGCATATTTGTAGCCTGCTTTTTCTTGCAGACATTAACAGCAATATCTTCCGGCTTTGGCGACACACCTATTACCATTCCCTCATATACAGGTACACCGGGGCCGATAAAGAGCGTTCCTCTTCCCTGCGCATTATAAAGGCCATAGGTAATTGACTCGCCCGGTTCAAATACAATAAGTGACCCGGTAAGTCTGCCCTGAATTTCTCCTTTATATGGTTTATATCCACAGAAAAGTGCATTAAGAACCCCTTCGCCATGTGTATCTGTCATAAATTCATTTCTGTATCCAAACAGTCCTCGGCTGGGGATTATATATTCAACTCTCATCCTGCTTCCTAAAGGTGCCATCTGCACAAGTTCAGCCTTGCGCTGTCCCATTTTTTCCATTACGCTGCCAAGATATTCCTCTGGCACATCAATTACAATTTTTTCGAACGGTTCAAGCGTCTGGTCGCCTTCTTTTTTCATAAGAACTTTGGGTGTGCTAACCGAAAATTCATATCCCTCGCGGCGCATGGTTTCTATAAGGATTGAAAGGTGCATTTCTCCTCTGCCCGAAACATTGAAGCTGTCTGTGGATTCACCTTCTTCAACTCTGAGTGACACATCCTTTAAAAGCTCTTTAAAAAGTCTGTCATGAAGCTGACGGGAGGTTACAAACTTACCTTCTTTTCCAGCAAAGGGACTATCGTTAACCGCAAAAGTCATCTGAATTGTAGGCTCGCTGATTTTTACAAAAGGCAGCGGTTCAACTGCATTTACAGATGTTACGGTATCGCCAATTGTAATATTATCAATACCCGAAAAACATACTATATCACCCACTTTTGCAGACTCAACCGGAACTCTGCCAAGTCCGTCAATCTGATAAATTTTTACAACCTTGCTTTTGTAGGGTTCTTTTGTATTATAATAATCGGACACCATAATTTCGGAGTTTTCTTTCAAAACTCCTCTTTCAATTCTGCCAATAGCAATTCTGCCCACATACTCATTATAGTCAATGGAAGACACCAACACCTGAAGTTCTCCCTCGTCATCACCTCCGGGTGCAGGTATATAGTTTACAATTGTTTCAAATAAATCCTCCATGTTGTTTTTATTGCTGTGTGGGTCAAGTGTAGCTTTCCCTTCTTTTGCCGAGCAATAAATAATAGGGCTGTCAAGCTGTTCGTCACTTGCCTCAAGATCCATTAAAAGCTCTAATATTTCATCCTCCACCTCACTGAGTCTTGCATCAGGCTTATCAATTTTATTTACGACTATAATAATTCTGTGACCAAGCTCAAGGGCTCTTTGAAGTACAAATCTTGTCTGGGGCATAGGTCCTTCCGCTGCGTCAACCAGCAAGAGGACTCCGCTTACCATTTTTAAAACACGCTCCACCTCACCGCCAAAATCGGCGTGCCCGGGAGTATCTACAATGTTTATTTTTATGTCTTTGTAGTGTACGGCTGTGTTTTTTGCAAGAATGGTAATTCCCCTCTCTCTTTCAAGAGCATTGGAGTCCATTACTCTCTCCTGAACCACCTGATTCTGGCGATATGCACCGCCCTGTTTTAACAGCTCGTCAACAAGGGTTGTTTTTCCGTGGTCAACATGAGCTATAATTGCTATGTTTCTTAAATCATTCCTAATCAAAACCTATTTCCTCTTTTCATATGTGTTAACCTATATATTATATACTATTATCAGTCAAAAATCAATAGAATAGCAAAAAAAGCAGGAAAGAAATTTAATTTCTTTCCTGCCGTAATTTAATAATATTATCTTGCGTAGAGAATATTTGTCATTTTTTCACAAACAACATTTACTTTTTCGCCATCTACAACATAAAGATCACTGTCATCACCGTGCGGAATTACGATGTACGGAGTTCCATCTTTTGCAAGCAGACAACCGCTTAATTTTTCTGCAATGGTCTTTGTTTCACTTCCGTTAAAATGACTGATTGCTGCAAGCTGAGTTTCAGAATCATAAGCATTGATGAAATAGAAACTCTTTCCACCATCTGTCGCCGACATATAACCAAGGGCATCATCCGCTACTTTTACTTTGTCACCAGACACTACATTATAGCAATATAACGTGCGTTTGTTCTGGTCTTCGGACTCGCTGAGCATATAATAAATCTTTCCACTTTCTTCATCGTAATAGTAATCCACAACTTCTTCAGCAACAACTGTATAATCTGACCACGCTCCGTCTACAAGACTTGAATATACAAGTTTAACAGGAGCTTTTTCGGGTTCTTTTGCTTCTTCGCCTTCCGCAGGCTGTATTTCACTTGCCGGTGTCGGATTATATGTTTTATAAAGCACAAATGTGTTGTTATGATAGAACAGGGGGCTGGAAGAAAGGAATTCAAATTCCTTAGGATTAGCAACCGGCTTTAAATCTCTGATAAGCGCAATGGTATTGTCTTTCATGTACGCGATTGTTTCGTCCTCTGCCCTGTCAGATGCATCACGGAAATAGTTGCTTCCGTTTAACTCATCAAGAACAAGTGCAACCGAAACTTCTTTTTCAAGAGCAATCTTTTCGCCACCGAATTCATAGAAATAAAGTGTTCCTGAAGCAACACCCACTACTTCGCCTGTTTCTTCATCCACAGGGGCCTCGCCTTTATCTGCAAGATAAAGCACACCCTTGTGTTCTTTATGAAGAATTGAAATTGAATCAGTATCAACATATTTATCATTTAAAACGACAGGGTCTTTACCTTCTTCATTAAGCATGAGAGCAAATGTTCTTTTAATAATCGGTTCAGGAATCTTTGCTTCTTCTCCTTCTGCAGGCTCTTCCGGTTCAGGCTGAATTGTTTCTTCACTGGTTACAGCTACATATACAACATTGTATTTACCGCTCATGTCGCCAACATGAAATACTCCAGATGCCTTTTCAGCAACAGCGTCTCCTGTTTCAAGATAAACAGTAGCAGCTACCGCATCTTCCGTTTCAAGAGGTGCATACCACGCATCATTTGTTCCTTCAACAAAACCATAATTGGGAAGCGAATTGTCAAACTCTGATTTTCCTATTTCAGCAACAGCTCTTGCTTCTCCGCCCCTTTTGGACTTATAAAGCATGCCATCTTCGCCCGCATACAAAACAGCATTACCTTTTGCAGACACAATAAGTGTTCCAGCTTTAAAATCGTCACCGATTACTTTTGTCTTTCCGTTTTTCATATTCATAATGGAAAGACCGCCTTCATCATCAAGGAAATATATATTGTTGTTTTTCACAACAAACTCTTTATTTTCAGCAAAAGAATCTTTTTCACCAAGTGTTTTTACGAGGCACGCTTCTTTATTACCGACTTTTGCATAAACTCGTTTTTTCTCTTTTCTTGTAATTACATAAACAGACGCTCTTTCATCTTCCGCACCTGTAAATGTAAGATTTGAAGCTACACCGAAAACTGTCGCTGCAATAGCAATTATAACCGCTGCTGCAGCAAGTACAATCCAAAGGGATTTCTTTGATTTTTTCTCTGTTACAACAGTTTCATCAGCTATTTCAGATACTTCAACCGTTTCCTCTACAGCTATTTCTTCAATCTCAGTTTCAGCGTCACATATCGGGCATTTTGCCTCTGTGTCCGGATATTCGGCCCCGCATTTTTTACAAATCATATACTATGCCTCCTTGATTTAAAACTATTAGTTAAAATTATACACCTAATAATATAATTTGTCAACCTCCAACTGCTATCCGAAGAGTTTTTTCATATTCTTTACACACATTTTTCACAATGCAAGCATAATATATTACTGAGCCCGAAAGGAAATCAATTTTAAGGAGGTTTTATTGTGGGCGCAGAAAGAAATTCATCACAGTCCTGCGCAAGAGATTCGGTTTGTATTCAAACCGAAAAAGTTTACGATATCTGCAAGGACAAAGAATGTCTTGAGGATTTAAGGGTCTACTTTTGCGAAGCAGACCAGGCACTGGTCAATCGAGCAACATCAGTAAAATTCCGCAAAGCAGAAATTTTGTGGGCAAGCTCGGATGTTGAGGCTCTCCCATTTAACAGAGGATATTTCAGCGTGGACATTTCATTTTATTTTCATGTTGTTCTGGAGGTTGGCAGCTGTCTGGGTAAATCAAGTTACATAGACGGTCTTGCAACCTACACCAAAAAGGTAATACTTTTCGGTTCAGAGGGAAGCGCGTATGTATTCACCTCAAATTATGTTCCCGGCGATAATGATACTTTCGAACCCAGAAAAACCAATCTTCCAAAGGCTGTTGTGGAAACAGTTGACCCAATTGCTTTAAGTGCAAAAATTGTTGAGGTAAAATGCGACAATGACCATTGTTGCTGCGACAACAACGACGACAGCGATGTTTCTATTTCAGTTTCAGACATTCCCGAATGTATTTGTAAATGCATCGGCGGTAACATTTGCACCTCCAATGAAACGCAGCGTATTTACGTTACGATCGGTCTTTTTGTAATCACAAGATTACAAAGAAGCATCCAACTTCTTATCCCCTATTATGATTACTGTCTGCCACAGAAAGACTGTGTTGACACCTCAGACGATGACCCCTGCACACTTTTTGACAAAATTCAATTTCCGTTCGACGAATTCTATCCGCCGAGGAACGATTATGATGATGACCGCTGTCATCCTTGCTGATCTAATAAATAAATCAGCAGAGTGACCCAAGCCGCCGGGAATTTCTCTCCGGCGGCTTTTTTGGGGAGGAATTTAAACTTGAAAAATTTTTTATTTTCTGATAAAGACTCCATTTTGGGGCTCGTTACAAAAAGATGTAATATACGGCGAAAACACGGAAACATATCAAACTTTGATTCGGACGGTTTTGATTTAAATCAGGAATCCGCTCTTTTGCCATTTTCCATAGTTAAAGTTTTAAATAAATGGGAAAAATATCTTTATATTAAATCATCAGTTGCTTCCGGGTGGGTGGATGAAACGTGTGTGGCAATTATATCCCACAACCAGGCTAGGGCACTTTCTTTTCCAGAAACTTTTTGTATAGTAACAAACCCAACGGTAAATCTTTGCGGAACTGATTATTTTATGTCCTGTAAAATACCTCTCGTTGATGATCTGCTTAAAATTCCTGATACTGAAGAAGGCATACTCACTTTTAAAAGCTCTCCCCCAAAAGAGGGATGCCATTTGGGTTATCTGCCCTTTTCACGAAACACAATTCTGTCACAGGCAGTTAAATTTCTTGACACACCCTACGATTGGGGCGAAAAATCAGGAGGACTTGACTGTTCTTCACTGATTATGTACTCCTTTGCATGTTGTGGCATAACTCTGCCTCGACAAAGTAGCGAACAGGCAAAGGTTACTTTTCCTGTTTCCGCTTATCCGGCCGAAAATATTCACCTCGCCAAACCTGCTGATATTATATACTCTCCCGGACATGTAATGCTGTCTATGGGTGGCAGATATGTCATTCATGCATCCGCCTCCGCAGGAAAAGTATGTATTGACAGACTTTAAATACTTATAGAGAAATCAGGCAAAAATATCTATTGACACCACCGTCGCTTAATGATAAAATAAAATATAGAAAATTGTCGCATTATGCGGCGGAAAGGTTATGGATTTTCATATGAAAAAAGTTTTTACATTTTTACTCACTTTAGTTGTTTTGCTTTCTACCGTAAATGTTTTTGCTGCACCTGCTGATATTGAGGTTCGTGTTGACGGCACAACGGTTGTTTTTGATGTTAAACCTCTCATCATTTCTGACCGTACAATGGTACCTATCCGCAAAACGGCTGAGGTTCTCGGGGCTGAAGTAACCTGGGACGATTCTGTAAAAACAGCTACTGTAACCTACGATGACAGGGTTGTGAAAATGACCCAGAATGACCCCAACTTGTATATTAACGACATTAGAATTCCTATGGATACCGCCGTTACAAATGTTGACAGCCGCATCCTTATTCCTGTAAGATATCTTGCCGAGGCGCTTGACGCAGCAGTAATGTGGGACCATAACCAGCGTATTGTTGAAATTGTAACCCAGCGCCATTATCTGACAATCGGCGAAAATAAAATCACTGTCGGCGATTCGGTTTCTGGTGTTACTTCCATTTTTGGCCAGCCTGACAGAATTGACTCAGGTACCGACCGATTTGATTGGTATGTTTACAACAGTGATTATTCAAAATTTATGATGATTGGTGTTCTTGACGGAAAGGTAATAAGTATTTATACCGCTTTTACGGATTTCACATATGATGGTGGTATCAAATATGGTGATATTATTTCCGAGGAAATATCCTCTCCCAGCTGCCGTGTTTACATTGATACTTTAAACGGCAATACTGTCTACGGTGTATGGGTAGGTGCTTCCTACGGCTCGGACAAATTTTTAAAAGAAAACATTTCTTCTGCAGGCAAAGCGGCAGAACTTGAGGTATCAGATATAACTAATGCTTTCCGCCTGAAAAACAAACTCAGCATTCTTACTGAAGATGAAACAGCAACGAAGGTGAGCCGTGCCCATTCTCAGGATATGGCTGACAATGATTATTTTAATCATACAAACCTCAAAAACGAAACTCCCTGGGACAGATACGACAATGCAAAAGGTAAATATTACGCTTGCACCGAAAGTATTGCAGGTGGCGAATATTCACCTATAAACACTTTTGATTCATGGCTTAACTCATCCGATCATCGTTCAAACCTTCTTCACGAAAAAGCTACTTACTCCGGTGTGGGAATTAGCTATGACAAAGATTCGGAATATGGTTTTTATACAACTCAGATGTTCAGTTACAAAAAATAATAATTATAATTAAAGGGCTTGTTCAAACGAACAAGCCCTTTTTTCTTTAGTTTAATTCCGTAATTATGGTTTTATTTCTCTGTAATTTCCTCAGTGTCGGGAAATAGAATAAAAGTGTCTTTATGATACAACAAATCCATCCTATCGGCCATACAAGATAAAGAAATGTAAGATTTGGACAAAGCGTGAATATAAAGTAAACCCACACAAATCTGAGCAGACACATAAAAATAAGTGTTGAAATGGTCGGAATAATTGGTCTGTTAAGACCCCTGAGCGAACCGTTCAAAACTTCATTTATACCACAAATAAAATATGTACTTGAAACAATTATCATTTTCTGTTGTGAATACATAGTTACCTCAGGAGTTGTGGACATTATTGATAACAACTGCCCTGAGAATATTGCCGAAATCGAACCAAGTGTCGATCCGAAAATTACTGTAATAATTGTCGCTTTACCAACTGCTTCTTTAACTCGTTTTATATTTCCTGCATCAACATTTTGTGCAACATATTGTTTGCATAACATTCATAATCATAACATGTCAACATTTTTAATCTTCTTAAAAAATCGCCCCCGGGTTTTATGTCCAGTTGTCAGCTAAAATTACCTTTAATTTAGCGCTCATCCCCCACACTATCAATCCATTTCCCCAAATAATTCAATAAACTCTTGAATTTTGTTGATTTATATGATAAAATAACAAAATAAGTATATTAATACTAAGGAGAACGTATATGGAAAATGTATTTGATACCTTAAAAGCGCGTGGTCTTATTGCGCAGACAACTCACGAGGATGAAATCCGTGAATTGCTTGGAAAAGAAAAAGTAAAATTTTATATAGGCTTTGACCCGACAGCAGACAGTCTCCATGTAGGTCATTTTCTGCAGATGGTTGTAATGCGTCATATGCAGAATGCTGGTCACACCCCCATTGCGCTTGTAGGTGGCGGTACGGGTATGGTAGGCGACCCGTCAGGCAGAACAGATATGCGTCAGATGATGACGCCCGAAACAATTCAACACAACTGCGAATGTTTCAAAAAACAGCTTTCGTCTGTTATTGACTTTTCGGATGACAAGGCTATTATGGTCAACAACGCCGATTGGCTTTTAAAACTCAATTATGTTGAGTTTCTCCGAGATATCGGTTGTTGCTTCTCGGTTAATGAAATGCTCAGGGCAAAATGTTTCCAGACAAGACTTGAAAAAGGTCTTTCCTTCCTGGAATTCAACTATATGCTCATGCAGAGTTACGATTTCCTGATGCTTCACGAAAAATACGGCTGTAAAATTGAACTCGGCGGTGATGACCAGTGGAGTAACATCCTTGGCGGCATTGACCTTGTACGCCGCAAAAAAGGTCAGCAGGTTTACGGCATGACATTCACTCTGCTTACAAACAGCGAGGGTAAAAAGATGGGCAAAACAGCAAAAGGAGCTCTGTGGCTTGACCCCGAAAAGGTTTCTCCTTACGATTTTTATCAGTACTGGAGAAATGTTGATGATGCTGATGTATGCCGTTTCTTAAAACTTCTTACATTTGTGGACCTTAAAGAAATTGAAGAAATGGAAAAATGGGAAGGTGCTCAGCTTAATGAAGCTAAAAAACGCCTTGCTTTTGAGGTTACAAAGCTTGTGCATGGCGAAGAAAATGCTCTTTCCGCACAGGAAACAGCGACAAAACTCTTCTCCGCAGGTGCAGCTCCCGTCGATATGCCATCAACAACACTTGCTGCAAATGGTATGAACATTATGGACGTCCTCGTAGCTTCAAAACTCTGCCCATCCAAATCCGAGGCAAGACGCCTCATTCAGCAGGGGGGCGTTTCGGTTGACAGCGAAAAGGTTGATATTGACTTCACTTTTGCCGACGCATCTGAATATGTAATTAAAAAAGGTAAAAAAGTATATCATAAAATTATTAACGGTTAATCATAAAACTCCTCTTTTCAGCATATGCTTAAAAGAGGAGTGATTTTTTTGCAGTCTTTTGACATAAGTTTTTTAAACTTAAGTAATAATCCACAGGAAATTTTAAAACAAATTCTTTTAAACGGAAACAGCAGGACGGTTAACAAATAACCTTCCTGCTGTTTTTTAAAACAAATTAAGATAGCTAAGCAAAAAAATCCATCCAAACAATGTAATAAGACAAAATGCTGACGACATAACAACAAGCTGTGCCGCAAGCTGCTCATCTCCATCCATTTGTTGCGCCATAGCAAAAGACGATACTGCTACCGGAGAGCCAAAAGTAACAAGTATGCAAGCAAGTGCTTCTCCTGAAAAACCGTTCAAGACAGCTGCCAGCAGTATAATCATGGGTACGAATACAAGTCGTGCGCTTACTGTTATAACAAGTTCTTTAACACTTTCTTTAACCGCTGAAAATTCAAATTCCGAGCCAAGAGCAATTATCGACAACGGGGTTGCTATTGACGAAATATCTTTTACCGATTTTTCAAGTATTGCAGGCAATTTTATATCAATCAGGAAAAATACAAGTCCCGTCAGACATCCAATAATGAGCGGATTTGTAATTATTCCTTTTATCAACCGCAGCAAATTCAGCTTACTGCTCCCTCCCCTAAATCTTTCGAGAGCTATCACCGCAAGGGTGTTAAATACCGGGATAACCACCGCAACCATCATAGATGCCAATCCGCCAGAATTATCGCCGCAAATATAACCCACAAGAGGCACTCCCAATATCGCAAAATTGGACCTAAAAAAACCTTGCAGCATAACTCCTCTTTTTGCATTATTCTTTGTAAATACAAGTGCTGCAAAATAGCCTGCCACAAAAACAAAAATAACGCAAACTATCGTAAATACGACAAGTTTAACATCAAAAACATTTCCAACATCCGTTTTGTATATATTGTAAAACAAAAGAACAGGCAAAAAAACCTTGAATACCAATTTATTTATGGCACCAAACCCTCGTTTGTCCACCACTTTGATTCTTTTAAGATAATAACCTAAAAGCATCAGAATAAAAATTGGTGCAATAGCATTAAATGACAAATTAAAACTTTCCATATTTGATTACCTCTCTAAAACTCTCAATCATCGAAGATATTTTTCTCAAACTTTTCACATTTTGGCAATTTAGGCTGTTATCACGGAGGCGTATGACCTGCGCTGCTGCAACTCCTGTTTTGGTAAGACCATGCTTTTCTCCGATTTCTGCAAGTTTTTCATTAAGTTCAGGAAATTCATCATTATCTAAGAAAGTGCCCTTAAAAAATCCATATTGAAACGGATTTCCCGAAGTTACCATACCTGCCTCTGTTACAGAAAATTGAAGCTGATTTATAATAAGCGGCTGTTTTACAGCAGTTTTCAATAGTTCCATCTACATCATATCTTTTGTCCATTTTATGAATTGACAACTACCGTTGTCATGAATTGGCTAAAGCCATGAATTGTTGCTAACGCAACATGAATTGAATTGCCTTTATAATGCATGAAGTGCAATTCATGAGCCGCAAGGCTAAATTCATGAAACCGCAGATTTCAATTCACGCCGTCAGGCAATTCATTGAGTTTGCTCTGCAAACTCATTTTATCACAAATCAATCTTTTTTTCAATAAAAATAATAAATTAGGCAAAAATAACATACAATTTATATTTTGTTGGATAAATTTTGTAAAATATTATAAATTATATATTTAGACTTGCAAATTATAAGAATTTGATGTAAAATAATAACAAAAATAAAAAATAGGAGTGGAAAAATATGTTAAACAAAAAAACTATTGAAGACATTTCCGTTGCTGGAAAAAAAGTCCTCGTAAGATGTGACTTTAATGTACCTCTTGATGAAAATAAAAACATTGTTGACGAAAACAGAATTGTTGGTGCTCTTCCCACGATAAAATATCTGGTTGAAAATGGTGCAAAAGTTATACTTTGCTCACACATGGGCAGACCCAAGGGCGAATTCAATATGAAATATTCTCTTGCTCCCGTTGCAAAAAGACTTTCCGAACACCTCGGCAAAGATGTTGTGATGGCTGAAGATGTTATTGGCGATAGCGCAAAAGCTGCAGTTGCCGCTTTAAAAGACGGCGATGTATGCCTTCTTGAAAATGTTCGTTTCCACGCAGAAGAAGAAAAGAACGACCCTGCTTTTGCAAAAGCACTTGCTGACTTTGCTGAAATCTTTGTAAATGACGCTTTCGGTACAGCACACAGAGCTCACGCTTCAACAGCAGGTGTTGCAGATTATCTCCCTGCAGTTTCTGGTTACCTCATTCAGAAGGAAATCAAATTCCTCGGCAGTGCGGTAGCTAACCCCGAAAGACCTTTCCTCGCTATCCTCGGCGGTGCGAAAGTTAAAGACAAAATCGGTGTTATCAACTCTCTGCTTGATAAAGTTGATAGCCTCATCATCGGCGGCGGTATGGCTTACACATTCACAAAAGCTCAGGGCGGCAGCATCGGTAACTCCCTCTGTGACGAAGAAAGACTCGGATACTGCCTCGAAATCATCGAAAAAGCTAAAGAAAAAGGAGTTAAACTTCTTCTCCCTGTTGATACAGTTATAGCAGATAAATACGATAATGACGCAAACAGAGATTTAGTAGATGAAAACAAAATTCCTGACGGCTGGATGGGTCTTGATATTGGTCCTAAAACAGTTGAACTTTTCAGCGCGGCTGTAAAAGAAGCTAAAACAATTGTTTGGAACGGACCTATGGGCGTATTTGAAATGTCCAACTTTGCCGCAGGTACAACTGCAATCGCTAATGCTTGTGCAGAAACAGACGCTATCACAGTAATCGGTGGTGGTGACTCTGCAGCTGCAGTTGAAGTTCTCGGTCTTGGCGATAAAATGAGCCACATTTCCACAGGTGGCGGCGCATCACTTGAATTCCTTGAAGGACTTGAACTTCCCGGAATTGCTTGTCTTCAGGAAAAGTAAGAATCTGCTCCGCTTACGCAATCACAGATTGAGATCGGGAAAAGCCGGAACCTTGCTTGCGCAAGAATTGTTTTGTAATCTCTTTTTATTCATTAATCACAGGAAAGGAATCACTAATATATTATGAGAACAAAAGTTATTGCAGGTAATTGGAAAATGAATAAACTTCCCTCTGAAACATTTGGTTTTATCAAGGAAGTTGAAGCTGCTACAAAAGGTGCGACATGCACCGTTGTTTGCTGCACACCTTATGTTTGTCTTACTGAAGCAGTTAAAGCTGCTACAGGCACACATGTAAAAATCGGTGCTGAAAATCTTCATTTCGAAGATAAGGGCGCATTCACAGGCGAAGTAAGTGCTGATATGCTTAAGGATATTGGTGTTGAATATGTTATCATCGGCCATTCCGAAAGACGCCAGTATTTTGCAGAAACAGACGAAACTGTTAACCTTAAAACTAAAAAAGCTCTTGAAAAAGGACTTCTCCCAATCGTTTGTGTTGGTGAAAGTTTAGAGGAAAGAGAAGCAGGCATTACAATGGACCTGATTGCTATTCAGATTAAAAAAGCATTTGCAGGCATTGATGCTGAAGATGCTAAAAAGGTTATCATTGCATACGAACCAATCTGGGCTATCGGTACAGGCAAAACCGCTACAGCCGACCAGGCTCAGGAGGTTTGCAAAGGCATTAGAGACATTCTCGGCGACCTCTACTGTCCTCACTGTGCACAGGATTTCATCATCCAGTACGGCGGCAGCATGAATGATTCCAATGCTGCTGAACTTCTTGCAAAAGAAGATATTGATGGCGGTCTTATCGGTGGTGCTTCACTTGTAGCAGAAAAATTCGCTCCCATCGTTGAAGCTGCTAATAAATAAAATACAAAGGGCGATTTACTCGCCCTTTTAACTTGAAAGGACAATCTAAAATGAAAAAACCTTTATGTCTAATGATTCTTGACGGGTACGGCATTGCTCCCCCGAAAGAAAACAACGCTATTTATAGAGCAGTTACTCCCAATATGGATAATTATCTTGCAAATTATCCTAACACACTTGTAAGTGCAAGCGGAATGGATGTAGGTCTGCCTGACGGTCAGATGGGCAACTCCGAAGTTGGTCACACAAACATCGGTGCCGGCAGAATTGTTTATCAGGAACTCACAAGAATTACAAAATCCATCACCGATGGTGATTTCTTTGAGAACGCCGTACTTAAATCTGCTATGGAAAGCTGTGTAAAAAGCGGTACAAAGCTCCACCTTGCAGGTTTACTTTCAGATGGTGGCGTTCACAGTCATAACACACACCTTTACGCACTTTTAGAAATGGCTAAAAAGCTTGGTCTTACCGAAGTTTATGTTCATGCCCTTTTAGATGGTCGTGATGTTCCTCCCAATTCAGGCGATATGTATGTAAAACAGCTTGAAGAAAAGATGGCTGAAATTGGCGTTGGTAAAATAGCTACCGTTATGGGCAGATATTATGCAATGGACCGTGACCAGAGATGGGACAGAGTAAGTCTGGCATATAACGCCATTGCCCTTGGCAGAGGTGAAGAAAAAGATTCCGCGCTCGGTGCAGTTCTTGATTCTTACGAAAAAGAAATTTACGACGAATTTGTTATTCCTACTGTTGTTTGCAAAAATGCAACTGTTGATGAAGGTGACAGTTTTATTTTCTTCAACTTCCGTCCTGACAGAGCGCGTGAAATCACAAGATGCTTTGTTGATTCTGAATTTGACGGCTTTGCTCGTGAAAAATTCAGTAAAATCAACTATGTTTGTATGACTCAGTATGATGCAACAATGCCGAATGTTGAAATTGCTTTCAAACCCGAAAGTCTTACAAACACACTTGGTGAAATCCTAAGCAAAAACGGACTTTCACAGCTTAGGATTGCCGAAACCGAAAAATATGCGCATGTAACATTCTTCTTTAACGGCGGTGAAGAAAAGGTCTATGACCGTGAGGACAGAGCACTTATCCCCTCTCCTAAAGTTGCAACATATGACCTAAAACCCGAAATGAGTGCCTATGAAGTAACAGAAGAGGCTATAAAGAGAATCGACTCTGACCTTTATGATGTAATTATCTTGAACTTTGCAAACTGTGACATGGTAGGTCACACCGGATTTATGGAAGCTGCAGTTAAAGCTGTTGAAACAGTAGATGAATGTTCAAAGAAAATTATTGACAAAATTACAGCCCTTGGCGGAACGGTTATTATTACAGCCGACCACGGCAATGCTGACTGCATGGTTGACGAGGATGGCGGTCCTTTCACCGCCCACACAACTAACAAAGTTCCTTTTGTTGTTATAGGCAAAGATGTTAACCTCCACGAAGGCAGACTTGCTGACATTGCACCAACAATGCTTGAGCTTTTAGGCATAGACCAGCCTGATGAAATGACAGGAAAAAGCCTTATTGACTAAAAATTAAAAATTTGGGAATACTCCTTTTGTATAAATACGAAAGGAGTATTTTTTATGCATAAACATATTAAAATTACAGGCGTTTACGCTCGTGAAATCATTGATTCAAGAGGTTTTCCTACTGTAGAAGTAGATGTATGCACCGATTGCGGAGCTATTGGACGCGCATCAGTGCCTTCGGGGGCATCAACCGGTCAGTATGAGGCTCACGAGCTTCGCGACGGAGATAAGCGTTTTGATGGAAAAGGCGTACAAAGGGCTGTTGATAATGTAAATAAAATTATATCTCCTGAAATAATCGGCATGAATGTACTTGACCAATGCTTGATTGACAGAGCAATGATATCGCTTGATAAAACAGGCAATAAATCAAATCTTGGCGCAAACGCTATTTTGGGAGTTTCTCTCGCATGTGCACGAGCTGCCGCTCTTTCACTTGGCACAAGTCTGTATAATTATATTGGCGGTGTAAATGCACGCCTGCTTCCTATGCCTATGATGAACATTTTAAACGGTGGTAAACATGCCGACAACTCCTTAAGTGTCCAGGAATTTATGATAATGCCGGTTGGTGCACTTTCTTTTGCTGAATGTATGAGAATGAGTTGTGAGGTGTTTTATAAATTAAAATCCGTTTTAAAGAAAAGCGGATACTCTACCTCTGTCGGCGATGAAGGTGGATTTGCACCAAACTTAAAATCGGACGAGGAAGCTATCGAGCTTATTCTTCAGGCAATAACAGAGGCAGGCTACACACCCGGTGAGGATTTTAAAATAGCTCTTGATGTTGCAGCAACAGAAATGTATGATGAGGCATTAAAAGCCGGCAAACAGGGTTATATGTTCTGGAAAACAGGAGAATTCAAAACAGCCGAAGAAATGGTTGAATATCTTGCCACACTTGCCGACAAATATCCAATTTATTCAATCGAAGACGGTCTTGCCGAGGAAGATTTTGACGGATGGAAGCTACTGACAAAAAAGCTTGGCGGTAAGCTACAGCTTGTGGGCGATGATTTATTTGTTACAAACACAGCAAGACTAAGAACAGGTATTGAGATAGGTTGCGCTAATGCAATACTAATTAAGGTTAATCAAATCGGCACTCTGACAGAAACTCTTGAGGCAGTGGATGTTGCTCACCGACATGGCTATAACGCCATCATCTCCCATCGAAGTGGCGAAACGGAAGACACCACCATTGCTGACCTTGCAGTTGCTCTCGGTGCAGGGCAAATTAAAACAGGTGCCCCATCCCGAAGTGAAAGAACCGCAAAATACAACAGACTTCTTCGCATCGAAGAAGAACTTGGTGAAAAAAGTCATATCCATAAACTGCTATAAACAAAAAAAGTCCGTGCGTAGCGGACTTTTTTTGTTTATAGCAATTACAACCACGTCAAAAACAACAGATAATTTCATACTTTTATTGACAAAAAAAATCCATAGTGATAAAATGAATTTATATTAAAACTACGGAGACATATTTATGTTTGACAAATACAAAAAGAAGGAATTTTATTTTGCCGAAAGAAAAGCGGTTATTATTTATCCAAGCCGCGAACCAAACGGCAAAATGCTATTAAAAACAGAATACCTTGATGCATTCCCCGGTTTTGATGAAGCAATGCTCGACCGCGGATACTATCTTATACACATATACCATCGCAATCGTTGGGCTCCCGATGTCGAAACAGAAATTATGGCAGATTTCATAAAATATTGTGCAAAAGAGCTTAATGCATCCGAAAGAATTATTGCAGAGGGTATGAGCTGTGGCGGTCTGCAAGCGGCAAAGCTTGCAGAGCTTCACCCCGAGCTCGTTGCCGTTATGTATCTTGATGCACCGGTACTTAACATTTTAAGTCTGGCAGGTCTGGGCGAACTTTCAAGAGATACAAGTGCAGCCTTCTGGCGTGAACTTGTAGATGCATATGGCGTAAATAAATCTACAATTGTAAATTTCCGCAAGAGCCCCATTGACAATATGGCTCCACTTATTGAAAACAATATTCCCATTATTATGCTATACGGAAATGCAGATGTTGTTGTTTTATACGAGGAAAATGGAAAAGTTCTTGAGAATTATTATAAAGAACACGGCGGCACACTCAAAGTTATCGGAAAATCAATGTGCGGTCACCACCCTCACGGTCTTGACGATCCAACACCTATCATCGAATTTGTTGAAAAGAATTATAAATAAAACTAAAGACGGGCACTTACCCGTCTTTTTAATATTGAATTTCAAGTCTGTAAATTGGCATTCCCTGTTCGGAAAACAATTTTTCATATTCAGTCATTATGTTGCCCTCATAACCGCTGTTATGTAAATCTAGGGTAATGTTTCTCATCTTCAGTCCTGTATCTGCACATTCGTTAAGAGAAAACTCAAAAAGCTTTCTGTTATCCGTTTTAAAAAAAACCTCACCACCCGTCGGCTCAAGAAGTTTTTTATAAATCGCAAGATAATTGCGATGTGTAAGCCTTCTTTTTGCATACCCCGATTTGTGCCATGGGTCACAAAAGTTTATGTAAATCCGATTTATTTCTCCAGGTGCAACAATATCTTCCAGATGAGTTGCATCACCAAAAATAAACCTAACATTTTTAAGTCCCTTTGCCATTGCCTTTTCCATTGCAAGTACCAGAACATCACCGTTTTTTTCAACTGCAATGTAGTTTACATCAGGATTTGTACAGGCAAGTTCTGTAATAAACCCACCTTTACCACAGCCTATTTCTATATGTATAGGGTTTTCGTTGCCGAAAACCTTTTTTATTTCACCTTTTGGAAAAGGCTCCTGTATCATTACCGACGAGCAGATTTCCATCCTTTCCTCACGGTGTTTTTTTCTTCTCATTCGCATAAATTAATTTACCTTTCAATGTGTTATTCTGCCTTCAAAAATACGGTTTATTGTATTAATTATAGGCTTATCTTCATTTACATTATTAAAAACAATTTTCCTTGGCATTGCCGCCATAAGATTACTTATCAAAAGGTCTTCGTGGCTTAATCCAAGCGGGGCAAGCTCGCCCGCAAATTCTTCATCAAATTTCAGCATAACCGGATTTCCCGATAAGTCAGTCAGTACATATTCACCTGATGACTCAGTTAGAATAACGGTATCAGTAACGGGCGACTGAATTTCTGTAAAATACTTCATAAGTCCAATAAATTCATCGTATGATTTTTTCGCCATCAGCTCATCAATTAAATATTCAGTAGTAAACCGAAGTTCATTTTTATAATTTTCAAGCCTGAAACTTAGCAGGCCATCTATATTAACTCTCCCGGACGAAATACTCGGCATAATTTCATCTGAAAGCATTTTCAGCCGCGAGCTAATAAGTTCTTTATCATTTACAATGCACGCGGTTATTTCTTCCGTTTCTGTTTTTAACAGCTCAAAATCCCGAATAATATCATATAACATTTTTCTTTCATAATTATCAATTATATATCCGGCAACCGTCTGTGCGACGATGTTTTTCAGTTTAACACCATTGCCTGAAATTATAATGTAATTCTCCAGCAAACAGTCTGCTTTTATATTATTCTTTTTGATGTTCTCAGAAAGAATTTTAAATAAATGTGTGATATCATGAGAAGTGTCAACAACAATTCTCAAGCGGTTCACTCCTTTTCAAGCACAGGAATGATTGACCCGATATCAATAAGTTTCCCATCACAAAGACTCAGCGGCTCAACATTCCTGATTAAACAAAAATCTCGTATCTTAGCGTAATCTCTGTGAGTTTTAATATCTCCTGCAAAGGCAAGAATATTTTTTGAAAGCTTTCCGGACGCTCCTCCCAGAAAGCCATAATCCATACCACGTAAAAGCACATCACCCGCAGAAATTTCAAGAACATCTATATTATTTCTTTTAAGTGTTCGTGCTATACCTTTATCCTCTGTTATAACCGAATTTTCATCTACAATACAAATTGAACATTTGCTGTATCCTTGTGCTACCTGAATTTTTTCTCCCTTTATTTCAGATAAAACAACCTTATCGGTATATTTAAAATTATGTATTACATACTTCCCCAGGCTCGCTACATTATATGCCGCATCGGCAGGATAAGTACCGCAGGAATTACTTGCTCCAATAATAAGTTTAGCTCCCGGTAAAACCTTTTTATAATGTTCATAAACATATGGTGACACAACAAACCGGTCATTTCCCACATGAATAATCTGAGTATCAATATGAAAACTTACCGCTTCAACATCATATTGTATCGTATCACCAAACAGCGGAGTTATATTAAGTTTTTCCAATTTTTCAGCAACCTGCATGGGTACATTTTTTGCAATCAGCACTGCAGATGAATTTATAGGATTGTTGGGTATTTTCACAAAATTCATTTCAAAATTCCTCTTGAAAAAAAACATCTATTGATATATACTTAAAATGAGGTGATTTAATTGAAGCAGCGCACAAAACAAATTATAGCTTCCGTTCTTGCCGTAATGGTGGCAGGAAGCATTCTTCTCAGCTCTGTTTATGTCCTTATAGCAAACTTTATGAATTAATCACAGCCATCCGGAATATGAGTATAATGTATATAAGGTGGTGTAATATACTTATGCTCCGAAAAAATAGAAAGCTAAAACTTATCATTACTATAATATTAATCACCGCTGTATCTATATTTTTGGTTTGTCGTTTTTTTGTTGCGGCAAATGAAATTGCCCGAGCACAGGCAACACGCAGCACTACAAAACTGGTAACCAAAATTGCTAATCAGTTTTTAAGTGAAAACAGCGAGCTTTACAGCAATATCTTAGTCAAAGATAAATCCCCTGCCGGTAATATATCTGCAATAAACACCGATATCGAAAAAATTAATATACTCCAAACAGAAATGTCTACCGCAATTTTACAGGGACTTTCAACGTCAGACGGAATTAAGGTCAAAATTCCAATCGGAAATGTTTTAGGACTCCCCATTCTGCTGAACGTCGGCCCTAAAATATCATATAGAATTGCACCGGTATCGAATGTACAGGTCCGTTTTGAAGATTCATTTAAATCAGCAGGCATAAATCAAACGCAGTTTTCAGTAAATTTAATCATAGAAACGGACATTTTATATTCCTTGTCTGCATATCAAAGCAGGGTCAGTATTTCAAATACAATACCGGTTGTTCAGCTTGTCCTTGTTGGTGATATTCCTGATAATTATGCAAATATTATCCGTTAAATAATAGTCTCTGCGTGACGCGTCACATGGCAGCTTATATTAACTGCAACCGGAAGTCCGGCAATGTGAGTGGGATAAGTTTCTATATTAACACCAAGTGCAGTTGTTTTTCCACCAAGTCCCTGAGGTCCAACTCCGGTAAGGTTTATTTTTTCAAGCAAAAGCTTTTCCATTTCAGCGTAATATTCATCTTCATTTACAGAGTCAACTGGTCTTGAAAGTGCAAGCTTTGATAAAAGTGCTGCCTTTTCCATACTTCCACCAATACCAACTCCCACAACCACCGGTGGACATGGGTTTGAACTCGCAAGTTTTACTGTTTCAACAACAAAATCAATTACGCCCTCTGCACCCTCAGAGGGTTTTAACATTTTAAGCCGGCTCATATTTTCACTGCCAAATCCTTTTGGCATAAAGATTATTTTAATTTTATCGCCCGGAACTATGTCATAATGTATAACTGCAGGGGTATTGTCTCCTGTATTACCTCGTCTTATCGGGTCTTTTACAACCGACTTTCTGAGAAAACCTTCCTCATACCCTTTTTTTACACCAAGGTTTATAGCATCTGTGAGGTTTCCGTTAATATGAACATCCTGACCAACCTCAACAAAAAAAATCGCCATACCTGTATCCTGACATATTGGAACCTGCTTTTCTCCGGCAATCTCAGCATTTTTTACAATAGATTCAAGAATATCGACTGCAGTAGCTGCAGTTTCATTGTTAATACCGGCTTTTACTGCATTTAAAATATCACAATTCAGGTTGCAGTTTGCACTTATACACATTTCTGAAATCTTATCTGTTATAACATTCGCTTCAATCTCTCTCATGGTTATCCCTCTTTCTATAAATATTTTTATTACTTTTATTTTAGCTGAAAATAAACATATTTGTCAATATCTATATTAAAAAAGGACATCAAAAGATGTCCTTTTTTATTGGCGCGCTGTAAGGGATTCGAACCCCTGACCTTTTGGTTCGTAGCCAAACACTCTATCCAGCTGAGCTAACAGCGCATTCATATGCAACAGATAGTATTATAACACAACAAAATTATAAAATCAAGCTTTTTTTGAAATTTCTTTTTAAATATTAAAAAAGCACCCTTTTGGGGTGCTTTTAATTTTAGTTTATCGGAGAAATTTTGTACGAACAAACAAATTCTTTTTCCTTTGCAAGCTTTACAATATCCATTTTTTCTTTGAGGTTTGAATTTTCACCCATTCTTTTCCCCATAGAATTCCATGGTTCAAAGCAAAGATAAGGTGCTCCGTCCGGATGAGTCATTGTCCACATTGCAAAGCTTTTAAAGTTTTCAAATTCAAATCTAATGCCCTTTCCTTTTTTGTTAATAAATTTAAGGCTGTTAAAGGGTGCTCTTTCAATAACAACTGCATCAGAATTAAAAAGTTCTCTTTTAACAGGGAGTACGCCATTTTCCAATTTTAATTTATATGCCGAATCAGGCAAGATAAATACATCATCGTCACTGGTCAGAGCAGTAATGTCATAATCTGCACCAAAGTCTATTACATAATCGTCAAATGTGTCTCCCTCATAGATAGGCCAGCAGATAGCTGGGTGTCCACCAATACCAAAAAAGATTTCTTTTTTGTCAGCATTAACAACTTTCATTTCAGTATTAATGCCCTCATCATCTAATGAATATGTGATGTAAAGTTCAAAATAATATGGATAATTTTTATAATTTTCTTCCGTGGTTTTAATCATGAAAACAGCAACATCATCAGTCTGTGTTAAAACCTCAAATTCAGAATGTCTTGCGAAACCGTGAGTACCCATTTCATAGTCCTTACCATCAATTGTAATAACACCATTAAGTGGTCTGCCAACAATCGGGAATAAAATGGGTGCACATTCGCTCCAGTAAGGTTCTTTTCTCTGCCAGATATATTCTGTGCCCGCATTATCCTTCATTGAGATAAGCTGTGCACCGTAACTGTCAATCTGTGCTGAAAACATATTATTTTTAAGTGTAACTATCATTTATCTCGCTCCTTTAATTTTTTTAAAGTAATCACCGGACTTTTTATATTTTCATAAGCCTAAACTGACGCTCATAACCATATTCATCACGGTACATAAGCAAACTATCACGACTACAGTTTGCTCTATAACAGTATAACCATTTTCAACTTTATATGTCAAGTTTTTTATTTTGTCATCAATATTATCATAAAGACACCGTCATGCAATATAAATCAATGATAATATAACTTTTCGAAACTTTTTATTGACAGATAATAATTGGTGTAATATAATCACAACGAGGTGAAGTTGTGTGAACCCAATAAAATTTTAAAATCTGTATGATTACAACTATTCAAATGTTATTAAAATATGACAATCTCACCATAAACGAAATTGCTGACAGGCTTTGTTTTGTAAGTCCGGCATATTTTACAAAACAATTTAAATCATTTACGGGTAAAACCCCTTCATACTACAGAAAAAACCGACCGCAGTGCGGTCTGTTTTTCTCTATCAACTGTTTTTTATAAATCTTACATCTTCACCAATAAATTTTAATCTTTCAAATTCCATAAGTCTTGAAAAAATCCGGTCAGAATATAGCTGATGCAAGTCTTTTGCAGCAAGATTTGTATTGATTATCATTTTTCTGCCATTGAGTGCTCTTGTATTAATTATATCAAACAGCGTAGATGCTGAAACGGCTGTTTGTTGCTCCGAGCCCAAATCGTCAATTATAAGCAGGTCTGCTTCAAAAATACTTTCGCATGCTTCTTTTTTTTCGGGAGCTTTTCCAAATTCATAATCCGTCATCATTGAAAGAAGCTGTCTGGCACTGTAATATACAACCGAAAAGCCTTTTTCCAGCATTTTTTTTGCAATAGCTGCTGATAAAAATGTCTTTCCAAGTCCCGTACTTCCAAAAAAGAATAGATTTTTCAGTTCTTTTTTTCCAAATCCGTCTATGAACTCTTCACATTTTGAAAGAATATATTTTATTTCTTCTCTCGGCACATTTCCATGTTCATCCGCTTTATCCGAGTAATAATTAATATCAAACTTCTCAAAATCAGCCGTTAAAAGTGCTGGGGCAATATTTGAATAAAAAAGCGATTGTTTTTGCATTTCCCTTTTCATGCAATCACACATCATACCACCAACATATCCTGTATCATTACAAATTTTACACTCATATACATCGAAAATGTAATCAGGAGAGTATCCATTTTCTGCCATAATACTGTCTCGTTTTTCTGCCAAAGCATTAATGTCTGTTTCAGCAGTATATTCGCTTCCTTTAATGGTCGCCCTAGCAAGTTTTATACCTTCACGGCTTATTTTCTCTTCAATTTCTCTGATTTCAGGAATTTCAGAATATATTTTTTCACGGCGTGCATTAATTTGAAATCTTGCATTTGCCTGCTTTCTTTCAAAGAGGTCTTTAACCTTTGATTCAACTTCATTTCCGTAAATCATTTGTTTCCCGTCCTTTTTTCAAAAGCGTCATAGTCAAAATCACGCTGGTCAAAGTTTGTAAATTTCGTTGGAACAGCATTGCTTTTTCCTTTGTTTTCCAACACATTAGTTCGCGTTTCTGTATGGTTATTTCTCAAAACAGTATTCATATATTTTACCGAAAGCTTGCCTGTATTAGCCGCACACAAGTCATACGCCTGCATTATTTTCTCAAAAGGCACTTTCAAATCGTAAAGCCAACCATTTATGTATTTTATTTCGGTGGGTGAAAATTTTCTGTCTGCAATCCCAAATGCATTTTTCAATTTTTCGATCGCCCGAGCGTATTCTTCGGCTTTTTTCAGATATTTTTCTGCCGCCTCAACACTGTCAATTCCTTTTTCAACCCATTTAACAGCAGTTCCTTCAATCTGTCTCATACTCTTTCTGCCATTTTTCATACAAAAGGTTATAAGCATCGGAATGACATCCAGAGGAATTCGATAATAATCATAAAGTGAATATATAACAGTTAAATCATTGGAGCTAAAGGGTTTCTGTAAAATTTTCTGTACAATCTGAAACATCCCCGAAAGTTCAGGACTAGCCGCCGCTGCCGCAGATATTTCATCCGGGTAGTAAACAGGCTTAGTTTCAATAACTTGAACCTGTTTTATATTTTCAAGGTTTAGAAATTCAACATTTTCTCCGTCAAACTTTACCACTTTTTTATCTGCCCAATAATTCCACGCACGAATAATGTCAGACTCTAGTAAGCCAAGCTTGTCGGCCATTTCACTGTGACTCATGGCTTTCTCATTCATGCATATGCTTAGTCCCATAAGATAAACCTTGACAAAATTGGCGTTTGCTTCAGGCATATATTCAGTTATAAATATGTCACTTACAATGATTTCCCGTGCCTTATCAGGCGCACGATTAATATATGCCATAACATCCTCCTTCGGGCAAAATATTCACATAAAATATATTATCACACCAAGATATTATTGTCAACGGCAATAGTAGGAATTTTTTTGCAAAAAACTATTGACGAAAAAGACATTATATATTAAAATTATTATATATAAGTTTCTATATTATATCGTTAAATTATTTAATATTTTCCTGCACAAACGACCGTAGGAAATAAACAAAATTTTAGGCAGAAAGGTTTATTAATAATCATGAAATGTCCATATTGCGAACATACCGACAGTAAAGTTATAGATACAAGGCCCACTGAGGAGGGCACCTCTATCAGACGACGCAGAGAATGTCTGAAATGTGAAAAAAGATTTACAACCTATGAGGTTGTTGAAACAATGCCGATAGTTGTTATCAAAAAAGATAATAGCCGTCAATGCTTTGACCGTGAAAAAATTCTTAGCGGTCTTTTCCGCGCTTGTGTTAAACGCTCAGTTTCGACTGAAGTTTTAGAGGGTATAGTAAACTCAGTTGAGCAAAAACTTGCAAATTCGCTTCAGCGTGAATTTACCACCGACTATATTGGTCAGCTGGTTATGGAACAGCTCAAGGATGTTGATCTTGTAGCTTATGTTCGATTTGCCTCTGTTTACCGAGACTTCAAAGACCTTGATACATTTATGGACGAGCTCAAAGTCTTAACCGGAGAAGATAAATGAAAAAAATTACTCTTTTAATTTTATTTATTTTTTTACTGAGTACCTGCGTTTCGGCTTACGATAACATTCCCGTGCTGATGTATCATAATACAGACCATGTTTTTTCTGACGATCAGGCTCTCAGCAGTATTACTCCTGCCAGTTTTGAAAGCCATCTTGAGGAATTTAAAAAACAGGGGTACAATTCCGTTACGGTAAAAGATTATATACGCTACACAAACGGGCAGTTTGAACTTCCCAAAAAGCCGTTTATTATAACTTTCGATGACGGATATACAAGCAACTACACTTATGCAATGCCACTTCTTAAAAAACACGGTTTTTCTGCTGCAATTTTTACTGTAACAGGCTCGGTAGGGATTTCGGATGTACCTTTCCCCCACTTTGACTGGACACAGGCAAAAGAAATGTCTGATAGTGGTTGTATTGAAATTTACAGTCACACAAACAGCCACGCAGACCTTTCAACTCTTACTCCCGCCCAACTCATTTTTGAACTCAGACGGTCTAAGGTTTTGATTGAGTCAAAGCTCGGCACATCCTGCGATGCTTTTGCCGCGCCTTTTGGTAAATTCAGCCCTCAGGCTGTACAGTTTGCAAAGGCTGCAGGATATAAACTTATGATGCGCGTTGGCGAAGTTTGCGGTGATGTATCCGCTGATGGTATAATTTCACTCAAAAGGCACACGGTAACAGGCAGTATGTCTGCCAAAGATGTTATCGCTATGATGGAAAACGAATAGGATGTGAATAATTTGAAAAAAATCCTGTTAATTCTACTTGTCTGTATGCTTTGCGGTTGCAGCAATGCTCCCTCCGACGAAGGCGCAGGGAACCAAACAGAGCATACATCTGTAGCAAATGATAAAACAATAAATATGTACGCCATAAGAGGAAATGATTTAAATCCGCTTTTGACTTCTACGGAGTCAGGGCGGCTTATGCTTTCTATGGTGTTTCGTCCTCTTGTTACTGTTGGACAAAACTTCGACTATTCCTGTTGTCTGGCACAGGATATTTCCCCGTCTGCAGACTGCACCTCATATACCATTTCTTTAAAAAACAACATTTTTTGGGACGACGGCTCATCTTTCACCTCGTCAGATGTTGAATATACAGTCAGAAAAATCATGGAATATGAAGAATCGTCTCCTTATTTTGACAATTTGAGAAATGTTATCGATTATTCACCAAACGGAAGCTTTGGCTACACTTTTGTGCTTGAAAATTCCGATTCAGGTTTCCCATGTTTGCTCAACTTTCCTATTGTGAAAAATGGTGCTTTGGAAAATGGCGTTAATACCGTCGGAACAGGTGATTATATTCTGACCGAGCATAAAGATTATTCATCTTATATGCTGATTGCAAAAACTCCGAAAGGCAAAGGCCATGCGGACAAAATCAAAGTTACTCTTCTGCCTGGTTCAGATTCAGCTCACAGTAGTTACAAACTTGGCAAAATCAATCTTTTAAAGCTTTCCGCAAATGATTCTTCTTTATATTCTATTGACGGACAAATGACATGTTTCCCCGTTAATACAAACAGATATTCTTTTCTTGCTGTAAATCACGAAAACTCAAATCTTGCCGACCCTGCTGTCAGAAGGCTTATTGCAGAAATCACATCCCAGGATAGTGTTATTAAAGATTTACTCCCGGATTTTGCTGTCCATACGGACAGTTTTGTTAATCCTGAGGCTTACTTTGCCTGTGTTAACGAGGCGACATACGGAGATACAAAAGAAGCTTTTGAAAAGATTGGTTATGTTCCGGACGAAAGTGGAATACGTGCCAAAGAAACAGCCGGTGGCAAACGCCGACTTTCCTTTGATATTTTGGTAAATGGTGACAATTCATCTAAAATAATCGCTGCACAGTATATTTCAAATCTTCTTGGAAGTTATGGAATAAACACTACAATTTCAAAACCTGACTACAACTCATATATTGACGCGCTCATTTCAGGAAGTTTTGACCTTGCTTTGTGTGAGACGGTAATTTCACTAAACAACAACTATTCTTTCCTTATGAGCACAGATGGAAGTGCAAATTTTGGCGGCTATTCCTCGGAAAAAGCTGACCAGCTTTTGAGCAGCATATCCTCGTGCACTGATAAAGCAACGAGAGTTGAATTATTAAAACAGCTTCAGCAACTGTTCTTTACAGATATGCCACATATTCCTCTTTGGTTTCAGTCATCAAAAGTTGTTTACGACAAAACTGTTTTTGATGCACCATCACCCGGTGGAATATCAGACGAATTTTCATTTCTTCCCTTGTGGACAGTTAAATAAATACCGGAGAATATCATGTTAAATGAATATAACAACCTGAAAAAACAACTGATAAAAAACGAATTTAAACACTTAAATTCCGCTCAACTCAAAGCGGCTCTTACATCAAGAGGAGCATTGCTTATTCTGGCAGGTGCCGGCAGCGGCAAAACAACAACCGTCATCAGTCGCATTGCATATCTTTTAAAATATGGCAGTGCTTTTGATGATAGTTATTCAATACCTGCAGGTGCAGATGAAAATTTTATTGCATATATGAAAAGCTTTGCAGAAAGCGGATTTCCTGCCGACGAATACATTTCTGATGTTATTGCCGACAATCCCATTGCGCCCTACAACATCCTTGCATTCACCTTTACAAACAAAGCGGCAAATGAAATGAAAGAGCGTGTAGCGGCAATTATCGGTGATTCGGTGTATGATATGTGGATAGGAACTTTTCACTCCATCTGCATGAAAATTCTTCGTCGAAACATTGATAAACTAGGCGGATACACAAGCAATTTTGTAATATATGACACCGCTGACCAGATTACACTTGTTAAAATGTGTCTTGACCGACTGGGGTTTTCAGAAAAAATTCTTCCCCCGAAAGAAATTCTTGGATATATTGGCAGAGCAAAAGACAACCTAACAGAGCCTGACGAATTTGAAAAAGATGCTACTACCGCCAAAGAAGCGGATGTTGCAAAAGTATATAGACTGTATCAGCGATATCTTGGCGAAAACAATGCAGTAGATTTCGATGATATAATTAATCTGACAATAAAGCTTTTCAGAAAATATGACGATGTGCTGGAATTTTATGCAACCAAATTCCGTCATGTTCTTGTGGATGAATATCAGGATACAAACAGGGCTCAGTATGAGCTTATTTCTTTGCTATGCTCAAAGCATAAAAACCTTTGCGTTGTGGGTGATGATGACCAGTCAATTTACGGTTGGCGTGGTGCCGATATTCGCAATATCATTGATTTTGAAAATTCATTCCCTAACTGCACTGTAATAAGGCTTGAGCAGAATTACCGTTCAACAAAAAACATTCTTGATGCCGCAAACAGCATTATTGCCAATAATAAAAACCGCAAGGGTAAAACCTTGTGGACAAGCAGTGATGACGGTGAAAAAATTCATTGTTACGAGGCCAGTGATGACCGTGATGAGGCTGAAAAAATTATATCGGTAATTTCTTCCCTTTCGGACTCTGAAAATGCAACATATCGAGATTTTGCTGTTTTATATCGTACTCACTCGCAGTCTCGAATAATAGAAGACTCGCTTGTCAGAAGTGCAATCCCCTATAAAATTATTGGGGGCCTTAGATTCTATGAGCGAAAAGAAATTAAAGACCTGCTAGCTTATCTTAAGATTCTTATAAATCCGCTTGACAATGTGAGTTTAAAAAGAATTATAAACTTTCCAAAGCGTGGTATTGGTCAGACTACCGTTGCAACTCTTGAAGAGCTTTCTGCCACAAATGGTAAAAGTATTCTTGAAATTATTTCAAGTCCAGATTATCCTGAGATTTCAAAGTCAAAAAATAAACTGCAGGATTTTTATTTACTCATATCCGACCTTACGACATTTTCAACAGAACATTCAACTGCTGAAACCTTAAAAGAGCTAATTGAGCGCACCCATCTTATCGAGGAATATGAAAAAGAGGGTGAAGTTGACGCTAAAACCCGTACCGACAATATAGAAGAACTTGTTTCCATGGCAGTGGAACTGCAGGAAAGTGAAAATATTGTCTCCCCTGCTGATTTTCTTGAATACACTTCACTTATTACCGACACAGATGTATCAGACGAGAGTGCTGACCAGGTAACACTTATGACCGTCCACGCCGCAAAGGGTCTTGAATATCCGTATGTATTCATCGTTGGACTTGAAGAGGGTCTTTTTCCGAAAACAGACCCATTTTCGGTTGATATGACAAAACTTGAGGAGGAGCGCAGACTGTGTTATGTTGCTGTTACCCGTGCAAAAAAACAGCTTTTCATTTCACATGCGCGTCGTAGACTATCTTTTGGTAGAATTATGCAAAATGACCCGTCAAGGTTTATTTCAGAACTGCCGCCCCAACTGATCGAGTTTGAGAAAGGTTTCCGTCCCATGTCCGAAACCTCTTTTGTTATAGACTCAGCACCATCTCACCCAAAGAAAATCAAAAAATTTACTCCGCCATCTTTTACAGAAAACACCTTTACAGATACAAAAACTTATTCTGCGGGAGCCTGTGTAATGCATAAAAAGTTTGGCAAGGGAGTTATTGCATCTGTTGATGCTTCATCCAAAATGACAATACTTACAGTAGATTTTGAACAGTTTGGCAGAAAGAATATCATTTCTACTGCCGTTGAGGTTATTTAAAATGAAAATACTTAAACCAATTTTATTTTTTGTTATTACAACACTGTTAACACTTGCTTTGCCCTTTTCGGGCATACTTATGCCACTTTTCTCGGTGTTTGCCGTAGCTCTTTCGGTTGCGTTATCGGTAAAATGGCATGTGCTTTATTCTGTTTTTTCAGCAGCATTTTCCGGCCTGGCAATATACTTTTTGTCCGGTATGGGTTCTGCTATTACCTTTCCAGTTATTACATTATTTTCCGTTGTCGGCATATACATTTCGCTTAAAAACAAAGCACAATTTAAAACTGTTCTGCTTTGCGGAACAATCGGACCTTTTGTGCTGATTGGTGTATTATATTTTATTTATGGCGGAAACTTTGTTTCAGATGTATTAAACATAGCAAAATCCTTTTTGATAGAAAGCGTTGATTCCGTTATGGCGACTTTCCCTTCAGATTCGGCTGAGCTTGCAGCAGAGATGAAACAGTTTTATAATGCATATTTTGAAAATCTCAAGGTTATCGCACCTGCAATTATACTATCATTCATTTTCCTGCTCTCATATTTCTCCATCAAACTTAGTGGTCGTTTTGCAAAAAACGAGCCGGAATTTGATATTGTTCCCTCATTTTCCGAAATGCGCGCACCTTCATTTTTTATAATTATTGCAATAATAACATATTTTGTCCAGACAATACAAAATCCGTTTTTTTCAGGGCTGATGGCAAATGTGTTTATGGTCCTGACGGTTTATTTAACCATGTGCGGATTTGCTCTTTTGGATTTTCTTTTAAAAATCCGGTTTAAGAATGTTTTTGCAAGAGTCGGTATTTTACTTGGCGTATCGTTTCTGCTTACAATAGTTTCGTCAGTTTTATACTTTGCAAACCCCATTCTTATTGCAATGCTTCTGGGTGCTGCCGACTCCCTGTTTAATTATCGTACTAAAATAAGAATGCTTAAAGGAAAATAATACTTGACTGGTCATATTATATTGTAGTATAATATTATTTTACAAAGGTGTAAAATTTTGCTCTTAAAACGGAGTGTTTTTATTATGAATAATAAAACTTTTTCAAAGATGTTCGCATCAAACACATCGCTGTTTCTCGGCGTACTTTTTGTACTAGCCCTTTTGCCGCTTATAATAAGTGATTACATTATTGTTTCTGCAATAGGGTTTGGTGTATGGATAGTTATGACTGTCTTCAGTTTTATCCATGAATCTAAAAGAGAAAAGGATATTCTTGAATATATCCGTATGCTCTCTTTTCACACAGATTCAACCAGTAAGGATTCATTGCTTCATTTTCCCCTGCCCCTTTCACTTATTCGTTCGGACGGAAATATTGTCTGGTATAACGACAAATTTGCCTCCCTGTTTAACATCGGCGATGCTTTCGACACAAACATCAAAAGCATAATAGGTGAGCAGACCAGCATCTCAAAACTTATGGAATCATCCTCTGGTGTTATGATAACCATCGGTGACAGAACCTACCGAGTTTTGGTTAATTCTCTTTCATCTGATTCGGGCGAGGTTTCTTCTATTCTTTACTGGCTTGACGAAACCTCTCATGTTCAGCTTAAATCTGCATATAAAAACTCAAGACCAGTGATATCAAGCGTTATAGTGGATAACTATGATGATGTAATGAAAAATACACCTGATAATATGAAAACAGTTCTTGCCGGCGACATTGAACATATTATTTCTGAATGGGCACGCTCGGCAAACGGTGTTGTAAAGCGCCTTGAACGGGACAAATATTTTATTCTGTTTGATTATGAAAACTTAGATAAATTCCGCGCCAACAAATTTGCTCTTCTTGAAAGCATTAAATCTTTAAACCGCGGAAACCAGATTTCCCCAACCGTTAGTATCGGTATCGGTGTCGAAGGAAAAACTTTTTCCGAAAACGAAGCTTTTTCCCGCAAAGCCATTGATATGGCTCTGGGCAGGGGCGGTGATCAGGTTGTTGTCAAAGACGCCTCCAAATTCACCTATTTTGGCGGTAACGGCAAAGATGTGGAAAAATATACCCGCGTTAAAACAAGGGTTATGGCAGGCGCACTCAGTCATCTCATCGCACAAGCAGAAAAAGTTATTATAATGGGGCATAAAAATGCCGACCTTGACTCTTTCGGTGCCGCACTTGCTATGCATTCTGCCGCTGCAGGTATGGGAAAGCCCGCATATATACTTGCAGAGACAATGGTATTTAACACTAAAAAGCTCTTTGACCGTTGCAAAGCATCAAGCATAATCCATTCTTTCATAACAAAAGATCAGGCACTAGAAATCGCTACTTCCGGGACGCTTTTAATTGTTGTTGATGTTTATCGCGCCTCTCTCACTGAGCTTCCAGAGCTTGTTGAAAAAGCCGACAGTATAGTTGTTATCGACCACCACAGAAAAAGTTCAGACTTTATCGAAGATGCTTCCCTCACCTATCACGAGCCCTCTGCTTCTTCAACCTGTGAAATGGTCACAGAACTTCTTCAGTATATCAATGACGGGTCAACAATAACCCCGTTCATTGCCGAAGCCCTTTATTCAGGTATTGAGCTTGATACCAAGAGTTTCACATTTAAATCAGGCATACGAACCTTTGAGGCTGCTGCATATCTTCGTCGTAAGGGCGTTAACTCGTCAAATGTCAAATTACTTTTCCAAAGTGGCAAGGATGTTTACAAGTTGCGTACTGATATTGTGCGCGCCGGAAAGGTCTATAAAAATCAAATTGCAATTTCCGTTGCCGATTCAAAGCACGAGGATATTCAGGCAATTTCTGCGGCTGCCGCCGATGAAATGCTTGAACTTGAGGGAATTACAGCTTCCTTCGTTCTATGCTCATCCGGCAAAACAATATGTATAAGTGGCAGATCCCTTGGCAGCGTCAATGTTCAGTTTATCTTAGAAAAACTTGGCGGAGGCGGTCACGGTGTGATTGCAGGAGCTCAACTTTCCTGTTCAATGTCCGAGGCTGTTTCGCAGCTTAAGGATGCCATAGACAAGTATATTGATGATACACGAAAGGAGTAAATCATGAAAGTTATTCTTTTAAAAGATGTTAAAGGTCAGGGTAAAAAAGGTGATATTATAAATGCAAGTGATGGTTATGCTCGCAATTTTCTTCTTCCCAGAGGCCTTGCAGTTGAACCTACAAAAACTGCTTTGAACGAGCTTAAGGGACAGCAGGATTCAAAAGCTTACCGCGAGCAAAAAGAGCTTGACGAAGCAACTGCCCTTAAAGAAAAGATTTCTAAAGTTACTGTTTCAGTTTCCGCCAAAGCAGGCGAAAACGGCAAACTTTTCGGTGCGGTTACAACTGCCGAAATTGCAGACAAACTTAAAATGGAACACCACATAGTTGTGGATAAAAAGAAAATAGTTCTTTCCGACCCTATCAAATCAACCGGAGAATTTTCTCTTCCTATAAAACTTCATCCAAAAGTTTTGGCAGAGCTTAAAGTATCCGTAACAGCACAATAATTACATTTCCCGGAGGTGAAAACCGTGGAAGATAACTTCAACATAAGAACTTTGCCGTACAATAACGAAGCCGAACAATCAGTTCTCGGTTGTGTATTTGTTGATCCACAAAGTCTGATTACAATTGCAGAAAATTTATCGCCGGAAGATTTTTATATTCCTCAAAACAAGTTAGTATATTCAGCAATGCTTGATTTATGGAATCGTGGTGAAGCCGTTGACAGTATCACACTGACAAAAGAGCTTGGCAAAAATCTCGATGCTATTGGCGGCTATGATTATCTTGCCCGCCTAGCTATTGTTACGCCTACAACTCAGAATTTAAAGGCGTACATAAAAATCGTTTCAGATAAATCTTCCCTCAGAAAACTTATTTCGGCCGCTAACACTATTGCCGAAATGGGTTACGACGGTGATGACGATATAAGCGTTATAATGGGTACTGCCGAAAAGTGCATTTATGATGTTGTGCAAAACCGTAACATGACCGGAATTTTTCATATCAAAGATGTTCTTGTCAGTACATTTGATTTAATTGAACAAAATGCTTTAAACCGCGGCAAGGTCAGCGGAGTGCCCTCGGGTTTTTCCGACCTCGATGCCATTACAAATGGTTTCCATGCTGCAGAGCTTATTATTATTGCAGCCCGTCCCGGTGTTGGTAAAACAAGTTTTGCAATGAACATCGCACAGTATGCTGCAATGCATGCCAATGTACCAACTGCTGTATTTAACCTTGAAATGTCTAAAGAACAGCTTGGAACAAGAATTATATGGTCAGAATCTCTTGTTCCCGGGGACAAGCTTCGTACCGGTAACATCAGCGAAAAGGACTGGCCGGTTCTTGCAAATGCAGTTGGCAGACTTTCAAAAGCTCCACTTTATATTGATGATACTTCAAGTATTTCCATAACAGACATCCGTGCAAAGGCACAAAAGCTTCAGCTTGAACACGGTCTTGGTCTTATTATTGTGGACTATCTGCAGCTTATGAAAGGCAGCAAACGAACAGAAAGTCGTCAACAGGAAATTTCCGAAATCTCCCGTGACCTTAAAATCCTTTCTAAGGAGCTTAATGTTCCTGTTATTGCACTATCTCAGCTTTCCCGTGAATCGGAAAAGCGTAACGATAAAAGGCCTCAGCTCAGCGACCTGCGTGAATCCGGTGCTATTGAGCAGGACGCAGACATTGTAATGTTCCTTCACGCTGATAAGGAATCGGAAAACAATCAGGATCAGTCGGAGGAAAATACAAATCCAAGCAAAATTGTTAAATGCACAATTGCAAAACACAGAAACGGTGCTTGTTGTTCAATTGACCTGCTGTGGAATCCTGAAATCACACGATTTGTTTCTATTAACAGAAAATTTGAAGGTTAAAAATTATGCTTGCTGAAAAAGTTAAAAAATTTATATCTGCAAACTCTCTTATCGCTGAGGGTCAGTCAGTGTTGGTCGCATTTTCAGGCGGTGCAGATTCTATGTGTCTTTTACACATTTTAAAAAGTCTGTCCTATAATGTTTCAGCCGCACATTTAAATCATATGCTTCGCGGTGCTGAAGCAGAAAGTGACGAAAAGGTTGCTGAAAATTTTTGCAAAAAATATGACATCCCTTTTTATAAATTTAGTGCCGACATAGCCCATATAGCGGAAGAATCCGGCATTTCGGAAGAAACAGCAGGCAGAAATGAAAGATATAAATTTTTTGACCGAATCACAACGGATAATTCCATAGACCTTATAGCTACTGCACATAATCAAAACGATAACGCCGAAACGATTATTATGCATATCATAAGAGGTTGTGGAACTGCCGGACTTTCCGGCATCCCTGTAAAGCGTGAAAACATTATTCGTCCGCTTTTATCATGTTCGCGCAGCGAAATTGAGGAATATTGCCTCGAGCATAAACTGCCTTTTGTAACAGATTCCACCAATCTAACAACTGTTTATACAAGAAACAAAATCCGTCACCAGCTTATGCCGCTGCTAAATGATTTTAACAGCAATATACTCTCCTCTTTTTCCTCATTGAGTGAGCTTATGACTGCTGATAAGGAATATTTTGAGGAAATAATTGAAAAACTGGTTGGAAATAGTGTTAGTTTACCTTTAAGCGAGCTTTCCTACTTATCTAACTCTGTTATATATCGCATGCTTTCAAGACTTGCACAAAACGCAGGACTTTCCCCTGAATTCAGGCACATAAAGCTTGTTGCAGATATGATAAAATCAGGAGTTTGCGGAAAAAGAATTGATGTTCCCGGCGGAAGTTTTGAAATTTCCTGCGGGGTTTTATCTGCCGTAAAAACCCTGCCACAACATTATAGTTACACCATTACCCCTGAATGTGAAATTGAACTTGAAAAATATAGTTTGTTGGCCTCAAATATTACAACCTCCCCGATTAATTTCACTCTTTCTTGTGATTCGGAAGTTGTTGTCCGTTCCCGTTTACCGGGTGATAAAATCCGTGTCCGCGGTATGACCAAAAAAATAAGTGATTTATTTATTGACAAAAAAATTCCCGCAAGCGAGAGAAATAAAATTCCCATATTAACGGTTGACGGCGAGATTATTTATGTTTTAGGCTACGAAAAAAGTGATATATTCCCCAATATTTCAAAAAGTGACAAAACCTTTGTTTTAAATATTACAAATAAGGAGTATAATAATGAATAGCGACATCAAATCAGTACTTTTTACTAAAGATCAATTATCAACAAGAATTAAAGAACTCGCAAACCAGATTTCTAATGATTATCGCGACAAAGAATGTGTAATGATTTCTGTACTTAAAGGCTCATTCATATTTTATGCCGACCTGGTGCGCGAAATTGATTTCCACACAACAATCAATTTCCTCCGTGTTTCAAGCTATGGTTCTGGTTCAAAATCCTCAGCAGAGGTTACTTTCAAATATCCTATGGATGTAGATGTTGCAGGCAAGCATGTGCTTGTCATTGAAGATATTATAGATTCGGGAAATACATATGTTTTTCTGAAAAAGTATTTTACCGAAAAGGGCGCTTTATCCGTTAACATGTGTGCACTTCTTGATAAACCCGAACGCCGTGAGGTTGACATTAATGCTGAATATGTGGGTTTTAACATTCCAAACGAATTTGTTGTCGGATACGGTCTTGACTATAACGAAAAATACCGTAATCTTCCTTATATTGGCATTTTAAAGCCGGAAGTTTACAATAAATAAAAATACATACCATCACCAAAGGAGAGTGATTAATTTGAAAAAAACATTAAAAAACATAGGTTTTTATGTATTGCTTTTTGCAATACTTATCATAGTCTACGCCCTGATGGGAACTCAGCCTGCCATGGAGCAGCATACAATGAGCGACCTGATGCGCTGTCTTGACAAACAGGAGGTTACTGAGCTTGTTCTTGAAGAAGGCAGGGCTATTGCCACATTAACTGGTGGTAGCGAAATGATTGTTGAAATTCCGTCAGTTGATTTATTTCTAATATTTGCAACTCAGGAAATAAAAGAACTTGTTGCACAAAACCCTGATTTTAAATTCACAACCCCCTCACCTGCAACAGCTCCTTGGTGGCTTTCAATGCTCCCATATCTTATTTTTGCTGTACTTCTTGTTATTTTCTGGGTTTTTATTTTCCGTCAGATGCAGGGTGGTGGCGGTGCAGGCGGCGGCAAAGTTATGAATTTTGGCAAAAGCCGTGCCAAAACTTTATCTAATCTTGGTAAAAAGGTAACTTTTGATGATGTTGCCGGAGCAGATGAAGAAAAAGCAGATCTTGAGGAAATTGTTGATTTTCTTAAATCTCCTGATAAATATACAAAACTTGGTGCAAGAATTCCAAAAGGTGTTCTCCTTGTTGGCCCTCCGGGAACAGGTAAAACTCTTCTTGCTAAAGCAGTTGCCGGTGAAGCAGGCGTACCATTTTTCAGCATAAGCGGTTCTGACTTTGTTGAAATGTTTGTCGGCGTCGGTGCAGCAAGAGTTCGTGACCTCTTTGAGGAAGCAAAAAAATCAACCCCATCAGTTATTTTTATAGATGAAATTGACGCAGTTGGTCGTCATAGAGGCGCAGGTCTCGGTGGTGGTCACGACGAAAGAGAGCAGACTCTCAACCAGCTTCTGGTTGAAATGGACGGTTTTGGCGTTAATGAAGGAATTATTATTATTGCCGCAACCAACCGACCTGACATTTTGGATCCTGCCCTTCTCCGTCCCGGTCGTTTTGACAGACAAATCGTTGTTAACACTCCTGATGTTGGTGGTCGTGAAGATATTTTAAAAGTTCATGCAAAAAATAAAACTCTTGCTCCCGATGTAGACCTTAAGGTTGTTGCAAAAACAACCGCAGGATTTACTGGTGCAGACCTTGAAAATCTGCTCAACGAGGCGGCTCTTCTAGCCGCAGGTAAATCCAAGCCGGCTATTGACAATGATGATATTCAGGTAGCCCTTATGAAGGTTATGATGGGTGCCGAAAAGAAATCACGCAAAATGACTGAAAAAGAAAAGCGTTTAACTGCTATTCACGAAGCAGGTCATGCTGTTATTACAAGACTTTTCCCCGGTCAGGACCCTGTTCACGAGGTTTCAATTATCCCCCGCGGAATGGCAGGCGGTTATACAATGCATCTGCCTACCGAGGATAAATACTATGTTACCAAGAACTTTATGATTGAGTCAATCAATATTCTTCTTGGTGGTCGTGCCGCTGAACAGATTGTTCTGGGTGATATTTCAACAGGCGCATCAAACGATATTGAGCGTGCATCTGATATGGCGCGTAAAATGGTTACCAAATATGGTATGAGTGAAAAAATTGGTCCAATTACTTTTGGTTCTTCTAACGACGAAGTATTTATCGGCAAAGACTGGACTCAGACAAGGAGTTTCAGTGAAGAACTTGCTTCTGTTATTGACAAAGAAGTTTCCGGCATAATAGATTCATGCTATTCAAATACTGTTAAACTTCTTACCGAAAACAAAGATAAACTTATGCGTGTTGCCGATGCTCTTATGGAATTTGAAAAAATTGACGGTCCTACATTTGAAAAGCTTTTCACCCTTGACGAAGTAAAAACAGAAGAATTAGGCGAAAACACAGAGGAATAGAAAGGTTACAATCATAATGAAGAAACTTATAGAAAAGGTTTTCGGAACATATAGCTCCCGCGAGCTTAAAAGGATAATTCCGATCGCCGATAAAGTTGATGCATTAGAAGAAGAATATAAAAATCTTACTGATGCTCAGCTGAAATCTAAAACTGACGAGTTTAAATCAAGACTCTCGGGTGGAGAAACTCTTGATGACATTCTCCCTGAGGCATTTGCAACTGTACGAGAAGCTTGTGACCGTGTGCTCGGTATGCGTCCTTTCCGAGTTCAGGTAATTGGTGGTATTATTTTGCACCAGGGCAGAATTGCCGAAATGAAAACCGGTGAAGGTAAAACGCTTGTTGCAACTCTTCCCGCCTACCTTAACGCTCTGTCCGGCGAAGGTGTTCACATTGTAACCGTAAACGATTATCTTGCAAAGCGAGACAGCGAATGGATGGGCAAGGTTCACCGTTTCCTGGGTTTGTCTGTTGGTCTTATTTTGTCAGGTATGGAACCCGATGAACGCAGAACATCCTATAACTGCGATATTACCTACGGCACAAATAACGAACTTGGATTTGACTACCTGCGCGATAATATGGTTATATATAAAGAACGCATGGTGCAAAGAGGACAGCCTTACGCCATTGTAGACGAGGTTGACTCAATACTTATCGACGAGGCAAGAACTCCCCTTATTATCTCCGGTCAGGGCGATGCCTCAACCCAGCTTTACTCCCTTGCAAACCAGTTTGCAAAAGGTTTAAAGGCGTATAAACGCAAAGAGTTTGACACAAAAGAATCTTATGATGATATTGACGCTGATTATCTTGTTGATGAAAAAGCACGAAATGTTACCCTTACAAAACAGGGTATCGAAAAAGCTGAAAAAGCTTTTAAGCTTGAAAACTTTTCGGATATTGAAAATACAACGATAGTTCACCATATAAACCAAGCCATCCGTGCCCATGGTATAATGAAACGCGATATTGACTATGTTGTTCGCGACGGAGAGGTTATTATAGTTGATGAATTCACTGGCCGACTTATGATAGGCAGACGGTACAGTGACGGTCTGCACCAGGCTATTGAAGCCAAAGAAGGTGTTACTGTTGCACGCGAGAGTAAAACTCTTGCCACAATCACTTTCCAGAACTATTTTAGACTGTATAAAAAGCTTGCCGGTATGACAGGTACTGCTCTCACCGAGGAAGCTGAGTTTCAACAGATTTATTCACTTGATGTTATTGAAATTCCTACAAACAAGCCGCTTCTCAGAAAAGACCAATCTGATCATATTTATAAAACTGAGGCAGGTAAATTTGCTGCAGTTATTAAAGCAATTGAACAAGCTCATGCAAAAGGCCAGCCTGTGCTCGTTGGTACTATTTCCATTGAAAAATCAGAGCTTTTAAGTGCACTATTAAAGAAACGCGGTATCAAACATGAGGTTTTAAACGCAAAACACCATGAAAAAGAAGCGCAGATTGTTGCTCAGGCGGGCAAGCCGGGTGCAGTTACAATTGCTACCAATATGGCAGGTCGAGGTACTGATATTACACTTGGCGGTAATGCCGAATATCTAGCTAAAAACGAAATGTCCAAAAAGGGTTATACAGACGCAATGATTGCCGATGCCTCAGGTTTTTTTGATACTGATAACGCCGAAATTCTTGATGCAAGAAAAGAATACTCTTACCTGCTTGAAAAATTCAAAAACGAGATTTCACAAGCACACGAAGAAGTAATAAAAAGCGGTGGTTTATGCATTATAGGTACAGAGCGCCATGAATCAAGACGAATTGATAATCAGCTCCGTGGTCGTGCCGGTCGACAGGGCGACCCAGGTGAAACAAGGTTTTATATGTCTCTTGACGATGATTTAATGCGTCTTTTCGGCTCGGATAAAATTAAAGGTGTGATAAGTGCTCTTAATTTCCCCGAAGATGAACCTATCGAACATTCAATGCTGACAAATGCTATTGAAAACGCACAAAAAAATGTTGAGGGAAGAAACTTTTCAATCAGAAAACATGTTCTTCAGTTTGACGAAGTTATGAATGAACAGCGTACCATTATTTATGGCGAACGCAAAAAAGTTTTAAGCGGCGAAAACTTAAAACCCTACATTGAAAAAATGATTACCGATGTTATTACCGATGCGGCAAAACGCTTCTCAAACGGAAGTGATATTCCTGATAACTGGGATATTGACGGACTAAAATTATATTTTAATACTTTTATCTATGATGGTACGCTTGAAATTGACCGTGATGAGATGGAATCAATGACGCTTACCTCTTTTACAAACGAATCCATAGAAAAAGCTATGGAAAAATATGCTCAGCAGGAAGAAATTTTTGGTGAACAATTTCGTGAAATTGAGCGTGTAATCATGCTTCGTAATATTGACCGTTACTGGATGGACCACATCGATATGATGGATGAGCTGAAAAAAGGTATTAACCTCCGCTCATATGGTCAGCGCGACCCGGTAATTGAGTTTAAATACGAAGGTATGGATATGTTTGACGAAATGACCGCAAACATTAAAGAAGATACTGTTAAAATGGTGCTTACTGTGCGTCAGGGTGCAAGCACTGAGCGTGAAGAGGTTGCAAAACCACTTGTTGCATCTCATGGTGACGGCACTGTGGAAAAAAAGCCTGTAAAAGCTGAGAAAAAAGTTGGTCCAAACGACCCTTGCCCATGCGGTTCAGGTAAAAAATATAAAAAATGCTGCAGACCATAATTGAAAGGTTGTGAAAAAATGTTAGAGCTTGAAGAATACAGATTATCTTTAAGAAATCTTGAAGACGGCATTAAAGAGTTAGGTGATTCACTTTAACTTGCCTGCACTAAAATCCGAACTTTCAGATTTGGAAAATCAGGCAACTGCCCCCGATTTCTGGGATGATATGGAAAACTCAGGAAAAGTGCTCCGCAAAACAAAAGCACTTAAAGAAAAAATCTTATCATATGAATCTCTTTGCACAGAGCGGGAAGATTTACTTCTCCTGATTGATATGGCAAACGAGGAAAATGATACAAATATGGCAGAAGAAATTATTTCAGGCTGCCGAAACTTAACTGAAAATTATGAAAAAATGCGTCTTGATACCCTACTTACCGGTCCATATGACAAAAACAACGCAATTTTGTCACTTCATGCAGGCGCTGGCGGAACCGAGGCACAGGATTGGGTGCAAATGCTCATGAGAATGTATCTCAGATGGGCTGAAAGACGCGGCTTTGAAACAAAAATCCTTGATATTTTAGATGGCGATGATGCCGGTGTTAAAAGTGTTACAATGCTTATTTCAGGCACAAATGTTTACGGATATGCAAAAACTGAAAAGGGCGTTCACAGACTTGTTCGCATTTCACCATTTGATGCTTCGGGCAGACGCCACACATCATTTGCATCACTTGATGTTATGCCCGAGTTTGATGATGATATCGAAATTACAATTCGCACCGAAGATTTAAAGGTAGATACCTATCGTTCCAGTGGTGCAGGCGGTCAGCATGTTAATAAAACCGAATCCGCCGTCAGAATTACACATATTCCTACAGGAATTGTAGTTGCATGCCAGACAGAACGCTCACAGATTCAGAACAGAGAAACCTGTATGAAAATGCTTAAATCCAAGCTTCTGGAAATAGCTGAGCGTGAAAAAATGGATAAAATTGAGGATATCAAGGGCAATATGAAGGATATTGCTTGGGGTAGCCAGATTCGTTCATATGTTTTCCATCCTTATACAATGGTGAAAGACCATCGTACAGATTACGAAATGGGTAATGTTGGTGCAGTTATGGATGGAGAAATTGATGGTTTTATAAATGAATACTTAAAACGCCAAAGTCTTGGCAATCTGAAGGAAAAATAAGAACCCGACCCATTAACGCAATCAAAGATTGCGATGGGTCCCCGGAACCTTGCTTTGCTTTCGCAATAACAACCCGACCCATTAACGCAATCAAAGATTGCGATGGGTCCCCGGAACCTTGCTTTGCTTTCGCAAAGAATTACTGTATGGAGGTGTTTACATGGATTTTTTAACTAATTCTGAATTTTTGTGGCTTGTAATTGCAATTGTTTTGTTTGCTGTTGAAGCACTTACCGTCAATTTAACAACTATATGGTTTGGATTTGGTGCCATTGCAGCAATGGTTGTATCAGCACTTGGAGGCAGTTCTTCTCTCCAGATTATTTTCTTTGTTGTTGCTACAGTTGTTCTGCTTATTTTTACACGCCCTTTGGCAGTAAAATATATCCGTAAGACCTCTACCAATATTGACAGTCTTGTAGGTAAACAGGCTATTGTTATCGAAAAAATTGATAACCTTGCAGGAACAGGTCAGGTTAAAATTGACGGCAATGTATGGTCAGCCCGTTCGGAGCACGGATTTATTATTTCCGAGCGTGAAGTTGTTGAAATTGTTGAAATTTCAGGTGTTAAGCTTATAGTTAAAATGAAAGGAATGTAATGTATGGAATTAATATTTATTGTCCTTATTATTGCTGCAATTTTAATTATTGCAAATATTAAAATTGTACCCCAGGCGCATGCCTATATTGTTGAACGCCTTGGTGCATACAAAGAAACCTGGAGTGTCGGACTTCATTTTAAAGTTCCGTTTATTGACAAGATTTCAAAAAAGGTTTCTATAAAGGAACAGGTTGTTGATTTTGACCCTCAGCCAGTTATTACAAAAGATAATGTTACCATGCAAATTGATACTGTAATTTATTACCAGATTACAGAACCTAAGCTTTATACTTATGGTGTAGACCGTCCTCTTGTTGCTATTGAAAATCTTACTGCAACAACACTCAGAAACATTATCGGTGATATGGAGCTTGACGAAACGCTCACCTCCCGTGATGTTGTTAATACAAAGATGCGAACAATTTTGGACGAAGCTACCGACCCGTGGGGTATAAAAATCAATCGTGTTGAACTTAAAAATATTATGCCTCCAAAAGAAATCCGTGACGCCATGGAAAAACAGATGAAGGCTGAACGCGAACGGCGCGAAGCTATCCTGCGTGCAGAAGGTGACAAGAAAAGTGCTATACTTGTTGCCGAAGGTGAAAAACAGGCACAGATTTTAAAGGCTGAGGCCGAAAAGGAATCGCAGATACTTTATGCAGAAGCTGAAAAAGAGGCAACAATCAAAAAAGCCGAAGGTGAAGCCGAGGCAATACTTCGTGTTCAGCAGGCAACCGCTGATGGTATTGAACTTTTAAACAAAGCAAATCCCAACAAAGAAGTGCTTATTTTAAAAAGCTATGAAGCACTTGAAAAAGTCGCTGACGGAAAATCAACCAAATTAATTATACCATCTGAACTTCAGGGTGTTGCATCACTTGCAACCTCCGTTAAAGAGTTGTGGTCGGATACTAAAGAAATAAATAACTAAAAAGGAGCACATCATGAGTAAACAATCTAAAGTACTTGCCTTTGACTTTGGTGCATCAAGTGGCCGCGCACTGCTTTTCACATTTGATGGTGAGAAAATTACAATGGACGAGATGCATCGTTTTTCTAACGACCCTGTAATGGTTTCCGGAACATATCGTTGGGACATTATGCGTCTGTTTTTTGAAATTAAACAGGGTATTTTAAACACAATCAATAATGGTCATACAGATTTTGAAGCAATCGGTATAGATACTTGGGGTGTTGACTTTGGATTGCTTGACAAAAATGGTCAGCTTATTGCAAATCCCTACCACTATCGCGATACCAGAACAAATGGCATGATTGATGAAGCAGACAAAATGGTTGGAAAAAAATATATTTTTGACAGAACAGGCATCCAGTTCAATTTCTTTAATACCATTTTTCAGCTTCTGTCAATGGTTAAAAACGATGACCCGTCACTCAAAATTGCAAACAAGCTACTTTTCACTCCTGACCTGTTCAACTATTTTTTGACAGGTGAAATGAAAAATGAATATACTATTTCTTCAACCTCTCAGCTTCTTAATCCATATACAAAAACATGGGATGACGAGCTTATAGGAAAGCTTGGAATAAAAAGAGACCTTTTTTGCGATATAATTCACCCAGGTGAAAAAATCGGTATGCTTTCGGATGACATTTGCGAAGAACTTGGTTGTCCGAAAGTTCCTGTTATTGCTGTTGGCTCTCATGACACCGCTTCAGCAGTTGCTTCCGTTCCTGCCACAGGCGGATATGATTATGCATACATAAGCACAGGTACATGGGCACTTTTGGGTGTTGAATCGGACCAGCCAGTTATTTCCGAAAAAAGCTTTGAGTATGACTTCACAAACGAGGGCGGTGTTGAAAACAAAATCCGTTTCCTTAAGAACATTATGGGACTTTGGATTATCCAGGAAAGCAGACGCCAGTGGAAACGCGAGGGTAAAGACTTCTCCTTTGATGCTCTTGAAAAAGCAGCATGGCAGGCAGAACCATTTGAGTCTTTCATCAATCCCGATGACGAAGCCTTTGCAGGCCCTGGAAATATGCCGAAAAGAATTCGTGAATATTGCAAAAAAACAGGTCAGAAAGTTCCCGAAACAGAGGGTGAAGTTATTCGCTGCGCGGCACAAAGCATTGCAATGAAATGTGCATACGCCGTAAAGGGTATGGAAGATACTTTAGGCAAAACCCTTGATGTAATACATATGGTTGGCGGTGGCATTAAAGATACAATGGTTTGCACGCTTATCTCCTGTGCAACAGGAAAAAAAGTTGTTGCCGGACCTGTTGAAGCAACAGGAACAGGAAATGCACTTATGCAGCTCACATCCCTTGGAAAAATTAAGTCTCTTGCCGAGGCACGCAAGGTGGTTATAAACTCTTTTGATACAAAAGAGTATCTCCCCACCGAGCAGGATGCATGGACTGCCGCTTATGAAAAATTCTTAACTGTTACCGGTCTTAAATAAAGTGTTGATGCCACTCAATTTATTGAGTGGCATTATTTATTATAGCAAATCCATATTTATTTATTTTATTTTCCCTTGTGTTTTCCGAAAAAATAATTTCTCCATTTTCCTCATGGGTTACATCAGTCATATTAACAACAATCTTCAAGTTTTCTCTGATGAATACAACAGTATTTTCATTGTTTAAAAATTTAATCCTCCCCGTTCTCAGTTGGGGAAATCTGTGCTTTAACTCGCATAATTTTCTGACATAGCCTCTTAACTCAAAATTCATATCATCCCACTTGAAATATCCTCTGTTAAATGGATCTTTTCCGCCTTCCATGCCAATTTCATCGCCATAATATATTGATGGAGACCCTGGTAGCATAAACTGTAAAAACATTGCAGTTTTCAAAGCTATTTTATTTCCATCAAGTTGAGTTAAAATTCTCGCCGTATCATGCGTTGAAAGCATATTCATAGAACAATTCAAAATATCCGGAGGATAATTTTCTGTTATTGTCATTACTTCATATGCAAACTGCTCTGCACTTTTTTCTCCTTTTACAAAACCCACAATAGCATTTAAAAACGGGTAGTTCATCACCGAATCAAGCTCTCTGCCCAGAAGATATCTTCTTTGCTCTCCGTAGCTTATTTTGTTGGATGCATCCTCCCAAACCTCACCTATAACAAGGGCTTCCTGCTTAACATTTTTGGCTGATTGTGATATTTTTTCTATAAACTCATCTGTCAGTTCATCCGCGACATCTAGTCTTACCCCATCAGCTCCAAGATTTAGCCAAAAAGGAATTACTTTTTCTGTAATAAATTTTATAAAATCAGGGTGACCTTTTTTTATTTGAGGCAAAGTACTTATTCCCCACCACGATACATAATCATGCGGAAAATTCTTAAAATCATACCAGTCTTTATAGGGAGATTTATCATCATTTACTGCCGACTCAAAATATATGCTTCTTTTTCCGGTATGATTATATACCCCGTCAAAAATAATTTTAATGTTCCTTTTATGTGATTCATCACACAGGTTTTTAAAATCATTTAAATTGCCAAGCATAGGGTCAACAGATAAATAATCCGCAGTATCATATCTGTGATTGGAAAAAGCCTTGACAATTGGGTTAAGATATATCGTGTCAACACCTAAATCTTTTATATAATCTAGCTTTTCCACAATTCCAGCTAAATTTCCTCCAAAAAAATCATTATTCCAGTTGCCCTCGTCATCAGGCTGACAGTCGGGAGAGTCGCTGAAATTTGCATGTATTTTAAAAGGGAGCAGTTTTTCCGAAAGGTCACACTTACCCTTTTTGTTATAGCGGTCGGGAAATATTTGATAAATAACTGCACCCTTTGCCCACTCGGGCGCATGGTAGCTTGAGTCGTAGCAAGTAAGTTGCCATTTTTCCCCCGCCTCCATATTAGTGTCTGTGTATCCCTGTTTAAAAAGATTAAATCCACCATCAGCCTTTTTGATATAGAACCTATAAAAATATAAACCGGGAATATCAAAAAAGAGTTCAGTTTTAAAACTTACATATTCATTCTTACTTTCAAACCGCTGCATTTCATAGCAAATTTCTTTCCCGTTCATTTCAAAAATAATATAAACCTTTTCAGCCGGACAGCTTTCAGGGACAAGTATGTTAAAATAACATACTTGCCCCATCTTTATTGCCCCAAACGGCTTTTTATACTTTTCTTCTTTACTGTCAAAGAGAATTCTCATACTTTAATATTCCATATTTTTTCTGCATATTCCCTCACAGACCTGTCTGCAGAAAAAATTCCTGACTTTGCAATATTAATAAGCGACATATTAGTAAACTTATCCTTATCCATATAGACTTCTCCCACCTTTTTCTGGGCGGTCGCATATGATTTAAAATCCGCAAGCGTTAGATATTCATCCGCTCTGCCATATCCACCCGACAAAAGCGCCCTGGCTATGTCATCGAACTTTGCTCCGAGTTCACCCGAGGTCAACATAGAAACAACTTCATTTAGTACGGGGATTGATTTTAAAAATTCAGACGGATTATATCCCTGTTGTCTAAACTTTTCAGTTTCTTCAGATTTAAGACCAAACAGGAAAATATTATCCTCTCCCACCTGTTCAAAAATCTCCACATTGGCACCGTCAAGTGTACCAAGCGTCACCGCGCCGTTGATCATAAGCTTCATATTTCCTGTACCAGAGGCTTCCTTGCCTGCAACTGATATCTGCTGTGATATTTCAGCCGCTGGAATAATCTTTTCTGCAAGTGAAACTTTATAGTCCTCAATAAAAACAATTTTTATAATATCTCTCGCCTGATGGTCGTTATTTATAAGCTCGGATAAAGTTACAATCAGCCTTATAATCTGTTTTGCCATAAAATATCCCGGCGAAGCTTTAGCTGCAAAAATAAATGTTCTGGGCATTATATCAGTTGCCCCTCTTTTTATTTCTTTATATAAATACATTATGTGCAGGGCATTTAACAACTGGCGCTTATATTCGTGCAGTCTTTTTATCTGCACATCAAAGATTGAGTCTAAATCTACGTTTATGCCGTTTGCTTTCTCTATATAATCAGCAAGCCGCTTCTTATTATTTTGCTTAATTTTACGAAGGTTTTCAAGAACTTTTTTATCCCCCGAAAATTTAATCAAATCTTCAAGCTTTTCAGCATTTTTTAAAAATCCATCTCCAATAAGCTCTGTAATATAATCGGTTAGGTCCGGATTTGCCTGACAAAGCCATCTTCTGTAGTTAATACCGTTTGTTACATTAATAAATTTTTCTTTATTTATATTATAGTAATCGCGGAAAATGCTTGATACAAGAATATCTGTGTGAAGCTTTGATACGCCATTTATTTTATGACATGCCGCAAGGCAGAGGTTAGCCATTTTAATTTCTCCACCCGAAATAACCGACATGTAATCTATTTTCGCAATATCGCCTGGATAAATTTTGTAAAGTTTTTCTACAAGCCGCCTGTTAATTTCCGATATAATCTGATAAATTCTTGGCAGTTGACCTGCAAACATACTTTCGTTCCATCTTTCTAATGCTTCGCTCATAACCGTGTGATTTGTATAACTTAAGGTTTTGCAGGTTATCTCCCAGGCACTATCCCATCCTAAACCATGCTCATCCATAAGAATTCTCATAAGCTCGGGCACACACATAGACGGATGCGTGTCATTTATATGAATTGCCACTTTTTCGTACAGATTTTCAATAGTTTCATTTTTAGATATATGCTCTTTAACAATGGACTGGAGTGACGCGGAAACAAAAAAGTACTGTTGTTTTATTCTAAGAATTTTCCCCTCCAAGTGGTCGTCTGCGGGATAAAGCACCTTTGAAATAACTTCTGCTTTTGTACTTTTTTCAAGCGCTTTCATATAATCTCCGCGCGAAAACAAGTTCATATCTATACTGTCCGGAGAAACTGCACTCCACAAAACAAGTCGATTAACCGCTGTGGAATTATAACCTGAAATATAAAGGTCGTGCGGCACTGCCATAACCGAATCATAATCTACAAGTTCCCCACGGAACCCTTTTTCATCCCAATGCTCCTGGACTCTTCCGCCAAGTTTTATCTCAACAGCATCATCAGGTCTGGAGTTAAGCCAAACCTCTCCATTAGCCAGCCAGTTATCAGGAAATTCCATTTGCCATGCATCAATTATTTTTTGTTTAAATATACCAAATTCATACCTTATAGAAAATCCCGTTGCAGGAATTTTAAGAGTAGTCATTGAGTCCATATAGCAGGAAGCAAGCCTTCCAAGACCACCGTTACCAAGTCCTGCATCCGGCTCAATTTCATAAAAGTCGTTTATATTGTAGCCTAGCTCGTCAATTATCTCCTGTGCCTGTTTTTCCATTCCAAGATTATATAAATTATTTTTTAGGGATGTTCCTACAAGGAATTCCATTGACATATAATATACATTTTTCTTTTTTGTTCTTTTATGAAAATCTCTGTTTTTTTCTGCAAGAATGTCCTTTACTCCGCTGCACATTATTTTATAAAGCTGATGCTTTGTCAACTCCGATAATCCGCAGCCAAAATTCTTTTCTGATATTTCCTCAAGTCTGGTTTTAAAATCCTTTTGCTTCATTTATATTCCCCTTATGATAAAATTTCTTTATATAGGTCAATATACTGTGCTGCCCTTTTATTCCACCCATTATCTACCGACATTATTTTACGGCGAAGATATTCAAACTTATCTTTCTGTCTGTAAAAGTCTGAAGCTCTCTTTACTGCATCTAGCATGTCCCCGGGGTTGTAGGTTTTAAATGTAAAGCCGAGTCCATCAAGAGTTGCTGTGTCAATAGGCGGAACTGTGTCTACAAGCCCTCCTGTTTCCCGAACAATAGGTATGCACCCATATCTCATTGCTATAAGTTGCGAAAGTCCGCACGGCTCTGATTTTGACGGCATCAAAAGAAAATCTGCCCCCGCATAAATCTTTGATGCCCTCACTGTATCAAACATTATATTGGCTGAAACCTTTCCCGGATAAGAATATTCTAAAAATCTAAAAAAATCCTCATACTTTTTTTCGCCTGTTCCTATTATAACAAGCTGTAAGTCATGCTCTAAAAGCTCTTTCCAGATACTTTCAAAAAGTTCCATTCCCTTATGCTCAGCGAGTCTTGAAATTATTGCAAAAACTGGGACATTCTCTCTTTCCTCAAGTGCAAGGAGTTTTCTAAGTTTCTTTTTATTTTCATCTTTTAGATAAACTGTATTATTTCCATATTTTACACTAACTCCTGAGTCTGTTGACGGATTAAAAGTTTCATTATCTATTCCATTTACAATTCCCATAAGTTTGTGTGAATTTCGTTCGGTAACACTTTCAAGTCCTGCCGCAAAATATGCATGTTTAATCTCATGAGCATAGGTGTCAGAAACCGTTGTAACCTTGTCAGCCAGCTCAATAGCACACTTTACTGCATTTATCATACCATCATGTTCTGCCGCACCGCGCCAATACTCATCCACGCCAAGAACATCATTTAAAAAGTCTGGGTTTGCCTTGCCCTGATATTCAATATTGTGTATCGTAAATATAGTTTTAATACCACGATAGATTGGAATGTCCGAGTAATGAGCTTTTAAAAAAAGTGGTATAAATCCAGTCTGCCAATCGTTAAGATGAATTAAATCGGGAGCAAAATCTATGTAAGATATTGCTTCGACAACCGCCTTATCAAAAAAAGCAAACCTTTCCCCATCGTCATCATATCCGTAACAATCCCTGCCGAAATAATAGTTATTATCAATAAAATACCAGGTAACATTTCTGCTTATCTTTTTATAAATGCCTGCATACACATTTCTCCAGGAAAGCGGCACATTAAAACTACAGACAAACTCTGCGTCTATTGAGTTTTTTATTGATGCATAAAAAGGCAGAACCACACATGTTTCAATATTATTATTTTGTGCAAGAGCAGGTGGAAGTGCTCCCATAACATCACCAAGCCCGCCCGATTTAACAAATGGCGCCGCCTCACTTGCTGCAAAAAGTATCTTCAAAATTTTTCCTCTTTTCTATCTTACAATAACAGGAGAATTCTCAGCTCCTCTGAAAATTTCATTTTCGTTTACAACAGTATTTTTTTCAACAATTGCATTTTCTATATCCGCACCTTTAGAAACCTTTACACCCTGCATTATAATGCAGTTTTTAACGCGTGCACCCTCTTCCAGAACAACATCACGGAAGATAACCGAATTTTCTGCTTCTCCAAGTATTTTACATCCATCAGCAACAAAGCAGTCATTTACATTGCACATTTCACCGTATAAGGTGGGCACTTCATACCTTACTTTTGTATATACCGGCATTTCACGACTGAAAATTTCTTTTCTAACTTTTTCCTCCATAAGCCGGATATTATTTTTAAAATATGATTCTATATTCCGGTTTCTAAGAACAATTCCATCAAATAGATAAAGGTTTACTTTAAGTTCACCACTTAAAAATCCTGCCTGCATATAATCCTTTTCAAAGCTGTATCTGCCTTTGCTTACAAATTCCTCCGCAGCCTCAATCAGCTGACTTCTTTTTATTACATAAATACCCATACTTACAGGACAGTTTTTCTTACTTCTGTATCCTATTGAAATTTCATTAATTTTGTCCCCGGATATCTCAAATGTTACATCCTTTTCATCACACTTATAATCTTTTTCAACACTTGCAACAGCTGTAATATCTACCCCTGAAGCAATATGATTGTCAAGAATTTTTTCAAAATCAACCTTACATACCACTGAAGCATCACAAAGTATAACATAATCAGTTTTTACTCTGTTTAAAAAAGGTATTGCGTTATACATTGCTTCAAATTTACCTCTGGGTTCAGCTAAGTCTCCTGAGGTAAACGGAGGCAGAATAAAAAGCCCTCCGTTTTTTCTGTTCAAATCCCATTCACTTCCGCTACCAAGATGGTCAAGCAGAGAACGGTAGTTATATTTAGTCAGTACTCCTACTGAATATATTCCCGAATTTGCCATATTGGACAGCATAAAATCTATTAGTCTGTACCTGCCTCCAATTGGAAGAGATGCCACTGCACGCTTTTTAGTAAGCTCCCCCATTACACTGTCATATATATTTGAAAAAATAATTCCTGTTGCTTTCATATTATAATGCCCTCATCTCAATTTATTATTTTATTTTTGCCAACAACAAATATGTTTTCTTTTCCACCATCCGATTGTCCGATTGTCACCCCATCTGAAATTTTACTTTTCTCGCCTACAACAGAATAATAAACTTTGCATTTTTTTCCAATAATAACACCCGGCATAATTACACTATTTTCTACCACCGCCCCATCTTCAACCCTGCAACCTACCGAGACAACAGAATTTTTCACAATGCCATTTATGCAGCAACCTTCTGCAATCATTGAATTGTAAATTTTCCCTGTTTTTGCTATAAATGCCGGAGGCTGTGCATAATTGCGTGAATAAATTTTAAACCCATGTTCCTCGAGCTTTACTCCTCCATTTTCCGAAAGAAGATCCATATTAGCCTCCCAGAGACTTTCTATTGTTCCTACATCCCGCCAATAACCGTCGAACAGATATGCAAACATTCTTTTTCCATCAGCAAGCATGGTAGGAATTATGTTTTTTCCAAAGTCATTATCTGAAAATGGGTCCTTTGCATCCTTTTTCAAATATTCTCTCAGTATTTTCCAATTAAAAATATATACTCCCATAGATGCTTTGGTGCTTTTAGGTTTTTGGGGCTTTTCTTCAAATTCATAAATTTGACCGTTATCTCGACAGTTCATAATACCAAATCTTGACGCCTCGCTCAATGGAACATCCAGTACCGCTATTGTACATTCAGCATCGTTTTTTCTATGAAAGTCCAGCATTTGTGCATAATTCATTTTGTATATCTGGTCACCCGATAAAACTACAATATATTCGGGATTATACCTGTCCACAAAATATCTGTTCTGATATATGGCATTTGCCGTCCCCGAATACCATTCGCTTTTTTTACTGCGTGAATAAGGCGGCAGTATATGTGCCCCACCGAAATTACTGCTAAGTCCCCACGGTCTACCGTTGCCAATATATTCATTAAGCTCAAGCGGCTGATACTGCGTCATAATCCCAACCGTATCAATACCTGAATTTACACAGTTAGAAAGCGGAAAGTCAATTATTCTGTACTTACCACCGAAAGGTACGGCAGGTTTTGCAGTTTTTTCAGTAAGAACTGTTAGTCTGCTTCCCTGTCCGCCGGCAAGCAGCATTGCAATACATTTTTTCTTCATTCCAAGCATTATTTCACCTCTCTGATTTGTAATATACTGTTGACAGTGGCGGAAGCGTAAGACTAATACTGAAAGGAAATCCATGCGACTCTTTTTCAGCGGATTTAACCTTTCTAAGTCTTGTTCCGCCACCACCATAAATTTTTCTGTCCGAGTTTAAAACCGGCTTATATATGCCTTTTTCCGGCACTCCAATTCTGTACCCTTTTCGTAAAACCGGGCAAAAATTACAAACACAAATAATCTCCTCACCCTTCTTATTAATTCTCCTGAAAGCAATAACACTGTTGTCCCTGTCATCGCTTACAATCCATTTAAATCCAGTCCAGTCAGTATCATTTTCCCATAGTTCGCTACTGGTGAGATAAAATTGATTTAGTTGTTTTATAAAAAGATAAAGTTTTTTATGTTTATCGAAGCTGAGGAGATTCCAGTCAAGCTCTTTTGAAAAATCCCATTCTTTAAACTGCCCAAATTCATTTCCCATAAATGAAAGTTTTTTCCCCGGATGAGCAACCATATATGCGTAAAATGCCCGGAGTGTATCAAATTTTTCTTCGTATTCTGCCGGTATTTTGTTTATCATAGATTTTTTCCCATACACAACCTCATCATGTGAAATAGGCAGAATATAGTTTTCTGAAAATGCATAGAAAAAAGGAAAGGTTAGTGCACTATGTTTACCTTTTCTGAAAAGCGGGTCTGAAGAGAGATAATCAAGTATGTCATTCATCCAGCCCATATTCCATTTAAAATTAAAACCCAGTCCCCCATCCTCAGGTGGTTTTGTCACAAGAGGAAACGCTGTTGACTCTTCTGCTATCATAAGAACATTTTCATTAATTTCAAATGCAGACCGGTTGAGCTGTTGTAAAAACTCAATAGCATCATTATTAATATTTCCACCCTCTTTATTTGGTCGCCACTGTCCACCCTGTTTTCCATAATCAAGATAGAGCATTGATGCAACTGCATCAACTCTGAAGCCATCTATATGATACACTTTCTGCCAAAAAGTTATGTTTGAAATGAGGAATGATTTTACTTCATTTTTTCCATAATCAAAAATTCTCGTGTTCCATTCGGGATGCTCTCTTTTAAGTGGGTCTGAATATTCAAAACAATAACTTCCGTCAAACTCATAAAGTCCATTTTCATCTTTTGGAAAATGGGCTCCCACCCAATCTAAAATCACACCAATACCCATCTCATGACACTTATTTACAAAATATGCAAAATCCTCCGGCGTACCATATCTGGAGGTGGGTGCATAATATCCTGTAACCTGATATCCCCATGATGGATCAAATGGGTATTCCGATATTGGTAAAAGTTCAATATGAGTATACCCCATCTCAGCTACATAACTGCTAAGCCGGTCTGCCATTTCTCTGTAGTTAAGTGTATTTCCGTCCGCATATCGCTGCCATGAACCAAAATGCACCTCATATATATTCAAAGGTGACACAAGCGGATTTTTTCTTTTTTTTATATATTCTCCGTCACTCCACTTAAAGTTGTCTGTAGAATAAATTTTACTTGCATTATCGGGGCGTGTACAACTATGAAATGCAAAAGGATCGCTTTTAAGTACTTTTTCACCGCTTATTTTTTCAATAACAAATTTATAGTTATCAAAAATTTTGGCACCATCTATTTTTCCCTCCCATATTCCGCCATGGATTTTCTCCATATAATCCGTATCATCATCCCAAAAATTGAAATCACCTACTATTCGCACACTTTTTGCCTGTGGTGCCCATACTCTGAATACAAATCCGTTCTCAGTCTTATGACAGCCAAAAAATTCATATGCGTTTTTTGATTTTCCACTCAAGAAACTATTTACATAATCCACAAAATCAGTCCTTTGCAAACATTCTAACAAATATATTATATTATCGGGCGTGGGCAAAAATACATTAATATAACAAAAAATATTGACTTTAAAGGGTTGTTTACGATATAATATAATACAATATAAAATAATAAAATATAAAATAATTATAATGATAAAAAATAATTTTTTGGAGTGAAAACAAATGTTAAAAGACAAAATACTTAAAATTTTAGAGGGCAACTGTCTGCTCACTCCCGAGCAGGTCGCGGTTATGGTTGATACAGATGTTAATGAAGTTAAAAATATAATTGACGCCGCCAAAAAGGATGGTACTCTCCTTGGTTATCATGCAATAATTAACTGGGATAAATCAGAAACAAAAGAAACAACTGCTCTGATTGAGCTTAAAATAACTCCTCAGCAGGGCAAAGGTTTTGATGCAGTAGCCGAAAGAATATACCAGTACCCACAGGTTGAAACACTATATCTTATGTCTGGCGGCTATGATATGTTGGTTACCGTAAAGGATAAATCCTTAAAAGATGTTGCACTTTTTGTTTCGGGTACACTTGCCACAATTGATGGCGTTATCAGCACTGCAACACATTTCATTCTTAAACGCTACAAAGATAATGGTACTGTTTTTGTAGGACAAAACAAAGATAACAGGCAGGTAATTTCATAATGGATTATAATATATTTCTTTCCGAAAAGGTTAAAAGCATAAAACCTTCCGGAATAAGAAAATTTTTTGACATAGTAACCGAGATGGAAGATGCTATTTCCCTCGGTGTGGGAGAGCCTGATTTCGTTACTCCTTGGCATGTCCGTAAAACAGGTATTCGTTCACTTGAGTTTGGAAATACACACTACACCTCCAACTGGGGCCTTTTAGAGCTTAGAAAATCAATTTCAAACTACATGTCAAGACGGTTTAATCTTGACTATGACTATACATCACAGATTCTTGTTACTGTTGGCGGAAGCGAGGGCATTGACCAATGCATACGCGCACTTGTCAATCCCGGCGATGAAGTTCTTATTCCAGAACCAAGCTTTGTATGTTATACACCAATGACAGTTCTTGCAGGCGGAATTCCCGTTCCTATCAGAACATATGCAAAGGATAAATTCAAGCTTACTACCGAGGCTTTAAAAGCTGCTATAACACCTAAAACAAAGCTACTTATCCTACCCTATCCAAATAATCCAACAGGCGGAATTATGACAAAAGAAGACCTTGAGAAAATTGCAGAAGTTTTGCGCGAAAGCAATGTTTTTGTTCTGTCGGACGAAATATATGGTGAGCTTACATATACCGATACCCCACATGTTTCTATTGCATCTATTCCCGGTATGTACGATAGAACTGTAATTATTAATGGTTTTTCAAAATCTTACGCTATGACAGGATGGAGACTTGGTTTTGCAACAGGACCTAAAGAAATTGTCGGCGCAATGACAAAAATCCATCAGTATGCTATCATGAGCGCTCCGACAACCAGTCAGTATGCTGCCATTGATGCTCTTGACAACGGAGATAACGACATTGAACAAATGAAAGATGAATATAACTATCGTCGCAGATTTGTTGTTGATTCTTTCCGCAAAATTGGACTTGATTGTTTTGAACCCGAGGGTGCATTTTATGTATTCCCCTCTATTCAGAAAACAGGCTTAACAAGTGAAGATTTTTGCGAAAAACTACTTTTTGAAAAAAAGGTTGCCGTAGTACCCGGCAATGCTTTCGGCGAAAGCGGCGAAGGTTTCTTCCGTGCCTCCTACTGTTATTCACTTGAAAACCTTCAGAAAGCTATCTCACTCATTGACGAATTTGTGAATAAATAGCCGAAGCTGTGCAGAAAATTACATATTTTCCAATAATGCAATAGTAAATTTCTATTAATAACAAAAAGCTCTGTTCAGCATAGAACAGAGCTTTTTAAATTATTTTGAAAGCATAACCTTATCACTTGTGAACACATTTCCGCTTGCTTTTTCAAAAAGTCCGAGAAGTTGCGGAATTGTCAGTTTCTTTTTCTCTTCACCGGAAACATCAACAACGATTCTTCCCTCATCCATCATAATAAGACGGTTACCATATGTAATGGCGTCCTGCATATTATGTGTAATCATAAGTGTTGTCAGATTGTTTTCTTTTACAAGTTTATTTGTAATTTCAAGCACCTTAGCTGCTGTTTTGGGGTCAAGTGCGGCTGTATGCTCATCAAGCAAGAGAAGCTTTGGGCGGTTAAGTGTTGCCATCAAAAGCGTAACTGCCTGCCTTTGTCCTCCCGAAAGAAGTCCAACTTTGCACGAAAGTCTTTCCTCAAGACCAAGTTCCAATGTAGAAAGCAGTTCTTTGTAATTTTCCTTTTCTGCCCGTGTAGTTCCCCACTTGAGCTTGCGTTTTGTTCCGCGTCTTGCCGCAATGGAAAGGTTTTCGGCAATTTCCATGTCAGGAGCAGTTCCTTTCATGGGGTCTTGAAATACTCTGCCGAGAAATTTTGCTCTTTTATGCTCAGGCATATTTGTAACATTCTCCCCATCAATCTCAAGCATGCCATAATCAGGCTTCCATACTCCCGCAATCGCGTTAAGCATGGTGGATTTCCCTGCACCATTACCACCGATAACGGTAACAAAATCGCCATTTTCAAGTGTAAGATTAAGTCCGCTTAATGCTTTTTTTGCATTTACAGTTCCGGGATTAAAGGTTTTATGCAGATTTGTTATTTTAAGCATTTTCTCCACCCCCTGCATCATTTTGCAAAACATCTTCAGCTATTTCAGGAGTTTTATGCTTGCTGAAATATTCTCCTTTTAGGTATGGTACTGCAAGGAAAATGGTAACGATTATTGCCGAGAACATTTTAAGATAGTCAGTTTTAAGACCAATAAGTATTACAAAGTTATAAACTATATAATATACAATACCGCCGCCGATAACACCAATTAAGCTTATAACAAAATTCGGCTTGATTTTCAGTGAAACCGAAAGACCAATAAATATTGCCGCAAGACCTATAACAATTGCGCCGCGACCATCGTTAATATTTGCGGAGCCTTTATACTGCGCAAGAAGTGCTCCCGCCAATGCAACAATTCCATTTGCAATTGCAAGGCCAAGAACTTTATTACGGTTAACATTTACGCCTTGTGCACGGCTCATATCCGGATTGTCACCTGTGGATTTTATTGTCAGGCCAACCTCTGTGTAAAAGAAGAGCCACAAACATACAATAACAGCCACAATAATCATGCCTATTGCAAAAATTGCATGGTAATTATTGCTCATATTAAGAAGTAAATCGGTATTTCTTGTATCTATCGCAATAAGTGACTTACCGCCAAGGATTGATAAGTTAACAGAATAAAGCATAAGCTGTGTCAAAATACCTGCCAGAATAGCGGGAATTCCAAGCGTTGTATGTAAAACACCGGTTACAACCCCTGTAAGCGCACCCGCAAAGAGAGCAATTAAAACACAAAGCCAAGCCGGCATTCCACTTCCAAGCATAACTACACAAACGCATGCACCTGTACAGATTGACCCGTCAACCGTAAGGTCAGCAATATCTAATATTTTATAAGATATATAGACGCCTATTGCCATCAATCCCCATATAAGCCCTTCCGCAATTGCTCCAGGCAATACATTAAAAAAAGCCATCTTTCACCTCGAAAAAATTAGTTAGCAGGAACAGTAATTCCGAGCTGTGCACAAAGTTCGTTATTATACACAACACTGGGAGTAAGAGTCTTAACATCAATATCAGCAGGTGTTTTGGTTCCAAGAAGAATTTCTGCTGCCATTTTACCGGTTTCTCTGCCAAGTTCATAATAGTCAATAGCAAGGCTTGCATAGCATATTGTTCCGCCGTAGCTTGTGAATACCGGTACATTCTTTTCTGTGCAGATTGTTCCTACGATTGTGTCGTTCTGAGCAACTGTATTATCAGAAGGCACATAGATAGCTTTACATTCTCCTGCTGCAGAAGTGGTTAACGCCTGAAGTTCTGTTGTTTCAGAGAATGTATATGCCTGTACAACAATACCTTCTTTTTCAAACAGTTCTTTAACTGCATTGTACTGAATAAGTGAGTTAGATTCGTTTGTACAATAGATTACGCCAACTTTATCTCCTGCTACAAGACCGAGTGTATCAATCATCATCTTAGCCTGTTCATCAAAAGGAACAGCATCAGAGGTACCTGTTACATTAGTAGGAATATTTCCTGAAAATGTATCTTCATAATCTGTAACGGATGTTCCAACCACAGGAATTGTTGTGCTGACATTAGCTGCTGCTAAAAGTGCAGGAGTTGCGTTAGCCATAATTAAGTCAACATTTTTAGCTGTGAAAGTGTTGACAACTGTTGTGCAAAGATTTGCTTCACCTGCAACCTGTGTATCAAATGTAACAGATTTGCCTGATTTTTCAATTTCCTCAGTTAAAGTATCAACAAAGCCTTTGGTTGCCTGATCGAGAGCATCGTGAACCATAAGCTGACAGATACCAACTGTAAAATCAGCACTGTTGCCACATGATGTAAGTGCAAAGCATGCACTTACACAAAGAGTAAGTACCATTAGAATTGATAAGACTTTTTTCATAATAAAATCTCCTTCATAAAAATTATTAATAGTATAAATAAACAATTCTTATATATAATACCATACTATTTCAAAACAGTCAATATTTTTTGTCAAAAAAACCGTTCTTTTTTATTATATAATTAAAAAAGAACCTTGTGCACAATAAGTACACAAGGTTCTAATGGTTTTAAGGTTACTTAAGCTTACAAATATCTAAAATTATTTAGATTCTTTGATTGCAGCCTGAGCAGCAGCAAGTCTTGCTATCGGCACACGGAAAGGTGAGCAGGATACATAATCAAGACCAATTTTGTGGCAGAATTCAACGGAAACAGGGTCGCCGCCGTGTTCACCACAGATACCGCAGTGCATTTCAGGACGAACTTTTTTACCAAGGTCAACTGCAAGTTCCATAAGCTTACCAACACCTGTCTGGTCAAGTTTAGCAAACGGGTCGTTTTCAAAGATTTTTGCATCATAGTAAGCATCGAGGAATTTACCAGCATCATCACGGGAGAAGCCGTATGTCATCTGTGTAAGGTCGTTAGTACCGAAGCAGAAGAATTCAGCTTCTTTAGCGATATCATCAGCTGTAAGAGCAGCTCTGGGGATTTCAATCATTGTACCAACTTCATATTTGAGGTCGATGCCTGCAGCTGCGATTTCAGCATCAGCAGTTTCAACAACATCTTTCTTAACATATTTAAGTTCTTTGATGTCGCCAACGAGAGGAATCATAATTTCAGGAACGATGTTCCAATCAGCATGAGCTTTCTTAACATTAATAGCTGCACGAATAACAGCTCTTGTCTGCATTTTTGCAATTTCAGGATATGTTACAGCAAGACGGCAACCACGGTGTCCCATCATTGGGTTGAATTCGTGGAGAGAAGAGATGATAGCCTTGATGTCAGCAACAGTTTTGCCCTGAGCGTCAGCAAGGAGCTTAATGTCAGCTTCTTCTGTTGGAACGAATTCATGAAGTGGTGGGTCTAAGAATCTGATTGTAACAGGATGTCCTTCTAATGCTTCGTAAAGCTTTTCGAAGTCGCTCTGCTGGTAAGGAAGAATCTTATCAAGAGCAGCTTCTCTTTCTTCTACTGTGTCAGCACAGATCATTTCACGGAAAGCAGCGATTCTTTCAGCCTCAAAGAACATATGTTCTGTTCGGCAAAGACCGATACCTTCAGCGCCGAGCTCACGAGCTTTCTTAGCGTCAGCAGGAGTATCAGCGTTTGTTCTAACTTTAAGTGTTCTGAATTCGTCAGCCCACTCCATAATTCTTCCGAATTCGCCTGCGATTTCAGCGTCAACTGTTGGGATGATACCGTCATAGATAGCACCTGTTGAACCGTCGATAGAAATGCAGTCGCCCTCAGTAAATGTTTTACCTGCAAGAGTAAACTTCTTGTTTTCTTCGTCCATGTTGATGTCGCCACAACCGGATACACAGCAAGTACCCATACCACGAGCAACAACGGCAGCGTGAGATGTCATACCGCCACGAACTGTTAAGATACCCTGAGAAGCTTTCATACCTGTAATATCTTCAGGAGATGTTTCAAGACGAACGAGGATAACCTTTTCGCCTCTTGCGTTCCAAGCTTCAGCGTCTTCAGCTGTGAATACGATTTTACCGCAAGCAGCACCAGGAGAAGCACCAAGGCCTCTGCCCATTGGAGTTGCAGCCTTTAAAGCTTTAGCGTCAAACTGTGGGTGGAGAAGTGTGTCGAGGTTTCTTGGGTCGATCATAGCAACAGCCTTCTTCTTATCGATCATTCCCTCGTCAACTAAATCACAAGCGATTTTGAGTGCAGCCTTAGCTGTTCTCTTACCGTTTCTTGTCTGAAGCATATAAAGCTTTCTGTTTTCAATTGTGAATTCCATATCCTGCATATCTCTGTAATGGTCTTCGAGGATTGCACAAACCTTATTGAATTCTTCAAAAGCTTCTGGGAACTTGTCAGCCATCTGAGCGATTGGCATTGGTGTTCTAACACCAGCAACAACGTCTTCACCCTGAGCGTTTACTAAGAATTCACCCATTAAGCCTCTGTCACCAGTAGCAGGGTCACGAGTAAATGCAACACCTGTACCACAGTCGTCACCCATGTTACCGAACGCCATCATCTGAACGTTAACGGCTGTTCCCCAAGAATAAGGGATATCGTTGTCACGACGGTAAACGTTAGCTCTTGGGTTATCCCATGAACGGAATACGGCTTCAACAGCACCCATTAACTGTTCCTTTGGATCAGATGGGAAGTCTTTACCGATTTTGTTCTTATATTCAGCCTTAAATGCCATAGCAAGTTCTTTAAGGTCTTCAGCTGTAAGCTCAATATCCTGAGTTACGCCTTTCTTTTCCTTCATTTCGTCGATGAGCTGTTCGAAGTATTTCTTACCAACTTCCATAACAACGTCGGAATACATCTGGATAAATCTTCTGTAACAGTCCCAAGCCCAACGAGGGTTACCTGATTTAACTGACATTGCTTCAACAACATCTTCGTTAAGACCGAGGTTTAAGATTGTGTCCATCATACCAGGCATAGAAGCTCTTGCACCGGATCTAACGGAAACGAGAAGTGGGTTTTCTTTGTCGCCGAACTTCTTACCGCAGATAGCTTCCATCTTAACGATGTTTTCCATAATTTCAGCCTGGATAGCATCGCTAATTTTACGGCCGTCCTCATAATACTGAGTACAAGCCTCTGTTGAAACCGTGAAACCCTGAGGAACAGGGAGACCGATTTTTGTCATCTCAGCGAGGTTAGCACCTTTACCGCCGAGGAGTTCACGCATACTTGCGTCACCTTCACTAAAAAGATAAACGAATTTTGCCATTTTAGTTCCTCCTAAAAAGTATATAAAGATTTAATCATTTGCAGATTTGGTTTTGCGAAGCTCCTTGAAAAAATCTTTTAAGATTTTCGAGCATTCGTCTTTTAAAATTCCGCCCTCAGCATTTACCCTCTGGGTAATATGAGGAAGAGCTGGGATGTTTATAAGAGAGCCAACGGCTCCGCCTTTTTCGTCATTCGCCCCGAAATAAAGGTTTTTGATTCGGGACTGAACGATTGCCCCTGCACACATTAAGCAGGGCTCTAAGGTAACATACATATCACACTGAAAAAGCCTCCAACCCCCAAGCCTTCGGCAGGCTTTGTTTATAGCGATTATTTCAGCGTGGCAAAGGGCGTTCTTTTTGGTTTCCCGTTTGTTGTGTCCACGAGCTATAACCTTGCCATCATAAACAATAACAGCCCCGATAGGAGTTTCGCCCTTTTCGTAGGCTTTTTTCGCCTCTTTAAGAGCCTCTTTCATAAATTTTTCGTGAATATTCACATAATCACCCTATTTTATATAAAAACGCACACAAAAACCAAGAGTATTTCCCGTTCTTTATTTAGAAAAGGAAACCCTTCGTCTAAAGTGGTTATTTATTTTTGAAAAGATTATTGAACGAACGGCTTAAGTTCGTCAACTAACTGAGCGCAGTCATTAGAGTGGATTTCAACCTGGATTGGTTTGCTTAAATCAAGACTGAAAATACCCATAATGGACTTTGCGTCAACAACATATCTTCCTGAAGTTAAATCAATATCGCAATCATATTTATTAACGATATTCACAAAGTTTTTAACATCATTTATAGAACTTAAAGCGATATTAAATGGTGCCATACTTTCACCTCCTTAAAATTTCTTCCTTACTATTATACATATTTTTCTTGCATTAGTCAATAAAAAGTTGTATAATTTTATAACAAAAATAGAATTAAATTTTGACAAGATTTAGGAGTTTTATAAAAATGCGGATAAAATTTGTCACATTAGGTTGTAAAACAAATATATATGAGAGCGACGCTATGGCGAAGCTTTTTTCCGACAGGGGTTATGAAATCACAGAGGAAAAAGGTGCGGATATATACGTCATTAACACCTGCACAGTAACAGGAACGGGTGCTCAGAAGTCCCGTCAGGCAATCGGAAAGGCACATCGGGAAAATGAAAATGCAATTATTGCGGTTGTGGGCTGTCTTGCTCAAACTGAGCCTGAGGCTGTTAAAAATATTTTGGGCGTTGATATTGTTATAGGTAACAGCGGAAAAGGAAAAATAGTTGATTTAGTTGAAGAGGCAATAAGGGATAGAAAGCAAATCATCTCCTGCAGTGATATTATGAAAGAGAGCAGTTTTGAAGAACTTGCAAAAACCTCCCATCAGAGCAGAATCAGGGCAAATGTTAAAATTGAAGACGGCTGTAACAATTATTGTACATATTGCATAATTCCATACGCGAGAGGGAAAGTCCGCTCAAGGGATATTGAAAAAATCGAAGAAGAAGTTATTGCTCTTTCTAAAGAGGGCTACACAGAAATCGTTTTAACGGGCATTCATATTGGCTCTTACGGAAAAGACTTAAAAGAGGATATTTCTTTAATAGATGTTTTGGAGCGTGTATGTGCTGTCGAGGGGATTAAAAGAGTCCGTCTTGGCTCTTTAGAGCCGGTTGTAATAACTGAAGAGTTTGTAAGAAAAGCGAAAAAGCTTAAAAATCTCTGCCCCCATTTTCATATGTCTCTCCAAAGCGGATGCAACGAAACTTTAAAGAGAATGAACCGCCACTATACTACCGAGGAATATAGAAAAGCGGTGGAGCTTTTAAGAGAAAATATTCCTGATACATCCATAACAACCGACCTTATGGTAGGCTTTCCGGGTGAGACGGAGGAAGAATTTGAAAAGTCCTATGAGTTTTGCCGTGAGATTGGCTTTATGCAGATGCATATTTTTAAATATTCCATAAGAAAAGGCACAAGGGCGGAAAAATTCCCTGACCAGATTTCAAAGAAAGTCAAGGAAGAGAGAAGCCGAAAAATGCTTGACCTTGCCGAAAAAATGAAAAAGGACTTTTATGAAAAATATAATGGCAAAGAAGTGGCGGCTCTTTTTGAGGTAAAAACTGATGGGATATACCATTGCACAACGAAAAATTATATGGATATTTATGTTAAGTGCAGTGAGGATTTTTCAGGGCAGATAAAGATGGTTATATTGGACGGAAAAGGCGGGGGGGGATTTGGCATAAACTCTTGACTTAATGGGGGTTTTGAGATACAATTATATCAGTATTGATAAAATATGGATTATGACATAATTGTGCGAGTATAATGTTTCGCAAAATTCTGCGATTTACATACGGGTATTTTGGTCTGGCCTATGGCGATAAAAGCAATTAGGGTATTTAAAAAAATTATATAATTTAGGGGATGATTTTTTATGGAGAAACAATTTAAGATAGGTTGCAAAAGCGAGATTATTACTCCGCCGTTAGGAACACTCTTATTCGGTTACACAGCCACAAGACCTGCGTCAAGCGTCCACGATGATTTACGCACAAGCGTTGTAGCAATAGAACAAGGAGATATGCGTGCTGTTTTGATAAGTGCCGACATATGTAATGTGCCAAAAGAAACAGTAGAAATAATTCGTCATCAAATTTGCCAACAGACAGGTATTTTGGAAGAAAATATAACAATGGCTACGACACACACTCATTCCGGTCCGGCAGTTGAGGGAATGGGTGCCTGGGGTGAAACTAATGACGCATATGTTAATGAAATTTTGATTCCACAAACAGTAAAAGCAGCGGTTGCTGCATTTAATAATATGAAACCCGCCCTGATGGGTGTTGGCACAACCGAGAGTACTGTGGGCGTAAACCGTCGTGAAATTGATGAAGACGGAAATGTTATTTTAGGTCAGAATCCTTTTGGTGTTTTTGATAAAACTATGACCGTTTTATCGTTCAGAGGCTTGGATGGCGAAAACATAGTAAATATTATACATTATAACTGCCACGGAACTTCTGCCGGCAGAGCAACTGCAATCACACGTGACTGGATGGGACCTATGGTTGACAGGATGGAAGCCGAAACAGGTGCTATGACCTTGTTCTTTAACGGTGCGATAGGGGATACAGGCCCAAGACTTTCCAACAACAGAACTGTTGGAGATAAAGACGAAAGTGTCGAAAATGAAGTTCCGGATGAAAATTTGTCATACCTAGAAGAGCTGGGGTCAGTAGCCGCAATAGATGCTATGCGTGCATACCGCAATATAAAGGAATATCGCGAAGTAGCATTTGATATGATAAAAGGAACTATATCCTTGCCTTACAAAAAACCACGTTCTTTGGAAGAAGCTAAAGCTCAGCTTGAAAACCCAAATGATATGGTAAACCATGCAGGAATACACAGCATATACAGAAAATGCCTTGAAGAAACAATAAGAATGTATGAAAACAATGAGGAGTTTGAAACTCACGCAGAATTCGATCAGATTCTTTATCTGTTTAACTCTGTTATATTTGTGCCATTCCCATTTGAAATGTTTTCAGAGATTCAATTAAGACTTAAGCAATACAGCCCCTTTGAGCACACTCTGTGTTTGAGTAACGCAAATGGTCTTTTTGCATATTTGCCAACCCAAAGCCAGATTTGTATGGGCGGTTATGAGGTCGATTCTTTCTTATGTAAAGGCGGGGCACACAATTTAGTAAATAATACAGATGACATTATTATTCGTGAAAATATGAAACTTATCAAGAATTGCTTAAAAAAATAATTTCTGTCTTTGCCGACTGCACTTAAAGTATAACACTCCATATTTAGCTATGGAGTGTTATGATAAAAAACCGGCAGCTAAATAGTACGACCTTTATTAATAAAAAAGAGACAGTTCGTGACCATCCTGTCTATAAACAAAACTACGGGAGAAATGGGGTGGATTCTTCTGTAAGGATAGCCTCATTTTTGTTGCGTCAGCAGGGTCACCTTTTAAAACTATGAGAGGTGTAGCGATGAAAAATAAAACTAATACTTGTGTAAAAGAAGGTAAGTTTTGCAGAGATAAACTCTCTAAAGAAATTAACGAAATAAGACTTTTAATAAAATCAGTCCCAACGGTTATATTTGCTTTGTTTATAATTTCTGTTTTTTCTATGAATTTATTGGCAAATAAAAGCATAACTATGCCTTTTGATTGGTTAGCCCTCGATTGTGGGATGGTGGTGTCATGGTTTGCTTTCCTTACGCTGGATATAATAACAAAGCATTTCGGGCCAAAAGGGGCAACGACATTATCGGTTTTTGCAACAGCCTTAAATTTACTGTTTTGCTTAGTATTTTTTCTTGTAAGTATTATCCCCGGGACGTGGGGAGAGGCTTATTCAGAGGGAAGTGCGATGATTATAAACACTGCACTTAATAATACATTTGGGGGAACCTGGTATATTATTGTTGGCAGTATGTGTGCATTTTTAGCCTCTGCCATTGTAAATAATTTTTCAAATCATTTTATCGGAAGGTTGTTTAAGAAAAAACCCGATGGAATAATTGCGTATATGAGTCGTTCGTATATCTCTACAGCCGTAGCACAATTTGTTGATAACTTTGTATTTTCTTTCCTTGTTAGCAGAGTATTTTTTGGTTGGTCACTTACCCAATGCATTACTTGTTCGCTTTTTGGAATGGCAGTAGAACTTCTGTGTGAAGTGATATTTTCAATATTTGGTTATCAAATCACTGAAAAATGGAGAAAAAATAAAGTGGGAGAGGAGTATTTGTGCTATATAAATGGCACAAAATAAGCTATGAAAATTGTTGTAACAGGATCAAGCCGGGGGATAGGCAAGGGGATAGCTGAGGAGTTTTTATTAAAAGGGCATAAGGTAGTTGGGATTGATATTCTTCCATCATCAATTGAGGATGAAAACTATACTCATTACGAAACAGATATTTACTTAGGAGAACTTCCCCAAATTGACGGAGTAAATATTTTAATCAATAATGCAGGAGTGCAAAACAGCCAAAATGATATTGATGTAAATTTAAAGGGAACAATTAGGGTTACGGAAAAATATGCTATTCAGGAAAATATTAAAAGTGTTGTTTTTATTGCATCTGCCAGCGGACAAACAGGGGCAGAATTTCCGGAATATGCCGCAAGTAAGGGCGGAATGATTGCGTATATGAAAAATGTTGCACTGCGTATTTCAAAGTATGGTGCAACCTCTAACAGCATTTCTCCGGGCGGAGTTATAAGCGAACTAAATTCACACATAATTGATAATCCTGTCCTTTGGGATAAAGTAATAAATGAAACTATTCTTAATAAATGGGCAGATATTTCTGAAATTGCAAAGTGGACATATTTTGTTGCTGTAGAAAACAAATCAATGACCGCACAGGATATACTTATCGATAACGGGGAAGCAGCAAAATCAAATTTTATATGGTGATTAATTAAAAATAAAAACCGCATAACTACGCCAAACTGCGTATTTATGCGGTTTTTGAATTTGGTGGAGGGAGATGGATTCGAACCATCGAAGCGAGACGCAACAGATTTACAGTCTGCCCCCTTTGGCCACTCGGGAACCCCTCCATAAAATGGAGCTGGTGATGGGACTCGAACCCGCAACCTGCTGATTACAAATCAGCTGCTCTGCCAATTGAGCTACACCAGCTTACCAACTTATTTATGCCGGCCAATGCGACCGACAAGTGATATAATACCATAAACCTGTCCGTTTGTCAACAGTTTTTCGCAAAAAAGTTTAAAAATTTTAAAGCAGTTCCAAGGTCTTAATTGGAACTGCTTTGCTATCTACTTAAATATGAATATTTTTTGACCTTTATGTAAAATTTCACCATCAATTTGGTTATTTGAAATAATTGCTTCAGGGGCAACAAGATAATGCTTTGCAATATCCCAAACAGTTTCTCCCTCGTCGGCATAATAAATCACAAATGGGGCAAAAGAAAGAGCTTGTGCGTCTTTATCTTCAGTTATTTCGTCAATGATTTCAACATTTTCATTCGATAAAATCGAAACGGTTAACAAAACAATAAATCTAAGCTCTAAGCTTCTGTCGGAGTTAATATTATAGCTGATATTATCAAGGTCTACCTTTGCCTCACAAATAGAGCTTTCAGTTACAAAGGGCATATCAACTCTTTGAGAGAAGGAACTTATGTGGCTCAAACCTGAAATGGGAGTTTCCTCAGAGGGGGATTCATATATAATATTGGAAAGGATTTCCCCGTCAATATTAATTGTTCCGTCTTCTATTGAGATGCCGGTAACTCTTGCCTCGCCGCTGCAATCGCAGATGCGGTGAATTTCCGGAAGATAATCAGGAATTGACACGGTTTCCTTGTGAGCAACCTGGGTTATGCTTTTATCTATAAGACTTTCTATTTCGTATTTGTTTTTAGAAAGGCGGACAGGTATTTTTGTGGAGAAGGCATCAGAAATCGCAGCCATCTCGATAGTTTCGTTTACCTTAAAAGTGGCGCAGATAAGCAAATCAATATTTAAAATGCGTCTTGAACCATCCGGAGCCTCAGGAGTATCAAAAGCAATATCGCATACGGTAAAGAAGCCTTCAATATTTCCTTCAGGAAGGCTTAATCCCTCTAAGGTTTCGCTAAAGGGGAGAGTTTCCTCCATAGAACAAATCGTGCCGTCGTCTGATGTGTAAATTACTGATAAGTCAATATCTCCCCCTGTATTTATTTTGCCATCATCATATTTTATATCAACAAAACTGCAACAAGCATTTATTTTCAGAATTTCACAAATATCGGGTTTTCCTGAGGGGACCTCAATGGTTTCACGAAATCTAAAGCTTTGTTCTTCTTCAGGAGATGAGCAGGAAAGCTTGAGCGGATTATATTTTGCCAGGGCATCGTTGCCTTCGTCAAACCCCACAGGAATGTTTATGGTGCACTTTCGGCTTATTTTAGCATCAATTCCAACAGTGCATTTAATATTTATTTTACGGCTGTTTACAATGCAGTAGTCTATTTCCTCAAGGTCAGCCTCCGCCCAAATGTGGCTATTTGGCTCAGCTCCCTTTACTTCAATTATATTACTGAAGTCAAGGTTTGTAAAAATTGATTTTATTCCGCCGCTTTCAGGAATGTAAATTACGGTCAGGTGAATTATTCCCTGAACATAGGCTTTATCAGCCTGGGAGCTTTTCTGCGTTATAACTGCCCTCCCGCAGACCTGAAGAATTCTTGACACATCGGGCTTTGTATCAGGAACAATTAAATCACACTCCGCCTTGGTTTGGCTATATTTAGAACAAACCATTTCTTTAAGAGGGATTTCTCGCTTTTTAAGACTTAAATTCATATATCCAACCTCGTTTCATCATATATTATTGGTATATGTTTATGATAAATCAAGAAAAGATATTCCCAAAATCAATCCAATCGGACAAAAGTATATATAAAAGAGCAAGGACAAGAAAAATATCCTCGTCGCAGTCGCAGTCTAAAACCATAAGGATAAGGCCTATTATCAGAATATCCTCCCCGGAAAGTTTGCCGAAAAATTTATGGGTATGGGGATTATAAACCTCTTTTGGAAGAAATTTCAAAGGATTTTTAAATCCGCCCTTATCAGCTTTACATTTATGAGAATCTGCATTTTCAGGAGGGGGATAATCCTGTTTGCTATAAGGAGGCTTGGGAGTAGTTGTCTGCCGCAGAGGAGGGGTACTGTTATGGGGAAAATTTTGGCTTTGCGTTGTGGAATTATTATACCTTATATACACAGTATCACCGCCTTAAAAATCATCTTTAAACAGAGAAATAATTTTTGACATATTCATAAGTTGAATTGCCTTGTCAACTTTTCCTTGCCTTTCTTCCTTTAAGAAAGGCTTTATTGAGCGAAGCAGTTTTGCCTGGTCATTATCTGCTCCTTTGGAATTTAAGGAGAGAATTTTTTGCATTTTAAGAAGCATTGCGGGGTCAAATCCGCCATCATTGTGGGAATTTTCTTCAGCGGGAGCATCACTTTCACGAAACATATCCATAATTCCCCGGAGCTGTGCTTTGCCTTCTTCCCCTGAAAACATTTCCTGTATTTTGCTCACTGCCCCCTGGAAATCAAAGTTTTCGTCCATGTATAACTCTCCTTCATTTATTTATTTTCAAAAAACTTATCAAACTCGGGATTTTTCCTGAGGCTATCAACATCAACATCTTTCAGCTTATTGGAAAGCTCCTCTTTATTGGTATTTTGAAGAACACTTTTAACCTGTTTCATATGCTCAGAGCTTAGAACTCCGCTAAGCTTTGTAAGTCCTGCCTCTAATTGCTCAGGGGTTAAATTATTAAGCATTTTTTCAATATTCATAATGAAATTGCCTCCCGATTTAATATTTTTTCATCAATATATTATATGTATTTTAATTAAAATAGTGACAAAGAGAAAAAACTATGGTATAATATTTATTTAGGAGTGATTGATTTGAAAGCACTTATCTTAAGCGATTCTCACGGCAGGGTAGGAAACCTGATTGAAGCTTATGAAAATGAGAAAAATATAGATATGGTTATGTTCTTAGGCGATATGCATCGCGATATTGAAGAATTTTCTTATGTCTACCCAAGGGTTACAGTGGCGGAGGTTATCGGAAATAATGATTTCTTTGTCCAAAATGTTCCAGAGGAAAGAATTTTCACCTTTGGGGGAAAGAAGATTTTCCTGACTCACGGGCATAAGTATGCGGTTAAATATTCAACGGCTCAACTTGTTCATAAGGCAAAAAAAGAAGGTGCGGATATTTGTATATACGGTCACACTCACAGCCGTGACTTAGACGAAGATGGGGGAATTACAATAATAAACCCAGGCACGGCAGCAAGAAGCTATGCTGTTTTAACTATTGAAAACGATGAATTAAAGACTGAATTCAAAGAATTTTAGGGAGTGAGGATAAATGATTTTAGCTATTGATGTTGGTAATACAAACATAGTTATTGCACTTTTTGATGGAGAGAAGCTTAAAAACAGTTGGAGAATTTCAACAGATAAAAACAAAACCTCTGACGAAATTGGTATAACACTATGCCAACTTACAGAACATAGCGGAATAGATAGCTCTCAAATTGAGGATGTTATCATTTCCTCCGTTGTTCCGCCTATTATGCACTCTCTTTGTAACGCTATAAGAAAGTATATAAAGTGTGAGCCTATAGTGGTTGGCCCCGGGGTTAAAACAGGGCTTAATATTAAATACGATAACCCTAAAGAGGTTGGGGCAGACAGGATTGTTAACGCTGTTGCAGGGGTATATAAATATGGTAAGCCTCTTATTTTGGTGGATTTCGGCACGGCAACAACTTTTTGTGCGATTGATGAAAATGGAGATTATTTAGGCGGCGTTATTGCCCCCGGTGTTAATGTTTCTATGAACGCTCTTTTTGAAAGGGCGGCAAAGCTTCCGAGAGTTGAAATTAAAAAGCCTCAAAGTGCCATAGGAAGAAATACGATTTCTTCAATGCAATCAGGTGCAGTTTACGGTCAGGCAGGACAGGTTGACAGAATTGTTTCTGAAATTAAAAAAGAGCTTAAAAGAGAAAACTGCAAGGTTGTTGCAACAGGGGGGCTTTCTGTTCTTATCGCCCCTGAGAGTGAAACCATTGATGTTGTTGACAAGACTTTAACACTAGATGGACTTCGTATAATATATGAAATGAATAAGTAAAGGTTGACTTTTTAAAAACTTTATTGTAAAATTAGGGTTGTAACAGATTTGTAATATAAAATTAACAGAATTGAAACTAATCCTTACTTAAAATAAGGGGTGATTTTTTGACGGAAAAGAAAGATAATGTAGAAGAAACTAATGATAGTAAGTCAACGGAGTTTGGCAAGGCTATCTTTGATAAAAAAGCTGAAAAACCAAAAAAGAAGCGTATTTCAGACCGTTCGTTTATGGTTGATGAAAAAAGCGTTTATATGCATAGCGTTAAGGGTCTTTGGAAGGCCTTCAGACATTATATTGTGTCAGGAGTTATCGCAATAATATTTTTAACCATAGTCTGTGCCTTTTTTAATATGAAAAATTATACTCTCGGCTATGAGGTTATAATAGATGGCACTTTGGTTGGGTATATTGATAATCAGAAGGTTGTCAAAGAGGCTATAATTGAGGTAGATAAGGCGGTTAAAACCTTTGTCGGGGAAGATGAAACTTATACAAAAAATCCCGAATATGTCCGGAGACTGGTTGACAGAGATGAGTGTATGACCGTAGATGATATGACTGAGTATTTAATAGTAAACCTTGATTATGTTGTCCCAAGTTATGGCATTTATATTGATGGAGAGTTTGTAACAGCTGTTACCTCGGAAGAGATTGCGAAAAAGGTCAGAGCGGAATATTTAATCCGTTACAGCGGTGTTCAAATTACAGACGATACAGTTCTTGAAACTAAAGAAAAGTATACATACAGTCTTGATTATGACCACGGAATTAACAATCTTTCCTCCTTTGAAGAGGCTATAAGCATTTTGGCGGGAACTGATAAGGAACTTCAAAAATACACTGTTGTATCGGGGGATACTCTTTCGGGAATTGCAGAGAAGTTTGGAATGAGGAGCAGTGTTGAAATCGTTGCCTTAAACCCTAATCTTGCAAGTGGAGATGTTATCCACGTAGGGGACGAAATTATAATTGAAAAGGCAGTTCCACTTTTGTCAGTTATTGCAACAAAGACAGTTGAATACGAACAGGCAGTGCCATTTGAAATTGAAAAGCAGGACGATCCCAATATTTATCAGGGGGAATACAGCATTGTTTCTAAAGGCGTAGAAGGAAGAGTTAAAAATGTCGCCAAGGTAAAAACTGAAAACGGCATAGAAGTAAAAAGAGAAATACTATCCTCTGAGGTTTTAAGTGAGCCGATTACGGAAGTAAGGCGGGTTGGAACGAAAACTCCTCCACAGTTTATAAGACCTTGCAGTGGTTATCTTTCTTCAAGATATGGCTATCGCTGGGGAAGAAATCACAACGGAATTGATATTGCAGGCTCTCACGGCTCGGCGATTAAAGCGGCAGCATCGGGAACGGTTACCTATTCGGGCTGGATGAGCGGATACGGATATTATATAATAATCGACCACGGAAACGGCTTCCAGACTGCATATGGGCACAATTCTCAGCTTTTGGTTTCCAAGGGCCAGAGAGTAAGCCAGGGCCAGACAATAGCAAAAATGGGTAGCACAGGAAGAAGCACGGGGACCCATTTACATTTTGAAATTAAGAAAAACGGAGCTTATCAAAATCCGTTAGGATATGTATCATATTAAAATATGAGGTGAAAATTATGGATAAGAAGATTTTAGTTGTTGATGACGAAAAACCGATAGTTGAAATACTAAAGCTTAACCTCCAAAAGGAAAACTATGAGGTGTATGAGGCGTATGATGGTGAAGAGGCGCTCCTTAAGGTAAAAACAGTTCAGCCAGACCTTATTTTACTTGATGTTATGCTTCCTAAAATTGACGGGTTTACCGTATGCCGGAAAATCCGTGAAACCTCATCTGTTCCGATTTTAATGCTTACAGCGAGAGAGGAAGAGGTTGACAAGGTTTTAGGGCTTGAGCTTGGGGCGGACGATTATATAACAAAGCCCTTTAGCGTTAGAGAGCTTATGGCAAGAATTAAGGCAAATATGCGTCGTATAGCTCCGGAAGTAACAGAAGCTCAAGCGGAAAAGGATACCCTTGAAATCGGAAATTTCGTTTTTGATTTCAACAGATATGAGCTTTATAAAAACGGTAATTTAATCGACCTTACTATAAGAGAATTTGATTTAATCAAGCATCTTGCAAGTCAGCCAAACCGCATTTTCTCAAGACAAAAGCTGCTTGAGAGTGTTTGGGATTATGAGTATTACGGGGACGTGAGAACTGTTGATGTAACAGTGAGACGACTCCGTGAAAAAATTGAGGACGACCCGTCAGTGCCTGCAAATATTATGACTAAGCGTGGCGTTGGTTACTACTTCCAGCCGTAATGTTAAGGGTAACGATTATTGCAGTTGGGAAAATTAAGGAAAAATTTTTTCAACAAGCGATTGATGAATATGAAAAAAGATTAAAAAGATACTGCAATTTTGAAATAATAGAGGTAAAAGACGAACCTACTTTGGAAAACCCATCTGATAAGGAAAAGGAAATTGTCCTTTCAAAAGAGGGGGAGAGGATTGAAGAAAAAATCCCAAAAGGGGCGATGGTTGTGACTCTTTGTGTTGAAGGCAAAGAAGAAAGCTCGGAAGAATTTGCAAGTTTTTTTGAAAGTTCTGCAAGAGATGGGATAAGTCACGTTGCGTTTATAATAGGAGGTTCTTTTGGCCTTTCGGAGAAAGTGAAAGCTCTTTCCAAAAAGAGATTGAGCTTTTCAAAAATGACTTTTCCCCACCAGATGATGAGGGTAATTCTGACAGAGCAGATTTATCGGGGATTTACTATAATAGAAGGGAAAACCTATCATAAATGAAAATGTGGTAAAAAAGTTGCATTTTTCTGGTGAAGGTATTGACATTTTTTGTTTTTTGTTATATGATGAAAGATGATGAAAAGGTATGCATTAGTGTGCATAAAAGTATGTTGTTGGGATAGATTGGAGAGATACAAATGCATTTTGGTCAGGATATTGGAATTGACCTTGGAACTGCGTCAGTATTAGTGTATGTTAAGGGAAAAGGCATTGTAACTAAGGAACCTTCTGTGGTTGCGATTGATAAAAA
>JAZROP010000040.1:0-61342 GCA_045648785.1 Clostridia bacterium | reverse complement strand
GCATCTGTTTTTTCTTTTTTATGCTTAATATTTGACCATTTGGAATGTCCTGACATATTTTCAAAACCCTTCTTTTTTAATTATTTACAACATTTAATTATATAGTTTTGCGCCTGCTATGTCAAGTGTTTTTGTTAAAATACCTTGACGCAAAGGAAAAACCGAAGGAAAGCAGCAGGTCATAACAAATTGCAGAAATGAGCGCCCCAACCCATAAGTAAGGAACGGGTAACGCAGTAAGGATTACTGCTCTAAAAGCAAAATACATTCCGCAAATGATTATATTCATAAGTAATATTTTAATTATCCATTCAATCACGCGTGGACATTTTTCGGCAAAATATTTTATGATGGGAATTGTGCCGAAAAATAGCGTGTAGGAAACGGCGGTTGCCTTGTCGGGAAGCAGTGCAAAGCATAAAATTGCAGTAGCAATATATGAAGATATGCCATAATAAAGACCGCTGCGCGAAACGGTCAGCATTATAAGAAGGCCAACCGCATACTGAAATGCGAGTGTTCCTGTCTGAACGAGGGATGCAACAAATAATAACACTACAGATAGGGCGCAGCCGACAGCGGCAAATGTTATTTTTCCGGTGTTTTTCATGTGTCAAGCACCTCGTGAGATTTGTTTACAAGCTCCGGGATAATGTCGTTTGAAACAATGTTATCCTGATGCTGAGAAAGTAAAATAAGATATTCTATATTGCCCTCGGGACCTCTCACAGGTGAAAAATCAAGCCCGTGGGCGTAAAGCCCGATTGACTGGGCAAAACAATAGATGCTTTCAATAACTTCTGCATGAACCGATTTATCACGGACAACGCCTTTTTTTCCAACCTTTTCTCTGCCAGCTTCAAACTGAGGTTTAATGAGGCAAACCATTTGCCCGTCATCCGTAAGAAAATTTTTAAGCACGGGAAGTACAAGCTTTAAAGATATAAATGACAGGTCGGCTGAAATAAAGGAAACCCTGTCGGGCACCTGCTGCTCTGTGAGATAGCGGACATTGGTGCGTTCAAGGTTGATAACTCGCTCGTCTGTTCGGAGCTCCCATGCAAGCTGCCCATAGCCGACATCCACAGAATAAACCTTTATGGCACCGTTTTTAAGCATACAATCGGTAAATCCGCCTGTAGATGCCCCTGCATCCATGCAAATCTTTCCCGAAAGGGCAAGACCAAAAGAATTAACGGCTTTTTCAAGCTTTAAGCCTCCGCGGCTGACATAAGGCATTTTTTTGCCTCTCATTTCAACAACATCTTTGTCCGAAACAAGTGCGCCTGCCTTGTCGGTTTTCTGGTTATTTACATATACTGTTCCTGACATTATATAAGCCTTAGCCTTCTCGCGTGAGGGAGCCAGACCATTTTCTGTCAAATATACATCGAGTCGGGTTTTATTCATTTTATTATCCTTTCAGATAAGATTTTATTTGTTCTGCCATCTGAGGGGGAGTCATACCGAATTCCTCAAAAAGCCGGTTGGCTGCACCGTGTGGAATAGGCATATCCGGAAAAGTAAACGATGCTACAGGAATGTTTATTTTGGAGGAATGAAGCAGAGCAGTTATGCTTTCAGATGCACTGCCCGGGAAAACGGCATTTTCCATAGTGACAATCAGATTTTTTCCTACGGTGTTTGACAGAATGAGCTCAGCATCAAGAGGTTTTAAAAATCTTAAATTTACCACCATTGCAGAAATTCTGTCCTGTCTTAAAATCTTACGGGTTTCAATGGCTTTTTCAAGCATATCTCCCGAAGATAATATGAGAACATCTCCACCGGGAATGGAAATTTCTCCCTTGCCAAAGGCAATGGGGAAAGAGTGAGAGTTATCTATAACGGGGGTTTTGGGATAGCGTATAGCAACGGGACCGGAACATTCGTTTATGGCGAATTCAAGCATTGACTCAAGTTCTGCATAATCGGATGGGGCAAGAAGAGTCATATTAGGCATATGGCTTAAAAACGCTGTGTCGTAAATTCCCTGATGAGTTTCGCCATCTTCACCGACTATTCCGGCACGGTCAATGCAGAAGACTACATGGAGATTTTGCAGGCAAATATCGTGAAGAATCTGGTCATAGGCTCTCTGGAGGAAAGAAGAATAAACCGCAAAAACAGGGATAACACCCTGGGTGGCAAGTCCTCCTGCCATTGTAACCGCGTGTTCTTCCGCCATACCCACATCAAAAAATCTTTCCGGAAAAGATTTTAAAAACGGGTCAAGACCGGTAGCAGAACCCATGGCAGCGGTAATGGCCGCTATGTTAGGATTTGACTTGGCAAGCTTGGTCAGCTTATTTCCCATAACGGCTGAAAAGCTTCTTCCGGGCCTCTGGGAAACCGGAGACATTGAATGGTAAAGGGAAGGGTTTTCTTCAGCAGAACCAAATCCTTTACCTTTAACTGTTTTTATGTGGATAACGCAGTTATCATCTATGTTTTTTACATGACTTAAAACCTTTATCATTTTATAAAGGTCATTTCCGTCAAACGGACCAAAATATCTAAATCCTAGGGATTCAAACATATTCCCGTGTAAAAACAGGTTTTTAATGCCATTTTTACATCTTGACAACACAGATGTTATACCGGGAAATTTTTTAAAGGTTTCAACGGTGGCGTTTTTAAATTTATTGTAAAATCCCGCTGTGCGCAGGTTACTTAAATGGTATGAAACGGCACCCACATTTTTCGAGATTGCCATTTCATTATCATTGACAATGATAATAAGCCTGTCCTTTGCATGACCGGCATCTGCCATTGCCTCATATAGCATTCCGCCACTTAAAGCACCATCGCCAACGCAGGCGATTACATGATAGTTTTCATCACGCATGTGTGCTGCGCGTGCCATACCAAGTGCGGCGGAAACAGAAGTACTGCTGTGACCGGTATTGAAAGTGTCATGAACACTTTCGCTACGCTTGGGGAATCCGGAAATTCCATCAAACTGACGGAGAGTTTTAAAACTGTCTCTACGACCGGTAATTAGCTTGTGAATATAGCATTGATGTCCGACGTCGAAAATAAATTTGTCTCTGGGGCTATTGAATACATAATGCATTGCGGTAACAAGCTCGGCTACACCGAGATTTGATGCAAGATGACCGCCCGTTTCGGATACCGTTTCAATAATAAATTCACGAGCCTCGGAAACATATTGTTTAAGCTGGGAATGTGAAAGTTTTTTAAGGTCTTTTGGTGAGTTTATCTTATATAATAAATCCATAGGAATTTCCTCCTTAGTTATCTAATTATTATATAATATTTACAGGTGTTTTGTCAACATTGACAGAGTTTAGATGGTTATGATAAAATAAATATGGGTGATAATGTTGAAAAAACCGACAATAAAGGATGTTGCGAGGGTTGCCGGAGTAAGTACAGCGACTGTTTCGTTTGTCCTTAATAATAACAAATTTCAGACAATTTCGGAAGCTACAAGACAAAAGGTTAAAAAAGTGGCAATGCAGCTTGGTTATACCCCGTCGGCGATAGCCAAAAGTATGAAAGCTCAAGTAAGTCACACCATTGCGGTTGTCAGCTATTTTTCAATTACCGAAGGTCATTTTAATGAGGTTCTTTTGGGCATATACGGTGCTTGTGAAAAAAAAGGCTATGCAGTACTTATAAGCTCGGCTGGGGATAACCCGTTTGAATATGTGAACCTTTACAAAAACAACCGTATTGACGGAGTTATAATTATCTGCCCTTATGATACGGGTATTGAATTTGACCAGGATGAAAATGAAAAGCTGATTAATGCTCTTGGTATTCCTGCTGTATTTATAAACAGCAGCAAAGATCCCGATGAAACTATAGGCGGTAATATAAGACACATAAAGTTTGATTATTTCAGTTGTGGATACAGTGCGGCGACAACTCTGTTTGATGCAGGTCATAGTAACATTTGTTATATCGAGCAGGATGATGATGATTATGATAAAATGCCACGACAGTCAGCGGAAATTTATTTGGGTGTCAAAGCATGCGTTGAATTCATTGGTGCAGAAAAAGGTGGCACAAGAGTTCGGCTTTCGGGACTTAAGCAAGTGCTGGAAAATGATGATTGCAAGGCTTTTGTAGCGAATAACCTTGCATGCACGGCAAAGCTATATCGGATGTGTACCGACATGAATATAAAAATAGGACAGGACATATCTGTGGTTTGTGCGGCATATTCAAGCGGAGCGGAATACCTTTATCCGGAAATAGTTTGTGCTCGCCTGCCGTTTTATACAATAGGAACACTCGGGGCACATGATATATTTGACCTTATAGCAGGCGAAACAACAACAGATGGCTATCTTATGCCCTGCTCAATCACAAAAGGGAATTCTGTCGAAGAAAAAAGGAGTAGGAAATGAAAAAAATAACGGCATTATTACTTGCATTTATTTTTGTAATATCCATGACGGCATGTAAAAATGAAAAGGAAACTGTAAATCAGGTGGCAGAAGAGCTGCCACAGGAAAGTGTAAATGAATTTTATGTAAAAATGACGGAGAGCAAATCGCGTCCCATTGCAGTTATGATAGATAACGACTCTGAGGCAGCGAGGCCGCAGTCGGGTATTGAGGATGCATTTGCGGTTTATGAAATTAAGGTGGAGGGAATAGCTTCCAGAATGATGGCGCTCTTTTTAGATGCTGATACAAAAAAAGTTGGACCCGTGCGTTCCTCCCGCCATTATTTTCTGGATTATGCTCTGGAGCATGATGCAATTTATGCTCATTGCGGATACAGTCCGCAGGCGGCAAATGACATTTCGGTGCTTGGTGTGGATAATATAAATGAATTTGGTGCAAACAATGGGAAAAACTTTTACAGAGACAGGACAAAGTATGCGCCACATAATCTTTTTGCATCTGTTCCCGAGCTTTCGGAATATGCAACGGGCAGAGGCTATGATGCTTTGACAGAGACAGAAAGAGTATTTTCGTATAAAGAGAAAGATACCGACATAGAAGGAAGCGAGGCAATGGAAATTTCACTGCCCTATCATTCGCAGTATGTTGTGTCCTATAAATATAATGCAGAGACAAAGGAGTATGAAAGACATATCAATGGAAATCCTCATATAAGTGAAAGTAGTGGTGAGGTAATTACTGCAAAAAATATAATTGTATATCAGCTCACAAGTTACTCTGTTGATTCTGTTGGCAGACAAAATGTTGAAAATATAGGCAGCGGCAGCGGATATTATATTACAAACGGAAAAAGTATTCCAATAACCTGGAACAAAAACACAAGAAGAGGAAAAACCGAATATAAAATCGAAAACGGACAAGAGCTTATTTTAAATCCCGGCAATGTTTTTGTTCAGATAATTCCCAAAAGTCAGGAAATTTCTTTAAAGTAATCTGAATATTTTATTTCCAAATAAACAAAATATAAATTGATTAATGTTTTTTGGAGGTAAAATATGAAAGGATTTGCAATGCTTTCAATCGGTAAAACCGGTTGGATAGAAAAAGAAAAGCCTGAGTGTGGTCCCCTTGATGCAATCGTAAAACCAATATGTGTGGCCCCCTGCACATCGGATATTCACACGGTATGGGCTGGTGCAATCGGTGACAGACATGACATGATTTTAGGTCATGAATCTGTTGGTGAGGTTGCTGAAGTTGGTTCGCTCGTTAAAGACTTTAAACCGGGAGACAAGGTAGTAGTTCCTGCGATTACACCTGATTGGGGAACAAAGTATTCCCAGGGGGGATATCCCATGCATTCTCAGGGGATGCTTTCGGGATGGAAATTTTCAAACTATAAAGATGGCGTTTTTGCTGAATACTATCATGTGAACGAAGCGGATGCAAACCTTGCTCATCTTCCCGAAGGAGTTGACCCTGTAGACGCTACAATGCTACCTGATATGGTGGTTACCGGATTTCATGGTGTTGAACTTGCGGATGTTCAGTTTGGTGACAGTGTTTGTGTAATCGGTATTGGTCCAGTCGGCCTTATGTCTGTTTGTGGCACAAATATGCGCGGGGCATCAAGAATTTTTGCAGTTGGTTCAAGACCTAAATGTGTTGAGGTGGCAAAGGGGTATGGAGCAACCGACATCATTAACTACCGTCAGGGTGACATTGTTGAGCAAATTCTTGAAAAAACTCATGGTGAAGGTGTTGACAGAGTTGTTATTGCCGGAGGCGATAATGATACTTTCTCGCAGGCTATCCGTATGCTGAAACCGGGCGGTGTTATAGGTAATGTCAACTATCTTGGTGAGGGAGACAATATTAAAATTCCAAGAGTTGAGTGGGGAGTTGGTATGGGACACAAAACCATTCGTGGTGGACTCACTCCGGGAGGCAGACTCAAAATGGAAAAAATGGCAGCTCTGCTTCAGACTGGTAAATTAAATACACGACCGCTTATTACTCATGTTTTTGATGGAATGGAAAAGATAGAAGAAGCTCTCATGCTTATGAAAGATAAACCGGCGGACCTTATCAAACCGGTTGTAAGAATATAAAAATATAGCCGGGAACAGAAGTTCCCGACTTTGCTGTTTTATAAAAGGTGTTCCCAATTATCAAACTGAAACATAAGGTTTTCTTTTGAATGGCAATCGCTTGAGAGGATTAGCTTTCCGCCCTTTTTTTTAATATAACCGATTATTTCAGCAGAAGGGTAGGGGTGGGTTCTGAGACCTCTTGCGATGGCGCCAATGTTAATTTCAAAAGGCTTGCCGTAGGGGATAAGCTTGTCAACAGCTTTTTTTGCTGCGGCAAGATATTCCGGACGATTTAGCCTTGAATAATCCTCATTTTCAATCCACTTACTGATAATATCAAAGTGTCCGATAATGTCAGCACCTGTTTTTTCAACCACATTTGCCACGATTTCATAATACTTTTCTGCAAGAAGATTGAAGTCTCCACCAAATTTTTTGTTCAACATATCGAAAAACCATTCGGATTTGGAGTCAAGAGAATAGTAATAATCGTCAACGAGCATATAATGAGCCGAACCAATTATATAATCAAAAGCGGTGGTTGGAAAATCGGAATAATAGTCCTGCTCAACCCCACAGTAAAGCTTTATTCTGTCGGCATATTTTTCTTTTAAACGGTTGGTTTCGATAATGAATTCATTCACTTTATCTTTTTTGATACAATATCTTTCATCAAAAAATGTGTAGGAGTGGCAAAGCAGACCAAGCTCTGTCATTCCTTTTTCTATTGCGGAAATTACCATTTCCTCAGGGGTATTTTTTCCGTCACAAAAAGTGGTATGACAATGAAAATCACAAAGTATCATTTTGTCATTTTCTCCTGCTTTACCTTTTTATCAATTACATGGCGGGAGGCAAGCTCTCTGTGGATATCCTCAAGAGAAATGCCTGCTTCAATCATCAGCACCATTACATGATATGCAAGGTCTGCAATTTCGTAAATTGTCTCTTTTTTATCCTCCGCTTTGGCTGCTATTATAACCTCTGTGGATTCTTCGCCTATTTTTTTGAGAATTTTGTCAAGGCCTTTTTCAAAAAGATATGTGGTATAAGATCCCTCCTGCTTATCGGTTTTCCTACCTTCAATAAGCTCTATTAAACCCTCGTAAGAAAATTCCTGAAGTTGGTCGCTTTCAAAGACAGGTTTTGTAAAGCAGGAGTCTGTTCCGGTGTGGCAAGCAGGACCATCTTTTTCTACCACAACAACAAGAGCATCATTATCACAATCGGCTGTGATTGAAACAATGTGCTGATAGTTTCCGCTTGTTTCACCTTTCAGCCAAAGCTCCTGACGGGAACGACTGAAGAAACAGGTTTTGCCCTTTTTCATAGATATTTCAAGACTTTCCCTGTTCATATAGGCAAGAGTCAAAACTTTTTTAGTAATAGCATCCACCACAATAGCAGGAATGAGTCCTTTTTCGTCAAATTTAAGTTCGTTAATGTTAAGCATAATAGTCTCCTTTAAATTCTTACGGGAATATTCTTTTGAGAAAGTGTATTTTTAAGGTCGGAAATTTTAACTTCTCCAAAATGGAAAATTGATGCAGCAAGCCCTGCATCCACACCCGGAAGAGTGTTAAAAAGTTCCACGAAATCTTGAATACCGCCGGCACCTCCTGATGCAATAACAGGTACATTTACCACTTTGCAAACAGCGTCAAGCATTTCAAGGTCAAAGCCATTTTTTACACCGTCGGTGTCAATGGAATTGAGAACTACCTCGCCGGCACCATTGTCAACACAACGCTTAATCCACGAAATGGCTTCCATTCCGGTGTTTTCTCTGCCGCCTTTGGCAAATACGCGAAATTCTCCGTCAACACGCTTTACATCAGCTGAAATTACAACACACTGACTCCCGTAAAGCTTTGCAGCCTCATAAATCAGGTTGGGATTTTTAATAGCTCCGGAATTTACGCTCACCTTGTCGGCACCGCACTTTAAAACGCGGTCAAAATCGTCGAGGGAGTTAATTCCTCCACCAACGGTCAGCGGAATAAAAATTGTGCTTGCCACCTCAGTTAAAATATCAGTAAAAAGCTTTCGTCCGTCACTTGAGGCGGTAATGTCATAAAAAACCAGTTCGTCCGCACCGCAATCATTATAAAACTTTGCAAGCTCTACGGGTGACGATACATCCGAAAGTCCTTCAAAATTTACACCTTTTACAACTCTGCCATTTTTTACATCGAGGCAGGGAATTATTCTTTTTGTAATCATTTCGCCACCTCAACTGCTTCTTTTAAGTCTATCGCACCGGTATAGTACGCCTTACCAATAATGGCACCATAAATACCAAGGTTTGCAAGCTTTTTAACATCGTTGATGGAAGAAACACCGCCTGATGCGGTAATATTTATATCAAATCGCTTTGAAAGCTCGCAGTATAGTTGGTGGTTAGTACCTTGCATTGCCCCGTCTTTGGAAATGTCGGTGCAAATAAGAGTTATAACACCAAGTTGTTGCATTTTTTCGCAGAAATCAAATGCAGAAAACTCGGATTTTTCCGTCCAGCCTTTTATGGCAACAAATCCGTCTTTTATATCCACGCCAACGGCAACTTTGTCGCCAAATTCCTTTACGGCTTCTTTAAGAAAAACTTCGTCGTTTACTGCTGCTGTGCCGAGAATTATCCGGTCAACTCCGATTGAAATATATTTCCGCGCAGTTTCCATATTGCGGATGCCGCCACCGATTTCAGTGAAAAGTGATGTATTTTCCACGATGGAGCGGACGGTTTCGATATTTGGGGTGGTGCCGTCCTTCGCACCTTCAAGATCAACAATGTGAATGTGTTTTGCGCCTTTTTTTTCAAAATCCTTTGCGACTTCTAAAGGATTGTTGCTATAAACGGTCATCTGTTCATAATCACCCTTGAAAAGGCGCACAGCCTTACCGTCCACTAAATCTATTGCAGGGAAAATATTCATATCCTACACCTCCAGTTCGCAGAAAGCACGGAGGATACTCAGCCCTACACTTCCGCTTTTTTCGGGATGGAACTGACATCCGTATATATTACCGCTGCTGACAGCCGCAGTAAGCTCTGCCCCATATTCTGTTGTTGCAATGGTATTATTTTCACAATTTGTACCGTGGTAAGAATGAACGAAATAGACAAAGTCCCCATCCTTGATATATTTAAAAATGGGAGATTTCACGCCGGTAAACTTAAGTGAATTCCAACCAATCTGTGGGATTTTCAAATTTTCCGGTATCATTTCGGAAATGGGACGGATTTCTCCGGGAATAAGTCCAAGGCCCTCATGCTCACCAAATTCAAAGCTTTTGTCGAGAAGAAGCTGCATGCCAAGGCAGATTCCAAGTAATGGTTTGCCTTTTTTTGCCTCGGAAATAACTACTTTGCCAAGTCCTGATTCACGGAGTTTTTTAGCCGCATCTTCAAATGCACCAACGCCGGGAAGAACAATTTTATCGGCAGATTTTATTATATTTTCATCGTTTGTAACGGTTATATCGGCACCGATTGCCTCAAAAGAACTTTTAAGGGAAAACAGGTTTCCGACACCGTAATCAATAATTACTATCATTAAATAACTCCTTTTGTGGAGGGGATATCGTCTGCAAAATCTTTATCAATTGCAACTGCTGCCTTAAGACTTCGTGCAACCGACTTGAAAGCCCCTTCTATTATGTGATGAGAATTAAGTCCGGCAAGCTGATTTATGTGCAGATTGCATTTTGCATTTGCTGTAAATGCAAGGAAAAATTCGCGGACAAGCTCGGTATCAAAATTACCCACCTTCTGTGTACGGATTTCGAGGGCATATCCAAGATAGCTTCTGCCAGAAAGGTCAACGGCAGATAGAATTAAAACCTCGTCCATGGGGATTGCAGTGCTGCCGTAACGGGTGATGCCCTTTTTGTCGCCAAGAGCTTTAAAGAAAGCGTCCCCAAGTGCAATGCCTATATCCTCGACGGTGTGGTGGTCATCCACATAAGTGTCGCCCTTACAAATGATATTAAGATCGAATTTGCCGTGCTTTGCAAAGAGTGTCAGCATATGGTCAAGAAAACCACAGCCAGTATTAATTTCAGATTTGCCGGTACCGTCAATATTTAATGTCAGGGTGATGTCTGTTTCGGATGTTGTTCTTTTTATTTCGGAAGTTCTCATTATTTAGCCTCCAGTATTTTTTTAATTTCGCAGATAAGCGTCTGCATTTGCTCTTTCGTTCCAACAGTTATTCGATTATAATCGCTTATATTTTCTTTGTTAAAATGGCGGACTAAAACGCCTCTTGATTTAAGTTTTAAATATAGGTCCTCACCGGAAACATCCGGATGTTTTGCAAAAATAAAGTTTGCAAGGGAATCTGTCATTTCAAAACCAAGGAGTTTTAATTGTGCTTCGGCATATTGTTTGCTCTCTATAATCGATTTGCAGTTTCCCTTAGTATATTCTTCGTCAGCCATAACGCCAAGTCCGGCCGCCATTGTCATACGGTTGATGTTGTATGGGTTGGTGGAATATTTAATTGTATTAAGGTCCTGAATAAGTTTTGCACTTCCCACGCCAAAACCTAGCCTGGCGCCCGCCATTGAACGGGATTTTGAAAATGTCTGAGTGACAAGCAGATTGTCATACTTATGTATAAGAGGAACACAACTTTCGCTGCCAAAATCCACATAAGCCTCGTCAATTACCAATACATTGTCAGGATTTGATTTTAAAATTTCCTCAATTTCTGAAGGCTTTAAAGCTATGCCTGTCGGGGCGTTGGGATTGGCAATAAATATGGTTTTGCCAATACTGATATAATCAGTTATATTAATGGTAAAATCCTCTTTTAAAGGAATTTGCTCGTAAGGCAGATTGTTTATCTCCGCAAAAACGGGGTAAAATCCGTAGGTTATATCGGGGAAAACAGCAGGGGTTTTGCTGTCACAATATGCCATAAAAGCAAAATTTAAAATTTCGTCTGAACCATTAGTAACAAGCACCTCGGAAAAATCTACACCAAGATTTTTCGCAATAGCCTCGGTAAGTGTCCGACACTCGGGATCGGGATAAAGCTGAAGCTTTGCCGCTTCCTCTGCCGCCAACGCTATTGCTTTTTTGGACGGAGGAAAAGGGGACTCGTTTGTGTTAAGCTTAAGGTATTTCATATCTTTTGGCTGTTCGCCGGGTGTGTATGGTGTTAAATTTTTATATTTTTCGCTGAAAAATCTGCTCATTTTTATTCCTCGCTGCGAATTGTAGCACTTTTTGCGTGAGCAGTTAAGCCTTCCTTTTCGGCAAAATAACCGACATCCTTAGCAACTCGGGCAAGTGCCTCTTTTGTATAATAAGTGTATTGAGTTTTCTTAATAAAATCATCTACCGACAGGGGAGAGGAGAATTTTGCCGTACCGCTTGTGGGCAGAGTGTGGTTTGGGCCTGCGAAATAGTCGCCAAGTGCCTCTGGACAGTTTTTGCCCATAAAGATTGAGCCTGCATGACGAATCATGTCAAGGTAGTCAAATGGGTTATCAAGGCAAAGTTCAAGGTGCTCGGGAGCAATTTCGTTTGCAATCTCAATTGCAGAGGCAATATCATCTGTAATAATGATTTTGCCGTTGTTGTCAATGGAAATTCTTGCAATTTCCTCTCTTTCGAGAAGAGGAAGCTGTTTTTCAATTTCTTCACTTACTTTTTTTGCAAAAGGTTCTGAGTCTGTCACAAGCACGGCGCTTGCGAGCTTGTCATGCTCAGCCTGAGAAAGCAGATCTGCGGCAATATGTGACGGATTGTTGGTGGCGTCGGCAACAACTAAAATTTCGCTTGGACCGGCAATCATATCAATGGAAACCATTCCAAATACTTGTTTTTTTGCTTCTGCAACAAAAGCATTGCCGGGGCCTACAATTTTATCTACTTTAGGGATGGACTGGGTACCATAAGCAAGTGCGGCAATGGCCTGAGCACCGCCCACTTTAAATATTTTATCAACACCGGCAATCTCTGCTGCCGCCAGTATTACGGGGTTAATCTTGCCATCAGCCGACGGGGGAGTTACCATAATAAGCTCCGGAACACCGGCAATTTTTGCAGGAATAGAATCCATTAAAACAGTTGAGGGATAGGCCGCGGTACCACCGGGAACATAAAGTCCTGCACGGTCAACGGGGATTATCTTCTGACCGGTCACAATACCATTTTCGTCATTTATAATAAAGCTGTTTCTAACTTGCTTTGAATGGAATTTGCGGATGTTAGCGGCTGCTTTCCGGAGTATTTCAAGAAATTCGGGCGGGGTATTTTTAACCGCCGCATCAATTTCCTCACGTGAAACAAGAAGGCTTTCGAGTTTTGCTCCGTCAAATTTTTCTGTATATTTTAAAAGTGCATTGTCGCCATTATTACGAACATCTGAAATGATTTCCGAAACAATAGCACTGACATCCATTTCAGGCACTACCCGTGAAAATATTTCATCGGGAGAAACCTCGCCGAACTTTAATATTTTAATCATTTTTTTCCTCCACTAATTTTGCCAGGTGCTCTGTTATTTTTTCAATTTGCTCACCTTTAAATTTAAAACTTGATTTATTGGCAATAAATCTTGCGCTGATAGGCACAAATTTTGTTACCACTGCAAGGTCGTTTTCAACAAGAGTCTTACCTGTTTCGACAATATCCACAATAACATCCGAAAGTCCTAAAATAGGAGCAATTTCAATAGAACCGTTTAAGTGGATTATATCAATATCCCTGCCGAGGGAATCATAATAGCTTCTAGCTATATTGGAGAATTTGGTCGCAACCCTGAGAGTTTTTGACGGGTCGTCGCGGAAGTCCTTTTTTGCGGCAACTGCCATGTGGCATTTGCCTATATCAAGGTCTAAAAGCTCATACACATCGGGAGCGTATTCCAGCAAAATATCCTTTCCAGCGACACCAATATCAGCCGCACCGCGCTCAACATAAATTGCAACATCCGACGGCTTAACCCAAAAATAACGGACGCCCTTTTCCTGGCTTTCGAATATAAGTTTTCTGCCCTTTTCCAAAATGGAGGGACACTCAAATCCGGCGTCGGCAAACATGGAGTAAACCTTTTCGCCAAGTCTTCCTTTGGGAAGGGCAACATTAAGCATTGTTTTCAAGTGTTTCAACCCCTTCCTCAGTAATTTTCACAAGCTGACGATATCTTATTTTATCGGGAATTTGTTTTTGTGCCATAACCGTTTGCTCCCCGGCAATCATTAGGTTTACGGCATTTTTTACTATTGCAAAATCTGTTGAATCATCATAAAGCATAACTACATCAACATCAAACTGCTTTTCCTCATTAGCAAGTCTTTCAAGCATATCAAGATATACAGCAAAGCCAATAGCGCCTGACTTTCTGCCCATTTTTCGCATCAGCTTATCATACTGTCCGCCCGAGAGAATTCCGGACGCGACACCGTTTACAAAGCCTTTGAATACAAATCCGTTATAATAACTCATGTCGTTAATAACAGAAAAATCTATTCTCACCTTTCCTTTAAGTCCACTTTTTTCAAGTGCTGAAACAATATTTTTAAGACGGGAAACCTCATCGGTGCAGCAAAGCTCATCAAGAACAGGGCATACTTTGTCCAAAGTTCCATAGGTAGATACAAGCTTTTTCAAAATTTCAGGATTTTTTCCTTCCGCTTCACAGATTGCACCAATTGCATGAATGTTTTTTTCACCGACTGCCTGGGTAAGTTTTTTTGCGGCGTCGGTTGAAACTCCTAGTGACTCTATCACAGCAGATAAAATTCCGAGATGTGAAATGTCCAGAACAAAATCGTCCGAAATGTTTTTAAGACTTTCTGCGGCAAGTGTCAGAACCTCGCAAATGCAGTAATCGTCAATATCACCGATACACTCAAGACCTGCCTGCATTATTTCCTTAAAAGACTGTGTCCCACCCGAAACTCTGTAAACATTTTCGTTATAATATACCTTGTGAACTGTTCCGGGAACATCCTCGGTATTTTTAATAATAGATAAGGTAACATCAGGCTTTAAAGCCATAAGTTTACCATTGGTGTCTGTGAAGGTGATTACATTATCCGAAACAAGAAAGTCCTTGTTGCGTACATACAAATCATACTCTTCGAACTTACTCATTTTATATTGGGTATAGCCATATTTTCTGTAAAGACTTCTGAGCTGAAAAACAGCCTTTTCATCATTTTTAAAAAGTTCAGTTTTCATTATTTATCCTCCAGCCTGCCAAGAACAGATTTGTAGCCACCATTGCCGTAAACAAGACTACGGTTAACCCTGCTAATTGTTGCAGTGCTTGCTCCTGTTTCTTTGGAAATTTCCTGATAGCTTTTGCCCAATTTTAAAAGCTTTGCCACCTGAAATCTCTGGGACAAATCCTGAAGCTCTTTAACGGTGCAGATATCGTTGAAAAAATTGCCACATTCCTCAGAATTGTCAATTGAAAGGATGGCATTAAATAATTCATTTGTTTCTTTAGTCTGAAATATCATAATTTTTACTCCATTTCACTTTAATACTTTAACAGTATAACACTTTAAAGCGCTAAAGTCAAGAGGAATAAATAAAAAAGTTGATTAGTTTGTCTAAATGTGATAAAATAAAGCCGGAAGGGATGGTAATATGAAAAAACTTTTTTTAATAATTCTTGTAGCAATGATGCTCACCTCCTGTGGAGAAAAACCGGCTGAGCCGGTTGTTGCAGAGCCAAAAGTTGAAACCGTCAGCTTTATTGGTTGCGGTGACAATATTATATATGTGGGCAACATCCGTGATGCGGAGTATAATGCCATAGAGGGTGGCAGAAAATATAATTTCAAACCCACATTTGAAAAAGTTGCAGAAAGAATCTCGACGGCAGACATTGCGTTTATCAATCAGGAAACGCTTATGTGTGGCGAGGGGTATGAAATAAGCTTTTATCCCTGTTTCAACAGTCCGCAGGAGTTGGGATATGATTTAGTAGAGCTTGGATTTGATGTTGTGGGAATTGCCAATAATCATATGCTTGACAAAGGCTCGGACGGACTTGCCGCAACCATAAATTTCTGGGAAAATCAGGATGTTCTTATGATTGGCGGCTATGAAAACGAGGCGGATTACAACAATATACGGGTTACGGAGAAAAATGGCATTAAGATAGCCTTTCTTTCTTATACTTACGATACAAACGGAATAAGAAAAAATCCGGCATCACCGCTTGCAATTCCTTACATAGAGGATGAAGTTATAAAAAGGCAGATTGAAGTGGCAAAAGGGGTTTCTGATTTTATAATGGTGTCCATTCACTGGGGTAATGAAGACCAGTTTATGTATAACGATGAACAAAAAAGAGTGGGACAGCTTATAGCAGATGCCGGGGCGGATGCCATAATTGGGCACCATCCTCATGTTATTCAGCCTATAGAGTGGCTGACAGGAGTAAATGGTAATAAAACTCTTTGTGTTTATTCGCTTGGAAATTTTGCCGCAGAGCAGGCTTATCAGTATAATATGGTGGGCGGTATGATAGGATTTGATATTGTTCAGGTGGATGACGGCAAACCATATCTTGAAAAAGTGGTTTTTGAGCCGACAGTATTCCATTTTAACAGAAATCTCATGAGTAACACCATTTACTATATGAAAGACTACACACCTGAACTTGCCGAAAGACATTCTGTTAAAACATTTTTCGGACACACATTTGACTATGACACACTTTATCAGTATGTATATGATACAATCCCACAGGAATTTCTGCCGGAGGAATATAAAAAAGATTTTTAGTTGACAAAAAGCTCTTGCAAATTTGCAAGAGCTTTTTTACTTTTACATAAGTGGTGCTATAAGCCTTAATATATCCTGACAAAAGCGTGTCAGGAGATTGCATTTGCAATCCTCCTCTGTAATAGGCTGGCAGATTTTAAGCGTGGACAAAAAATCCTCTTTTATCTGCATAACCGCGGGAGTGTCGTACATTAAGACACCACACTCAAACTGAAGGTAAAGACTTCGAAAGTCTAGATTTGCTGTTCCGACAGTTGCAGCATAATCGTCTGAAACAAAGGTTTTTGAATGTATAAATCCGTTTGTATATTCGTAAATTTTAACCCCCGCACTTATAAGCTCGCGATAATATGAGCGTGTGGCCATATGAACAATACGCTTGTCCCATTTATGAGGGGTAACAATTCGCACATCAACACCACTTTTGGCAGCAAGACAGAGCGCAGAAACCGTGCTGCTGTCAATTATCAGGTATGGAGTGTTAATATATACATATTTTTTTGCGCTATTTATAATTTGCAGGTATACATGTTCGCCGACATTTTCAAAGTCGAGAGGACTGTCACAGTAGGGAATGATATACCCCTTGTCTGACATGCCAAACTCCTCACGTGGATAGTAAACCGAATAGTCCTCGGTTTTTCTTGTGCATAGCTCCCACATCTGCAGAAAAACAACTGTAAGCCCCCAGGCTGCTTTGCCACTGACCATAAGTGCACAGTCTTTCCAGTGGCCGTGCTTTTCGTAGGCATTGATATACTCGTCGGCAAGATTTATTCCGCCAGTAAATGCAACTTTTCCGTCAATTACGGTAATTTTTCTGTGGTCTCGGTTGTTCTGGATTACAGACAGGAGCGGACGGAACGGGTTGAAAACCACGCACTCTATACCAAGACTTTTAAGATGTTTTGCGTAATTTTTGGGCAACAGAAAAAAGCAACCCATATCGTCATATATAATCCTCACCTTTACGCCCGAGGCAACCTTTTTCTTTAGTATTTCAACAATGGTATTCCACATTTTACCTTCCTGAATTATAAAATATTCAAGAAAAATGTATTTTTCAGCTTTTTCAAGTTCTGAAACAAGTCGGCTGAAAAAATCTTCGCCCGGGGACAAGTATTCTGTTTTACCTGAGGAATAAACAGGAAAACCGAGATAGCTTTGCATATAGTGAAGTGCTGAGGATGCCTGCGGAAGAGAATCCTTTGCCAATTCAAGGTCGGTGCCCGGAAGATTGTAATAGCAGGCGGTTCTTTGTGATATGGCATCCGCCTTTTTGGCAGACGCCCTAAAGCTTGACTGAAATGTAAACATCAAGTAAAAAAGTCCGCCGAAAAGGGGAAACAGCAGGATTATAAATACCCATGTAAGCTTGTATGCTCCCTTGTCCTTGCGTGAAAAAATATATAAGGAAACAACAATGCTTACAAATTTCAGAACTCCGGAAATAACATCCGATGTCGCACTACTGCTTATCAGTAGGTATATCATAAATATAAATTGAACAATTATTAAAAAAGCAACAAGCATCCGCTGACGGAAAAGTGCACGAAACCATTTTTTGTTCATCGGTAAAACTCCTTGGGTTAGCTGAAAAAGGAATAATCCAAGCTCCGATTTTCAGAGGCGGATTACTCCTTTTTGGCTAAATTATTTGTGATGTTTAATAAGTCCTAAGAGCTTTGAAATCTCCATTATCACCATAGGGATGAAAATAAGTCCGAGAGCGATAAGATAAAGCTTTACGGGCAAGATTATGAGACCAAAAGCAACTCTAAGAGGACTGAAGAGGACAAGAATCACCATCAGGCTGGAGGCAAGCGCCGCCCAGTTAAGATTAGTATTTGTAAAAGGTCCAATTTTGAAAATAGATTTTTCAGAACGCATATTGAATGACTGAACAACCTGAGACATTGCGAGAATAATAAATGCCATTGTTTGTCCGGCTTGAAGTGTTCCGAGCTGGTTAAGACCCAGTTTAAATCCTACAAGGGTAATAGTGGCAAACATGAATCCCTGAAGAACAACCCGAATTCCCAGACCGCCTGCGAAAATGCCTTCGGTTTTTGCTTTGGGTTTTCTTCCCATAATGTCTTTTTCGACCGGCTCCATACCAAGTGCAATTGCCGGCAATGAATCGGTTACAAGGTTAATCCATAAAAGCTGCATAGAAAGCAGAGGAGTCTGATGCCATAAAAGCATTGCTGCAAATACAGTGATAACTTCACCGATATTTGTACCTAAAAGAAATCCTACTACTTTTTTTATGTTATCGTAAATACCTCTGCCCTCGCGGACTGCATCAACGATTGTGGCAAAGTTGTCGTCGGTAAGGGTAATATCTGCTGCACCTTTGGCAACATCTGTACCTGTAATACCCATAGCACAGCCAATGTCAGCAGCTTTAAGTGCAGGCGCGTCGTTTACGCCGTCACCCGTCATGGAAACAACCTGACCTTTTCTCTGCCATGCTTTTACTATGCGAATTTTGTTCTCAGGAGATACGCGTGCATAAACGGAAATTTTTTCAACTATGCCATCAAGCTCGGAATCTGTCATAGCGTCAAGCTGGGTACCGGTAATTGCCATGTCACCATCCATGAGAATACCAAGCTCACGGGCAATCGCCGAAGCGGTAACAACATGGTCGCCGGTAATCATAACAGGTTTAATTCCAGCCTTGCGACAAATTTTAACAGCATCTTTTGCCTCGGGTCTGGGAGGGTCAATCATACCCACAAGACCAAGGAAAATAAGGTCTTTTTCAATCTCTTCACTTGTAAGAGTTTCAGGAACACAGTCAATTTCCTTATAAGCAATTGCGAGCACTCGCAGAGCGTCCTCGCTCATTTGTTCAGTCATTACAGTTGCTTTTTCTATGTCGCCTGATTTGCAACGAAGTGAAAGCATATCGAAGGCACCTTTGACAATTACAACATTTTTACCGTTTATTGTGTTGATGGTGGACATAAGTTTTCTGTCCGAGTCAAAGGGAAGCTCAGCAAGACGGGGATATGTTTTGTTAAGCTCTTCTTTTTCCATGCCGTTTTTATGAGCGGCAACAATAATTGAGGTTTCGGTAGGATCACCGATATGTTCCTCTTTAGCACCGTCAAAATTTACTGAGCCGTTTGAGCACAGGCTGCCAAGCATTAAAAGGTTTTTTACGCCAACGGAGCATGAGTTTGTAATATCTTCAATTTCACCGCCATCGCAGTATGCTTTAACGAGTGTCATTCTGTTCTGGGTAAGTGTACCTGTTTTGTCAGAGCATATTATAGATGCGCTTCCGAGAGTTTCAACAGCGGGAAGTCTGCGGATGAGCGCGTTTTTCTTAACCATTCTCTGAACACCGATAGAAAGTACAATTGTAACAATTGCGGGAAGACCTTCGGGTATTGCAGAAACCGCAAGAGAAACTGAGGTCATAAATATTTCCATGACGGCAATATTGTTTAAAATTCCTATAACAAAGATTATTGCGCAAGCTAAAAGAGCAACTATGCCAAGATATTTGCCAAGCTGAGCAAGCTTGAGCTGGAGCGGAGTTTGACCGTCTGTTTCATTGTCTAAAAGATTTGCAATTTTACCCATTTCGGTGTCCATACCGGTAGCCGTAACAACAGCGGTGGCGCTGCCGTAGGAAACCGAGCAACCCGAAAAAACCATATTATTACGGTCTCCGAGAGGAGCATTTTCAGCAATTACAGCATTTGCATCCTTTTCGGACGGAACAGATTCACCGGTTAGGGCAGATTCCTCACTTTTAAGACTTGCCGAGGTCAGTAGTCTTGCGTCAGCCGGAATAAAATCGCCTGCTTCAAGCACAATAATATCGCCGGGGACAAGCTCTGCCGCATCTATAACAGTCTGAACGCCGTCACGCAAAACCTTTGCGTGGGGAGCGGACATATTTTTAAGCGCATCAAGAGCTTTTTCAGCCTTACTTTCCTGTACAACACCCATAAGAGCATTTAAAATAACTATCAGAAGAATAAGTGCAGGTTCAAAAAATTCACGAGGATTTTTTTCAACACATGCAATTACAAAGGAAACTATTGCAGCAGCAATAAGTATCAGTATCATAACATCTTTGAACTGATCAAAAAATCTCTGCATGTTTGTTTTCTTTTTCTTTTCTCTGAGCCTGTTTTCGCCGTGAGTTTTTAAAAGGTTTTCTGCCTGTGCGGTGGAAAGACCCTTTTCGGCATTCGTGCCGAGCATCTCAAGTACTTCTTCTTTTGCTTGATTGTAAAATGTCAACGCTGACCCTCCAATTATAATTATAGTACAATAATTTTAGCATATTTTACCTGTATTGTAAATAGATTTATCAAATTTCATTCCTCTTTCATATTAGTTTCATCAAAGCTTAATAATTTATGTAAAAAAGGAGATGTTTAATTAACATCTCCTGAAAATTATTAAATTTTACTACTCATGTTGCAACTGCCGGAGCATTCTTTACGCGAAGGACAACCAATGCAGCCAGAACCTTTTTTCTTTTGTTTAACAATATATGCCATTGCCAAGCCTAAAATGACCAGGATAACGGCTATCGCAATCAAGTTTTTCATTATAATCACCTATTACATTTCGGCTTTTTTGGAATTTAAAGCATATTCAGCTTTAAGACCCTTGTTTGATTTTTGAATTAAAAAGACTACAACAGCTATCATAGCAATAACAGCGATTAAGCCGGGAATAAAACCTATGCCAACTTTGCCTTCTGTAATCAGTGTACCAATCTGGTATACTAAAAAAGCAACTGTATAACCTGTTCCAAGCTGAAGCATAATTCCTCCGAACATCCATTTTTTACTTTTAATTTCAGAGTTCATAGCGCCGATTGCTGCAAAGCAGGGAGGTGTGAACAGGTTGAACATAAGGCAAGCGAGAGCCGCAATTGCACTGATGCCGAAAGCGTCTACAACGCCTGCTGCACCGCCTTCAACCATAGCAAGCTCTTCAACGTCAATGAAGTTGGATATTGCGTAAACAGATGCGAGAGTACCAACAACATTTTCTTTTGCGATAAAGCCTGTAACAGCTGCCGCAGCCATCTGCCATGTACCAAAACCGAGCGGAATAAGGAGAATTGCAACAGGATTTGCAATGGATGCAAGAATTGATGTATTTGGGTCTTCTGTGGGCATAAAGTTCCAGCCGTAACCCTGCATGATTGTAACTACTGCGTTACAAACAAGGATGATTGTACCGGCTTTTACTATGTAAGCCCAACCACGGCTACACATTGATTTAACAGCTCTCCATATACTGGGAACTTTATATTCAGGCAGTTCAATTATAAAAAAGGATTTTCTGTTTTTGTGACCTGCGATTTTATTAACGAGCAGAGCACCAAGGAAAATAAGTAAAATACCTACAAAGTACATTGATGTACCAACCCATGCATTGTCGCCGAAGAATGCGCCTGCAAAGAGAGCAATAACTGGAAGCTTTGCACCGCAGGGCATAAAAGGTGCAAGCATTGCAGTTGCTCTGCGTTCACGCTCGTTTCTGATTGTACGGCAAGCCATAATACCGGGGATTGCACAACCTGTACCGATAACAAAAGGAATTACCGATTTACCGGAAAGCCCCACTTTTTTAAATATGGGGTCAAGTACAACTGTTGCACGCGCCATATAACCGCAATCTTCTAAAAGTGCTATAAGGAAGTACATTACCATTACCAGAGGCAGGAAACCGAGAACGGCACTTACACCGCCGATTATACCATCAACAACAATGGTCTGAAGGATAGGAGCTGTGCCTTCCATCCAGCCTGCAACAAGCTCACCAAACCCATCAATGATGGGACATAAAACAGCTTCAGCAAGCCAGGGACCGAGCCACGCCTGGGAAACCCAGAATACAAACCACATTACAACTGCAAATATAGGAAGACCTACCCATTTGTTTGTAATCACAGCATCAATTTTGTCCTGCGCGTTCTTTTTGTTGGTGAGAACCTTTCTTGTTTCAACAGTATCAACAATTTTATTAACGAATGTAAAACGTTTTCTGTCAGCGGCTTCAACAACTGCTTTGTCAGTAAGGTCAATGTCACCCTGAGTGTATGGAGCAGTCTGCTCTTTGCCGATTACCTGGTTAACTGCTTTTATAACATCTTTAAGACCTTTATCTGAAGTGGAAATTGTCTCAATAACCGGACAACCCAGCAGTTTTGAAAGATTTTCGGTATCAATTTTTGTGTCTTTCTTTTCATTGATATCGCTCTTGTTTAAGGCAACAACAACAGGAATTCCAAGTTCTAAAAGCTGAGTTGTAAAAAACAAGCTCCTGCTTAAGTTTGTTGCGTCAACAATGTTGATGATAGCATCGGGGTTTTCGTTTTTAACGTAACCGCTTGTGATGCTTTCTTCGGATGTGAATGGTGACATTGAATATGCACCCGGAAGGTCAACGGCAATTAATTCTTTGCCCTCTGTGAAAGCTTTTTTAATAGAACTTTCTCTTTTGTCAACAGTAACACCTGCCCAGTTGCCGACTTTTTCGTTGCGTCCTGTCAGGGCGTTATACATTGTGGTTTTACCACTGTTCGGATTGCCCGCTAAAGCAATTCTCATGATGTAGTCCTCCTTAAATATGTAGCGTGTAAGGTTTATCAATTTAAAGTTAGCTGCAACTAACTTAAATTCAAATTAAATGGGATTGAAGAGTCAATCCCTAAATTATAATAGCTTCTGCAAGCTGAGTATCTATATTATATCTGCCGTCCTTAATGGAAACTATGCATCCGCCCTTAAGGTGGGAAATAACGGTAATCTTTTCACCGCTGTAACAACCGAGCGAAAATAAAAATGCATCAAGTTCTTCATCGTCGGTTTCAATTTCTTTAATTATGTACTCCTGTTCGGGAATAGCTTGAGTCAGGTTCATAATTTATAAATTCACCCCTTATGGTTAGATATGTCTAACTCTTAAGTTAGTTTAGCATAACTAACCGGATTTGTCAAGTGTTTTTGGAAAAATTTTCACTAATTGACAAAATTAAATAAAAAGGTTAAAATGTTAATACTCGTATGGGATATTTTAATGAGGTGATATAATGAAAAAATTTGAGGTTACGGGGATGACCTGCGCGGCATGTAGTGCCCGTGTTGAAAAAGCAGTTTCGGCAGTTGACGGGGTAACCAAGTGTAATGTAAGTCTGCTTACAAATACCATGGTTGTAGAAGGGTCTGTTTCAGAAACAGAAATTATATCTGCGGTTGAAAAAGCCGGATATGGTATAAACAGCAATGTAAAAAAAGAGGACGACGCCTTGGAGGACAGGGAAACTCCGGTTTTAAAACGCAGACTTATTTCTTCGCTTGTATTTCTTATTCTTCTTATGTATATATCAATGGGACATACAATGTGGAATTTCCCCCTCCCAAAGTTTTTTGAGAATAATCACATTGCAATTGGGATGATACAGATGCTTCTTTCCATAGCGGTTATGATTATAAATAAAAAGTTTTTTGTAAATGGGTTCAAAAGTTTATTTAGAGGAGCTCCCAACATGGATACGCTTGTTGCACTTGGGTCAGGTGCGTCCTTTGCTTACAGTATAGCGGTGCTTTTTGCAATGACCGTTTCTAATGTGGGACATGAGCTTTTACATGACTTGTATTTTGAGTCTGCAGCAATGATTTTGACACTTATAACAGTTGGCAAAATGCTTGAAACGCGCTCCAAAGGGAAAACAACGAACGCACTTAAAAGTCTTGTGAAACTCGCTCCTAAAACTGCGGTTATAATTGTCGGCGGGCATGAAAAAACTATTCCAGCAGCAGAAATAAAAAAAGGAGATTTGTTTATTGTAAAACCTGGAGAAACGGTTCCGGCAGACGCGGTTGTTATAGAAGGACACTCGGCAGTAAATGAATCGGCATTAACAGGCGAGAGTATTCCGGTAGATAAATCGGTCGGTGACAGCGTTTCGGCAGGCACTGTCAATATGACGGGATATATAAAATGTGAGGCAACAAAAGTAGGCGAGGATACACTTCTTTCGCAGATTATAAAAATGGTGAGTGATGCAGCAGCTACCAAGGCGCCAATTGAAAAGGTTGCAGATAAGGTCTCGGGAATTTTTGTTCCGGCGGTTATGATAATATCAGCCCTGACATTTGTCATATGGCTGATATTGGGTAAGGAAATTTCTTTTGTAATTGCACGGGCAATTTCCGTGCTTGTTATAAGTTGTCCTTGTGCGCTAGGACTTGCAACACCAGTTGCAATTATGGTGGGCAATGGCGTGGGAGCAAAAAATGGAATTCTTTTTAAAACAGCACAGTCGCTAGAGTCAGCAGGAAAAGCAGAAATTGTTGTTTTGGATAAGACGGGAACGGTCACTAAAGGCGAGCCGGAGGTGACAGATATATTAACGCTTGCTGGCAGCGAGTCCGAACTTTTAAAGCTTGCATATTCACTTGAAATAAAAAGTGAACATCCAATTGCAAAAGCAATTTGTAACAAGGCTGAGACACTAAAAATTGAAGTGGAAACCACAGACTGCTTTGAAGTTTTTCCCGGCAATGGAATAGCGGCGACTGTTTCCGGAAAAAGTTCATTTGCGGGGAATCTCCAGTTTGTTTCGAAAAAAACTAAGATTTCTGAAGAAATCATTTATCGTGCAGAAAACCTGGCGGACGCAGGGAAAACACCGCTGTTTTTTGTATATGACGGTGAATTAAAAGGAATAATTGCGGTGTCAGATGCGATAAAAGAGGATAGCCCGACAGCGGTTAGAGAACTTCAAAATATGGGTATTAAAGTGTTGATGCTCACAGGGGACAATAAGAAAACTGCAAAAGCGGTGGGCGAGCTGACGGGTATTGATGCAATAATTGCGGATGTTCTGCCGGGAGACAAGGAAAAGGCTGTAAAAGGGCTGAAAAAAGAGGGCAGAGTAATTATGGTGGGCGACGGGATAAATGACGCACCGGCGCTTACAAGTGCGGATGTTGGTATTGCGATAGGTGCGGGCGCCGATATTGCTATAGATGCGGCAGATGTTGTGCTTATGAAAAATCGGCTGACGGATGTCTCGGCAGCTATAAGACTCAGCCGTGCGACACTTAAAAATATTCGTGAAAATTTGTTCTGGGCGTTTATTTACAATGCAATTGGCATACCACTTGCGGCGGGAGTATGGATAGGAACTTTCGGGTGGCAGCTTTCGCCAATGTTCGGGGCAGCAGCAATGAGTCTTTCAAGCTTTTGTGTGGTAACAAATGCACTCAGACTTAATTTTGTAGACATAAGAAGCAATAAAAAAGATAAGAAAATAGAAAAGAAAGGGAGAAAAATTATGGAAAAAGTAATGAGAATTGAAGGTATGATGTGTATGCATTGCGAGGCAAGAGTTAAAAAATGTCTTGAAGAGATTGACGGCGTAACAGAAGCAATTGTAAGCCACGAAAAAGAATCGGCAGTCATTAAAATGGAAAAAGATGTTGATTTTGCTCTCTTAAAGAAAACAGTTGAGGACCAGGGATATAAGGTGATTGACTAAAGAGTTTTTTTGTGGTACAATATTTTCATAATAAAAAAATAGAGGTTTTTATACATGAAAATAAAAGAATCGGCAGAAAATTATCTTGAAACAATTTTGATGCTGAAAAGGAAAAACGGGCATGTCCGCAGTATTGATGTGGCAACCGAACTTGGTTTTACAAAACCCAGCGTGTCGGTAGCTATGAAAAACTTCCGAGAGGAAGGATATATAACTACTGATGAAAATGGCGGCATTTCGCTGACCAAAAAAGGTATGGAAATTGCTGAATGTGTGTTTGAACGCCATGGCGTAATTGCTCAGGCGCTTATATTGCTTGGGGTAGACGAACAGACCGCCTATGAGGACAGCTGCAAAATGGAGCATGACATAAGTCAAAAGACCTTTGAAAAATTAAAGGAATTTTTAGAAGAAAAAAGCAAATAAATGGATGCCGACAGGCGTCCTTTTTTCTTGACTAAACACAAAATATGTGGGAGCTCTGCTTGTTATTCGCAACGAAAATGATGGGAATGTTTTAAGATTAACAAAATAGAAAAACGGCTGTTGTCAAAGCAACAGCCGTTTTGGTTTGTTTATTGTTTTTTCGTTCTGCTTCTTACCTTTTCGGTAAATTCTTTGAGCATTATATTAAGCCTGCGCTCGAGAATGAACATCATAATAATTGTTGTAATAAGAATAAGCTCTGATAACATAAACAGAAAGAGCACAAGAGCGTCTGTCTGGAAAGCACTGAGCGAGGTATGTGCAATAATTGTCAGAAAATGTGAAAAATAGTCGTAATAAGTGAAAAGAGAAAACGCGAACAATATTGCTGATACAACTGATAATACCCTGATAGTTGAGCTTAGTGCATGTCTGTGTGATGTTCTTTTGCTTATTACATCATATTGCAAAATTGCAAGGAATAGTAAAAATATTGACAGCATAATACCATCTGCAGATATAATAAAAACCAGAATATCAAGGTCGTTTAAAAAATAACATCTCCAAGCAAGAAACAGCGTGAGGGTAAAGGATATTACCGTAACAATCGCAGGGGAAACAATCTTTCCATCATACCTTTTCTTATCAATGAAAAAGGAAGCGTACAAAATTGCAAACAGAGCTGCAAAAGAGTGAACGATAGATATGAAAAGATTGCGTATGTCCGGATTGTTAATGAAAATTTGCGAAACAAATTTGTCCAGTCCGGCAAAAAATATAAAAGCAACACAAAGAAGTGAAAAACAAGCAGACAACAGAGCGAGTGTTAATATTGAAATGTTTTTGAAAAACTTTTTATTTATTGTTGTAGCTACAGTGTAAGTGTTTTTAAAAAAGGGAAGCTTAATAAAATCAAATTTTGCCATATTTTATCAATCCTTTACAATTAATTAAACAGATAAATCAGCAGCTTTTATATAATCAGGATTATCTTTGAGTATCGGATAAACAACATCATTTAAAAATTCAGTTGTCTGCTCGGGGGCACGACCGATAAAGTTCTCTGGTTCTAAGATACCATTTAATTCACTAATTGTCAAGTCAAAAGTGTCATCTGCAGCAATTCTGGAGATGAGATCATTTGGCTTTCCTTCTGTTTTAACAACCTTAGCAGCTTCCATGGAATGAACGCGAATTTTTTCGTGTAGTTCCTGACGGTCGCCACCTTTTTTGACAGCGGACATCAGAATATTTTCTGTTGCCATAAAAGGAAGCTCTGCCATCATGTGTGAATTTATAATTTTAGGATAAACTACAAGACCGTTTGTTATATTAAGATAAAGGTTTAAGATGGCATCAATGGCAAGAAATGCTTCGGAAACACTGATTCTTTTATTGGCAGAGTCATCAAGAGTGCGCTCAAACCATTGTGTAGCTGAGGTGATAGCAGGATTTAATGTGTCACTTATCACATAACGGGAAAGCGCTGCCATACGCTCGCTACGCATAGGATTGCGTTTGTATGCCATAGCAGAAGAACCAATCTGAGATTTGCCAAAAGGCTCTTCAACTTCTTTTAAATGCTGAAGCAGACGGATGTCATTGCTGAATTTGTGAGCACTCTGCGCAATTCCGCTCAATACATTTAAAACAAGTGAATCAATTTTTCTTGAATAAGTCTGTCCAGATACAGGATAAACACCGTCAAAACCAAGTTTTTCTGCAATTTTATTATCAAGAGCACGCACCTTGGCGTGGTCGCCGTCGAAAAGTTCTAGAAAACTTGCCTGAGTACCGGTAGTTCCTTTGGAACCAAGAAGTCTCATGTTTGCAAGACGGAAATCAATTTCCTGCAAATCCAGAACCAAATCATGAAGCCACAAGGTAGCTCTTTTGCCGACGGTAGTGAGCTGAGCCGGCTGAAAATGTGTAAAGCCAAGGGTAGGCTGTGATTTATATGTGTCTGCAAACTCAGAAAGAGCAGCAATAGCGCCAATAAGTTTTTTGCGGACAAGCTTTAATGCCTCAGTCATTATTATCAGGTCGGTATTATCGCCCACATAACAGGAGGTTGCACCAAGGTGAATAATTGCTTTAGCGTCGGGACATTGTTCGCCATAGGCAAGGACATGCGCCATAACATCGTGACGAACGCGGCGTTCGTTTTCAGCTGCGACATCATAGTTAATGTCTTCGGCGTGTTCTTTGAGCTGAGCAATTTGTGCATCGGTAATATCAAGCCCGAGTTCTTTTTCTGATTCTGCAAGAATAATCCACAGTTTGCGCCAGGTTTTAAATTTCATGTCCGGTGAGAAGATATACTGCATTTCAGGACTTGCATATCTGCTGCAAAATGGACTTTCGTAGGAGTTTTTCATTTGTCAAGACCCTCCGTAATAAATTTTTCAAGCCTGTCAAGCCCTTTTTTTATAGAATCCATAGATGTTGCATAAGACCATCTTAAATAATTATCTGCACCAAAACCGCTGCAGGGAACAATTGCGACAAGAGCTTTTTCAAGGAAAAGCTCGGCGAAATCGTCGCTGCCGTTTATCATTTTGCCATAAATGGTGTGACCGATTATTTTGTCAATGTTCATCATTATATAAAATGCGCCCTGAGGCATAATGCAGGAAACGCCGTCAATTTCATTAATTCTTTTGTGCATGTAATCCCTGCGTTTTTTAAACTCTGCTCTCATCATATTTACGCAGTCGAGAGAGCCGTCGAGAGCTACGCACGAAGCTGCCTGAGCAAAAGAGTTGGGATTTGATGTGGCGTGAGATTGAATATTTGCCATCGCGGTTGCAAGTTCTTTTTCGCAAGCCGTGTAACCAATTCTCCAACCTGTCATGGCATAGGTTTTGGACATTGCATTTACCACAATGGTGAGTTTTTTGACATCCTCGCCAAAAGAAGCGATGCTAACATGTTTTGCACCGTCGTAAACAAGGTGCTCATAAACTTCGTCAGAGATAATGTAAATATTATGTTTAACAGCGACATCGGCAATTGCACGAAGCTCCTGCTCTGTGTAAACAGAACCGGTGGGGTTTGAAGGGGTGTTAATGATAATAGCACGGGTTTTAGGTGTGATTGCCTTTTCAAAATCATCAGCAGAAATTTTGAATTCGTTCTCTTCTGTTGCTGTCAGAATTACACTTTTACCGTCTGCCATTGCAACCATTTCAGGATAGCTTATCCAATAGGGAGCAGGAATAATAACCTCGTCTCCGGGGTTGCAGATTGCCATAAATATATTGGTAAGAGAATGTTTTGCGCCGTTGGAAATAACAATATCAGTAGGCTGATAGGTTAATCCGTTGTCACGCAGGAGTTTTCTGCAAACAGCTTTTTTGAGGTCGGGTGTACCTGATGCGGGAGTGTATTTTGTAACACCACGGTTTAGGGCATCGATGCACGCGTTTTTGATTTCCTCGGGGGTGTCAAAATCCGGTTCACCGGCACCAAAGCCAACTGCATCTATGCCCTCTGCTTTCATTGCCTTGAATTTAGAGTCAATGGCAAGGGTTGAAGAGGGCTTAACTCTTTTGGCTTTCTCTGAAATATACATTTTGATCAAAACCTTTCTTGTCTGCACGGGATTAAACTGATTGTGGGATTTGCCGTGTAGCTGCAGACTTTTACAACATGATTTCCCAATATAAATCATACATTATAATATTATATAACATATTTATAAAAAATGCAAGATTTATTTTTTTAAATTTCAAAATTATATTTTTTACAAAAATAATGTATTTCATTATTGACAAATGGGAAAAATCATGATATAATATCATCTGTTGTCAGCTTATGGCTCAGCTTTTCGTGGAGAGGTGGTTGAGTTGGTTGAAGGCGCAGCATTGGAAATGCTGTATACGTTAATAGCGTATCGAGGGTTCGAATCCCTTCCTCTCCTCCAATATATTGCCGGATTGTGTAAGGGTAGCACGACAGACTCTGACTCTGTTTGTCTGGGTTCGAATCCTAGTCCGGCAGCCAAATAAGAGCACTGATTGTTAAATCGGTGCTCTTATTTTATTTAGCAGAGGGCAGGATTAGAACCCTGAGAGGGTGAAAAGCGTTAAAAAAACAGTTCGGGGAACTGTTTTTAGCTTTGAAATCCGAGCGGTTTACCGCGAGGATGCATGACGCGTAGCGGAGGTATCCTAGTCCGGCAGCCATAGAAACAGAACGATATAGATAACATTCTATATCGTTCTGTTTTTGTTAATTGCCAACTAATGCTTTTTGTGATAATATATAACCATAAAAGTTTTTAAAACAACAAAAACTATGAATTATGTTGTTCATTTTAATCTTAATTTTCTTTATACTTAAAGTGTAAATTAAAAAGGAGGATTTAAAGATGAACACAGACAAAATTTTAGCAGAAGCAATCGCAAAGGACTATGCACCAAAGGATAATTCAAAAATAGTTGCTCTTAAAAAACTTGATAAGAAAGCCAAACTTCCGGCAACGATATTTACTTACACATTTGGTATTATTTCAGCGCTCATTGTTGGCACAGGGATGAGTCTTGCTATGCAGGCGATTGGCAGCGGAACTGTAGCTTTTATTGCAGGAATTATCATAGGAATTATAGGTTTCATTCTTTGTGGAATTAACTATCCGATTTATAAAAGGATGCTTGAAAGAGACAAAGCAAAATATGCTTATGAAATTGTTGAACTTGCTCGTGAAATAAGTGAGGAAGAATAAAGAGTAAAGGGAGGAGGGAAACTTTGAATAAATTAGAAAGCAAATATTTTAATACTGCTAAAAAGATGGACAAGGCACTGATATCCCTTCTTGAAGAAAAATCTTTTGAGTATATAACAGTTAGTGAAATATGTAAAAGGGCAAATGTTAATCGTTCTACATTTTATCTCCATTATGAAAACACAGTTGATTTGCTAAATGAGACAGCAAGATTTTTGCTTGATGATTTTGTTGCATATTTCAATGTTGATGTAGAAAATATAACGAAAAAAATTAAGAAGAGCTCGCTTGATGAATTAAATTTTATATCGGATGAGTATTTACATCCATATTTGTCATATATTAAAGAGAATAAAATTGTATTTTCAACCGTTTTATTACATTCAGTTTCATTTGGATTTTATGAAATATTTCAAAGGCTTTATGACAATATATTTAATCCGATTTTAGAAAGATATAATTATCCCGCCGCTGACAGGAAATATGCTATGATGTTTTATCTTAACGGAATAACCGCAATTGTAACAGAGTGGCTTAAAGACGGATGCGAAAAGACAATCGAAGAAGTATCTCAAATTATTTACGGATGTATATTTGGACGTGAAAACAATAGAATCTAAACCATTCGACTTTTCCCAAAAATCACTTGCATTAGAGTACGCCTCTAATACAAGTGATTTTTTTGTGCAGAAGATTTCAAAAAAGGCTTGACAAATAAAATTTAATGGGTATAATGGGGGTGTACTCAAGGAAAATTTAAAGCTGCGGAGGGCATCATTATGATTAAACGAAGCAACAAAATGGTAATCGACTGTGTAAAAAATTTTACCGAAAACAAAGGGCATCCTTTCAAAATTATGCTTGGGTTTTATAAGGGTGAAGGATGGACACTTGTTAAAAGCACAATAGCACTGACCTTTCAGCAACTTCCTGTTTGGGTTTTACCTATTGTAACAACGGAAATTATTAATGCGGCTACATATCAGAATAAACCGCTTTCTCATATTATTCTTTGCAGTATTATTGCTTTCATCAGTATTTTTCAAAATTCTTTTTCGACATTTGCAGTTTCTAAAATTTACAACAGATTGACAAGAAAAATTGAATACAGTCTCCGCAGAAGTATTATAGAAAAACTTCAGCAGCTTTCGATGTCATTTCATAAAAACATCAGTTCAGGTAAGCTGCAATCCAAAATAATGCGTGATTCAGAAAATGTTGAAATCATGTTGTCGTCACTGTTCAGGAATATATATTTTATAGTAACAAATCTTGCTATTGCAATTACCATGACAATCAAGAACAGTCCGATTGTAATGCTTTTTTTCGTAATTATTGTTCCGTGTGAAATTATACTTTTAAGACTTGTTGGAAGCCATGTCAGAAAAAGAAACAGACTTTTCCGTACCGAAATGGAGGAAACTCAGTCGGATGTTTCGGAAATGCTTGAACTTATTCCGGTTACCCGTGCGCACGGTTTGCAAAAGCGTGAAGTTAATCATATGGATCAAAGGCTTAGAAATGTTATGGACAGAGGATACAATCTGGATAAAACAAACAGCTTTTTCGGAGCCAGCAGTTGGGTGCTGATGGAACTTTCAAGACTTGCATGTCTCACATTTACGGGCATTATGGCTTATAACGGCAAGATTTCTGTTGGTGAAGTTGTGCTTTATCAAACTTATTTCGGACAGATTGTAAGCTCGGTTAATACGATAATCAACCTTTATCCGCAGCTTACTAAAGGTGCTGAATCCATCAACTCAATAAGTGAAATATTAAATGAAGAAAATGTCGAAACTGATAATGCAATAATTCCGCTTCATGATATGATGGGAGGAGTTGAATTCTGCGACATCAAATATAAATATGAAGATGGCGACAGATGGGTTTTAGATAACTTTAATATAAAGGTAGAGCCGGGAGAAAGCATTGCCTTTGTGGGCGGATCTGGTGCCGGGAAATCCACAATACTTAATCTTTTAATAGGTTTTGATCGCCCACAGGAGGGGCAGATTCTTATAGACAGAGTAAATATGATAAACCTTGATATGACTGAATATCGCAACCAGATTGCTGTTGTTCCGCAAAATACAATTTTGTTCTCAGGAACCATTAAAGATAATATTACATATGGACTGGATAATGTTTCGGATGCGCAGGTCATGGAGGTGTTGACGGCAGTTGGTCTGGATGAGCTTGTGGCAGAAATGCCCCAAGGAATACATACTCAGCTTGGTGAACACGGAGGAAAGCTGTCGGGAGGACAGCGTCAGCGTATTTCAATAGCAAGAGCTTTGCTCAGGAACCCCAAAATCATTATTTTTGACGAGGCTACTTCTGCGCTTGATTCGGCGTCTGAAAAAAAGGTTCAGGCAGCGGTTGACAATATGATGAAAAAGTGTACAACATTCCTTGTTGCACACAGGCTTTCCACAATTCAGAGTGCTGACCGTATTGCAGTTGTAAACGCGGGCAGAATAAGCGAGATAGGAACTTATGATGAACTCATGGCGAAAAAAGGAGAGTTCTATCAGCTTAAACAATTACAGAGTTAAACAAAATGACAATATCCATGAGGGATATTGTCATTTTTTATCTTGAATTAAGTGGGATGTTATGATATAATGATTTCATCGGAGATGAAATCATCGATATGAATTCTGGCTAATTCTCGATATGTCATAAACGACTCGATATGTGCTTCGCACTCGATATGTTGCTAACGCAACGAGAATTCATATCATATCGAGTTTTGAGTGAAACAAAAAACATATCGATTGTACGGAGTGAAAATATCGAGCAATCGAAGATTGCATATCGAAAAAAGGAGAATGAAATGGAGCAGAACAAAAATCAATTAAGAGAAGATTCAATTGAATTTGCAATAGCAGTTTCAGATATATGCGACAGCATAAAGGGCTGCAGTGTATATATAAATCAACTTTTGCGTTCCTCATCTTCCATAGGTGCTAACATACACGAGGCAAAGTATGCACAAAGCAGATCTGATTTCATACATAAACTTGAGATAGCATTGAAAGAAAGTTCGGAAACAGACTATTGGCTTGAATTGATATATAGAAAGAATAAATTTAGCGAAGAAACATACAAAGAATTAAAGAATAGTTGCGGTATTATTCGTAGAAAACTAATTGCATCAATTACAACTGCTAAGAAAAATCAAAATAATGACGAAAACTAAATTGATGTTTGTAAAAATTTGGAGATGATGTATTATGAAATTGCTGTTTTTGTTTGGTAATGCAGCTGTTGGGAAAATGACAGTTGGGCAAGAACTTATGAAAATTACAAACTTAAGATTGTTTCATAATCACATGACGATAGAACCTGTAATTGAAATTTTTGGGAAATATGATGGTAATGTTATTAAGCAACTTAGAGAAGTTATTTTTAACAATTTTGCAAGTTCAAACTGTTATGGAATGATCTTTACTTTTATGTGGGCTTTTGACCAACAAGATGATTGGGACTATGTAGAACATATAAAAAGTGTATTTGAACCATATAATACAGATTTTTACTATGTTGAGTTGGTGTCACCACAAGAAATAAGATTACAGAGAAATAAAACAGATCATAGATTAGAGAATAAGCCTTCGAAACGAAATATAGTAGAATCTGATAAAAGACTTATTAGTGATGATAACAGGTATCGTCTCGAAAGTACAGAAGGTGAAATTTTATTTGATAACTATATAAAGATAGACAATTCGAGTATGAGTCCTGATGTTGTAGCTAAAATGATAAAAGAACGATTTGGTTTTTTATAACACAATGATTAGTATGGCATCTAAATCGTGCACGAATTCTAAAATAACAGTATTAGAAAAAGTTACAAAATACTGAAGGGAATTATGTATATGGTTAAACATATTATTCTTTGGAAATTAAAAGAAGAGCACAATAATGCGGAGATTAAAAAGAGTATAAAAGAGGGACTTGAAGGTCTTTTTGGGAAAATACCGGGGCTTCTTGAAATAAAGGTTCAGACAGAAAAGCTTGAATCCTCCAATGTAGATGTAATGCTCTGGTCGGTTTTTGAAAATGAAGAAGCACTTAAAGGATATTCGGTGCATCCTGAACATGTAAAGGTAGCAGATTCAAAGGTAAGGCCGTTTACCCAAACAAGAGCGTGTATTGATTTTGAGGTGTGAAAATGGGTAAAATTAAAGTAATAAGCGTAAGAGAACATCCGGGTGACAGTGCATTTTTAATTGACGATGGAAAAACGGCAATAATGTATGATTCAGGGTTTGCCTTCACAGGATATAAGGTTGCAGATAAAATTAAAGCTTTGCTCGGTAACAGAAAGCTGGACTATATATTTCTAACCCACTCCCATTACGACCATGCACTGGGCTCGGTTTATGCACTTAAATACTGGCCTGAAGCCAAGGTTGTGGCAGGGGAGTATGCGGCTAAAATTTTTGCAAAACCTACAGCAAAGGCACTGATGCGTGACCTTGACGGGAAATTTGCCAAAACCTGCGGTGTGGATGAGTATGAGGATTTGATAGATGATTTAAGGGTTGATATTCCTGCGGGGGACGGCGATATTATTTCGGCGGGTGATATGCAGTTTAAGGTTATCAATCTGCCTGGACATACAAAATGTTCAGTGGGCTTTTATTGCGAAAAGGAAAAATTGATGCTGGGCTGTGAGTCGATAGGTGTGTATAATGGAAAAGATGATGTTTTTCCGTCCTATCTTGTGGGATATCAGATGTCAATTGATTCCATTGACAGAGTCGCTGAACTTGATATAGAAAATATTCTTGTGCCACATTTTGGTCTTATCGGGAAAAAAGAGGTGGATTTTTACCTTAAAAAATCAAAAGAAAGTGCTGTAAGTACTGCGGAAATGATAGTGAAAATGCTTAAAGACGGAATTTCCAAGGAAGAAATTGCACAGGCAATAAAAGACAAGTTTTATCATGGGTATATCAAAGAAATTTATCCAATTGATGCGTTGAATTTGAATATAGGAATTACAATAAATCTTATTGAAAAAGAGCTGATAGGCAATGAAGTGTGAAAAGCTTTTTAAAGAACTTGACAACATGGAAAACAAATATCTTGATATTCTTGAGGATGTTTGTTCCCGCGGCTTTTAAGGAGGGCGTGGACAGAGTTGGAAAGTACTTTGCAGATAAGGCAAATGAACATGGCTGGAAAGTTGAATGCCCGATGGTGAAAACGACAGGAACGGTCATCCCTGTCCTATGGTTGTGGGTGCGGATATTAAAACCGACAAGGATTATTATGCCGGGGTAGGATTTGTGTTCGGCGATGGCATCAGAATTATTTTCACCGATAACAAAGGAGAAATAGTGAAAGAAGAAAAGATATAGAATGAAGCCACCCAAAGGGTGGCTTCATTTAGTTAAAAATTCTTTTATTATGTCGATATACTTTTCTGCCTCAGATCTGCCAATGTTGTAGGCCTCGCGGAGCTTTTCGGGATCTTTTTCTGTTCTTTTCACAGGAAGAACCTGTGGCGGACGGATAACAATAACCTCGCCGTTTTTTTCTTTTTCTGCAATGTACTTTAAGGTGTTGTTATACATCCGGTGACGATGTTCCATTGCCTTAACCATGCCGGGATATTTTCTCATCGAAAGTTTCATCAGCGGAAGGAGAAAATTTTTCTTTTTTTTATATTCAAGCGGCTGAGTTAAAATGACAATATTGCGGTCAAAGCCAATGTTTTCGAAATATTTAAGTGGAACAGAATCGGAAATACCACCGTCAAGCATGGTAAGCCCGTCAATTACAGTTGCCTTTGATACCAGCGGCATTGACGCAGAGGCACACAACCAGGCATAACAGGTTTCATTAACTTTGTCAAGTTTTTTATACACGGGCAAGCCTGTCATAACATCGGTACAGACCACATGAAATTCCATAGGATTTTCTTCAAAAGCTTTTTTATCAAAAATGTCAAGCTCCTCCGGAAGACGGCGGTAACAGAAATCTCTTCCGAAAAGGTCGCCTGTTTTTATTAAAGAACGGAAACTGCAGTAGCGAGGGTCTTTACAATATTTTGTGTTGTATCGTAATACTCTGCCTGGTTGCATTGATTTGTAATTGCAGCCAAAAGCTGCACCGGCAGATACTCCGACGAGCCCGTCAAATTCTATATGGTTTTCCATCAATACATCTGTTACTCCCGCTGAGAAAAGGCCACGCATAGCGCCACCTTCCAAAACTAAACCTGTTTTCATAGTTAATCACTTATTCTTTCTACAAGTCTTTCAATCATACTGTCATCATTTTTGATAAACTCGTGGGTTCCGTCAAAAACAGTATGAGATGCAAAATTTGATTTATTTCCAAGAATGTTTTTAAATCTATTAAATTCTTTTTTTGAACTTTCATTATTGAAAAGCTCGTCTTTATCTCCCATATATATTTCTATTTTACGAGGATAAACAAGAGCGAGCACTTCGGAGTCAAAAAATGTGTTTGCAGCATTTTTCCATACCCAGTCGCAAAAGCCTGTTTTTGTTTTCATATCCGTATAAAAACAAAAAGAAACTGAAGCTTTAATGCGTGTATCTATATCGACAAGAAAAAGTGTATAAAATCCACCGTAGGACAGACCTATCATGTCAATTTTATCTTTCGGGGCAATGCCGGAGTGAATAAGATAATCAAGTGACCGAATCACACCAAAAATTTCAATTGCAGAAATTGAGTTGCCAAGTTTTTGGAGCTTAGCATCCCTGATATGACGGAATACATAGTCTGCACCGCGTTCCATGAATTCCTCAGCGACTTTAAAATGCTCTGTATTCCAGTTAAGATACTAATGGGCATAAATGTTTACATTATGTTTTAAAACACGCTCAATCATATTGTTGTAGTTTATTGTGCCAACATCTAAAAGTCAGCTACAAATCTCGGGTGCGCCAAGAGCACCATGAGTTGCAATTATCATAGGGGTATCAGCGAGTCATCTTTGGTAAAGAGCATGCCGTACATGGGCAGGCCGCCCAAAACAAGTGTCTGCATGAGGTAAATTCTAACACCACTATCCTCGGTTACAAACTCTTTTTTTACATTATAAGAAAGATGGGTTTCGCCCGAAAGGGGACAACCCAGCAATTCTTTTAAATTCTCACAGTACTTATTGGGATTTGCTATTATTTCTTTTAAAGTTTATTGCACACTTGCTCTGCCTGGGCATATTTCATTTCAATCAGGCAGTCTATGCCGTCAAGATATTCCTTGCGGTATTTATTTCCCGTTTCGGGAGGTTCTATGTATCTGAATCTAAAATCCATTTTAAACCTCTTCAAAATATGTGTCAGGACGAGAGGGGTCAAAATTTTCGTTAGCCCACATAAGCGTTACAAGATTTTCTGTACCTGATAAATTTATAATGTTATGAGTATATCCGGGGAGCATATGAATTGCTTTGATTTCATCACCGGTAACTTCAAATTCTATTATCTCGGTACTACCTATTTTTCGTTGTTGAATAAGTCCGTGGCCGGAAACAACAATGAAAAACTCCCATTTGGTGTCATGCCAATGTTGTCCTTTTGTTATGCCGGGTTTTGAAATGTTAACACTGAACTGCCCGCATTTTTCTGTCTTTAAAAGTTCGGTAAAGCTGCCACGATCGTCAGTATTCATCTTTAGAGGGAAAGACGCCTTTTCAGCTGGAAGATAGGAAAGATATGTGGAGTAGAGTTTTTTGGCAAAACTTCCGGCAGGAATTTCTGGCATTATAAGCGTTTTGGGCTGATCTGCAAATGTATCGAGCAAATCTGCAATTTCACCTAAAGTGACATGATGAGTAACCGGAGCTGCACAAAACTTGCCTGAAGGAGTCAGACGAGTGTCTATGCCGTCAAATTCACAATGATGTTCCGATCCTTTAAGGGCGCAAATCATTTCATCTATAAGGTCATCAATGTATAAAAGCTCAAGACAAGTGGATCTGTCGTTAACCTGAATGGGCAGATCGTTTGCAATATTATGGCAGAATGTAGCAACCGCTGAATTATAGTTAGGTCTGCACCATTTACCAAATAGATTTGGAAAACGGTAAACAAGTACTTTTGCACCAGTTTCCTCTGCATATTGAAAGAATAAGTCCTCGCCAGCTTTTTTGCTTTTGCCGTACTCACCATCTGCATAGCGGCCGATAAGCGTTGCCTGAATGGAGCTTGCAAGCATCACAGGGCAAGTGTTGTTATGTTTTTTTAAAGTATCAAGCAAGGTGGAGGCAAATCCAAAATTTCCCTGCATAAATTCTTCAGGGGATTGTGGGCGGTTAACGCCTGCAATATTAAAAACAAAATCTGCATTTTTGCAAGCAAAATCAAGATCCTCGGGAGAAGAGCCGATGTCGTAAAGATATATTTCGTCTATTTTAAGCTCGGGATGGCATCTGTTTTTGCCATTTTTTATATTCTGTAATGCCGCGGATAGATTTTTTCCGACAAAACCATTGGAACCGGTGATAAGAATTTTCATAAAGTCACCTCATTAGCGTGATTCTTTCATAGCTTCAATTTCATTTCGTATATATTCAAGGGTAAGAAGCTTTTCTTTAACCTGTTCAACAGTTAAAAGCGCCGTGTTGGTGGAATCGAACTCGGTAAGAGGATTGCGGTCAACATTGCCGTCTTTGAAATATTTATCATAATTGAGGTCGCGTTTATCACAAGGCACGCGGTAAAAATTACCCATATCTATTGCACCGGAACACTCTTCGTTTGTGAGAAGTGTTTCATACATTTTTTCACCATGGCGAATACCTATAATTTTTATATCCTGCTCAGAATGGAAAAGTTCTTTCACTGCCTGAGCAAGCACACCGATTGTACAGGCAGGTGCTTTTTGAACAAGAATATCGCCGGACACACCTTTTTCAAAAGCAAAGAGCACAAGGTCAACTGCCTCATCAAGGGACATTATAAAACGAGTCATGTTGGGGTCGGTAATGGTGATTGGTTTGCCACTTTTAATCTGTTCAATCCAAAGAGGAATAACACTGCCGCGACTACACATAACATTGCCGTATCTTGTGCAGCAGATTTTGGTTTTTTCAGGACTTACTGTGCGGGATTTTGCAACAGTAACCTTTTCCATCATGGCTTTGCTTGTGCCCATAGCATTAACGGGATAAGCCGCTTTGTCTGTTGACAGACAGATAACGGTTTTAACACCCTCGTCAATAGCTGCTGTCAAAACATTTTCTGTTCCAAGCACATTGGTCTTTACAGCCTCAATAGGAAAAAACTCACAGGAAGGAACTTGTTTTAAAGCTGCGGCGTGGAATATATAATCAACGCCATGCATAGCATTTTTTACGCTCGCAAGGTCGCGGACATCACCGATAAAAAATTTTATTTTATCAGAAACTTCAGGCATTTTAGACTGAAATTCATGACGCATATCGTCCTGCTTTTTCTCATCTCTTGAGAAAATGCGGATTTCTCCAATATCGGTTTTCAAAAATCTTTCTAAAACCGCATTGCCGAAAGAACCGGTTCCACCGGTGATAAGAAGAGTTGCCCCTGAAAAAAGTGACATATTAAGTCCCTCCGTTTATATCTAAAGTATATAACATTCCAACTTCAATTATATATCAAAAACAACGACAAGTCAATAGAAGAAAAACGGTGCAGTTTTCTGCACCGTTTTAAAGTTATTAATTATATTGCCTCAGCAAAATTATTTCATGCTGTTTTCAAGCTTTTCAAGCTGAGCTGTGATTTCCTTGGGAAGTCTGTCGCCAAACTGAGCGAAGAATTCTTTCTGGTTAGCGATATCGTCAACCCAGTATTCTTTCTTAACGCTTAAAAGTTCGTCAATAACTTCGTCGGAAATATCAAGACCTTCAAGATTGAGGTCTTCTTTGTTGGGAACAAAGCCGATAGCTGTTTCCTTAGCATCAACCTTGCCTTCACATCTGTCAATAATCCAGTTAAGAACGCGCATATTGTCGCCGAAACCGGGCCAGAGGAAGTTATCGTCGTCGTCGCGTCTGAACCAGTTAACATGGAAGATTTTAGGAGCCTTTTCAGGATCCATTTTCTTACCCATTTCAAGCCAGTGACCAAAATAATCAGCCATGTTGTAACCAACGAAAGGTTTCATAGCCATGGGGTCGCGTCTTACAACACCAACTGCTCCTGCTGCTGCCGCTGTTGTTTCAGATGCCATTGTAGCACCAACGAATACACCATGTTCCCAATCTCTTGCCTGGTAAACCAGCGGAGCTGTTTTAGCGCGTCTGCCGCCAAATACGATAGCAGAAATCGGAACGCCCTGGGGATTTTCAAATTCGGAAGAAATGCAGGGGCAGTTGATTGCGGGAGCTGTGAATCTGGAGTTGGGGTTAGCAAGTTTGCCGCCTTCAGCAACAAAATCTTTGCCGTTAACCTGTTTGCCAGTCCACTCTGTTGCATTTTCCGGAGGATTCTTATCAAGACCTTCCCACCAAACTGTCATATCATCATTGTTGATAGCCACATTTGTGAAAATGGTGTTTTTCTTTGTGGACTGGAGAGCGTTGAAGTTTGTTTTTGCGTTTGTACCAGGAGCAACACCAAAGAAGCCCGCTTCAGGGTTGATAGCATAAAGCTTACCGTCTTTGGGGTTAATTCTCAGCCAAGCAATGTCATCGCCAACTGTCCAAACCTTGTATCCTTTAAGGATTTCAGGAGGAATAAGCATAGCGAGGTTTGTTTTACCGCAGGCGCTCGGGAATGCAGCTGCGATATATTTAACTTCGCCCTGAGGATTTTCAAGTCCGAGGATAAGCATATGCTCTGCCATCCAACCTTCCTGCTTGCCAAGGTAGGAAGCAATTCTGAGAGCAAAACATTTTTTGCCCAGAAGAACATTACCACCGTAAGCAGAGTTGATGGACCAGATTGCGTTATCTTCGGGGAAGTGAACAATGTATCTTTCGTCGGGGTTTACATCCTTTTTGGAGTGCAGACATTTAACGAAATCACCATCTTCACCGAGAGCTTCCATAACGGGAGCACCGATTCTTGTCATAATAGCCATGTTTAAAACAACATAGATACTGTCAGTAAGCTCAATACCAATTTTTGAGAAAGGTGAGCCTACAGGACCCATTGAATAGGGGATAACATACATTGTTCTGCCCTTCATGGAGCCGTCGTAAAGCTTTTCAAGCTTTGCGTACATTTCAGCAGGTGCCATCCAGTTGTTGTTGGGGCCCGCATCTTCTTTTTTTGTTGTGCAGATGAAAGTTCTGTCCTCAACACGCGCAACATCGTTAACTGCTGTTCTGTGGAAGTAGCAACCCGGAAGTTTTTCCTGATTAAGCTTAATCATTTCGCCTGTTGCAACAGACTCAGCTCTTAAAGCTTCGAGCTGCTGTTCGCTGCCGTCAATCCAGACAACATTGTCGGGTTTGGTCAGGGCTTTCATTTCTTCAAGCCAAGTAAGGACCTTTTTGTTGTTTGTCATGATTTTATATCTCCTTTACTGTTTTTAACAAAAAAATTATTGCAATTTATATTATACCACAAAGTACAATAAAATTGCAATAGTTTTAGGAAAAATTTTACATTACTTGGCAAGAGTCTTCTACCCACGGTTTAGTATATCGGACAGATAGCAAAATTGTGTCAGGGATAATTTTTCACCGCGGATATTTGCATCAAGTCCCATTTCTGAAAGGGCAGACATGGTTTTCTCCTTTGCAAAACCTGCCGAAGCAAGGCTGTTTACAAGAGTTTTGCGGCGGAGTGCAAATGCTCCGCGCACAACGCGGAAAAAGATTCTTTCGTCCGATGGAGTAACCGAAGATTCATCTAAAATATCAAGTCTTATTACCGCTGATGAAACCTTTGGTGCCGGCATAAAGTCGTCCGGTGGGACAATGAATTTTATCTCAGGAGAAGTGTAATATTGAACATGGACACTAAGTGAGCCGAAATCTTTGCTACCCTCTTTTGCAGCCATTCTTTCTGCAACCTCTTTTTGTACCATAACGGTGAGAGATGAAAAACAGTCACGATGTTTTATAAGCTCAAGTATAATTGGTGTGGTGATGTAATAAGGGAGGTTAGCAACAAGTTTTACTTTTTTACCTTGGAAATGCTCGGCTATAAGCTCCGGGATATTGGTTTTTAAAATATCGCTGTTGATTACCGTGACATTATCTTTATCCGAAAGAGTATATTCCAGCACAGGAATGAGTTTTTCGTCAATTTCTACACTAACAACCTTTGCGGCATGGTCTGCGAGGACACGGGTAAGCGTTCCAATGCCCGGACCGATTTCAAGGACATAGCTATCCTCGTCAATTCCGGCAGCGGAAACAATATCATCAAGAACACTGCTGTTTATAAGGAAATTCTGCCCCAGAGATTTGGCAAAACTTTTGCCGAAACTCTTCATCAGTCCACGGATATAGGTTATATCAGTTAAATTAATCGTCATTGCCAAACAGTCCTATCTGCACAAATGGTTTATCATCATCTTTGAGCGCTCTGCCGGAAGATGGAATTTTGTCTGAATAATAGGGTTTAATATTTTCCAACCCCGATTCAGCGGGGAGCATGAGCTTCTTTACAAGCTTGTCACGCTTGGAAAGGTAAACCTGAACACCCTGAGTGTCTCGCTTGGATTTAAGCGCAATGTTGGATGAGTTTACTGCCAGGTATCTGCCACCCTTGCTTTCAAGCATAAAATCAGCATCTTCGGCAAGATAAAGCATACCAACAGCCGGAGATTTTGAGTAATATGCGCCAGTGAGTTTTTTACGGTTGGTTTTTGTTTCATAACTTTTCATATCAACCTTGGCAACCTTGCCGTTTTCAAAGGCAAAAAGTAAAAATCCGCTGTAATCCGAGGTGACAGCCATAAAGAGCACCTGTTCGCCCTCTGCCATATTGAGGAGGTTGGGCAGATATTCGCCAAGCATACTTGCTTTGCAACCATCGGGCAGGTCGTATAGATGAGCCTTATAAACATCGCATTTGTTTGTGAAAAACAGAATGTCTTTGCTGTTGGTGGTTTCAAATTCAGCAATAATTTCATCCTCGGGCTTAAGTTTTTGAACATCGGCACCACGCAAGGAGACAAGTGAAATCTTTTTAAAATAACCATCGCGGGTGAGGAATACCTTAAGGTTGTAATCGTCAATCTGAACTGATTTAGAAATCTCAGGCATATCATCCTCGTAAATAATGTCACTTTTTCTGTCTGTACCAAATTTTTTGGATATTTCTTCAAGCTCTTTTATAATTATTTTCTTGATTTTCTTTTCGTTATCCAAAATGTCCTGCATTTCGGCGATTTCGTCCCTGAGCCTGTCAACCTCACCAATGCCTTTGATTATATAGTCTTTGTTGAGGTTGCGCAGCTTAATGTTCGCTACATATTCAGCCTGAATTTCATCAATGTCGAAGCCTTCCATAAGTCGGGGAACAACCATAGCATCCTCTTCGGTTCCGCGGATAATTGCGATGGCTTTGTCAATGTCCAGAAGGATCTTTTTAAGACCTTCCAGGAGGTGAAGCTTATCGCTTTTTTCTTTTATGTCATATTTAAGGGAACGGGACACACATTCAATCCTGAAATTGCACCAGTTTTTAATGATGTCGCGGACACCTAAGACATAGGGCATACCATTTAAAAGCACATTAAAATTGCAGCCGAAAGAATCCTGAAGCGTAGTCATTTTGTAAAGCCTTGACATAAGCTGCTCGGGGTCGCAGGATTTTTTGACATCAATGGTGATTTTGAGACCTGTTTTGTCCGACTCGTCACGAATATCTGAAATTTCTTTAAGTTTGCCTGCCTTGACACATTCGACAATTTTGTCAATAATGGCTTCGATACAGGTGGTGTAAGGAATTTCATAAATTTCGATACAGGAATTTTTCTTATCAAAACGGTATTTGGCACGGATTTTAAATGAGCCTCTGCCCGTTTCAAGAATTGAATCCATCTGCGCTTTGTCATAAACGATGGAGCCGCCGGTAGGAAAATCGGGTGCTGTGATATGCTCTGAAATATCGCAGTTTTCATTTTTCAAAAATGCAATTGTAGCACCGTTGATTTCGCGCAGGTTGAAGCTGCAGATATTGCTTGCCATACCAACTGCAATACCCTGATTTGGGTTGACTAAAATATTCGGAAATGTGGTGGGAAGCAGGACGGGTTCTTTCATTGTACCGTCATAGTTATCTGTAAAATCAACCACATTTTTGTTAATGTCTTTAAATATTTCGTGAGAAATACTGTCAAGTTTTGCCTCTGTATAACGGGAGGCGGCGTAGGACATATTTCTGGAATAGTGTTTACCAAAGTTGCCCTTAGAATCAACAAGCGGATGCAGAAGTGCTTCATTACCTCTTGTGAGCCTTACCATTGTTTCGTAAATCGCAGCATCGCCGTGAGGGTTAAGCTTCATTGTAGAACCTACAATATTGGCGGATTTAGTTCTGTTGCCGCTTAAAAGTCCCATTTTATACATTGTATAAAGCAGCTTGCGGTGTGAGGGTTTAAATCCGTCAATTTCCGGGATTGCACGGGAAATAATAACGCTCATGGCATAGGGCATATAGTTTTTTTCAAGAGTGTCGGAAATAAATTCCTGAGAAATGTTAGTCATTTTCGCCCTCCTAGGATTAATGGTTCTTTAGTTTCATTGGACTATGCTAAGTCAAGCATGTCAAGATATTTGCTGCCATGCTGAGCAATGTAATCTTTTCGTGCCGGCAGATTGTCGCCAAGCAATACATCAAACATTGTTGCAACTCGTTCCGCGTCGTCAAGAGTTACCTGAATAAGTCTGCGTGTTTCGGGATTCATGGTAGTTTCCCACATCATTTCAGGCTCGTTTTCACCAAGACCTTTTGAACGCTGAATGGTATATTTGCCGGTAAGCTTTGAAACTATTTCAGCTTTGTCACGCTCTGTGTAAGCAAAATATGTTTTGTCCTTACAGGTAATTTCAAACAAAGGAGATTCCACTATATATACATAGCCAAGTTCTATAAGGGTAGGAACCAGAGCGTAAAGCATAGAAAGTACCAGTGTTCTTATCTGGAAGCCGTCCACATCCGCATCGGTGCAGATGATAAGCTTGTTCCAACGAAAATTGTTTATGTCAAATGTGGAAATATCCTTGTTGTGTTTGGAATTTATTTCAACGCCACAACCTAAAACCTTTAAAAGGTCGGTTATTATTTCGCTTTTGAAAATTTTATTATAATCAGCCTTTAAGCAGTTGAGAATTTTACCGCGGATGGGCATAAGCGCCTGAAATTCCGCATCACGGCTCTGTTTACATGAACCAAGCGCACTATCACCCTCGACAATGTAAATCTCGCGACGACTTAAATCCTTTGTGCGGCAGTCAACAAATTTTTCAACACGATTGTTAATGTCAAGCGTACCCGAAAGTTTTTTCTTGACATTAAGTCTTGTTTTTTCTGCTGATTCACGACTGCGCTTGTTAACAAGCACCTGAGCGGCAATTTTTTCCGCATCAACCTTGTTTTCAATAAAGTAAATTTCTAGACCATGACGAAGTGTTTCGGTCATAAAATCCTGAATAAATTTATTGTCAATTGCTTTTTTGGTTTGATTTTTATAGTCGGTATGGGTGGAGAATGAGTTGGTTACAAGAACAAGACTGTCCTGAATGTCCTGGAATGTAATTTTAGCTTCGTTTTTAGTATATTTGCCATTTGCGGAAAGATACCTGTCAAGTGCATAAACAAAAGCATTTTTCACAGCCCTGTCAGGAGAACCGCCCTCTTCTAAGAAGCTGGAGTTATGGTAATATTCTATTACCCTTGAATGATTGTTAAAGCAGAAGGAAACATCAAATTTAACTTTATAATCATCCTTGTCGGGACGGTCACGACCAACACCTTCACCGGATATTTCATAAGATGAGGTGAGGCCCTGTTCTCCGCTTATTTCAGCTATATAGTCGGTGATGCCGTCGGGGTAAAGGTACTCAAAAGTTTCCATGCCGGAGGGAGTCTCATTTTTGAGCACGAGTTTCAGACCGGCATTTACGATAGCCTGTCTTTTTAAAACATCCTGATAAAACTCAAGAGGAATATCAATTTCGGTGAAAACCTCAAGATCGGGTTTCCATCTGACAGTGGAACCGGATTTTCTTGATCGGATTTCTTCCTTGTGGAGTCCGCCGATGTTATAACCTTTTTCAAAATGAAGGGTATATTTAAACCCGTCACGGATAACCTCTACATCCATATACTCGGACGCAAACTGGGTAGCACAGCTGCCAAGACCATTGGTGCCAAGACTGTATTCGTAGTTTTCGCCGCCCACAGTATTGTACTTGCCGCCTGCATAAAGTTCACAGAAAACAAGCTCCCAGTTATAACGCTGTTCCTTTTCATTAAAATCAAGCGGAATTCCTCGGCCGCAGTCGGCAACCTCTATAGAATTGTCGAGAAAACGGGTAACAGTAATGACATTGCCGAAACCTTCTCTTGCTTCGTCAATGGAGTTTGAAAGTATTTCAAACATGGCATGCTGACAGCCTTCAAGGCTGCTGGCGCCAAAGATTACTGCGGGTTTTAAACGGACAACATCTGCGCCTTTAAGGGCAGTAATACTGTCGTTTCCGTAAGATTTTGTTGATTTAGCCATATGAGTTACTCACCTTTTTCAAGATTTGTTATTTTGTCAATTCTCTGCTGATGTCTGCCACCCATAAATTCACTGTCAAGCCAAGCAGACACAATTTCAAGAGCGACATCTTCGCCCACAACTCTGCCGCCCATTGTGATAACATTTGCGTTGTTGTGGCATTTTGCCATTTTTGCACAGTAAACTTCGTTACATACTGCCGCACGGATACCCTTGATTTTGTTTGCGGCAATGCTGATTCCTATTCCTGTGCCGCAAAGTAGAATGCCTTTTTCACATTCTCCAGACACAATTGATTTGCAAACAACTTCTGCAATATCGGGATAATCGGCTCTTGCGTCTTCGTAAATGCCAAAATCTTTAACTTCAAGGCCTCTTTCCTCAAGATATTTTTTAACTGTGTTTTTAAGAGCAAACGCTCCGTGGTCGCATCCTATAGCTATCATTTTTTATTCATCCTTTCTTTTTCCTGTTCAGCACTTGATTTACGCACATAAAGTGCATCGATTTTTTCTGAAGGAGGGAAACCGTGTTTTTCTATTTCATCAAAAGCTGCTGCCGCAAGTGATGCCGCATTAGGCATATTCTGATGGGCGGGAGCAAACATAATGTTCGGGTTCTGTTTTAATATTTCAGTATACTTTACCGCACCGTCTCCGCATACAATGCAAGGATCGGCTATATTTTTCGCAATTTCCGCAACCTCAGCGACAGAGGGAGGAAGAATTTCCTTGAAATCTGCTTTTGTAAATTGATATTTACCATAAAACACCTGAGAGTTGCGTGCATCTGTCATTGGTATTATTATAAGGGGCTGACAGCTAAAATTATATGCTGTCGCTGCAAGTGATGAAACCGCTACAACGGGCTTATTTCCAGGCATTGCAAGCCCTTTGACAGTTGCCATGCCTATTCTTATTCCGGTAAATGAACCGGGGCCGTTGGTGCAGGCGAAGGCATCAATCTCTGCTGTTGTGAGGTCAAGCTCGGATAAAAGGGATTCTATCATGGGGATGAGTTTTGTGGAGTGTGTAAGTCCATTGTTTATGTAAAAAAGTCCAAGAAGCTTTTCTTCTTCCGCAACAGCAACGGATGCAACGGGAAGGCAGGTATCAACAGCCAGAATTTTCACGCTTTTTCACCTCTATTTCGCGGTAGTTTTCGTTTATGTCTAGTTTTTTTGAAATGTAAACATCGTAAATGTCGGAACAGAGTCCGGTTGGCAAAATGTCGGGCCATTCAACAATGCTTATCCCAACGCCCGATTCAATGTAGTCCATAAGACCTGCTTCATAAAGCTCGTCTTCTGTGGAGAGACGATAGAGGTCAAAGTGGTAAACAGGGGGATTGCCTTTATATATATTCATAATGGAGAAAGTGGGACTGCACACAGCATCCGAACATGCAAAACCACGCGTAAAAACGGTTTTGCCAACGCCGATATCGCCGTGCAGACAGATTATATCTCCTGCTTTAATATTCTTTTTAAATTCTGCAGCAACATTCTCTGTTTCCGCGGGGGAGTGCGCAATAAAAAGCACATAATCAACTCCAATTTTATCTTTTTGCGAGTGTGGCAACGAAAACATATTTCGCACCTTTTTTCTTCAGAATCCTGGCAATTTCCGATGTGGTAGCACCTGTTGTAAAAACATCGTCTATAAGCAGGATACTTAAATCTTTAACATTTGCCCGCGATGTTAGGGCAAATGCACCTTTAATGTTTTTAAGTCTTTGAGCCTTTGTAAGTTTACTTTGAGCAGGGGTGCTTTTGATTTTCCTGAGCCAGCTAGATTTGTAGGGTAGTTTAAGTGATGAAGCAACAAGTTTTGCAAGCTGTCCTGTAGAATCAAAACCGCGTTTTGACTGTCTTTTAGGATCTGGTGGCACAGATAGGACCACATCTGCCTTAACGCCAAGTTTTTTAAGTCCGCATGTTGTAAAATACACAAGCGGTTTTGCCATGTAGACTTGCGTACCGAATTTGTATTTAAGTATAGCCGTACGAACGGTGGATTCATATAATGCAGGGGAGAAAACTCCGTCAAAATATCTGCCAGCAGCTTTGCAGGAAAGACATTCAGGTTTGCCGCTATTGTATGTTATTACTCCACCGCATTTACTGCATCGAATTGTGCTTTGAGGAATAAGGTCCTCGCATCTTTTGCAGATGAGCGGGCGGTCGCCGACGGCAAGAAAATCGCCACAATAAATACATTTTGGCGGAAAAAACAAGTCAAAAAACATTTTAAGAATCTTCATTAATTTAATCCTTCATTTAAAAGCTCAGCAAGTCCGCTATACCGGAGGTCTTCGAAATTGTTGCTTGTCATGAACTCTGTTACATCATTTCTGCCGACAAGAGCAACAAGCTTTTTAGCCCTTGTAACAGCGGTATAAAACAGATTTCTTGTCATCAGATTTTTGTGACAGGGGTACATGGGAATTACAACTGCGGTAAATTCACTACCCTGGCTTTTATGAACGGTTATTGCGTAGGAAAGCTCTATATCGTCAAGATATTCTATTGGATACTCAACCGTTTTTTCACGGTCAAATATGATGGTAACAATACCGCTTCTGATGTCAATTTCTTCAATTACGCCAAGGTCACCGTTGAAAATTCCACTACCGAGCTGTGAGTCACCGCAGGCCCACTCCATATCATAGTTATTACGGATTTGCATTATTTTATCCCCTTCGCGAAGAACAAATCTTCTTCGCTTAAGCTCCTTTTTGGAAGGATCGGGAGGATTAAAAGCAGTCTGCAGGACATTGTTTAAATTTTCTGTGCCCATGGGTCCTTTTCTGGAGGGGCAGAGCACCTGTACACAGTCCATAGGGTCAAGACCAAGGTAGCCGGGCAGCCTTGTCAGGCAAAGCCGGACAATTTCGTTTATTCCGTCTGCTGATGATGGTCGTGAAAGGAAAAAGAAGTCTGTTCCTTCGCCATTGCATATAGGGGTGTCTCCTGCATTTATGCGGTGAGCATTCTGCGTTATCATACTTTCACTTGATTGACGGAAAATTTTAGTAAGTCGGACAGAGTTAATTCTGTCAAACGAAAGGATATCACGCAGGACATTTCCTGCACCAACTGATGGAAGCTGGTCGCTATCGCCTACGAGAACAATTCTGCATTTATCGGGAAGAGCCTTGAGAAGATGATACATTAGTAGAATGTCAACCATTGACATTTCGTCAATAATCAAAACATCTGCATCAATTGGATTATACTCGTTTTTACCAAAGGTCATACGGGCATCATCCTCAGAATAAGCCATTTCAAGTAGTCGGTGAATTGTTTTTGCTTCCATATCGCAAAGCTGACTCATTCTTTTTGCGGCACGGCCTGTAGGTGCGCAAAGAGCAATTTCAAGGCCCTGATTTTTCATGATTGATATTATTGTGTTAAGTATGGTAGTTTTTCCTGTACCCGGACCACCCGTTATAACGGTCAGTCGGTTTTCCAAAGCGGAAATGACTCCTTCGAGTTGTTCGGGGGCAAGGGTTATACCACTCTGCAGCTCCTTTTCGAAAAAAGGGATTTTATTTGCAGAAGAGTCTGCAAGAGCTGCAAGAATTTTTGCACAGCCCGTCTCGGCTGTGAACATAGCCGGCAGATAAATTGCCGGGGAAGAATCTGTTGTATTTCGACGATTTATCTTTTTCTCTGCCAGCAAGCCGGAAATTTGCTGGAAAACTGTTTCGGAGTCTATACCTATAAGGTTGCAGACACCCTCTACTAAAATGTCCAGGGGAAGATATGTGTGCCCGCGCGAAACGGCGTCGGACAAAATGTGTAAAATTGCTGCACCGGTTCTTTCGGGAGAGTTTGCAGAAAAACCCATTGAATGGGCAATTCGGTCTGCCGTAGCAAAGCCTATGCCTGAAACTTCGCAAACCGAATAGGGATTAAGCTTTACTGTCTTTACCGCGAGTGAACCAAAATGATTATAAACCTTAAAGGCGAGGGATGTATTAATACCATATTGACCTAAAAAGGAAATTACCTGCTGAACGCCAATCTGTTCTATATACTGGTTGTGGATACTTATGGCCTTTTCTTCGGAAATCCCTTTAATCTGCACAAGTTTTTCGGGAAAATCTCGAATGACCTCAAGAGTATCGTCGCCAAACCGGTCTATTATTCGTTTTGCAATAACTTCTTTTACACCGGAAATGGCTCCCGAAGCAAGGTAAATGAAAATTTCCTCACTGCTTTCGGGAATAAGCTTTTCGAAATGTTTAACGCTGAGTTGCTCGCCATATTCCATGTGAACAATAAAGTCGCCGGTAACCCTGAGCTTGTCGCCGACAGAAACAAGGGGCAGGCATCCTGTCACAGTAAAACTCTCATCGCCTGAGAGAAATTCGCAGACTGCATAGCCGTTATCCTCGTTATTAAAGATAATTTCAGTAATTATTCCTTCAAATGTATTCATTCGGGTCACCAAAAACAAGGGGCTGTATCAAAAATATTTGTGATACAGCGCCCAAGTAAATTTTAGTTTTTTTATTTATCTCTGAACTCTACCGGAGCCGTCGCCTTTCATGAGAGTTTCAACCTCTTTAACGCTAACAAGGTTGAAATCACCCTCGATGGAGTGTTTGAGGCAGGAAGCTGCAACTGCAAAGTTAATAGCATCGTCGGGAGTGTAACCATTCATAAGAGAGTAGATAAGACCACCACCGAAGGAGTCACCGCCGCCTACACGGTCAACAATGTGAGAAATTTCATATTTCTTTGAGAAATAGTATTCTTTGCCGTCATAGAGCATAGCGGACCAACCGTTAGCGGATGCACTGTGGCTTTCACGGAGAGTGATAGCTACATATTTGAAACCGAATTTGTCAGCAAGCTGTTTTGCAACATCTTTGTAACCATCATGGTTGATTTCGCCGGAGTTAACATCAGTTGCAGCAGCTTTAATTCCAAATACTTTTTCAGCATCTTCTTCGTTTGCGATTGCAACATCAACATAAGGCATAAGACCGGACATAACTTTGCAAGCTTTTTCGCTTGTCCAGAGTTTTTTTCTGAAATTAAGGTCGCAGCTTACAGTAACGCCGTGTTCCTTAGCTTTTTTCAGAGCCTCAAGGCAAACTTCTGCAGCGGCATCCGAAATAGCAGGAGTAATACCTGTGAAATGGAACCATTCTACGCCTTCGAAAATTGCATCCCAGTCAAAGTCTTTATTTTCAGCAGTAGCAATAGAGGAGTGAGCTCTGTCGTAAACTACATTTGATGCCCTCTGTGAAGCACCTTTTTCAACAAAGTAAATACCAACTCTTTCGCCGCCACGAGTGATTTTGGATGTATCGACACCGTGTTTGCGGATTTCAGCCACACACCAGTCGCCGATGGGATTTGAAGGGAGTTTTGTAACAAATGCTGCATCAATGCCGTAGTTAGCAAGAGATACTGCAACATTGGCTTCGCCGCCGCCAAATGTGGATTCTAAGGTCTGAGCCTGAATGAATCTCTGATATGTCGGAGTCTGAAGTCGTAACATAATTTCGCCGAATGTAACTGCCTTTTTCATAATAATTTATTTCCTTTCTGTTTACTTGCCTCTTGCTGCTTTAACCGCTTCGACAAATTTTTTAGCTGTGTCAGCTACTGCTTTGTAGTCTCCTGTTTTAGCACCTGCTGTCAGCGAACTGCCTGCACCTACAGCAACTGCACCTGCTTTAATCCACTGGTCAACATTATCAACATCAACGCCGCCTGTGGGCATCATTTTAGCATAAGGAATAGGACCTTTGATGTCCTTGATGATTTTGGGACCGAAAAGGTCGCCAGGGAAGATTTTAACAATATCCGCACCTGCTTCCATTGCTGCAACAACTTCTTTTATTGTCATAGCGCCGGGCATGCAGGGAACGCGGTATCTGTTACAGGTCTTAACTGTTTCAAGGTCAAAGTAGGGGCTTACGATATATTCAGCACCAGAAAGCATAGCAATTCTTGCTGTTTCACTATCCATAACTGTGCCGGCACCGAGAATAATTTCGTCACTGGAATATTTTGCAGCCAGGTCCTCAATAACCTTGTGAGCCTTAGGAACAGTAAATGTAAGCTCAATAGCGGGGATTCCACCCTCGATACATGCATCAACAATGCGGATTGCTTTGTCGCTGTTTTCTGCACGAACAACTGCTACTACACCTACATCGGTGATTCTGGTAATTACTTTTTCTTTATCCATTTATATCACTCCTAAAGGAAAATTTTATACATCGTATATTATATAATGAAATGGTAAAAAAATCAAGAGCTTTCGGCAAAAAAATAGCATATTGACATAGGAAAATCAAAATAGTATAATAATTGTGTGAGGTGGAATTAAATGATTAAGTTTATCGGAACGCTTGCTTTTTTATTTTTTGTTTTTTGTGCAGTTATGCTTATAATTTCAATATTTAACAGACGAATCAATGCAAAACTCTGGATAGTCTGCGGAGCAGTGTCCCTGTTTGTTTTGGTTGTGTCTTACTATGTGGATATTTCATCAGACAGCTACAGGGAAAAATATGACGGAATGGTGCAGCAGTACAGTGAATAAGTTTTTTTCTTTTTTATTCCCTAAAACGGGCTTAAACCAAGGCGAAACAATAGCTGCACGATATCTGAAAAGGCACGGACACAGAATAATTGACCGCAACTATCACGAAAAGTGCGGCGAGATTGATATTATAAGTTATGACAAAAACATATTGGTTTTTACTGAGGTAAAGCAACGAAAAACAAAAGACTTCGGCAGACCAGAAGAGTTTGTCACAGCCACAAAACGCGAAAAACTCCGTAAAACCGCACAGCTTTATATTATGAGGAATAAATATAAAGGTAACGCAAGGTTTGATGTAGTGGAAGTCTTGGGTGAGAAAAAACCGGAAATAAGACATATAAAAAATGCATTTTAGGTGATAAAAATGGCTAAAAACTGTGAAACCTGCGCACATTATGAATATGATGAGGACTGGGAATGTTATGTATGCTCGGTCAATCTTGATGAGGACGAAATGATGCGGTTTATGACAGGTGCATCCTTCGACTGTTCATATTGGCAAAACGGCGACGAATATGATCTAGTAAGAAAACAAAATTAGGAGACGGAAATGGACCTTCCGAAAAGAAAACCGACAAGGTTAAAAGGATATGATTACAGTATACCTGGTGCATATTTTATTACCGTATGTACGCATAACAGAAAACAGATGTTATCTCGTATCGTAGGGGCGATTCACGAATCGCCCGAAAATAAACTAACCGTATGTGGAGAAATTGTAAAGAAAATAATTGATGTTCTGCCGGAAAGATTTAATATTGAAATTGATAAATATGTAATTATGCCTAATCATATTCATTTTATCATTAGAATAAAAAACGATGAAAACCGGACGATTCGTGAATCGCCCCTACAAATACAACGTTCAATCATTGACAAAGCAATAGGATATTTGAAAATGAACATATCAAAACAGATTCATTTAATGAATTATGAGGGGAAAATCTGGCAACGTTCATATCATGACCATATAGTTCGAGGAGGAGAAGATTATAAAAAAATATGGGAGTACATTGATACGAATGTAATAAGATGGAAAGAGGATTGTTTTTATGAAGAAAGGTAGTAGCAATTTGCTACTACCTTTTTGGTTAATAATTATATAATCTAATTATGGTTGCTATGGCTTGTTCGGCTGAGTATGTTTCCTTAGGGGAAAACTCTATATCGCTCGTACCAACCATAATTCTCATTTTATTCATATAAAAAATCGCATCAAATGCCCAGTTGGAAATTAAGTTTTTATCGGTGAAGAATGGAACAGTCTCATCATATGATGACTGTGGAATATCCTTGCCCATATATTCTGCTACACGATAAAGAAGGGTTGCCGCTTCTTCCCTTGAAAGGAAATCGTTTGGGGCAAAGGTTTTATCGCCTTTTCCTTTTATAATGCCTTCATAATAAAGCGTCGATACCTTCGTATTAAAAGTGTCGTCGAAAGGAATAGCTGTAGGAATTGCCCAACTTTTATCTGTGGTTTTTATAAGCATGTTATACACTATCTCACAGAATTTCTCGCGGGGTACAGGCTCTTTGTATGAAATATCTGATATATCGTCTAAAAATCCTAAATTATTTGCCTGAACAATGTACTCTTTAGACCAATCGCTATAATCAATAAAAATTGGTTTATCAGTATTTTCTGTATCGTTTTTTAATTCCTTTTCATCGGAGAGTTTATTGGAGTCATCATTTTTTTCTTCTGTTTCATCTTTAACATCAGGCTCGGGCATCACTATCTCACCGTCGTTGTCAACATATGTTTTTGATGAATCGGTTTCTTCCTGCTCACCCTCAGATTTTCGATGTTCCGCGAACAATTCAGCTTCTTTTTCGCAAATTGAAAGAAAATCATCATTTGTGTAAGCTTTTCCGATTTCTATATTACATTCCTCGGAATTTGTAAGATTAAACATAGAATCTTCTGTAAAATAGCAGGGGATGATATATTCTTCATCATCGCAAATTACGTTGTATGCGAATAGGTGCACCCTCTCGATAATCCACATGTTTGTTATTTCTGTCGGCTCGGAAAGATTGTTTTTTTCAATATATTGTTTTAATGTATCGCCATAAGGTTTTTCCAGTCCGTCAAAAGTTGTAAAATTAGTTATAGCCATTCCGTATCCGCCTTTATCAAAGTAAGCATATGAAATATCTGATGAATCAAGGAGCGGAAGTGCAACCCAAATCCAAATAGGTTCTTCGTTTTTGCGCATGGGCATTGGAGTTGTGTTTTCTATAATGTAAATATGTTCTTTGTCAATATGTTCTTCAGCATACTCTGATTTTTCAATTGCTTCGGAAATTAAGTAAGCATACTTATCCTGTGTTGCGGCAATTCCGACTGGCAGATATTCTGAGGCGGCAAGTGCAGGTAAAACAGGCAGCATTAACATCAATACAAGTAGGAGAGTAATAGTTTTTTTCATAAAATCTTCCTTTCCGGTTTATAAAACCAATAAAATTAAAAAAGTGCGCAGCAAGAGCCACGCACCGAAAAATGCATAACTCTTATTGCTGCGACACAATTTCATACATAATTATAGGTTCACCACAAGTATGCGAAACAGAGCATGCATTTTTACCTGATTTAAGGTATAAAAATACATACTTATGGTGAGTAAAAAATATGAAATTATGTCGCATATTTATTATATCACAAAAAGAAAAAATTTACAATAGGAAAATATAAAAAATAAAAGAATGATTGTAGGGGAAATTCACGAATGTTCCGTTTTGAGGGCGATTCGTGAATCGCCCCTACATGTTAATTACACAAAAAAGCACGGTGAAAATCACCATGCTTTTTGTATATGGTTTATTATTCAGCCATACCTTTGTACTGTTCGTATCTTGCAAGAGCTTCTTCTGAAGCTTTATCAAGAAGACCGTCTGCAACATCCGGGAACTGTTTGAGAAGTGCAGCGTATCTTGCTTCACCTTTTAAGAATTCTTTAACTTCGCCTGTGGGAGCTTTGGAATCAAGTGTGAACGGATTTTTGCCTTCTTCAGCGAGCATCGGATTGTATCTGTAAAGCTGCCAGTAACCTGATTCAACAGCGGCTTTTGCTTCTGCCTGAGATTTGCCCATGCCTTTAGCAATACCGTGGTTGATACAAGGAGCGTAAGCAATGATAAGTGACGGACCGTGGTAGCTTTCAGCTTCTCTCATAGCTTTGAGGAGCTGGTTGTGGTCAGCACCCATACATACGCTTGCAACATATACATAGCCGTAAGACATTGCGATGAGACCAAGGTCTTTCTTCTTAACTCTCTTACCTGCAGCAGCAAATTTAGCGATTGCAGCAGTAGGAGTAGCTTTAGAGGACTGACCACCTGTGTTGGAGTAAACTTCTGTGTCCATAACGAGGATGTTAACATCTTCGCCACTTGCAATTACATGGTCGAGACCGCCGTAACCGATATCGTATGCCCAACCGTCACCACCGAATATCCAAACGGATTTCTTTGTGAAGAGTTCTGCATAAGAATAAATTTCTTCGAGCAGAGCTTTCATATCGCCGGATGCTTTTTCGATTGCAACAGGAAGTTTTGCTTTTAAAACATTGCCTGCTTCTTTGGAAGCATCGCCTTCGTCTTTAACAGCGAGCCAGTTCTTGAATGCATCAGCCATTTCATCGCAACAAGGAGCTTCGAGGAATTTAGCGATAAGGTCTTCAAGTTTAGCTCTTCTCTGAGAAAGTGCAAGCTGGAAGCCGAAACCGAATTCAGCGTTATCTTCAAAGAGGGAGTTAGCCCAAGCAGGACCATGACCGTCTTTGTTTACTGTGTAGGGGTTAGTAGGAGCACTACCACCGTAGATGGAAGAACATCCTGTTGCGTTAGCAACCATCATTCTGTCACCAAAGAGCTGGGAAACGAGTTTTACATAAGGTGTTTCACCACAGCCTGCACAAGCGCCGGAGAACTCAAAGAGAGGATGAATGAACTGGCTGTCTTTAACTGTAGCTTTGCTGAATTTAACGTCGGGAGTGGGAAGTGTCTGTGCGAAATCCCAGTTAGCACTGTCAACCGGAGCGATGTCAGCAAAAGGTTTCATAACGAGAGCTTTGCCCTTGGGAGCAGGACAGATGTCAGCACAGTTGCCGCAACCTGTACAATCCATAGGACTGAGCTGGATTTTGAACTGATAGCCGTCGTATGCTTTACCAATAGCTTTCTTTGTGTTAAAGCTTTCGGGAGCGTTAGCAAGGTCAGCTTCTGTTGCGAGGAAAGGTCTGATACAAGCGTGCGGACAAACATAAGCACACTGGTTACACTGGATACAGTTATCAGAAATCCATTCGGGAACGAGTACTGCAATACCACGTTTTTCAAACTGAGTTGTACCTGCAGGAACAATACCGTCAGCATCAAATGCACTAACAGGGAGAGTATCACCTTTCTGTGCAAGGATAGGTTTAACAAAGTTGTTGAAGTAGTCTGTTGCGGGAACAGCAGCAGGAACAGCACCTTCAGTTGCTGTAGCCCAGGATGCAGGGTAGTTAATTTCAACAAGACCTTCGTGACCTGCGTCAACAGCAGCGTTGTTCATGTTAACAACTTTTTCACCTTTTTTGCCGTAGGATTTAACGATAGCTTCTTTCATGTACTTGATAGCATCGTCCATGGGGATAATGTTAGCAAGTTTGAAGAAAGCAGACATCATAATCATATTGATTCTTGAACCAAGACCGAGTTCCATACCAAGTTTAACAGCATCGATATTGTAGAATTTAACATTCTTTTTAGCGATTGTCTGTTTCATTTCAGCAGGGAGGTTAGCTTCAAGTTCTTCAACAGTGTTCCAGGGAGAGTTAAGGAGGAATGTACCGCCTTCTTTGATGCCTTCAAGGAGGTCATAACGTGTAACATAAGAAGAGTTATGACATGCGATGAAGTCGGAAACTGTTAAAAGATAAGGAGCTTTAATAGGTGTTTTACCGAATCTTAAGTGAGAAACTGTAATACCACCGGATTTTTTAGAGTCATATGAAAAGTAACCCTGAGCATACATGTCTGTGTGGTTACCGATGATTTTGATGGAGTTTTTGTTAGCACCAACAGTACCGTCAGAACCAAGACCGTAGAATTTACAACGAGTTACGCCTTCGGGAGTTGTGTCGATTTCTTCTGTAACTTCAAGAGAAAGACCTGTAACATCATCGTTGATACCAACTGTGAAGTGGTTTTTCGGAGCGTCAAGCTTTAAGTTGTTGTAGATAGCGTTAACCATTGAAGGTGTGAATTCTTTGGAAGCAAGACCGTATCTGCCGCCAACAACTGTGATGTCTTTCATACCTTTATCGTTAAGAACTGTAGCAACATCAACATACAGAGGTTCACCGAATGAGCCGGGTTCTTTTGTTCTGTCAAGTACTGCAACTTTCTTAACTGTTTTCGGAAGAGCGTTAATGAAGTGTTCAGCAGAGAAAGGTCTGTAAAGTCTAACTTTGATAAGACCAACTTTTTCGCCTTTAGTTGTGAGGTAGTCAACTGTTTCTTCAATAGCTTCAACACCGGAGCCCATGGCAATGATAACTCTTTCAGCGTCGGGAGCACCAACATAATCAAAAAGATTGTATTTTCTGCCTGTAGCAGCTTCTACTTTTTTCATCATTGTTTCTACGATGCCGGGAACAGCGTCATAGTATTTGTTACAAGCTTCTCTGTTCTGGAAGTAGATATCGGGGTTCTGAGCTGTACCTCTCTGATCAGGATGTTCAGGATTCATAGCACGGCGTCTGAAGTCTTCAATATCTTCATAGTCAACCATTTCAGCTAATGTTTCGTAAGGAATAGCATCAATTTTCTGAACTTCGTGAGATGTTCTGAAACCGTCAAAGAAGTGCAGGAAAGGAACTTTAGCTTTAAGTGTGGAAAGGTGAGCAACTGTCGCAATATCCATAGCTTCCTGAACGGATGCGGATGCAATCATTGCAAAACCTGTCTGACGGCAAGCCATTACATCGGAATGGTCGCCGAAAATTGAAAGAGCGTGTGCGGATACGCAACGAGCACTTACATGGAAAACTGCAGGCATAAGTTCGCCGGCGATTTTGTACATGTTAGGAATCATCAGGAGAAGACCCTGAGATGCGGTGAATGTTGTTGTGAGAGCACCTGCTGCAAGGGAACCGTGAACGGCACCTGCTGCACCTGCTTCAGACTGCATTTCTGCAATCTTCATTGTCTGGCCGAAAATGTTTTTTCTGCCGTAGGCTGCCCATTCGTCACAAACTTCCGCCATTGTAGAAGAAGGTGTGATAGGGAAGATAGCAGCGGCATCGCTGAAGGCGTAGGCAACATGGGCTGTCGCGGTATTGCCGTCAACTGTGAGTTTAACTGAATTTGCCATAAATTCAACCTCCTAAAAAATATAAAATATAATAAAAACAATTTTGCGGTACGGGACATGCCCGTACATTGTCCATTATACTACTTTTTTTATTGTAAGTCAATATTATAATGTAATTTCGTTACTGTTCACAAAAAATGTAAAATAACTTTTTGTTATGTCGCAAATTTGACGGGATAATGTTGACTTTTTAAAGTGAAAATGATAAGATAAAATTATGAAAGGGATGATTTAATATGTACCATAAAATGAAAATTGCCGGACTTGAAAGACATCTTCCGGTATGCAGAGTAACGGATGATTTATACATAGCCGGTTTTGTTATTTTCGGGGATGTTGAACTGACTGAAAAAGCGGCGGGAGAACTCCTAAAAAAAGCGCCCGAATTTGATGTTATTATTACCGCAGAATCAAAAGGTATTCCGCTTGCGCACGAGATGGCGCGTCAGTCGGGAAAACCTTATGTTGTCGCAAGAAAAGCATTTAAACTCTATATGAAAGATGTTGTAACTGTTAAGGTGAAATCCATATCCACCGAAAAGGAACAGACCCTTTACCTTGGTGCGGATGAGATTGCCAGAATGAAAGGTAAAAAGGTGCTTATCGTAGATGATGTTATCAGCACAGGTGAATCACTCAGGGCAATTGAATATCTGGTTAAAGAAGTTGGCGGGGAAACGGTTGGTAAAATGACAATTCTTGCCGAAGGTGATGCAATAGACCGTCCCGATATTATCGCACTTGAACCCCTGCCGCTGTTTAACGCTGACGGGAGCGTAAAATAAAGCAGAATTAATGAGAAAACCCGACCATTGGTCGGGTTTT
>JAZROP010000039.1:0-24259 GCA_045648785.1 Clostridia bacterium | reverse complement strand
AAGCAATACCAAGGTATTGTGCGATATGTATCCCGACTTTTTCACCGGAGAAAAAGTTCTTCTGTTCCTGTCAAGAGATGACGGCGATTTGGCAACAGATGAGGATTATTTCGTCCTTACGGGAATGAGGCAGGGTAAATTTATTATAAACAATGACAAAACACTTAAAAGTGATAATGACCAATATAATATTAAAACTATCCCTGAGCTTAAACAGCGTGTAATAACCGAAAAGAAAAACAATCCTGACTGGAAAGAGAAAAAAGCTGCCGAGGCTGAACGGACGAGAATTGAAAACGCAAAACTCTTCGGCGAATAACCCTACAAAAAAGCAGACGGAAAATCCGTCTGCTTTAATTTTATTCAGTTCTTTGAACTGCTTCTATTTCCGGAGCTTGTTCCGGCTGCTGAGGCTTTATTTCAGGCTGGGCCGGTTCTTCCCCTGTTGTTGGGATTTCAGGTGTTTCCCCTTCTGCAGGCTGTGTAACCGTTTCTTCCGCATCAGGACCTTTTCTAACCGTTTTATCTATCTTTTTATATCTACTTGTGGAAACATGTACTGTTTCAATAAGCTGCCCGTCTTTATAGATGTGTTTATAGGTCTGTACCACATAACCTGTTTTTCCGTCATAATCAACAACCTCTGTTCCCGGTTCAAGATTTTCGTCAATCTCTACAATTGTTTCGGGAACAAGTGTCTGCGTGGTAACATTTTCAATTTCCACAGTAATTGACGGGTCGGGCTTTTTGCCCATAAGCGTAATATACACACCCACATTATCGCTTGATGCAATAATTTTAACAGGCTCATTTGTATTGTTCTTAAACCTGAAATCTATTTCACCGCTTGCAACCGTTGCATCCTGACCATAAGGAACATAACCAACTGTAAGCGAATGAGCATATCTTTTTACAATTTCAAGATTTGCGTTTAAAACTGCACTGTAAAGTGCCGAGGAAACCTGACAAACTCCGCCACCGATGTCTTTTAATATTTTACCGTTGGCATATACATTTGCGCTTTTGTACCCACCCTCAACAGTTATAGGTTCAACATATGTGAGATATTTAAATGTATCGTTTGGATTAATAATAACACCATTTATTTTGCTCGCGGCAAGGTGAACATTATTAAGTCGGTTTTTATCCTGGTCGGTAATTTTCGAGGTGTACTTTGCAAGCACCTCGGTGAAAAGCCCTGTCTCATCAAGAACAGTATTTTCCGGCTTTATCACCTCAGGAACAAAATAAAAGCTTTCATTTACACCCCTGTTTTGTTCAATTGCTTTTTTAAGCTCATTTTTATCAAATTCATATCCGTTTTTTGCCGGCACTATATACTTTTTGCCATCAACTTCCTCATAATATGTATCACTTGGTTTTGTGGCAATTTTTTCATATATTTCATCAACATCAAACGGCTCCGGCTCTGCTGCAACAGCCTCAAGAGTTATATTGCCGCTTTTCCCGTTTCTCAAAAATTCGTCAAGCTTATTTCTGAAAAGGGCAACATCCACAAAATTTCCGGCTTTGCCAAAAACAAGCTTCAGCTTATCCCCCTCCATAAAATAATAATCATCGGTTTTTACAGGCTCAAAATCCTTGCACATTTCTTTGACAAACTGTCCTATATATTCTTCATCAAAAACGGGCTCAAGCGGTACATTCTTACTTTTAAAAAACAATCCTATTTTTTTAAATGTGTTTACAAGGACATTCCCGTCTCTGCCAATATTATAAGCAATCTCAGCGGTTTTTTCTGCATCATATCCTACAATTGCATCAGAAAAGGATATTTTGTGCTCTGCTCCGTCAAGACTGATGGTTACCGTCTCATTAGGAATTTCTTTTTCTGCCCTTTGAGTCGCAAAATCGGTCAGCTCTTTAATGCTCATTCCTGAAACAGTCTGACCTTCTATGGTAATCCCCCGGCAAGCACCCTCTCCAGACACTGCAAATATCGCACCGGCTAATAATATTGCCACTGCGACCACAACCGCTATTGTTATAATAAGCGGTTTTTTTATACCCTTTTTAGTTTCGATTTTTTCGCTCATATATATCTTTCCTTTACAGTTTTTCAATAATAACTGCTATGGGTGGGCAGTTGGGTCTGTTTTTATAATCAAGTGTAAGAACGGTAAATTTTTTAAAATCTATATCGGCAATATATTCCATGACACTGTTTTTCTCATCAAACCCCGAATCACCGCCGTAATATACACCAACTGTTATTACTCCGCCTTTTTTTATTAACCTCATAGCACTTTCAAGAGCCAAAATGGTGGTCTCTGCAAGTGTACCCACGGAATGGTCTCCCCCCGGCAAATAGCCAAGGTTAAACATTACTGCTGAAACGCCCTCGGACACATACTGCTCCATATTCTGATGTCCGGACATTATCAGCTCGGCATTGCGTGCTCCCTCTTTTTCAAGAAGTGACTTTGTGCTTTCCACTGCCTGCTTTTGTATATCGAAGGCATACACCTTTCCATTTTCTCCCACAAGACGGGATAAAAAGAGCGTATCATGCCCGTTTCCCATGGTTGCGTCAATTACCGTGTCACCTTTTGACACGGCTTTTTCCGCAAAATGATGTGTTATTGCAAGAACATTTTCAGGAACTATCATTGCTTAATCTCCGACAAAGTTATATTATCAGCTTTGAACATTCTTTCAAAGACATTTTTAACATCTTTTTCAGTAATTTTTTCTGCCAATTCTATTGATTTATAAAGGTCCGCTCCGCAGGTAATGTTGCGTGCAAGGGCACCGGCATACTTCTCAGGGTCGTCAAACACATGCAGACTCCGTCCAAAGCGCTTTCTTTTTATTCTTTCAAAACTTCCCTGGTCAAATTTGAAATCTTTTATTCCCTGGAGAATTTTTTCTGCCATTTTTTCTGCCATTTCGCTTTCATCCGCAATTTCTGCAAATCCGTAATCCGCCTCACCCGTATAGTCTGTGGAGAAAGAAGCGGAAATGAGTCCGTCATTATAAAGTGATGAATAAAGCTTTGAGCTTTTGCCTATCAACAGCTCCATAGCTGTTTTTGCTGCCGCACGGCGAAGTTCAATTCCTCCCGAAAGGTCAGTTTCTTTAAAGCCTATTGTATAAACAGGTGTCGCCACGCTCATTTTGCGGACGGTATGTGCTTTTGCTACAGTGTCCGGTTCCTCAGGCATAATCCGTACAATCTCTTCCATCGGACTCACTTTTGCAAGTATTCCATCGAGGAATTTCTGCATATCGTCAGGATCAAAATCTCCTACCATACAAAGAGTCATATTTGATGGATTATAAAATGTGTTGTAACAGGTGTAAAGTGTATCCTTTGTTATTTTTGAAATACTATCCACAGTACCTGCAATATCAAGCCGTACAGTATGATTGTTATATAGTCCCTGAAGCATATTAAAGTAACAGCTCCAGTTAGGATCATCCTCATACATTCTTATTTCCTGACCAATTATGCCCTGCTCTTTTGCAACATTTTCATCGGTAAAATAGGGTGTCTGCACAAAATCCACAAGAATTTTCAGGTTTTCACGGAAATTTTCCGTACACCAAAAATAATATGTTGTCATATTAAAGCTTGTATAGGCGTTGGCATAAGCGCCATATTTGCTAAAGGCATCAAACACGCTTTCACCATCCGGTTGTTCAAAAACCTTGTGCTCCAAAAAATGTGCCACTCCGTCCGGAACAATTACTACCTCTTTTTCACCTTTGGGAATAAATTTATTGGTGGTAGAACCGTAGTTTGTGGAAAAATACGCACAGGACTTGGCAAATCCCGGTTTTATCACCATGCAGACCTTAAGTCCGCTCGGATGAGTATAGCTATATAAAGTTTCGTTTAAATTTTCGTAGGTTATTTTATTCATTTTCGTTTCCTTTCAGGAAATAAATACTGTCAAGCCATATATGTGAAGACATTTCAACAACATCCTCTTTTGTTACTGCCGTTATAAGTTTGGTCGTTTCTTCAATTGATAATTCTTCACCAAGTATGACGCTTCCTGTTTTTGCGGCAATAATTCTGGCAGGTTCATCCTCCATAGATTTATAGGCATTTATAATACTTTTTTTCGCAGATGACAGTTCAAAATCTGTAACATTACCCCGTTTTATCTCGTCAAGTTGTAGAAGAATTTCACTCTTTGCCTTTTCAAAATTTTCAAATTCTATGCCTGAGCCTACTGTTATAACAGATTTATATCTGTTAAGGCGGGAATATGCATAATACGCCAGACTCAGTTTTTCTCTAACATTGCAGAAAAGTTTGGAATGAGTTCCGTTGCCGTAAACAGAGTTGAAAACCATAAGTTTATAGTAGTCATGACCTGTTGGTACAATATCTGTTTTAAACCCCATCATAAGCTTGCCCTGGTTTACATTCTGACACTCTGTAACATTTTTTATTTCGCGTTTTAAATTTTCAACTTTATTTTCAGGAATTTTCGCACATGATTTAACATTTTCAAACACACTGCATATCGCTTCAATATCGCAACTTCCCGAAACAAAAATATCTATGCGGCTATTTTTCATTATGCTGTCATAATGGGCTTTAAGGCTTATTTCATCAATTTTGTCCAAATCCTCTTTTCTGCCAAGCTCGTGGATTGCATAAGGCTCATTTTCGAACATAATTTCTATGCATCTTTGTTCTGCATAATCTCTTTTATCGTTAAAAACAGAATCAATAAGGTTTTTAAGGTTATTCTTTTCCACCGCAACAATCTCTCTGTTAAATGCATTGCTATCCACATTTGGATTTAAAACAACCTCGTTTAAAAGCTCTGCTCCACGGCAAGCTACCCCTTTCTCAGTATATCTGTCTGCCGGCATTGATATACCAAAAGAAATCACCTGGACATCTCCGTTTTTTGTCACCCCTGCACCGAGCGATGCACCATAGAGTGACTCAAGCTCCTTTTCAAGCTGCTGCTTATTATATTTTTTGGAGCCGGCTTTCAGCACCCGTGTAAGAAGCGCATTTTTGGTTGATTCTTCACCCATAGGTCTGTATATATTCATTCTGATATACACCGTTTTAAATTTATCCCCCGGCAGATATATCAGATTTATTCCCTCTTTTAAAGTTTTTTTAATCATTTATTTCCTCCGAATTTTCCTGTAGTTCATCCTCATCCAAATCAACATAATCCTCTTCTTCAGACTCTTCCTTAGGCATCATGAATTTTTCAATGGTAGGATATGCAAGCATTTGCTCCAAAAGTCCTTCCGCCGAAAAGAACACAACAACCATAGCTCCAATGGCAAGAAGTACCCAGCTGAAGATAGCCGCCGTAGCTGCCGCCCTTATTGCAAGACTCACAATGTTTACAGGAATTGTTGCCATTGACAGAAGATATGCATTTTTGTAGATAGCTTTTGTTTTAAGCTCAAATGTTACCATCATACACCATGTAAAGCTCTGCATAATTGCATACATCACCATTACAATTATAACCACACCAAGAAGCAACGAAATCCATATATTTGTCTGTGACACCGTAAAATAAAAACGGATTGCAAACAAAAAGCATGTACTTACAATAAGGTCAATAAAAAACATAAGAGTTGCCTGACCAAAATTTTTACGGGTAGCCTCAAAAAAGTCCGATGAAGTCCATGCATGTTTCTGCCTTACATAATTTCTAAGAACATATATATATCCGGCTTTAAAGGGACTTGTTGCAAAAAAGGTTACCATGAAACCCGCAATCATTATTGCAAGAGATGTCTCCTGCGCAGGACTTTGCCCCGGCATAAGTCCGAGTGCAACAAAAAAGTAGAATATAAATGCCGGCACGCAGGTTACTGCATATAAAAGGTTGAGCACTATATAGCTTCTCCATTTTCTCGAAAAAAGTTCCCAATATAACGCCGCACCCTTTTTCTGAGGTTCGTTTTTCCTTACGCCTTTACCCGGTTTATCATAATTTGGATTAAAAAGTCCCATTAGTTTGTCCTCCGTTTTATTTTAGAATTGAGAAAAGAATATTTGTACTGAACATATGTTTTGCAAGTCTGGACGATTCCACATTTTCAATTATCCAGCCTGTGCCCTCCTGACCGATAAACATTGACAGAACTGCCGCTGCTATCCAACAGACAAAAATGCCTACCACAAAGCCCAAAATGCCTCCCACTAGACCGTTCGCCTGTTTTATTATCGGTAGCTTTGCCGCAACATTGAACAGTTTAAACACAAGACTTACCAGCAGTTTTATAACAATTATAAAAATTACAACCGTAACCAGATATACAACTGCATCTGCAATTGCAATTGCTATCGCTTCAGTCCCCTGACTTATAATATCACTTCCAAGAAGCGAAACCAAAAGTGCCGGAGTATGTTTGTCAATAAGTGCATCGTCAATTTTCATTGCCGGCATCAAAGTTTCTTTAAGGCTTTCCTTAAAATGCGCTATCACACCTGATATTGCCGCATTTTGCGAAATGAGTTCCATAAACGGCTCGTAAAGCCAGATTGCCGCAATTATACTTATAATAACAGACGAAAGCCCAAGCGCGGTTTTTATTATTCCCCGCCTTGCTCCCCATGTTACACAGATAATAATAATTGCAAGAAAAAATATATCAAGCAGCATAATTTCCGCTCCTTATTTCATTTGGATTATTTCAGTATATCCGCCCTTGTCAAACATTACCTTATGTCCCTTTTTATAAAGGTATCCACCGTAAATATCTTTATCTGATGATATTTCATCTCTGAGTCTTCCATGCTTATTTATAAGCTGTGCTCCGCTCGTTGAAGTAATCAGAATTCTGTTCTCATTTGTGGATATATTTTCTATATCGTGTTTGAAAATGTACTGTCCCTGGTTTCGTCCGCCTGATGTGAATGAATATATGGTATATTCCTTATCAAGTGAGGAATGCCCCAGTGCTATTGCAATGTTGTTTTTATCTTCTGCACAAAATGCCGCCAGCTTTTTGCCCTCATAGTCAAACTCCCATTTGTCGGCACCTTTACCGCTGAGAGCACACATTTTCTTATCGCCTATAATAACAAGCGTATTGTTATCCTGCCAGCTTAAAGAGGAAATGAAATTATCTCCTGTGGATTTTTCAGCATAAGGAGTTTCACTTTTTTCAATGTCAAATAGCATCACGCTACATTCAAGTTTAACTCCGCCTGTATATATAACCGAAACTGCAAGCTTTCTTCCGTCAGGTGAAAGCACAGCATCAAGCAAGTTACAGGTGCCTGCGTCCCATTCAAAAAGCGGTTCTCCACGCTGAGAATAAACCACTGCGCTTCCGTTATATGTCTTTTTATTGGTTATGGCTACCACCTTACCGGTGTCTGACAGTTTAAGATTTATAATTTCGTCATCTGTATTAAAGTCAGTTACCTTGCCTGATGAATTAACCATAAACACCGTATTTTTACCTTTTGGTGCAAAAGCAATTCTCTTTTCAGAAACAGCAACGGAAGGCGATTCAAGCACCATTCCTACCGAAAACTTTTCTCTGCCCTTTTTATCCATAACCACAAGCCCCATTTTGCCTGTGTATGCCATGCTTTTGTTACCAAAACTGTGAATAATATGCTCGCCCATATCTGTCTGCGCAGTCTTGTAAACCGAATGGTCCAGTTTTGGCAGCATTGATTCCACTTCATTCCATTGGGATACAATAAGTGCGATAATCACACATACCGCAAGAACAATAAGTTTTTTTGCGACTGACAATGTCTCTTTTTCAGCTGTATCGCCTCTGAATTTTATTATTTTTTGTTCCTTAACGGACGGCATCTTTTTCACCTCTTTGTTTTTATCGCCACAACTACACCTTTTCCCACCGAAATTGTAGCCTTTTCACCTATAAACTCATTACTTATCCCAACAGTTTTTCCTGCTTTAATGCAGGCGTTTTGGACACTGTATTTAAGTCCAGAAAGAGTTACCCTCTCCGCATCCCCTAAAACGGGTATAAGCGAAAGCCAGTCACCTATGTTTCCCCACATTTCGGCAAAATCCGAAATGGCAGACACTTCAGTGTCATTGCTTGCGATAATTAATTTTACACCTTTTTTCAGTGCATAAACCGTCAGCATTATATTTGCAAGCTCATGGTCTTTTCTGCCCCCGAGGGCACAAAGAAGAACGATTTCCCTGCATCCTTTTTCTATAAGATAATTTATGCACGCTTCGGTATCAGTATCATCTTTTTCCCTATTTAGCTTTATCTGATTCACCCCGCCAGGGAGCTTGTTTTCCACCGAATCCATATCCCCGATTATAATATCGGGCACAATGCCAAGTTTTGCCGCATGGTCATATCCTCCGTCGGCACAGATAATGCATGGATTATCTTTTAAAATATTATCAAGATTTTCCGGAACAGAAAATTCACCGCCGGCAAAAATTATTCCTTTTTTCATCTGCATCTTAATGCTTCAACTGCAGCCGCAACATCTTTCGCGCCAAAAACGCTGCTTCCGGCAACTAAAATATTTGCCCCTGCCTCTACCGCCAACGATGCATTGTCGGAATTGATACCGCCATCAATTTCTATATCAAAATCCTCGCCCATGAAATCTCTCATAGCTTTAACATTTGGAAGAACTCTTTCAATAAATTTCTGTCCGCCAAAGCCTGGATATACGCTCATAAAAAGTACCATATCAGACATTTTTGCATATTCAAAACAGTCCTCAGATTTTGTATCAGGCTTTAAAACAATACCTGCTTTAATTCCAAAGCTTTTTATTTTTTCAACACACTCTTTAACATCGCTTTTTGCTTCTACATGAACAGTAATCATATCTGCTCCCGCTTTTGCAAAAGTCTCTATGTAATCAATAGGATTTTCAAGCATAAGATGCACATCAAAAAACATTTTTGAGTGCGGACGGAGTCCGCTTACAAGATGTGGTCCGAAAGAAAGATTGGGCACAAAGTGACCGTCCATAATATCAATATGCAACCATTCGGCGCCGGCTTTTTCCACAAGCTCCACGCCACCTCTTAAATTACCAACATCTGCCGCCAGAATTGACGGGGCTATTTTGATTTCTTTTCCCATTTGTTAATTTCTCCTAACTGATTATAAATTTCTTTATAACTTTCATAGCGTGAGGCGGCAATTTTGCCATCCTCAAGCGCTTTTTTCACACTGCATCCCGGCTCACTTATATGCCTGCAGTCACGAAATGTGCAACCGTCCGCATATTTTTCAATTTCCGGGAAATAATTGAAAAGTTCTTCCTTTTCCACATCTGTCAGTTCTGCTATTTCAAGCTCTGAAAATCCAGGGGTGTCCGCTATATAACCCCCATCAGGCAAGTTTATAAGGCTTACCTCTCGGGTTGTATGCTTTCCCCTTTTGATCTTTTCACTTACACCGCCCGTTTTCTGATTAAGTTCAGGAAAAAGGCTGTTTAAAATACTTGATTTTCCCACACCCGAGCATCCTGCAAATACTGAAATGTTACCGGTCAACTCTTGTTTTATCTCATCCATTCCTTCTCCTGTTTGCGCCGAGACAGTGTGAACAGTAAATCCCGCTTTCTCATAAGCATCCGCCAGGCTTTTGGTATCATCTGTGCTGATATCCATTTTATTGATTATTATTGAAGGCAGAGCATCCTCTTTCAGTGCTACCACCGACAGTTTATCTATCAAAATAGGTAACGGATCGGGTGATGATGCCGCACAAACAATAAATATTTTATCCACATTTGCCACCGGTGGGCGAACAAAAGCATTTTTCCTTGGGCAGATTTCTTCTACATACCCTGTCATGTCCTCCATGGTGGATATGATACATCTGTCCCCTGCAAGCGGAGTCATTTTCTGTTTTCTGAAAAGTCCTCTTGCACGACATTCATAAACGCCGTCCGTCGTTTCCACATAATAAAATCCACCTATGCCTTTTATAATTATACCTTCCATATGGCTCCTTATCTTGATACAGCACCTGTTTGCGGTATCGCCTCTGTTGTTGGTGTATTTTCAACACTGGGCCTCTGGGGCTTTTCTACTGGCATTTTGCCCACCTTTACATCAACCTCTGTGCCCGATTCTACTTGTGTTCCCTCAAGAATTGTCTGTGCAATTACCTTGCCCACCATATCGGCATCTTCAATTTCTGTCACATTACCCAGTTTCAGTCCAACAGCTTCAAGTGCCGCCTGAGCTCTTTCAAGAGGAATTCCCGTAATGGAGGGAACCATTGTATTTTCTTTACCCGAGCTTACATAAAGTGTTACCGAGCTGCCCGCTTTTATTGTACTGCCACCACTTGGTGAATGTCTTATAACCGTATCAACTGGCATGGTTTCATGAAGTGTTTCTTCAATAACAACATCTATGCCCTTTTTTCTGAGTGCATTTTTAACAATATTTACATCCTCTCCGGTATAATCTTCCAGAGTGAACTTTGCGAGTCCTCGACTTATTCTAACCAAAATGGCGTCAACCTTTTTATGCATACCCGCCGCGGGCGTCTGCTCCATGATCTGTCCTTCGGCGTATTCGTCACTGTAATCTCCTACTTCGCTCTCTACAATAAACCCGTTTTCCTCACAGATTTGCTGAGCCTCATCAAAAGTTTTGCCAAGAAGGACCGGAATTTCAACTCTTTCACCAATTCCAAAAATAGCCGGATTAAATGAAGCAACTATTACAAACAGCGAAATAATAAATACTACACCTGCTGCTATCCAAGCCGCTTTTGATGCAGTTTTTCTGCCCGTATCCTCTGGCTCGCCGCCTTTTATAATAATTCTGTCGTTATTTTCTTGGGTATATCCTGTTCCTGCCGGTTTTACCACCGGTACAAACTGAGTAGCATCCTCATCTTTCACATTGATGCTCTCCGGATCTGCTATAACCTTTTTGAGGTCTGCCGCAAACTCTTCTGATTTCTGATATCTTTTGGAAGGCTGTTTTGCTATTGCTTTAAGAACAATATCATTAACTGCTTCAGGAATCTCAGCATTCAGTTCTTTTGGTGGCTGTGGTTGATTATCAACATGCATTTTTGCTATTGCAACCGGATTTTCCGCCTCAAAGGGAACTCTGCCTGTCAGCATTTCATATAAAACCACACCCATGGAATAAATATCCGACTTAAAGTCAACCGCACCACCACTTGCCTGCTCGGGAGAAAAATAGTGAACAGAACCTATAACATTTCCCGCACGAACAATGGTTGAACTTGTAACTGCTCTTGCAATACCAAAGTCTGTTACTTTTACAACCTTGTCTTTGGTAATCATAATATTATGCGGTTTTATATCCCTGTGAACAATACTTTTTTTATGTGCATGCTCAATCGCACCGGCAATCTGCACCCCGTAAGAACATGCCGTTTTCCAACCCAGCTGTTTTTCATCAATAATTTCTTTAAGGGTTATTCCCTCTATGTATTCCATTACAAAATATTCTCTGTCCCCATCCGTTCCTACATCAAAAACAGAAACAACATTGGGGTGATTAAGACTTGCCGCAGACCGTGCTTCTGCCTTGAAGCGTTCCACAAAATCCTTATCGTCCTGAAGCTCCTCTCTCAGCATTTTTACTGCTACATATCTGTCCAACAATTTATCTTTTGCTTTATATACGATCGCCATGCCGCCGCTACCGACAACCTCGAGTATTTCATATCTTCCGCCAAGTATAGTTCCGATCATTTCTCTTCACCTCTGCATTTTATAACTATTGCCGTGATGTCATCTGTGCTTCCCAGCTCTTTTGCTTTTTTACAAAGAATTTCCGCTGCTGCTTTAGGCTCATTTTCTTTTGCCTGAGCCATTATCTCCACATCTTCCATTACATTAGAAACACCGTCCGAGCAAATTACAATCACTGTATCTTCAGTTAAATCGGTAAGCTCGGTTTCTATCCTGGCTTTTTCCTCAACCCCAAGTGCCCTTGTTATAACATTTTTCATTTTATGATTTTTAGCTTCGGTATCGGAAATTTCGCCCCTGTCCACCATCTGCTGAACTATAGAGTGGTCTTTAGTAACAAAAACATCTCCGTCACCTTTGTCTATGTAAACCCTGCTGTCACCAATATGAGAAATGAAAAGCTCGCTGTCTTTTATCACACACATGGCAAGGGTTGTTCCCATACCTTTATATTCTTCTTTTGCTGAAGCTTTTGAAAGAATCTGACTGTTTGCCTCCGCAACAACCGTTTCAATAAGTTTTTGGTCAAAATCTGTTAAATTTTTCTCAATAATCTCTATTGCAAGTGCACTTGCAATATCTCCTGCAGCATGACCACCCATCCCGTCAGCAACAACAAATACGCTGACATTCCCGGAATTCTTTATCAGAAAATTATCCTGATTTTTGTCATGTTTTGTACCGTTTAATGTGTATCCTCCGGCTATCATTTTCTTTCACTCTCCTTTGCTACAAGCTGTCCGCAGGACGCCTTTATATCATTGCCAAGTTGGCGCCTGACAGTTGTATTAACACCCCTTTTAAGGAGTGTGTCCATAAATTTCTGAACACTTGATTTCCCGCTTCTTACCATATTTTCCCTCGCCTCATTAACCGGTATCAGGTTAACATGGCATTGCATACCTTTAATAATGTCTGCAAGCTTATTTGCGTGTGCGGGAGAATCGTTCACGCCCTGAATGAGTGTATATTCAAAGCTTATCCGCCTACCCGTTTTTCTGACATATTCGCGACAGGCAGAAAGCACCTGCTGTATTTTATATTTTTTATTTACCGGCATTATACTTTCCCTGAGTTCGTCTGTCGGCGCATGAAGCGAAAGTGACAAAGTTACCGGCATTTTTTCCTCTGCAAGCTTTATTATTTTATCCGCAATACCGCAGGTGGAAAGGGATATATGACGGTATCCGATATTAAGCCCATCGGGATGTCCTATAATTTTCAAAAATTTTATAACATTATCATAATTGTCAAGCGGTTCTCCAATTCCCATCATAACAACATTTGAAATGCGCACATCAAGGTCTTTTTGAGCAAAAATTATCTGGTCAATAATTTCGCCCGGAGTCAGGTCCCTCCGTTTGCCTCCCACAGTAGAAGCACAAAATTTGCACCCCATATTGCATCCCGCCTGAGTGGAAATGCAAATGCTTCTGCCATGTTTATATTCCATAACAACACTTTCTATAAACTCCCCGTCCGACAGCTCCCATACATATTTCACAGTACCATCTTTGGAAAGATATTTTGCTCGTATGGACGGAGCACTTACCATAGCTTTTCCGCTAAGCACCTCTGCAAGCGATTTGGGCACATTGGTCATTTCCTCCAAACTTTCCACGCCTTTATAAAGCCATGAAAAAATCTGTTTTGCACGAAATGCCGGCTGCCCTTCGGCTTTTATGAAATTTTCCAGTTCCTCGTATGTGAGGTCTTTCAAATTTATCAATTTATTTACCTCATTTTAATAAATTTTGCCATGTAAAATCCGTCTGCACCATTGTCACAAGGTAGAATCTGAACCGGCTGTGACGCAAGTTTAAAATCTTTATTGTTTTCCATAAATTCTTTTGTTACTGCCTCATTTTCAACATCACTTATTGTACAGGTGCTATAACAAAGAGTTCCGCCTTTTTTTACATATTTCGCAGCCGTCTGCAAAATGCAGCTCTGCAACCTAGCAAGTTCTGCAAGATCCTCCGGCTTTTTCATATACCTGATTTCGGGCTTACGCCTTAATATACCCAGCCCCGAGCAAGGGGCATCAACAAGCACACAGTCCGCAGTACCTATAAATTCTTCTTTCATCAGAGTTGCATCGCCTGTCATTGTATGTATAATATCAATACCAAGCCGAGCCGCTGTTTCTTTTATAATATCAAGCTTATGCTCATATATATCAAACGCAAAAATTTCGCCCTCGTTCTCCATAAGCTGTGCAATATGCGTAGTTTTTCCACCCGGTGCGGCGCATAAATCCATAACACGCTGCCCTTTTTTCGGAGCAAGAAATTCTGCTACCATGCATGATGCCTCATCCTGAGGATAATAGCACCCCTGACCAAACAGTTCATCATTTCTGACATTGATTCCCGAGGAAAGAAGAACAACATCCTTTTGAAGTTTTGAGCGCTCTCCTCCTCTTTGGGAAATAAATTCCTCTACCGACATTTTCAGTGTATTAACGCGTACCGAAAAAGGAGGTTTTTCATTCATTGAGATAAGTATATCCTCAATCTTTCCCGGGTACATTTTGTCCCACATTTTGCAAATCCACAGTGGGCAGGAATAATATATACTCAAGTAGTCCAGCCTGTCAGCCGGATATTTTACCTCTTTATCATTTCTCAGAACACCACGCAAAACAGCATTTACAAATCCTCCCGCAGATGATTTACGACATTTTTTCACAAGCTTTATGCTTTCGTTTGTGATTGCATAGGGAGGAATTTTGTCCATAAACACCGCCTGGTAAATTCCCATACGGAGAATGTTCATAACATCCGCAGAAATTTTTTTCAGCGGAATTTTTGAATAGGTTTCTATAATGGCATCTATTCGCATTTTGTTCTGCAAAACGCCATAAATTATATTGGTAGCAAGTGCCTTGTCCTTATCGTTTAATTTTTCAATACCATCAATCAATTCAAGATTGGAATATTTACCATTTTCAAGGACATCACACAGTATTTTCAGTGCAGTATATCTCATCGGTTTCTGTTTCTCGAAATGAGGATAAGTCTTATTAAACTCATAAGACTTGTCAGCATGGATGCAACATAGGTAAGTGCAGCTGCCGCAAGCACTTTTTTAGCTCCTGAAAGTTCCTCATCCGACAATACTCCTGTTTCTTTTAATAATAGTGAAGCGCGCCTGCTTGCGTTAAATTCCACCGGCAATGTTATAACCTGAAAAAGCACAACTGCAGAAAAGAGTAATATTCCTGCATTCACAAGCATCGGTGCGCCAAATATAAGTCCAAAAATTGCAAGTGGCATGGCTGCACTTGAACCAAACTGTGCCACCGGCAAAACAGCGTTTCTCATTTTTATCGCAATATATCCCGTGTGATGCTGGATTGCATGCCCTGTTTCGTGAGCAGCAACACCAATTGCCGCAATTGAGCTTGAGTCAAAAACCGGTTGGGACAGGCTTATAGCTTTTGTTTTAGGATTAAAATTATCCGTCAGATTGCCGCCGACCTGTCCGACAGAAACATCGGAAATTCCATTTTTCATAAGCAAAAGGTTTGCGGTATCCTCTCCTGTCAACCCTTTTTTGGAAAAAACCTGCGAATATTTCTTAAATCTCGACTGCACCATTGACTGTGCAATCATTGACAAGATAATCGCGGGCACAACAAGTAAAAGATAATAAATGTCTATTCCGTAATAATACATATATCTCCTGCTCCTCGTAAGAAATCTGTCGCATTCATGCGCTTTTTACCCTGAAGCTGTACTTCCAGAAATTCTATTTTCCCTTTAGCTGTCTGGACAACAAAACTATTTTTCTTTTCAAGAATTTTGCCCGGAGTACCTTCAGAAGTTTCATCAACTACTTGTGCAGCATATACCTTTAATGTACCCTTATTTGTTTCGGTGTATGCCACCGGCCAAGGATTTAGTCCTCTTATCTGATTATAAATTTCCTTTACAGGTCTGTCAAAGCAAATTTTTCCCATTTCTTTTGTCAGCATTGGGGCATAGGTTGCCTCGTCATCATTTTGTGGGGTTCTGCCGGCAGTTCCTGCAAAAATTTTTGCTACAGTTTCTGCTAGAAGACCTGCACCCTCTGCCGCTATGCGGTCGTAAAGCTCACCTGCTGTTTCGTTTTCTCCCACCCTTGTTTTATAAACATCTATCATATCACCGGTATCAAGTCCCTCATTCATATACATGGTGGTTGCGCCGGCATATTTATCACCATTTATAACACTCCACTGGATAGGTGCACTTCCGCGAAGTTTTGGCAGAATTGAACCATGTAGATTTATGCAACCGTATTTGGGGTAGTTAAGCACATATTCAGGCAGGATTTTACCATATGCCACAACCACAATAAGGTCTGGTTTTTCTTTATCCAGAGCCTCCTGTAGTTCCCCGTTTTTAAGACTCTCAGGCTGATAAACATTAATTCCTTTTTCAAGGGCAAATTCTTTAACCGGCGGCATAACAAGATTCATGCTTCTGCCCTGCTGTTTATCCGACCTTGTGACAACCGATGTCACATTATACCCTTTTTCACAAAGTTTTTTAAGACTCTCCAGAGCAAAATCAGGAGTTCCCATAAACATTATATTCATATCTTACCTCAGTCATTATTTTCTAAAATACTTGCACGCTCAACAAAAAGCGTTCCGTCAAGATGGTCAATTTCATGGCAAAATGCCCGTGCAGTAAATCCGCTTACTTTATATATATGTTCTTTTCCCTCTCTGTCCTGAGCTTTGACCGTTACATTCATCGGGCGTTCAACCATTCCTCGTCTGCCGGGTACACTGAGGCATCCCTCTGCACCGTCCTGAACACCGGAGGTTTCTATAATTTCCGGATTGATAAGCTCATATATTTCACCATCACCCGTATCTACTACAACGGCACGCTTCAAAATTCCTATCTGCACTGCCGCAAGTCCAACACCGTTTGCGGCATACATTGTATCAAGCATATCATCCAAAAGCTGACCCAGCCTGTCATCAAATTTTTCAACTGTGCGGCTTTTTTTATATAAAACTTCTTCTCCGATTGTAACAATTTGTCTTAAAGCCATAATATCCTCCTATAAAACAGATGTGGGATTTATTACTGCATTTACCGAAATTTTGCTTTTTTTGTTCTCATGCTCGTCAAGCACATCTTTTAAAACATCAAGGATTTTTTCACCCGACACCTTAAGCAAAATCCTGTATCGGTATCTATTTTTTATCTTTGTAAGCGGGGCCTTTGCGGGGCCGAAACAGTCTGCGCATTTTACATTATATAAATCAAGATACTTTTTTAAAACTCCGTTTATATACTTTGCATACTGTTCGGTTTCAATTTCGTCCTCGCCTGAAATCACAATGTTGACAATCCGCACAAACGGAGGATTATTCAGCACCTGACGAAGCTTTATTTCTCCTTGATAAAATCTTTTGTAATCCTGAGTTTTCGCAAGCAGTAGTGCCGGAGCTGCGGGTGAATAGGTCTGAATAATCGCTCTGCCTTTTTCATCACCCCTGCCTGCCCTGCCGCACACCTGCGTAAGCATACTAAAACTGCGCTCTGCTGCACGGTAATCGTCCATATTGAGCATGGTATCCGCACTGATTACTCCAACAAGCGTAACAAGCGGAAAATCTATCCCTTTTGTCACCATCTGTGTACCTATAAGTACATCTATATGTTCTTTTTCAAATCTCGATAGTATATTCTGGTGTGCATGTCTGCCCGATGTGGTGTCAGCATCCATGCGGATTACAGAAATCCCCGGGAAGAGCTTTTTCAGCTCATCCTCTACCTTTTGCGTGCCGGTACCAAAGTATCTTATATGCGGACTTTCGCACTCGGGACAGGTATAAGGATTTTCAGTTTCATATCCACAGTAATGACACACCAGCCTGTTATTGTCATAATGATATGTCAGACTTATCTCACAATGAGGACATTTTGCAACATAACCACAGTTCCGGCATGTAACAAATGTTGAAAACCCCCGTCTGTTGAGAAAAAGTATTGTTTGCTGCCTGTTATCCAGATTTTTCCGTATTTCCGCGCAAAGTCTGCGGCTGAGCATTGATTTGTTGCCTGCTGCAAGCTCTGAGCACATATTTACAATTTCAACCTCAGGCATTTCCTGATTATTAAACCGGTCGGACAGTTCAAGAATTTTATATCTGCCCTTTTGAGCCTGATAATAAGTTGAAACGGACGGTGTTGCAGATGCAAGTATCACCGTCGAATCGTACTGTCTACCTCTGTAAAGTGCAACATTAACCGCACTGTAACAGGGAGCAGCTTCCGATTTGTATGAATCATCATGTTCCTCGTCAACAATTATAAGACCAACATTGTCAAATGGAGCAAATATAGCTGACCTTGCCCCGACAACAAGCTTTACCTCGCCGTTTTTTATCCGGCACCATTCATCATATCTTTCTCCCATGGAAAGACCGCTATGCAGCAGTGCAACACTGTTGCCAAATCTTGCCGTTACTCTTTCTGCCATCTGTGGCGTAAGAGAAATTTCAGGAACAAGAATTATTGCATTTTTCCCCTGACTGATACATTCTGCCGCCGCATGAAGAAAAACCTCCGTTTTACCGCTGCCTGTAACTCCATGGAGCAGTATTGTCTGGTGTTTTTTCTCAGTAAGCGCATGCGTTATGTAATCTATAGCTTTCTTTTGCTGATCTGTTGGTATTTTGGGTTTATCTCTTACCTCTCCTATCTCGGAGGGGCGACGGAAAACCTGCTTTTCTTCTATTATAATATATCCTCTTTTTTCAAGAAGCTGTACGGACGACCGTCCGCACCCAGCCGACGCCATAAGCTCTGTCACAGGCATACTACCCTGCTCTGACAAAATTTCAAATGCAGTTGCCGCCTTTGGCGATGCAACAGAAAGTTCGCTGAGTGCATAGTCAAACATAGCTTCTTCGATTATGGTTGTTGCAAACAGGCGGGTTTTATCTCCGCTGCCGCCCACCATTTTTTCAGCCACGCGTACTACGCCCTTTTTCTCGAGCGTATTTATGACAGACCTCGACTTAAGTCCTGCCGCACGCATAAGCTTTTTAATTTCAATATCTCTGCCGGTTGTGGCAAGAATACTAACCACTTTTTGCTGAACTTCCGTCAGCCCATCAGCATTACAAGCAAGCGAAATCCAAACCTCTGTTTTAACCGAAAGTGCCGGTGGCAAAAGCAGTCGAACCGCCTGTGCCAAACTGACAAGACAGGTTTTACTGATATACCGTGCCAGTTCTATTCTTTTCTCAGACAGGACAGGTTCTTTGTCCAGCACCGATTTTATAGATTTAAGTTCACCCTTATAATCACTTTTGTCTGCAAAGCCGACAAGGTATCCTTCACAGGTCTTATTGCTGCCGCCAAAGGGCACAAGTACCCTTGTCCCCACTACTGCATCGTCTTGGGCAAGATAGTGGTAAATCCTGCCGACACTCTTTATTTGCGAATTTATAATCACTTCAGCAATTTTCATAACCTGCTCCGGTAAAAAAAATTATTCTTCGACTTCTCCTACAGTAAGAGCTTCTTCAATTACAGTTACTCCGTCAAAACCTTCGGTTTTATAACTTCCGTTTTCTCTGGTAACATAAACCTTGCCTTCAACAATATCATTTATCGCCTTTACAATAGGTTTTTGTGCGAGCTTATCCGCTTTTGCTTTTGTAGCCATAAATGTAGTAGCTTCTGCCGGCATTTTTTCTTTTGCCCTTTCTTCATTTGCAATAACTCTTGCTCTTTTTGCAGTTGCAATTACAAGTTCATATTTATTGCCTGTCTTTTTAACAAGCTGGTCAATAGGTGGATAAATCATTTTTTTGCCTCCTCAATAAGTGATTTATTTCTTTCAATTTTCATTTTTTCTGCTGTAAGAATATTTTTCAGTTTTTCTGCTGCATTTTCAACAGTATCATTAAGCAAAACATAGTCGTAGTGCTTAACACATTCAAATTCTTCTTTCGCCCGACAAAGGCGTTTTTCGATAACCTCAGCCGTTTCTGTCCCTCTGCCTTTGAGTCTTTCTGCAAGTTCAGTGAATGACGGAGGAAGAACAAACACAAGCACGCTGTCAGGAAATTTTTTCTTGACATTCATAGCTCCTTCTACCTCAATTTCAAGAAGTACATCTGTGCCTGCCGAAAGCTTTTCCTCAACGGCACTTTTAAGTGTACCGTAATAGTTACCTACAAAGCATACATATTCAAGCATTTTGTCTGCTTTTATATTTTCTTCAAATTCCTCTTTTGAAAGAAAATAATATTCTTTTCCGTGCTCCTCACCGGGACGAGGACTCCTTGTTGTTGCGGACACCGAAAGTTTAACCTGCGGATTATCCTTTAAAAACTGTTTGCATACCGTACCCTTGCCCACTCCGGCAGGACCGGACACGACCATTAAAACTCCCCGTTTACTCATCAGCATCCTCCCCGATAAGCTCGGTATCCTTTCCCACAAATCTGTGTGCCACAGTTTCAGGCTGAATTGCCGAAAGAATAACATGGTCGCTATCAGTTATTAAAACTGCACGGGTTCTTCTGCCAAATGTTGCATCAATCAGCATTCCCCGTTCCCTTGCCTCCTGAATCATCCTCTTTACAGGTGCCGATTCGGGGCTTATTATCGCAACAAGTCTGTTGGCAGGAACTATGTTACCAAAGCCTATGTTAATAAGTTTTATTTCTGATTTCATAATCTGCCCCTATTCTATGTTCTGTATCTGTTCACGAAGCTTTTCCAGCTCGCTTTTCACTTCAACCACAAGTTTTGAAATATCAATATTGTTACATTTTGAACCAATTGTGTTAATTTCTCTGTTCATTTCCTGCATAAGAAAATCAAGTTTTCTGCCACAGGGTCCGTCCGAGGAAATTATTTCACCAAACTCTTTAATGTGTGACCTTAATCTAACGGTTTCTTCATCGGTACATATTTTGTCAGCAAAGATTGCAGTTTCAGTTAAAATTCTTGTTTCATCAACAGATGCCGAGCCTAAAAGCTCTGTTACCTTTTCAGTAAGACGGTTGCGGTAGTTTTCAACTGTTTTGGGCATTGTCTTTTCAATAGTGCCCACAATTTCAAGAATATATGCCGCCTGAGATTTTAAGGTTTCGGCAATTCTCACGCCTTCTCTTTCTCTCATCGCAACAAACTCGTCAAGTGCAAGCTTTAAAGCCTCTGTTACCTCTGCTTTTAAAATTTCCTCATCTTCCGGTGCTTTTTTAAGAGTCAGCACATCGGGAAAACGCGCTATCTGGTAAGCACTTAAGTTGTTCTCGGCGCCGCAAAGCTCACCAACTTCCTTAATAGCATTTATGTACTGCATAGCAAGCCCTTTATCAACTGCTACCTGCTTATCTTCGCCTTCCTCATATTCAACTGTGAGAAATAAATCAATTTTACCCCTGGCTGTAACCTGAGTTATCATTCCTTTAATATATTCCTCGAGGAAAAGGTATGTACGGGGAAGTTTTAAATTTATATCGCTGTATCTGTGATTGACAGATTTAATTTCCAGCTTTAAATTTCTTCCCTGACCCTGAACCTCTCCACGGCCGTAGCCTGTCATACTGCGTATCATTATTTCTCACCTCTTCTGAGCTGCATAATAAATTTTTCCGTCATATCAATGTGTGCTTTCACAGCCTCAGCTGCCGGGCCGCCCGGAACTTTTCTGTTATTTGCACACGCTTCTGCTGAGATAACCCCATAAATATCATCTTCAAACATATCAGAGAATTGTTTGAACTCTTCAATTTTCATATCGACAATCGCCATATCTTTTGAGATACAGTAAAATACTATTTTACCGCTCACCTCATGAGCGTTTCTGAAAGGCATACCCTTTGTTACAAGATAATCAGCAACATCGGTCGCATTGGTAAAACCACCTTTTGCTCCCTCAGCCATTGCTTCCTTGTTTATCTTCATGGTATTAATCATACCGCAGAAAACAGGAATACACAGCTTAACTGTATCAATAGAATCAAAAATGGCCTCCTTGTCCTCCTGCATATCCTTATTATAGGCAAGCGGAAGTCCTTTCATAACCGTTAAAAGTGCCATGAGGTTACCATATACCCTGCCCGTTTTTCCGCGAATAAGTTCTGCAACATCCGGATTTTTCTTCTGGGGCATAATTGAACTGCCTGTTGAAAAGGCATCGTCCATCTCAACAAAAGAAAACTCATTTGTGTTCCAGATTATAATCTCCTCGGAAAATCTGCTCAGGTGCATCATAACAAGCGAAAGTGCCGATGCCATTTCAATTACAAAATCTCTGTCACTTACACCATCAAGACTATTGGCACAAATGTCATCAAAGCCAAGCTTTTCTGAAACATAATATCTGTCAATTGGATAGGTGGTGGTCGCAAGCGCACCCGAACCCAGAGGCATAATATTCACTCTCTTTTTAGTGTCGGAAAGTCTGCCTATATCACGCTTAAACATTTCTGCATATGCCATCATATGATGAGCAAGCGTAATGGGCTGTGCTTTCTGCATATGTGTGTATCCCGGCATAACAGTATGAAGGTTTTCTTTAGCAATATTTTTAATATCCTCCACCAATGTAATAAGCATGTCCGTTATAACAGCTATTTCATCCCTGAGATAAAGACGGATATCAAGAGCAACCTGGTCGTTACGGCTTCTTGCTGTATGAAGTCTTTTACCCGCATCATTTATTCTTTCGGTTAAAACTGTTTCAACAAACATATGTATGTCTTCAGCTGTCGGGTCAAAATCCAATTTGCCTTCTTCAATATCCGACAAAATGCCTTTTAATGCATCAGCAATTTTCGCGGAATCTTCTTTGGGAATAATCCCCTGTTTACCAAGCATCCCCGCATGAGCAATACTACCCGTTATATCCTGCTTATACATTCGACTGTCAAATCTGATCGACGAGTTAAAATCATCTACTTTTTTATCTGTGCTTTTTTGAAAGCGTCCACTCCAAAGCTTCATTACATTAAGGCCTTTCTATTCTTCAATAAGTGTCATTTTCTTTATAACCACCGGAACGATGGGCTTGTCCATGGGATTTGTCTGTACCGAAGCAATTTCATCCACAACTTCAATACCCTCGGTTACCATACCGAAAGCAGCATACTGACCATCAAGATGAGGTGCATCCTTGTGCATAATAAAGAACTGGCTGGATGCAGAGTTGGGCATCATGGAACGCGCCATGGAAATTACCCCTCTTGTATGTTTTAAAGTGTTTTCCGGATAACCATTTGATTTAAACTCTCCCTTGATATTTTTGCTCGAGCCGCCCATACCTGTGCCTTCAGGGTCACCACCCTGAATCATAAATCCGGAAATTACACGATGGAAAATAAGACCGTCGTAAAATCCCTCTTTTACAAGATTTTCAAAATTCGCTACTGTTTCGGGTGCAAACTGCGGCATAAGCTCCACCGTCATTTTGCCACCGTTATCCATTTCTATAATTACTTTTGACATTTCTTTTACTCCTCTATAACTTTAATTGTTTTTATCACTACTTCATTTACCGGTTTATCTGTTTCGTCTGTTTCCACGGTTGCTATTTTATCAACAACCTCCATGCCGCTTATAACCTTACCAAAAGCAGCATACTGTCCGTCAAGGTGAGGCGAATCCCTGTGCACAATGAAAAACTGACTGGACGCCGAGTTGGGATTCTGTGCCCTCGCCATGGAAACAACCCCTCTGGAATGTTTTAAAATATTCTGCTCAAATCCGTTTGCAGCAAACTCGCCGTAAATATTTTTGTCCGAGCCACCCAATCCGGTTCCTTCCGGGTCACCCCCCTGAATCATGAATCCTTCGATAACACGGTGGAATGTAAGACCATCATAGAATCCTTTTTTTACAAGGTCAAGAAAATTTTCAACCGTTGCCGGCGCATATTCCGGAATAAGCTCCAGAATAATTTCTCCACCGTCTTCCATGGTTATCATAACATGGCTTCTTGCAGAAGCTTCTGTTTTTGTATCTGTTTGTGGAGTCTTTGCCGTGTTATCTCCGCAGCCTGTAAGTAAAAACATAGCCGCTAATATAACTGCTAAAACTTTACGCATTGTTAACACCTCATCTGTTATCCGAATGTTTTTTTATCAGTTCTGTTTTTATATTCCACAGTTTTTCAGACAAATCCACATAATATTTATGCGGATTTTCAAACCTCTTAACCTCGTCCCAGATTGTATCAAGCTGCGACCTGCAATATTCTCTGACCTCTTTTACATCGGGAAGTTCATATACACATCTGCCTTTATCAAAAATTTTCCGAAGCAACGGTTTTGCAGTAAAGTCTGTTACCGTTTTGCGTTTCCATGTATGGTCGGGGTCAAAAATTTCAAAAGGCTTTGTATCATCAATCACTTCATCGTGCAAGGTTACAACATCGGCAAAAGCTTCTCCGCTTTCATTGGAATAAAGGCTGTAAACCTGCTTAAAGCATGGTGTCGTCACCTTTGTAACATTTTCGCTGATTTTTATTTTTGGCGAAACCACTCCGTTTTCCTCAGTTTCGCAAAGTTTATAAACACCGCCAAGCACCGGTTCAGATTTAGATGTTATA
>JAZROP010000038.1:0-12887 GCA_045648785.1 Clostridia bacterium | reverse complement strand
AATAAATAATATAAGATCATACCAATAGCACCGGCAGAAAAAAATCTGCCAATCATTAGCATAATTTTTTTGAATTGTGAATCTTCATAAATTAGTTCAAACAACAAATACATAAGCAATAATGTAATTGTAACAGTTATGTAAGCCTGATAAATAGCAACTGACAATGTTATCAATATAACAGCAACACTAAAATTAGGCTTTTTACGACAAAGTAGCATAGTTGCAATACATGAAAACAAAAATGCAAGCGAGTATCCATCTGCAACATAATTGTATGTCATAACTGATGTAACAGTTGGAAATGTAACGACTAATGCGCCAACAAGCGCAGCAGTAACATTTTTTTCAATTTTAAAAATATTGCAAATACATACTGCACCAATACTATGAATTATAATTGATAAAAACCCTGCAATAACCGGAAGGTCATAAAAAGAACTAATAGAACAAACAACAGAAAGAAACCATCTTCCCATTGCAAGCATATTTTGCGAATCGTATCTGAAAACAAGCGAATCCCAGTTGGGAAGCCAATTTGTTATTTTGTAAAGGTGTGCAACCAGGCCCACCAAAACGGCGGCAAAGAAGCAGACCTTCCAAGAAGGCAATATGTATGTATTAAGTTTTTTAAGTGCTTTTTCAGGCAACTCTACCACTCCAGCCATTTAAGTTTGTGTAAAAATTTTCCATAAAGCTTGTCATATAGCTTTACGCCTAAAATCCGTTTTGCAAACAGTGTGCGTTTAGCGGTGGGAGAAATCCAAGAGGCGCAAAAATGATGTATGGAATAGGTGTTTTTGGTTATCTTCTTTTTACCCGTGTAGTATTTTATGGGGCAAAGGTAATCCTCGGGCAGCATTCTAATCCCCATAAACACTTGGTTTTTTTCATTTACATCCAGACCCAACCCTACAAGTGTTTTTGTATTTCGGTCCGGGCAGGGGGTCAGGTCGAAGGAACCGTCGGGATGTGTGAAAGGAATATCGTCATAATCTGCAAGCAGAGTGCCCACAAGCTCGTTTCCCTTTTCGCAGGCGAACCCGAGTCCGGTTGAAACAACGCCATTGTCGTCAAAGCCCATATAACCGCCCTCAAGTATAAGATTGTCCAGGGGTTTTATAAGCTCAACATCGGTATCCAGATAAATTCCGCCCTTGTCGTATAAAACCTTTAATCTGGCATAGTCGCTGACAAATGCCCACTTGCCCGCCGCGTATGCTTGTGCAGAATAGCGGTTTTGATTTACGTCGAAATTTTCTTCGTTAAGGCAAACTATTTTATAGTCAGGACAATACTTTTTCCAGCTTTTGATGCATTTTTCTGCAAGGGCAGGCATTTTGCCTCTTCCGAACCAGCAATAGTAAATAACTTTAGGAATACTCACTTATTTTTTCCTCCCTTTGCAAAGTTCGAAAACTGTTTTAAATGCAGAACTGTTAAATATCAGATTTACAACCAGATATAGACCCACAATCCATATAGAGTGGATAATTCCGTTCAGAAGAAGCGTTAAGAAAGAAACGCCACTGAAGGTGTCAACGAAAAAGATTGCCATAATTCCCGCAAAGACCATACTGTTTGAAAGCAGAATTTTGTATGTATGCATCTGGCTTCTGCCAAGAATTTTTCTGTTTGAATAATAAATTGTTACCACACCGCGGTAAATAAGGGCTACAATAGTGCCGAGAATTGCGCCGCATATTCCAAGATTAATAATTGCCACAACCGAAACCGTGATGTTTATAACCATTTCCCAGATTGCATAGTTGCGGGTTTTGCGAAAATCGCCCGAAAACTCAATAACGCTGTTTGCGGGGATTTTGCTGTTTGAAAACAACTGCATAATCACAAAAAGCAGCAGGAGAAATACGTTTGTATACTCGGCATCGTTGATTCCGCTGGTATATATCTGAATGAGGGGCAGTAAAAATACTGCCATAAGGGTATAAACCATATAAGTGGCCGCTATGTACAAGGTTTCGTAAGCGTTATACAACTTGTCGAATTTTTCTCGGTCGGTATGGAACATTTGACCCAGCGCAAAGGTAAAGGAAGAAACAACGCTTGATATAAAGTTTTGCACCTGGGAGAAGAATATGTTGTATATGGTGTAAATACTAACAATCTTGAAGTCGCAAAGAATAGAAATGAGGAGAATGTCGGTATTGTTAAACACCATACCGGAAAGCTGATGCACCAGTACGGAATTTTTCTGTGCAATGGCTTTAAAATCAGGTTTAGCCTTTAAATCCAGCCATTTATATCTGTGTTTTGCATAGAAATACAGAAAAATAAGCTGTGCCATATAAATTACGCAGTAAACAAGCTGAATGAGAATCAGACTGTCCGACAGGAGAAGCACCAGAATTTTGCCGATATTAGAGGCTAGTTGAAGGACGGTTTCGGCATTGTTAAGTACGTATTTTCTGCCGTCAACCTCCATAAGAATTCTGTATTTTGCCTGAACAAAATAACTAAAAAGGGCGGGCAGGGCTGTGAGTATGATTATTATAAACAACTCGTGAGCGGGTATTGAGGTGGGGATAAAACAGGAATAAACCACCGCAATAACAAGAACAATGGCGAGATATATGATTCCTGTTCTTCTATAGTAAATATTGGTTGCCGAAAGTATTTCGCTGGAGGAAGCATAGTCCTTTTGGCCGATTTTTTTATATAAAGCCTGGGTTGTGGCAAGACCGACGCCTGCTTCCAGTAAAAACATATATACAAAAATCTGTTTTATGGTTGAAAGAACGCCGTTAACCTCAGAGCCAAAGTTTTCCAGATAAAGTCTTGGCAAAAGGAAACTGAGGGAAATAAGCACAACCTGATATATCAGAGAAGAAATCAGATTATGTTTGATTCTTGAGTCCTTGTCGGCCATCTTCGCCACCTCCTTGCTTTAAGATTTTAAGGTTTTAAGAGTTTATACGCGGTTGCAAATATATTCCGTGGTTGCGTTTTCTTTGGAAATGATTTTTGCGGGATTTCCCACAACAATGCTGTGGTCTGGAACGTCGAAATTAACAAAGGTCAGGGGAGCGATAAGAACGTCGCTGCCGATATGCACCTTTCCCACGATAACACTGTTCGTTCCAATCCAGCAGTCATCCGAAATGGTGGGGGCGCCCCGCCTTTTTCCGCGGTTTTCCATTCCGATGGTCACACCTGTGCCAACGTTAACGTTTTTTCCCAGCTTTGCGTCGGGATGGATTATAACCCGTCCGAGATGGCCGATATAAAAGCCTTCACCAATGCTTGTTCGGGCCGGAATCTGAATCTGTGTTTTTTTAGAAAGATTAAGAAGTCTGAAAGTATAAAAAGCTTTAAGAGGGAAAAATTTGCAGGTATTTGCTTTTCTGTAAAGTTTTATATACTTTAGCTCGAGAGGTCTGAAAAGTTTTTTTAGAAAGGGCTCGCCGCTTTTTCCGTAATATCTGTATAAATCTTTTTTGAACGTTTTATTCATACCGGTAAACAGTTCCTTTTCTTGTAGTGTTCATTAACTAAAACTAATTTTTTATTGAGATTGCGGGAAATAATTTTTTATATTACGTATTTTGTATATAAAATAAATATATATATATATTCTATTATACTATAGCATATTGGTAGAAAAAAATCAATATTTTAAACTATGTAATCTCCGGAAAAATGCAAAAATAAAACACCTGCAAACTTTTTGAAGGTTTGCAGGTGTTTTTGGCAGTTTTGGTTAGTTTCCGCCGCCTATAATACGGTGGAAACCTTCAATGATAATGGTGTCGTTGGTTTTTTCTGAACATCTTCCGGAGTCGCGAACAAGGAGTTCTCCCTGTTGCGGATGATTCCACAAGTATTCAAACTGAACAACCGCTTGGTTGTGGTTGTTTTTCATGTCGGTTATTGTCGCCTCAATAGCCGACAGATGGTTTGGATTTATGTTGTTACGCCAAAGCGAATAGCACTCTTCCGGTGAAATGTTGTTGTCGGCGCCCAGTAGCTTTTTCATAATTTCGTCTGCGAAAAGTTCGCCGGTGTCGGTTTGCAGATTAATACGCATAATCCACAAACCAATATTAAGTCCACTCAGTATCTTTTTCATTTCCATATTGATAAGCGGAGCATGTGCTTTTTCTTTGTTTAAGCGGGCGATAAACTTAACGCGATTAGCATATTCTGCTGAATCTTTATTAAAATATTTGTCCTCGATAACATCGGCGGGGTAGGGTCTGTCGAAAAGATAACCTTGGAAAATATGGGGCTGTAGGCCTGTAAGTACAAGAAGTTCTTCCGTGGTTTCCACGCCCTCCAAACATACCTTCAAAGAGTTAGACTTTGCGAATTCCAGAACGTTATAAATCAGGTTGTAATTATATCCGTCTTTTTTGATATCCTGAATAAATACGCGATCAACCTTGAGTATGTTTGCATTGATATTTTTGAGATTGCCGAGGTTTGAATAACCGGTTCCGAAATCGTCGATTGCAATTTGAATTCCGGCGAGACGAAATTCTGTAAGCACTTCAAAGGCATCTTCTTTTTCGTCTAGCTGAGCCGACTCGGTGATTTCGAGAATCAGCGCATCACCGGGAAGATCGTGTTTTTTCAGCAGGTCGATAATTTGAAGAGCGGATTTTCTTTTTTCAAGCTGTTTGGGCGAAACGTTGACGCTGATTTTGAAATCGGGAATATATTTGCGCCATTCTTTGCACTGTAGTATGGCCTTTTCTGCAACCCATAAGCCAACCTCGTTGATAAGCCCGGTTTCTTCCAGTACGGGAATGAATTGGTCGGGGTAAATCGGACCTTTTGTTTCGGACTTATATCTCAGCAGTGTCTCGGCAGAAATCATAGTGTAATCATCTGCGCAGATTTGCGGCTGATATACAACGTGGAAACCGTGACAACCGTTTTGAACACTTCTTTCGAATTCTTCCAGAAGATCTACTGCAGAAATTCTTTCGAGCAGGCTTTCTTTTGAGAAAAACGCAATCTTTCCGATACCGTTTTTCTTTGAGTTGTTAAGCAATTGGACGGCATAATCATAGATGTTTTCGGCGCTGACGTAAATAGCGCTGTCGTTTGGCACAACCGAAGCGGAAACAGAGAATTTGACCGCCAGTTCCTTTTTGATTTCTTCAAATATTTGCTCGGCTTTTTCGCTGGAGTTCTTGTCGAGAAGTACAACGAAACGATCTTTTTCGGCGTGATATATCTGCCACATTTCGAATCTTCTTTCGAGTTCTTCCGCCAGCGTTTTAAGAAGATTGTCTCCGTAAACGCTGCCGTGCTTCAGATTGATTTCCGAAAGATTGTCGATATCAATAAGCATAAGACTGCAGAATTTTGCTATAACCTCGCCTTGAAGATCAAGCTTAAGCTTCGCTTTATTAAATAGGGTGGTGATGGGATTGTAAAGGTGCTTAACAGCATTTTGCGAGATGCGACCAATGAAAACAAAGTGACTGTCGGTTTCGTCTTTAATAACGTTTCCACGGCAGTTTACCCATCTCATTATATTGCCGTTTTGCATGCGGAAGTTTATGTCGACTGTTTCGGCATCGCGGTTCAGTATGTCGCTGATAGACTTTTGAACTCTGGATTTGTCATTTGTATGAACGTAGTTCAGAATGGTATCTGTGTTAATTGAAAGTTGATTATTACCGGAAAAACCATAGGTGCTGTTCTCGTCGCCGAAGAAACTTATAATTTGGGTTTCAAGGTTTATAAGGAAGAGAAAATCGTCGGTGCTCGCTTTAAGAGCCTGCAGCAGTTCGCAGTATTTGTCAATCTGTAGTTGTTTCAGGCCCTTAGTGCCTTCCAGCCAGTTTGGGGCTTCTTTTTTGCTTTCCGCCTTGTTTTTATACATTTCTCTGTCAGCGCGAAGCAAAACGTCGTTAAACTCGGTGTCTGAGGCAGGATCAAAACGAGAGTAGCCGTGCGCGCAGGAAACCTTGCAATCAGGATAACCATCCACCGAAAGAAGCTCCATTCCCTTAATGCAGGCAGAAATTTTTGCTTCGCTGTCGCTATTTTCATTGTTGGTAACGATAACGACAAACTCGTCTCCGCCAAGACGGTAAACATTAGACGTCTCGAATATAGCTGCGAGATGGTTTGCAAAAGTAGATAAGAGCTTGTCTCCTGCCATGTGTCCGAAAATATCGTTTGCCACTTTTAGTTTGTTAACATCAAAAACAACGACGAAAAAATCAGCATTTCTCGATGCGATTTCATTATTGATTTCACGCTCTCTATCGATGAAAGCAGACTTGTTGCCAACACAGGTGAGACCGTCGATGTGAGCCTCTTTATCCAGCAAATGAATCTGGTTTCTGATGATTCCTCGCATTGCAATAAAGGTTTTGGTAAGCTCGCCGATTTCATCCTTAGATTCTGAATGTATGGCAAAATCGTATTTACCGTCGGTCAGATGCTTTGCGGCCGAATTAAGGTTTTTGATTGGACGCGTAAGTCTTCTGCTGAGTAAAAAGGCAATGAATATAGCAACCAGCACGACGAAAGCGGTAATAATGACGTTTACAATTGTAAGCATCGTTTGATCGTGATATATTTCGGATTCGGGAGCAAAACAAATCATAAGCATCCCGTTTTTGAGTTTACAACTTGATAGCTTCTTTTTTTCGCCTTTAAGCCGATAGGATATGAGTTCTCTTGTGTTGTTTTCTTTGGTCAGCTTCTCAATAACGCCGTCAAAACCGGGGTCACCCTCACCAATAAGCACACCTCTTTCGAAGTTGGGATGGTAAAGCACGGTTCCGTCACTTTTTAAAACGGCGGCCTGTCCGGAGTTAAAAATCGATACTTCTTTAACAAGATTTACAATGTGCTCAGTGAAAACATCGACGCCGATAACACCTATTAATTTTTCGTTTTTATACATTGGTGCAACATAGGATATTACGTAGCGTTTAAGATTGGCATCATAATATGCTTCAAACCAGGTTGCTTTGCCGTTTGCGGTAGGAACGTACCACCAGCCAACTCGTTCACTATCTTCAGACGGGATGGAATGTATGTCGGTTAGCGGGTGATATTTGAAGGTGTCGCTTTCGCCTTGTTTAACATAGAAAAATCCATCGGTTTTTCCTATGTATTCATGGTCGTAGTGCATATATACAGCGGCAGCTCCTACTATGCTCTCAATATGATGTAATGCGTTTTTTTGCATCTCTGCAGAAAAGGCTTCTCTGAACCCATCATCTTTAAGTGCTGATAGGTCTGAAAGCTCTGATTCCGCATAGTGCACCAGAGTGTTTACAGATTCCTCGATTTTAGCAAAGGTAATATCAATTCGGTCTGCGTTGTTTTTGCAGAGAAGATTCATATTTTCCGTAGAACTTCGTTCGATAACGTTAGAAGTCAGCAGAATACTTAGACTACCGATAATAATTGAAGAAACCAAAACGCAACTGAAAAGAAGCAACATAATTTTAGCTCGTATGGATTTCATATTTGCACCACCTATGCGTAAATATATTTATTCCACTTTATTATAGCATAAACTGTAATATATAGCAACACTTAACCGATAAATGTCAAAAAACAGAAAAGACGCCTGATTACAGTCAAAACGTCTTTTCTGTTTTTTCTGGTGAATATCAATAATTTTTATAATTTTTCCATGTATTATGGAGACCTTTATTGCGATTATATATGTTTTTCTTTTTTTAGCTTGTCAATACGAGCAATCATTGTGGATGCATAATGAATTCCGTGTGAATAAGCGCGACCGTAAAGTTCGTAGGCTTTGTTAATGTTAGATTCGCAGCCACGACCCAAAAACAGCAGGTTAGCTAAATGAAATTCGCCCTCTCCAAGGCCGTGTTCTGCAGCCATGGTAGCGCACTCAAATGCGCGTTGATAGTTTTGAACCTCGGGCTGTTGATATACCGAGACCAGCTCCATTGCGGAGAAAGAATGACCCTGAGCTCTTGCTTTTTCGAAATATTCTACCGCCTTGGGCAAATCCCTGGTAACGTGACCGGATTTATACATAAAGCCCAAAACGTATTGCGCGTCGGCAAGGCCTCCGTCTGCCGCTATCTTAAGGTATTTTTCAGCGCTGCGGAAATCCTTGCGGAATCGGCCTGTAGGACGGAAGCACAGCATACCATACTCATAGGCGGCCATAATATGGTTTTCGTCAGCCGCATTGCGAAGGTAGTAGGCGGCCTGCATAAAATCAGGCTTTGGCGGGTTTGTGAGAACACCGTTACGGTAAAGTATACCTATCTGGTAGTTTATGTCGGGGGTCAGATTCTCTATTGAATCGTAAACCTTCATAGCTTCATCGTATTTGCCATATTTGATATAGAAGTTTGCAAGCCCTACGGCCCTCATATTATCGCCGGTGTCAAATCCCTCTTTAAGAAAATCCAGATACTTTTCAAAATCGAATTCGCATCCGATACCTTCTCTCAGGTGATAGGCTTTTTGGGAACGTGCGTATTCGCTGTATGGCGCGGCGCGCTCTATGTATTCCATTGCCTTTTCATAGGATTGAGCTTCGGTTGGAACAGTGCCGTTATAATACATACGGGCTAAAATATTCTCTGCTTCGTGGCAAAGAGGGTGGTCGGCCTCCGATACCAGACGGAGCCAGTAAACGGCCTGCTCATAATCCCAGTTCGATTGACCCTGAGCAGACGTTACGCCGTAGTAGTGCATCATTGCAAGCTCATACATTGCCTCTATGTTACCCGCCGAGGCTTCGTCTGATAAACGGCTGAAAATCTCGTTTACTCGGTAATCCGGGTTGCTGTTAAAAGCATCCTTATATTTATCCTTGCCGTCCTGTTTGGAGTTAAGACCCAAAAGTAAGTTTGTGAAAGGTGAATCCTTATATTCGTCGGGTAGTTTTATAGCGTCTACGTAAGGCAGAAAACTAAGACTTTCGGGCATATCTTCAGGTCTGGAGGGCATTACGGCGCCATCCACCAAAACAGGTATAATGTGTTTGCTGTTTTCTTTTGCGGTCAGAAGTTCTTCTCTGACCCAGTCAACCTCATCGTTTTGTTTCAATCGTTCTATGGAAGCAGGGGACAGAACCAAAATAAAATCCTTGCATTCCTTCACTGCGTTTTTAAGTCTGTCCGGAAAGCAGTTGCTGTGTTGCTCGTTAGGATTAAAATAAACGCTGTAACCAAGATCCGTCAGGTCGCTTGCCAATCTGTGGGCAAACTGATTTCCGCAACCGTCGTTTCTATAGGAAATAAAAATATCTTTAGACAAAAATTACTCCTCCCTTGTTTGAAAACATAAGACATTATACACCTAAACACTCCAAAATGCAAGAAACGGCACAAAAAATAAAGACCATCATAGGCGTTGTACCCGTAAGGATACAACGCCAGTTTTATTCGCCATACGGCGAGTTTTATTGCTTTGCAGTTTTATTGTGCTTCGCACAGTGTTATTCGCTTCGCGAGTTTGTGGCGAATAAAATAACACTGAATCCGCAGGATTCAATAACACTATTGTCTGAGGACAATAATATCACTCTGTCGCAAGGCAGAATAACACTAAACTAACTGAAAAGATAAATGCGCACTTACTCACCACCACAGATGAGGTAAAAGTGAAAAACAAATGAAGTGGTTTATCGTTGACTAATACTTGGTCAAATGTTATAATTATATAAAAGAGGTGATGAAAGATGAAGAAGGCAATTAAAATTTTAACAACAATTGCAATAATTTTAATCACATTTTTTATTATATTCACAGTTTTATCGGCAACATATTTTGGTTCTTGGGAAGATGGAAAAATTAATAATCTAAATATTTACTACAATAAAGTTACAAAATTTTGTCTTGCGGGTGAGTTTGAATGGGATGGAGATACTGAAAATATGACCTTTACTGTGCCGGATGAATATGAAGGTATAAAGATAAGCTCTTTAGGCGGTTTTGTCGGAAGCGGTGCGCCCGTATTGTTTTATGTTAAAGTGCCCGATTCATTGCATCCGGAAGTTGTTTCTTGCACGGAAGCAGAAGAGTGTGTTGGTGTTGTAAACGAAGATACAGTTACTTATAGTTTTACAGTTAAACTTGGAAAAAATATCAAAACCTTTGAAAGATTTACATATAAAGAATACTTTATGGATGCAAACGATAATGTCATTTATATTGTTGAAACAAAATATGAATGTTCTGAAGATAACAAATATGCATATACTGAAAACGGCAAGCTTTACAATAAAAGGACTAATCAGCTTGTATATTGATTTTAAAAGTGCAACCTTTATTGTAGAACAAGTTTTAATTAAACTTTTATATATCAATAAAGACGCAATCAAGAACTCTTGGTTGCGTCTTTATTATGCAATACATCATTCTAATATCTGTTTTTATGAAGTGTCCTTAACAGTACAACCCCTACGACGGTCTTTATTTTTTTGCAAGTTACAGCGTTTAGATAGCGTTTTTTAGTGCTTAATCCGTGATTTTTTGTGTTTACGCTTATTTTCATACATTGCATTATCTGCACGCTTGAAAACGTCATTAAAGCATGAATCAGTGTCCGGGTCGAACATCGCAAAGCCCCTTGCAATGCTGATTGTAATTTTGGCTTTTTCATCTATAATTGTGTTTTCACAGGTTTCGTCTAATCGCGCAAACAGTTCTTCGCAGGAATCTAAATCGCTTTGTCTGAGAACAACTAAAAACTCATCTCCGCCTATTCTGAACACAGGGCTTCTTTTGAAAATAACCGAAATTACTTTTGCCGCGCAGGCGATTAATTTATCTCCCAGATCGTGTCCATACGTATCGTTTGTTTCTTTTAAATTATTCAGGTCGAATACGACAACAGCGAAATATACGTTTCCGTTTTTGATTTCTTTGTCGAACTCTGCCACCCAATTTTTATACGCCGTGGTATTTCTAAGTCCTGTAAGAGAATCGGAATTTGCCGAAAAATGCAGTTCCTTTTCTCTCTCGTGTAAACGCGTTGCCATGTTTTCGAAAGATTTATTCAAAAGCTGTATTTCGGAAATATTACTATGTACAAACTGTACGTTGTAGTCTCCGTTTGAAAGTTTTACAGATGCATCTGCGATTTTTTTAAGCGGTGCTACAATTTTTCTGACAATAATAATAGCTACGACAGTGAACAGAGTGGAAAGTATTAAAACAACAAACAAAATTTCAAAGCAAATTTTATATCGAATTTGTCTAATATCATCATAGCTTGCAGAAAGAACAAAAGTCATTCCGTTTTTCAGCTCTTTTGATGTGCGCAAATATTTATTTGTGTCGTATATGCTTTCGCCTATGGATTCGTTGTTGTGAATAACGGTTCCGTCAATCTCTAAATGGGCAAAACCATTTTCATAAACCTTAATTCCGTGCACCCTGTCTGATAAAACGGTATAATCAAAATCTATTCCTACAACACCGATGAACTTCTCGTTAAAATACATCGGCACTACGTATGAAATCATATAAATGTTATTGTTTTGGTTGTAGTAGGGCAGCATCCAAACAGGTTTTCCTGCTTTATAAGGCTGCCAGAACCATCCTACGTGTTCGGTATCATCCTTGGGATAAAGTGAAATATCGGTTGGCTCAAAAGAAACAAATTCATCATTTTCGTTTGTTTTACTATAAAATATTCCCATTTTACTATCGGAAATTTCAGGGTCAAACCTAAAATAATAAGCAACCGCGCCGCTTGCGTGATTAGCAACATCGGCAAACATTCGGTCGGCGCTTTTAATAAGTTCGTCTTGAAATTCCGGATCTTCAACACTAACCTCTTCGGTAAAAAAATCCATTATGTAGCTTTCCATAACCTTTACGGATTTCTCCATATCTTCGAAGACGTTGTTAATCTGAGCAACTTCATTATCGCAAACAACGGAAACAAAATTTTTAGACTCGTTTTGCACGTATCTGTCTACTTCATAAATACTAATGCCGCCAATAAAAATCGTTATTGCGAACATAGCAAAAATAATTGTTGCTAAAATACGAAATTGCATAGAATATGTTTTGTTAAATTTGTGTTTCGTATCCTTTAACAAAATCTTTCTTTTCATTACACATTTCTCCGTTACATTAGAGCTTTGTATACATTTTATCACTAAATATAAAAAAATGCAAGGTACAAGCCGCACGGAAAACCTATTCGCTATTGCTTAAAATAGCGGGCACACATATTATAGACATGGTTTTGGTTGCGGGGGGGTGGAACCCCTACCACAACGACCTCCGGGATTATTTTTCCAAGGCTTTGTCTTGGAAAACCACATTGCGGTTCAAGGTCATCTAAACACAGAAAAAACTCGGCACACCAAAAGGTGTTCCGAGTTTCTTGTATAACGAAAACCACGCGATAGTCGCGTGGTTCTAGAGAGGTTAACCGGTGAACAAAATCCTCCGTTTGTGTTAAGATAGTAGAGACCTGCCAGTCAAAACTAAACACAAACGGAGGATTTACACATGAAAAAAGAAGAAATCAGTACAAATAGTTTAGCACATACAAAATGGAATTGCAAGTACCATATAGTTTTTGCGCCTAAGTACAGACGAAAAGTATTTTACGAAGATAAACGGTTAGAGATAAGAGAAATATTGAGAAAACTTTGCGAATGGAAAGGAGTAGAGATAGTAGAAGGGGAAGTGTGTCCTGACCATATACATATGCTAGTTAGTATCCCTCCCAAAATGAGCGTTTCGGGATTTATGGGATATTTAAAAGGGAAGAGCGCACTTTTAATATTTCAAAAGTGGGGTAATATGAAATTTGCATACCGAAACCGCGAATTTTGGTGCAAGGGATATTACGTAGATACAGCGGGCAAAAACACAAAAGCAATAAAGGAATATATTACAAATCAATTAAAGCACGACAAAGAAAGTGACCAGTTAAGC
>JAZROP010000037.1:0-1562 GCA_045648785.1 Clostridia bacterium | reverse complement strand
CCAAATGTTGGCAAGAGTACGCTTTTTAATGCTATCACAAAGGCAGGGGCGGAAGCTGCAAACTATCCGTTTTGCACAATAGAGCCCAATGTGGGTATTGTTGAAGTGCCGGACGAAAGACTTGATGTTCTGGCAAAGATGTATAACACCAAAAAGGTAACCCCTGCGGTTATTGAATTTGTTGACATTGCAGGTCTTGTACGCGGTGCAGGTAAAGGTGAGGGGCTGGGCAACAAATTCCTGTCCCACATCAGGGAGGTTGATGCAATTGTTCATGTTGTCCGCTGCTTTGATGACGGAAATATTGTTCATGTTGATGGTAGCGTTAACCCCATGCGTGACATTGAAACAATAAACTACGAACTTGTTTTTGCTGACCTTGAAATGGTTGAAAAACGACTTGACAAAACCCGTAAGCTTGTTAAAACAGGAGAGAAAAAATATGCTGCACAGGTAAAAACTCTTGAGGCACTTTTTGAAGCACTTGAGGCAGGAAAAGCGGCAAGAACTGTTGAGCTTGACGATGAGGGAGAGTCTCTTTTGAAAGAAATGCCCCTTCTCACAAAAAAAGCGGTTATTTATGCGGCAAATGTGTCTGAGGACGATTTTGTTAACGGAATAGAAAGTAATGAGTATATAAAAGCTTTAAAAGAGCTTGCGGAAAAAGAGGGAGCAGAGGTTCTGCCAATTTCTGCGAAGATTGAGGAAGAAATTTCTCAGCTTGAGCCGGAGGATAAGCAAATGTTCCTTGAAGATATGGGACTGAGTGAATCTGGTCTTGACAGACTTGTTGCTGCAAGCTACCGTTTGCTGGGACTTATAAGTTATCTCACAGCCGGGGAACCGGAGGTTCGTGCGTGGACAATTACAAAAGGCACAAAAGCTCCTCAGGCAGCGGGAAAAATCCATTCCGATTTTGAAAGAGGGTTTATCCGTGCTGAAACCATATCCTATGATGACCTTATTTCAAGTGGCACGATGGCTGCAGCAAGAGAAAAAGGTCTTGTACGCCTAGAGGGTAAGGAATATGTTGTTAAAGATGGCGATATAATTTTATTCAGATTTAATGTATAGGGGGAAGAAAAAGTGATTACAGGTATTGAACACATTGCAGTTTGCGCTAAAGACACAGCGGCACTCAAAGATTGGTATGTTAAAATGTTTGATTTTAAAGTTGTTTATGACAACGGCAAGGGTACATATTTTGTTGCCGCTCCCGACGGAAGTATGATAGAAATTATTGCGGCTGATAAAGATATGGGCAAAAATGAGCCTAATGACAGCGGTGTAAGACATTTTGCGCTTTCTGTAACAGACGACGGATTTGACAAAATGGTTGAAAAACTTAAAAACGAGGGTGTTGAGGTGGTAACGGATGTTAAGGAGAAAAACGGTATAAGAACCTTCTTCTTCCGCGACATTGAAGGTAACATCTTCCACCTTATTTACAGACCTAATCCGTTGGTGTAAGCTATGGAGATATTAAAATCGATTTTTCTTGGTATAGTTGAGGGAATAACCGAGTGGCTGCCCATCAGCTCTACCGGTCATATGATTCTGGT
>JAZROP010000036.1:0-71040 GCA_045648785.1 Clostridia bacterium | reverse complement strand
ATTGTTCCCAGCGGATTAATTGTAAAAAACGGTTCTCCCGCGCCGCTGATAAGCACTGCAAAGCCAAATACAAATCCGAGCCATGCTCCCATACCGCAGCCTCCCGAGGCTGCCCCAATGATAACCGGTACGAGTACAAGTGTAAGCGGAACCGGTCCTACTTTGACCACAAGGCTTATGTACTGAAGTACAATTACGAGCGCTGTTAAAATCGCACCCATTACCATTGTTTGCGTGGTCATTCTTCCTTTGTTTGTCATAAAAAATCCTCCTTGCTGTCGCTCCCTTTATCGGGATGCAACGCATAAATTTTCTATATCACCCATTCGTGATAATATCACACATTTTTATTGTATAAAATATTAAGTCCTTTTAAAACCAGATTTTCATCAAGCGTTATAGCATGTTTACAATGTTTAATAATTGTGGAGGAAAGACCGCCCGTGGCATAAACTTTCATCTCCTCACCCATTTCATTATTAAATCGGTCTATCATTCCGTCAATCATACTTGCATTACCAAACACAACACCCGACTGCATTGCATCCACGGTATTTTTACCAATAACCGATTTGGGTGCTTCAAGTGCAATGTGCGGAAGCTGAGCTGTTCCGCTCGAAAGTGCCTTTAGCCCTATGTTTACACCGGGAATAATGGAAACTCCGCAGAAACAGCCAGTTTGGTCCATCAGCATCATTTTAGTCGCTGTTCCCATATCAATAACCAGAGACGGACTTCCGTATATATGATGAGCAGCAACACAAGCACATATGAGGTCTGCACCAACGCTTGACGGATTATCGCAACGGATATTTATACCCGTTTTAATCCCAGGACCAACCATAATTGCATCGGCTCCGTAAGCATATTTTACGGCTTTTTTCATTACTCCGTTCAGCGGTGGAACAACCGAAGAAATAATTGCTCCTTTTATTTCAGGAATATCAACTCCATGCATTGAAAGCACTCCTAAAATTTTCGCTGCATACTCGTCCTCGGTATTGGTGACACTTGTGGCAATTCTCGCCACAAATTTCAGCTCATCCTCCGAAAAACCACCTATAACAATATTTGTGTTTCCTATATCTATCGCAAGAACCATAATTTTCTCCTCCGGTTCACATTTTAACACATTTTCCGTAGTATTTCAAGTGTTTATCTGATAAAACTTGTTCTGATCTGAGGTTCTCTTTCAGGAACAGGAACACCGTTTTCCTTGCCCAGCTTAATACATTTTATAAGCCACGCCATATTATTGCCGAGTGTCCTCATAGTCTGCATACCTTCTTCATCCTTTCGGACATCTTCAGGCGTTGAACCGTGCACCTGATTCCAATACTGGGACGGAGCGACCGGCATACAGTTTATTGTAAAATATTTATTCAGTACATCAAATGCCGCCGATGCACCACCTCTGCGACAGGATACAACAGCAGCACCAACCTTACCCGCAAAACCACTGCCGGCATAGAAAAGTCGGTCTAAAAAAGCTGAGATTTGTCCACTTGGTGCAGCATAATAAACCGGTGAACCTACAACTATGCCGTCAATTTCCGGCAGCATATCAATAACCTCGTTCACCTTATCTTCATTCACAAAGCATTTGCCTGTTTTTGTGCAGCTTTTACATGCTATGCAACCGGCAATTGGTTTTGTACCGATATGAACCATTACTGTTTCAATTCCGTTTTTTTCAAGTGCCTCTGAAACCTCACACAGAGCCTCATTTGTACAACCATTTTTATGGGGGCTTCCGTTAATAAGCAATACCTTCATTTTTATTCTCCCTTATTCTTTTCAATTGAAATTTTTTTACCATATTCCGACGGCGGATTACCAAATCTCTCTTTAAATCGCCGCGAAAAATAAAATTAGTCGCAAAATCCTAACTTCTGACTTATCTCATTTATCGAAAGATAGTCTTTACTGAGCAAGCTTTTTGCTTTAAAAAACACCATATCATCAATATACTTTCCTATTGAAACACCCGTTTCATTTCTAAAATCCTTCCTGAGCTTGCTCTTGTATTGAACAGCTTTTATATACTTATATTCACAATTTTTTCGGGTGGAAAATCAAATTCACTGCAGACTGAAAGCATATATTCGCCAAGTTCAAAGCTTTTAAGTCGATAGGTCATTCCACGGTATCGGACAACATCTTCCGAAAGGTCGGTTTTGAAAATTTCTTCGCCGAGTCCCTCGCCTACGCATTTGGCAAGAGCCTCTTTTCTTGTCCAGAGGCGGACAATCTGTTTAGCTGTAGATATTTTTGCACGCTCGCCCGGCAGGGCAATTTTATCCATCAGTTTTTCCGAAAGGGGTTTTATTTTTTCAATATCTACACCAATTTCGTTTGTGCCGAAAGCACAAACCGTCTTATCCCCTGAGTGGGAAATATTGAAGAAAACTCCATCTATATACGGTTTTCCTTTGGGGCTGGTATTTATAGTCACAATATCGGAATCTATACCCATTTTTTTAAGCCCTTTTTTTAAAAGCTCTGCTCCTGCAAGAGTTCTGCATTTATCCTCTAAAAGCCGCTTTTTATCAATTTTGTCCCTAAAATGGCTGTTCGTTTTAAGATAAAGCCCCTGAAAGAGGCTGTCGCCAAACAGGGGCTTTATGTCTGTAATATAAATCATTATCCTAAGAATTTGTCGTGAATAGCTTTAACAGCTTTTTCGGAATCTGCCTGGTCAATAAGAACAGAAACCTTGATTTCGGATGTGGAAATCATATTAATGTTGATTCCCGCGTTGTAAAGAGCTTCAAACATCATAGAAGCAACGCCAGGGTTGTTAACCATACCAGCACCAACGATGGAAACCTTTGAAACATCTGTTCTGTGCTCAAGAGATTCAAACCCGATAATGTCTTTGTTTTCTTCAATAATTGCGAGAGCTTTTTCCATATTGCCTTCGGTTACTGTGAATGCAATATCCTTTTTGCCGCCTCTGCCGATAGACTGAAGGATAATATCAACATTAATTTTTTCTTTAGCCAGTTTTGAGAAAATATTAAATGCTGTTCCCGGTCTGTCTTCAAGACCTACAACTGCAATTCTTGCTACATCATTATCACGGGCAACGCCCTTAACCATCATTTTTTCCACTTTGACTGCCTCCTTAACATATGTTCCTTCAACCTTGTTGAAGCTTGATTTTACTGCCAGATTAACATGATATTTTTTTGCCATTTCAACCGACCTGTTGTGAAGCACATTTGCGCCCAGACTTGCAAGTTCAAGCATTTCGTCATAAGAAACTGTGTCAAGCTTCTGTGCATTTTTGCAAATTCTCGGGTCTGTTGTATAAACACCGTCAACGTCTGTGTAGATTTCGCAAAGGTCAGCATGGAGCGCCGCTGCAATTGCTACCGCTGTTGTATCACTGCCGCCACGACCGAGAGTTGTGATATCGTCATATTTATTTATGCCCTGGAATCCTGCTACGATAACAATTCTTTTCTTGTCAAGCTCTGTGTGAATTCTTTCAGCATCAACCTTATGTATTCTTGCATTGCTGTAATGGGAATCGGTTTTCATACCAATCTGCCAGCCTGTAAGTGAAATAACAGGATATCCCATTTTTTCTATAGCCATTGCAAGCAGAGAAATTGTTACCTGTTCTCCTGTGGAAAGGAGCATATCCATTTCTCTTTTCGACCCTTTTGGATTGATTTCCATTGCTTTTTCAATAAGCTCATCTGTTGTATCCCCCATTGCCGAAACAACAACCACAACATCGTTGCCGTTATCGTAAGTTTCTGTAACTCTGCCGGCAACATTGAATATTTTCTCGGCATTGGCAACTGAGCTGCCGCCGAATTTCTGAACAATTAATGCCATTATCTATTCCTCCAATTCATTAATCTTCATATACTTTAATACAAGTTTTTACATCACTGAATTTTGCTAATTTTTCTTCAAGGCTACGATGCATTTCTTTTGCTGTTATAAATGCAATTTCAGTTGCCCCGGTTTCAATATATTCTGCATTTGCAAAAAATGTTTTTGCCGCCTCAATATCTTCCGCTGCTGCTCTTACATAATATTTTGAAACGGTTTCGCCGTAATCTACAACTGTCATATCGGGTCCCGTCCAGGAGATGGGTGCACATTTGCAACTTCCTGTTGCGATATCAATAATATCACCTACAACTGCACTTGCTGTAGGAAGCATTCCCGCACCTCTGCCATAAAACATAACATCGCCCACATTATCGCCTGTAACCATACCGGCATTAAATACATCGTCAACCTTTGAAAGAGGCATATGACCGGGAATAAGCATAGGTCCAACCCATACTTCCACTTTATCACCATTTTTTGAACAATATCCTATAAGCTTAACAGCATATCCTGCCTTTTCAGCATATTTGGCATCAGCAAGTGAGATTTTTGTTATACCTTCGGTGTGAATATCTCCGCAGCTGATACTTTTACCATATGCCAGAGAAGACAGTATTGCAATTTTTCTGCAAGCATCAATACCTTCTACATCAGCAGCCGGATTTGCTTCGGCATAGCCTTTTGCCTGAGCATCCTTGAGTGCATCCTCAAAACTTTTGTTATCCTTAAGCATACTTGTGAGTATATAGTTTGTAGTACCATTTAAAATACCCATTATTTTGCTTATATTGTTACCTGTGAGGCATCTGTGCATCGGATGAATGAGCGGAATACCTCCGCCAACGCTCGCTTCAAAAAGATAGCTTACGCCTTTGTCCTGAGCAATTTTCAAAAGTTCTGTACCATGTGTAGCCACAAGCTCTTTATTTGAGGTAACAACATTTTTACCTGCTTCAAGAGCCGCCTTTGTAAATTCGTATGCAACTGTTGCGCCGCCTATTACCTCAGCAACAATATCAACCTCGGCATCAGCCAAAATGGTTGCAAAATCCTTTACAAACAAATGTTTTTCGGGATGATTTTCAAAATCCCTGATATCAAGAATATATTTTACTTCAACGGCCTTGCCTGCATTTTTTGCAACCTGCTCTGCAGTGTTTTTAAGAATTTCATAAACACCCGAGCCGACAACTCCGTATCCGAGAATTGCAACTTTAGACATGATTTTTCCTCCTCTTATCCCATTTTGAAAACAATTAATATATATTTTACCATTTTTTATATGTAAAATCAAGATGTTTTTATATTTTTTTACATCATATAAAATTTCTCTTGCCAATTTACGCAATAAGTGATATACTGTTTTAATAACAAAGGAGGAATACATATGAAATATTTAATTCTTCTGGGCGACGGTATGGCTGACCTTCCGCTTCCCGGATATGACAATAAAACCCCTCTCGAGCTTGCAGAAAAGCCGCTGATGGATACTCTAGCAAAAAAAGGTACTCTTGGTATGGTTAAAACTGTTCCGGACAGTTTAAAACCGGGCAGCGATGTTGCAAACCTTTCTGTTATGGGTTACAACACTCTGGAATGTTATACAGGCCGTTCCCCTCTTGAAGCGGCAAGCATTGGCGTTGAGCTTGCAGATGATGATATGACTTTCCGCTGCAATCTTGTAACTCTATCAGACGATGAGATTTATGAAAACAAAACAATGGTGGACTATTCTTCCGGTGAAATTACAACCGAAGAAGCCGCTGAGCTTATAAAATCTGTTTCCGAGCATCTTGGTACAGAAATTCAGGAATTCCACGCAGGTATTTCCTACCGTCACCTTCTGGTATGGCACGGATGTGACAAAAAATTTACACTCACACCACCACACGATATTTCAGACAGAAAAATCACTGAATATATGCCGAGCGAACCACTCTTTTGCGAAATGATGAAAAAGAGCTACGAGATATTGAAAGACCATCCCGTCAACCTCAAGAGAATTGAGCGCGGTCTTAACCCCGCAAACTCAATATGGCTATGGGGCGAAGGTACAAAACCTATGGTAGAAAACTTTGAGAAGAAAACAGGTCTCAAAGGCAGTGTAGTTTCTGCAGTTGACCTTGTAAAAGGCATAGGCTTTTGCGCAGGCATGAATGTTATTGAGGTTGAAAATGTCACAGGCAATATAAACACAAATTTTGAGGGCAAAGCAAAAGCGGCGGCAGACGCTCTTCTCGGCGACTCGGATTTTGTTTATCTTCACTTTGAAGCACCGGATGAATGTGGTCATCATGGCGATGCAGATGATAAAATTAAATCTATCGGTTATCTTGATGAAAGAGTGTTAAAATATCTGCTTGGAAGATTTGATGAGGCAAAAATTGACTACTCCATTATGATTTTGCCCGACCATCCTACACCAATTGCAACAAAAACTCATTCAAGAGAACCCGTTCCATTCCTCATTTACAGAAGCAATGATGAGAAAAACAATCCTGATGCAGTTTATACAGAAAAATATGCTGCGTCCACAGGACTTTTCATAGAAGAAGGACATAAGCTTATTGATATACTTATAGGTTAAAAATATAAAGGACAGTTTTAAAACTGTCCTTTTTTATTCATCTCTTATCAATTTTTTAATTTCACTCAGGATACACAGAATTATTTGCAGAATTTTTCCACATAATTTTCAATTGATGCTTTAATAATTTTCTTTGCCTGCTCGCAACCGCTAACCTCATTTACTGCAGTTGTTTTGTTTTCAAGATTTTTATAAACCGCGAAGAAATGACGCATTTCATCAAACACATGATTGGGCAAATCATTGATGTCTTTATATATGTTATAATAGGGGTCGTTAAACGGAATTGCTATAATTTTCTCGTCATTTCTGCCATTATCAACCATAGAAATAACCCCTATAGGATATGCTCGGACAAGTGTCATCGGTTCAATCTGTTCTGTGCAAAGCAAAAGAACATCAAGCGGGTCGTTATCATCGCCGTATGTACGCGGAATAAATCCATAGTTTGCAGGATAATGCGTTGATGTGTACAAAATCCTGTCAAGCAGAAGATATCCTGTTTCCTTGTCCAGTTCATATTTTTTCTTGCTGCCTTTTGAAATTTCTACAACGCAGATAAAATCATCCGCATTTATTCTTTTCGGTGAAATATCGTGCCATATATTCGACATAATTCATCTTCCTTTCTCTGGTTTAGATATAATCGATTTTACAATCCGTGTACATTTTATATGCAAGAAATCATTTTAACATAAGTAAAAACACTTGCTTTTAAGATCATTTTTGTGACTCTGTTAATTGTCACAGTGCTTGAAAGAGCGATATCTCTTAAGTGCTTTTATATAATAAGCTTCTTTGTTCATTAATTATAACACAAACGCTCCCCCAATGCAATATTTTTTAAGTTGATAGTTATAACTTCCTTTCAAAGGTTATTTTTAAAGATTGAAAGGAAGTGCTTTTATGATTTACAGCAAAAAACAACTTAAGCTTATGAAAAAATGGAAAAGCGGAAAACTCAGGAGATTAAACATTTTAACAGGCAGTGTCAGAAGCGGAAAAACATGGATTAGCCTTGTTCTCTGGGCATTTTGGGTGGCATCAAGTCCGAAAACCTCTTCCTATCTTATGGCTTCAAAAACGCTCGTCTCTCTTGATAGAAATGTACTAACTCTACTTGAACAGTTGGTTGGCCCTGACAATTTCTTCTACTCTATCGCTAAAAAGGAGGGCAGGCTTTTTGGTAGAAAAATTTATTTTGAGGGGGCTAATGACTGTCGCTCAGAAAGTAAAATACGAGGCATGACACTTATGGGTGCTTACTGCGACGAGCTTACACTATTTAACGAAAGCTTTTTTGTAATGCTTTTGTCCCGACTTAGTGAAAAAGGAGCAAAACTTTTTGCAACAACCAACCCGGACAGTCCGTATCATTGGCTTAAAAAGAAATATATTGACCGAAAAAACGAGCTTGATATGCTGGTGGAAAATTTTCTTTTGAGCGACAATACTTTTCTTGACCGGTCATATGTAAAAAGCCTGAAAAAGGAATATACTGGCGTTTACTATGACAGATTTATTCTCGGCAAATGGAAAGCAGCAGAGGGAATTATATACCGCAGTTTTGCAGACAGACCTGACGAATTTATCCTGCCTGGCATATCTCCCGACGAAATATCCTTTGCATGTATCGGCATAGACTTTGGCGGTAACAAATCAGCACATGCCTTTGTGTGCAGTGGTTTTACCCATAATATGGATAAAATTATTGTTCTTGATGAATTCTATATAAGAGAGGAAATTTCACCTAAACGACTGGAGGACTATTTTGTTGAATTTGTATCGCGTTGCAAAGCCAGATACAACATTTATGATGTTTATTGTGATAATGCAGAAACCACACTTATAAACGGACTTGAAACAGCTGCATTAGATAACCTGCTGGGCATAGATGTTCGCAATGCAAGAAAACGCGCCGTTAATGACAGAATTCGCTTTGTTTGCTCAGCTATGTCTCACAGTCGTTTTTATATTTTAAAAAATTGCAAGCATGTTATTGAAGCTCTTTCCTCTGCTGTATGGGATAATGCATCCGGCTCGGATAAACGGCTTGACAATGGCAGCATAAATATAGACAGCCTTGATGCTATGGAATATAGCCTTGAAACTTTCATGGATGAATTTTAAAATATTAGCAAATTTCTATTGACATTACCAAAAAAAAGTATTATAGTATTATTAGCACTCACCACCAACGAGTGCTAATATCCAAAAACGGTGGTGATTTTATGCAGCTTGGTGACCGCAAAAGAAAAATCTTGCAGGCAATAATCAAAGATTATATCAAAACCGCCGAACCGGTTGGTTCGAGGACAATTTCAAAAAATCATATACCGAGTCTCAGCTCCGCCACTATCAGAAACGAAATGGCAGACCTTGAAGAATTGGGTTACCTTTATCAGCCCCATTCTTCGGCAGGCCGAATTCCGTCCGACCTAGGATACAGAGTGTATGTTGACAGTATGCTCAGCAAATACAAACTGACAATATCCGAAATGCTTTCAATGCACGAAACTCTCGTAAAAAAAATGAAGGAAGCAAACGATACTTTGTCCGAGCTTTCCTCGGTGCTTGCACATATTTCATCATATGCTGCCCTTTCGGTAAGCTCATCGTCCGGAAAAGTAATTATTGATTCTGTTCAGGTTCTATATATAAACAGCAGTCGCGTGGTTGTGCTTCTTGTTTTGCAGGACGGTTCAATAAAAACCAAACTTATACAGACCGCGGGAATTACAGAAAATCAGGTTGCGGCACTTACAGGCATTTTAACCTCAAAGCTTTCAGGACTTTCCGTTTCAGATATAACGCTTGACCTTATAATGTCAATAAAACTTCTTTCTACAGACAACAAGCAGCTTATTGATGGAATAATGGAATTTATAAGCGAGGTTACTTGCGATGATGGTCACAGATTTGCCGTTGACGGCAGTGCAAACCTTTTAAATTTCCCCGAATACTCAGATGTTGAAAAAGCTAAAAAAGTTTTAAACTTTATGCACAATAAAAATAATATCCGTTCTCTTGCCACAATCCCTCTTGAGGAAAACGGCATCAGTGTATTAATCGGCCACGAAAACCCATTTGAAGAACTTGGCGATTGCAGTATGGCAGTTTTAAGCTATAACATCAGCGGCAAGGCAGGCCGAATCGCTCTTGTCGGTCCAAAAAGAATGGATTATTCAAAGGCTGTATCCATGCTCGAATATCTCAAAGATGAACTGAGCAATAGCCTTGGCGGAAATGAAAGGAGCTTGACAAATGAAAGAGAAGAATGAAAAAGAAGAAATTATAGAAGAAGTTTCTGAAGAAGTGGCTGAAGAAACACCGCAGGTTACCTGCGAATCCATAAAAGCCGAATATGAAGATAAACTTATGCGGCTTGCAGCAGAATATGATAATTTCAGAAAGCGTACAATTAAAGAGCGTGATATGATAGCTGCACAGAGTGTTGGTGATGCTGTGATGCATCTGCTTCCCGCAATGGATAACCTTGCCCGTGCGATTGCTGCTCTCGACGGAGAAGATGACAATCCCGCAAAGCAAGGCTTTATGCTTATCGCTCGTCAGTTTGACGAAGCATTTGCCAATATTGGCATAGAAAAAATTCCGGCTGTCGGCACAGAATTTGACCCTAATCTTCACAATGCAGTTATGCATATTGATGACGACTCCGTCGGGGACAATATGATTGTCGAAGAACTTATGCCCGGTTATAAATATAAAGAAAAAATTATTCGCCACAGCATGGTAAAAGTGGCAAACTAACATATATTAGGAGGAAAAGAAAATGAGCAAAATTATTGGTATTGACCTTGGTACAACAAACTCTTGTGTATCGGTTATGGAAGGCGGCGAGCCTGTTGTTATAGCAAATGCAGAAGGAGCCAGAACAACTCCGTCTGTTGTGGCATTCAGCAAAACAGGTGAAAGACTTGTTGGTCAGGTCGCTAAAAGACAGGCGGTTACAAACCCCGACAGAACAATTATCTCCATCAAAAGAGATATGGGTAGTGACAGAAAGGTGCAGATTGATGATAAAGCTTTCTCCCCTCAGGAAATATCTGCTATGGTTCTCCAGAAGCTCAAAGCTGATGCTGAAGCATACCTTGGCGAAACTGTAACTCAGGCAGTTATCACAGTTCCCGCCTACTTCAGTGACAGCCAGAGACAGGCTACTAAAGATGCAGGTAAAATTGCTGGTCTTGAAGTGCTTCGAATTATAAACGAACCTACTGCTGCAGCACTTGCTTATGGCATGGATAAAGATAACGACCAGAAGGTTATGGTTTATGACCTTGGTGGCGGTACATTCGATGTATCCATTCTTGAAATAGGCGATGGAATTTTTGAAGTTCTTGCAACAAGCGGCAACAACAAGCTTGGTGGAGATGACTTTGACCAGAGAATTATGGACTGGATTGCTGCTGAATTCAAAAAAGATTCCGGCATAGACTTAACAAACGACAAGAGCGCTATGCAGCGCCTTAAAGAAGCTGCTGAAAAAGCTAAAATTGAGCTTTCGGGCGTTTCCACAACAAACATTAACCTTCCCTTTATTACAGCAGATGCAACAGGTCCCAAACACCTCGACCTCACACTTACAAAAGCTAAGTTTGATGAGCTGACAGATGACCTTGTTGAAAAAACAATGGAACCCGTAAGAAAAGCACTTTCCGATGCAGGTCTTAACCCCTCACAGATAGATAAAATTCTGCTTGTTGGTGGTTCTACAAGAATTCCTGCTGTTCAGGAAGCTGTTAAAAAGCTTATAAATAAAGAGCCTCACAAGGGCATTAACCCGGATGAATGTGTTGCTATGGGCGCAGCTATTCAGGCAGGTGTACTTGCCGGCGATGTTCAGGACCTGGTTCTTCTTGATGTTACTCCCCTTTCTCTCGGTCTTGAAACTTTAGGTGGCGTATTCACAAAGCTTATTGAAAGAAATACAACAATTCCTACAAAGAAAAGTCAGGTATTCTCAACAGCAGCAGACAATCAGCCTGCAGTTGATATTCACATTCTTCAGGGTGAACGAGAAATGGCTGAATACAACAAAACTCTCGGCAGATTCCAGCTTACAGGTATTGCTCCTGCTCCCAGAGGCGTTCCTCAGATTGAAGTAACTTTCGATATTGACGCAAATGGTATTGTTCATGTTTCCGCCAAAGACCTCGGAACAGGAAACGCTCAGGATATCACAATCACAGCTTCCACAAACTTAAGTGATGACGAAATTGACAAGGCTGTAAAAGAGGCTGAAAAATTTGCCGAAGAAGATAAAAAGCGCAAAGAAGCCATTGACATCCGCAATAATGCAGATTCCATGGTTTATCAGACAGAAAAAATCTTAAAGGAAAATGGCGACAAGCTTCCTGCTGAAGATAAAACTGCTATTGAAGCTGAGCTTGATAAGGTTAAAAAAGCACTTGAAGGCACAGATAATGATGCTATCAAAGCTGCTACTGAACAGCTCACACAGAAATTCCACGAAATGTCCACAAAGATGTATCAGCAGGCTCAGGCTGCAAATCCTGATGGTGCCCCCGACATGGGTGCAGACATGGGCTCAGATGCTCAAAGCGATGCTCAGGACGCAGATTTTAAAGAAATCTAATTAAGTGTTTACTACCCACGCCCACACAGAAAAACTGTGTGGGCGTATAAGGGTTTTGGAGGAAAAAATGGCAAATAAAAGAGATTATTATGAGGTGCTCGGTGTTGACAAGAGTGCGTCAGCCGACGAGATGAAAAAAGCATACCGCAAGCTTGCAAAACAGTATCATCCCGATCTGCACCCCGGAGATAAAGAAGCTGAGGAAAAATTTAAAGAGCTCAGCGAAGCCTACGAAGTTTTAAGCGACCCACAGAAAAAAGCAAACTACGACCAGTTCGGTCACGACGGTCCGCAAGGATTTGGTGGCGGAGCAGGAGGTTTCGGTGGTTTTGGCGGTTTTGATGATATTGGCGACATATTCGGCAGCTTTTTTGGCGGTGGCAGAAGTGCATCGCGCAGAAACGGACCTGTCCGCGGTCGTGACATTGAAGTTACTGAGGTTATATCCTTTGAAGAAGCCGCTTTTGGCGTAACCCGTGATATTAATTATTCCCATGTGGAAAATTGTCCCGATTGTGGTGGCAGCGGTGCTAAAAAAGGAACTTCCCCTGAAACTTGTTCAAACTGTGGCGGTTCAGGTCAGGTAAGAAGTGTTCAGAGAACACCCTTTGGTCAGTTCCAGACAACTTCTCCATGTTCAGTCTGTGGCGGTAGCGGTAAAATAATAAAGGAAAAATGTTCAACCTGTGACGGTAAAGGCAAGGTTCGCCGCAAGGTTACTGAAACTGTGAATATTCCTGCCGGCATTGATGACGGACAGACCATTTCCGTTGCTGGAAAAGGTGATGCAGGATCAAGAGGAGGTCCTGCAGGTGACCTTTATGTTACCATTCACATCCGTCCGCACACCATCTTTGAAAGACAGGGCACAAGCGTTCTTTGCAGTATTCCTATAACATTCGTTCAAGCGGCACTTGGCGCTGAAATTGATGTTCCCACAATCCACGGCAAGGTTAAAATGACCATTCCCGAAGGAACTCAGCCGGGAACAGAATTCAGACTCAGGGGCAAAGGTATTCCCAGTCTCCGCACAAAAAATCCTGGTGACCAGTATGTTACAATAATTGTAGAGGTTCCAAAAAATTTAACCTCCGAACAAAAGGACACTCTTGAAAAATTTGCTGAGCAGCTTAGCGATAAAAACTATAATAAAAAGAAAAAATTCAGTGAAAAACTGAAAGATTTCTTTGACTAATGAGGTAATATTATGAACTGGACTGAAATAACAGTTAAAATTTCTCCCGAGGCAGTTGAAATGGCAAGCGGAGTTTTATATGCAACGGGTGTCGGTGGCGTATCTATAACAGACTCTTCCCTGCTTGACGAGTCCCAAAGGCTCACCTCTGCATGGGATGTTTTAGATGACCATGTCCGCCAGCAGTATGAGGTGGAATATGCTACCTTAAAGGCTTACTATCCACCTGAAACAGACATTCCCGAAACTCTTAAAATCATTGAAGAAGGTATCAAATCCCTTGACGGTCTGACTGACATTTCCGGTCTAGAGATTTCATATAAAGAGGTTCATGAACAGGACTGGGAAAACGAATGGAAGAAATATTATAAACCCGTTCCTGTTGGTAAACGGATTATAATAAAACCCCAATGGGAAGAAATAGTTGATGACAGTCGTGATGTTGTTATAGAGCTTGATCCCGGCATGGCTTTCGGCACAGGTACTCACGAAACTACCAGAATGTGTCTTGCTCTTTTAGAAGAATTTGTAACCCCTGAGTCCACTCTGCTGGATATAGGCACAGGAAGTGGAATATTATCTGTCGGTGCGGCAAAACTCGGTTGCGGCAAAATTGTTGCCTCCGACATTGACAGCGTTGCTGTAAAGGTTGCAAAGGAAAATGCAGAGCTTAACGGAGTTGCTGATAAAATTGACATCCGCTGTTGTGACCTTACAACAGGAATTACCGGTAAATATTCAATTGTAATTGCAAATATAATTGCTGACGCAGTAATTATGCTTTCAGAGTCAGCCGGTAATTTTATGGCAGAGGACGGCATATACATAACATCCGGAATCATTGAACATCGTATAGACGATGTCAAAAACGCACTTACAAAATACGGTTTTAAAATTGAGCGTGTGATAAGAGAAGGAGAATGGGCAGCTATTGTCTGCACAAAATAAAATCATGAGAAGATTTTTTGCAGAAACACATGGCAACAATGTAATAATTTCCGGTGCTGATGCTCATCATATAACAGATGTTCTTCGCCTTAAACCTGGGGAAGAAATCATTGTATGCAACGATGACGGTATTGACTGCATTACCAAACTCACTTCCCTTTCGAGGGAAGAAGTTTTGGGCGAAATTACAGAAAGAATTCCCTGCGAAGCCGAACCATCAGTTAAAATAAGACTTTTCCAATGTATGCCCAAGGGTGATAAATTTGAATATATTATTCAGAAAACAGTTGAGCTTGGTATAGCTGAAATAATACCTGTTCAGTCATCCAGATGTATAGTGAAAATTCCTGCGGCAAAATCCGCATCAAAAACAGACCGTTGGAATAAAATTGCTGAGTCTGCGGCAAAACAGTCAGGCAGGGGACTTATTCCCAAGGTTTGTGCGCCCATGGATTTTAAAGATGCAGTAAAAGTTTTTGCAGATTGCGACCTACCTATAGCCTGCTACGAGCTTGAAACGGAAGTTTCTCTCAAGAAATTACTGTTTGAGAACAACGATGCAAAAACTGTTAATATATTTATCGGTCCGGAGGGCGGCATAGCAGAAGAAGAAATTGCCTTGCTTAAAAGCTCAGGCGCAAATTCTGTTACATTAGGCCCTCGTATTCTGCGTACAGAAACTGCGCCACTTGCGGTTTTATCAAATATAATTTATCAGCTGGAGGACAGGTAATTTATGCCTGTCCATCAGTTTAAGGAGATGATTTTTTGGAACTTCTTAAAGAATTATGTAATATAAATGCCCTTTCCGGTTTTCATCATACCGGCACAGAAAAATTAAAAAACATTTTCGAGCGATATCTTACAGATTGCTCTGTTGACCCCTCGGGCAATGTAATAGGGTATCTGCGTTGCGGCAAAAAAGACGCTCCGCTTATCATGCTTGATGCCCATCTTGACACAATCGGGCTTATTGTAAAAGATTTTGCAGGAAACGGATTTTTGTCTTTTGCAACGCTTGGCGGCTTTGACTCCAGAGTTCTCCCCTGCCAGGAAGTTATAATCCATGGCAAGAAAGATGTTTTCGGTGTAATAGGTGCAAAACCGCCTCACATTCTTTCCCGTGAAGATATGCAAAAAGGCATAAAGCTTGATGACCTGGTTATCGACACCGGTCTTTCTGATGAGAAATTAAAAGAGCTCGTGAGCGTTGGTACACCAATATCTGTAAAATCAAAACATACCTTGCTCGGCAAGGATAAATTCAGCGGTGGCGGACTTGACGACCGTGCAGGAATTTATGTTCATCTTTCGGTGATAGAACAGCTTAAAAATTCTGATCTTAATGCAGACATCTGCGTAGTTGCCAGTCACTCTGAAGAAATTGGCAGATTTGGTGCAAAAATTTCTGCCGACAGACTCTCCCCCGATCTTGCGATTGTTGTTGATGTTACTCACGGCGACACACCCGACGGAGAAAAAAGCAAAACCTGCATTCTTGGAAAAGGTCCAGCAATTTGCCTTGGTCCTAACTTAAACAGAAAATACACTTCCATTTTAAGAAAAACTCTCGAATCTGAAAATATCGAATACCAGACAGAGGTGGAAACAGGCGATACCGGTACAAATGCCTGGGATATTCAAATTTCCTCTTGCGGAATTCCCTGTGTGCTACTGTCTGTACCGCTGCGTTATATGCACACAACCATTGAAACTCTCTCACTTTCTGACCTTGAAAACTCGTCAAAAGGCATTGCCGCCTTTATAAAAAACCTTTTCGGAGGTGAAGAACATGCTTAAAGAACTCATCTCCCTTTCGGGCGTGTCAAGCTATGAAGATGATGTTATAAAATTTATTCGGGCAAAGGCAGAACCCTATTGTGACTCCATAACTTCAGACAATATGGGTAACCTTATTTGTTTTAAAAAGGGACGAAAATCAGAAAAAAAACTTATGCTTGCCGCTCATACTGACGAAGTAGGCTTTTTAGTGAACGAAATTACCGATGATGGATATTTAAAATTTTCCTCCATTGGTATCGACTCACGAATTCTTCTCGGCCTCCGCGTATTTGTCGGCAAAAATCATATCCCGGGGGTTATCGGAATAAAAGCCGTTCACCTTACTACCGCAGAAGAACGGAAAAGCGCTGTGAAATCCAAAGATATGTATATAGATATCGGTGCATCATCAAAAGAGGAAGCAGAAAGCCTTACCGAAAAAGGCGATTATATAATATTTGACAGCGATTGCATCGAGTTTGGCGAAAATAATATAAAAGCAAAAGCACTAGATGACCGCATCGGTTGTTCGGCTCTTTTAAGACTTCTTGAAACCGCCGATTTTGAATTTGATACATGGTGCGTGTTCACTGTTCAGGAGGAAGTAGGTCTGCGTGGCGGTACTGTTGCCGCAAAAAAACTTTTGCCCGATGTGTTCATTGCTCTTGAAACCACCACATGTTCAGATATTCCTGATATGGAAAACGGTCTTAATGTAACAACTTTAGGAAAAGGCGTTGCTCTGTCATATATGGATGGCGGCTTCATGGCGGACAGAAAACTTGTAACAGCTGCCTTAAAGCTTGGCAAAAGAAAAGGTATTCCCTGTCAGCTAAAAAGCTTTGCATCAGGCGGAAATGAAGTCCGCGCGGCACAGATGACGGGTAACGGCGTTATTGCTGCCGCTCTCTCAGTTCCCACACGGTATCTGCACTCCCCTGTGTCTGTCATAGACAAGGCAGACTATGAAAGTATGTATCGTTTAGCAAAAGAAATATGTGAAAATTTAAGTCATCTGGAGGTATTCTGATATGGAACTTCTTAAAACTTTAACAAATACATTCGGTGTTTCGGGCTCAGAGACTGAAATTACAAATCTTATAAAATCCGAACTTGAGGGGTTGGGCGAAATTACCACTTCCCCAATGGGAAATCTCACTCTCCACATTCCCGGAAATGGCAAAAAAATTCTTTTTGCGGCACACATGGACGAAATTGGAATAATGGCGCGTTATATAAACGATAACGGATTTATATATTTTTCTGCGGTAGGAGGTATTTCCCCTGTGACCATTTTAAATTCAAGAGTCCGTTTTGAAAATGGTGTTTGTGGTGTTGTTTCCGCTGGAGAGAAAAAGGAAATCAAGGATTTGAAAATCACCGATATGTTTATCGACATAGGTGCAAAGGATACGGAAACTGCCGAAAAAAAAGTACCCTTAGGTATGTGTGGAAGATTTGAGTCAAGCTTTGAACTGTCAGGAAATACAGTAATTTCACGCAGTCTTGATAACCGTGCAGGTTGTTGGGCACTTATAAAGGCAGCAAAACAACTCAAAAATTCAGATTGCGATATTTACATGGTGTTTACCATTCAAGAGGAAATCGGCCTGCGTGGAGCAGCAACTGCGGCATATAATATCTGCCCTGACTATGCTTTTGCTGTGGATGTAACAGGTACGGGGGATACTCCCGACTGTGAAAAAATGGCGGTAAATCTCGGAGACGGTCCCTGCATTAAAATAATGGATAAAGGCATAGTTACAAACCATGAGGTTCGCGACATCATTAGTCAGGCAGCAGAATCTGCCGGTATTCCTGTTCAGCAGGAAATACTTACATTCGGCAGAACGGATGCGTCATATCTTCAGTATTCATGCGGTGGTATAAAAACTGGTGGCGTTTCCATTCCATTAAGATATTGTCACACCTCAAACGAAATGGCAAACTCAGAAGATTTACAAAATACTGCCGACCTTATTTGTGCAATCTGCAAAAAAATTATGTAACTTTAAAAAAAGCATTGACAAATGTCGGAAAATTTAGTAAAATATCAAATACACGCGTAATGGTAATCATCCTGCCCGGTGGCAGGGTGTTTATCTTTCTATTTTAAAATTATGACCGGGGCTAATATTCATTATGCTCCGGTTTAATCTACTAACAACGGCATAAGGAGGAAAAAATGAAGCTTGGTTTTATTGGTGGCGGCAACATGGCAACCGCCATACTCAACGGAATACTTAAAAGCGGTTTTATTTCCGCATCAGACATAATTGTATCTGACTATATGCCGGAAAAGCTCTCCTGCTTCAAAGAAAAAGGCGTTAGCATCACTTCGGACAACATGGTGGCGGTATCGTCTTCAGATGTTGTTATTTTTGCTGTAAAACCGGATATACTTCGCAAAATTCTTCCTGATTTTGCCGGTCTGGACAAGCTTTTTATATCAATAGCCGCCGGCGTATCGGTAGCAGAACTTAAAAACGGGCTTGGTAACAGTGCAAAAGTAATTCGTGTCATGCCCAACACTCCTGCTATTGTAGGCGAAGGGATGACTGTTATTTGTGATTCGGATATCGGCACGGATATTGCAGTCAAGCTTTTTGAAACTATAGGCAAAACCGTAGTTTTAAACGAAAAATACATTGATGCAGTAACGGCTGTTTCAGGCTCAGGTCCCGCTTATATTTACATGGTAATCGAAGCAATGGCTGATGGTGGGGTGCTCTGTGGACTTCCCCGCGATGTGGCATATACACTTGCTGCACAAACTGTTCTTGGCTCTGCAAAAACAGTTCTTGAAACCGGCGAACATCCCGGTGTATTAAAAGACCGTGTGTGCTCACCCGGTGGAACAACCATTGAAGCTGTATATTCGCTTGAAAAAAACGATTTGCGTGGGGCATTCATAAAAGCAATTAAAAAGTGTGCCGATAAATCAAGGTCCATGTAATTTTAATCTTCTCCACAGAATATATTTTATTTTATAGAATATTTTTCTGCGGAGGAGTTATGAAAAAATCACATACTGAAAAACCGGGCAAGCTTTTGCCCTATTTATTCATGCTTACCTTTATTTCGGGTGTTACTGCTGGCTCGGTATTTTCTCTTTTTTGTGCAGACGGAAATATCCCAACGGTTACTTCCGCCCCGAAACTTACTGTGTTTGCAGAATCTTTCAAATCCTTTTTTAAGCCTTGTTTTGTAACATGGCTTTCAGGATTTACCAGATTTTCTGTTTACTTTTCGGCCGTTGTACTTGCCTACCGTGGCTGTGTGTTTGGATATCTGATTGCATGGTTTATAAAAAATTCCGGCATTGTATCAGCAGTTGCTGCTACCTTGCCACAAAATATTATATTTTTCCCTTTTCTTTTGTTTGTCTGCATAGCTGCTGCATCACAAAAGAAAAAATACTACGGATATGTTATCCTATTTGTACTGATTATTCTTATATGTTCAGGCTCAGCTCTTTTGGACACATATCTGACTTCATTTTTACTTAAACTTACATTTTAACAAAGGAGGTGACAGTTTTGCTCTATTCCGAGGATTTCGCAGGTTATTTAAAAGAAAGTAAAAAATCTTCTAACAACACAATAGCTTCATATATGCGTGACCTTAAAAAGTTTGACAGCTATATTTCCGCGGAAAAGCTAAATATTCTTTCAGTAAATACAAAAACTGTCAACTCATACATTTCATATATGCAAGAAGCTGGACAGGCTGTTTCTTCCGTTCTTCGTTCCATTGCTTCCCTCAGAGCATATTACCACTATCTTGTTGCAAATGGTAATCTGTCAACAAATCCATTTGATGGTATTTGCCCGCCAAAACTTCCAGAAAGAAATATATCTGTTCTGACTTCTAAAGAAACAGATCTTCTCTTGAGTCAGCCTCAGCCGATAGGTTTTAAGGGGTGCCGAGACAAGGCTATGCTTGAGCTTTTATACGCTACCGGACTTAAAGTAACCGAGCTTATTGCATTAAAAATTTCTGATGTTAATCTTGATGAGGCACAACTTTCCTGCGGTAAAGACAACAAGGCAAGAACCATCCCTCTTGGAAGTCTTGCACTCAGTGCTCTCCGTCACTACCTGCCTCTAAGAAGCAGTAATATTTTAATAGACGACTCAAATGATTTTCTTTTTGTTAACATCAGCGGTGGAAGCATGTCCCGTCAGGGGTTTTGGAAAATAATCAAATTCTATGCGGACAAGGCTAAAATCAAAAAAGAGATTACTCCCGGTACACTCCGCCACTCCTTTGCAGTTCATTTAATTGAAAGCGGCGCAGAAGTTTCAGCAGTTCAGGAAATACTTGGACATACCGCAGAGTTTTCCACAAAAATCTATTCAGATGTTGTAAATGGTCGTCTTGGAAGCGTATACAAAAAAACCCGTAACAGAAAGTGAAATCAGTTCATTAAAAAACAATGAATTGATTTCACTTTTTTCTTGCTTTTACGACAGATTTGTGTTAAAATATATTATATGTGTTATTTAGTGGGGTGAAAGAGATGTTTTCATATATTAAAGGCTCTCTTGAGTCAGTTAATTCTGCTTTTGCCATTGTGGAAAACAGTGGTATCGGATATAAAATTAATATGCCTTTCAGAGAAAGCGCTTCTCTCCCCTTAAACTCGCAAGTGAAAATATATATTTACACCCACATCCGCGAAGATGCTTTTGAACTTTTCGGGTTTTCAAACGAGGAAAGCCTTCATCTTTTTGAGCTTCTTCTTTCCGTTTCGGGTGTAGGTCCCAAAGCCGCAACAGCTATTCTTGATACATTTCCTCCTGCCGATATTGTTTCCTTTATTTCGTCAGGAGATTCAAAAGCAATCACAAAAGCATCTGGCATCGGTGCTAAAACAGCTCAGCGAATTGTTCTGGATCTTGCGGACAAGCTTAAAGGCTTTTCTGCAGACTCTCTGCCAGAGACCAGCACACCGTCCACCATTCCCGGAAGTATTTCCGATGAGGCAATCGGTGCACTCATTTCGCTCGGATATTCAGAAACCACTGCACGAAATGCTGTACTCAGTGTAAAAAATGCAACAAATGTCGAAGAACTTATAAAACTCGCGTTAAAAAGCGCAATGTAAGGAGTAATTAAATGGAAGATATACGCTCTGTATCGGGAAGTTTTTTGAATGAAGATTCTGAAATTGAATATTCTCTCCGTCCGCGCAATTTAAGCGAATATGTCGGTCAGGACAAGGTTAAGGACAATTTAAGTGTGTTTATATCTGCCGCAAAACAGCGTGGAGATTCACTTGACCATGTGCTTCTTTATGGTCCCCCTGGGCTTGGTAAAACCACACTTGCCGGAATCATTGCAAATGAGCTCAATGTCAACATCCGTATAACAAGTGGTCCGGCAATTGAAAAGCCTGGTGACCTTGCCGCAATCCTCACCAATCTCCAGCCTGGCGATGTGCTTTTCATTGACGAAATCCATCGCATGAGCCGCAGCGTTGAAGAAGTATTATACCCGGCAATGGAAGACTATGCTCTTGATATTATTATCGGGAAAGGTCCGAGCGCCCGTTCAATCAGGCTTGATTTGCAACCCTTTACTCTTATAGGTGCAACAACCCGCGCAGGCTCATTATCATCTCCCCTTCGTGACAGGTTTGGTATGATAATGCGTCTGGAACTTTATTCAACTGAAGAACTTCTGCAAATTGTAAAGCGTTCGGCAAACATATTAGGTGTTGGTATTGAAGAAAAAGGTGCACTTGAAATTGCAACCCGCTCAAGAGGCACCCCGCGTATTGCAAACCGCCTTATAAAACGCGTCCGCGACTTTGCACAAATTCGCGGCGATGGAACTATAACAGACAAAATTGCCGACATGGCTCTCAGTATGCTTGAGATTGACAAGCTCGGACTTGACGGTGTCGATCGCCGTATGCTGCTTTCAATAATAAACCATTTTGGTGGCGGCCCCGTAGGACTTGATACTTTGGCTGCAACAATCGGCGAGGATGCCAATACAATTGAGGATGTATATGAGCCTTACCTGATGCAACTCGGATTTTTAAATCGTACTCCACGCGGCAGAATGGCAACAAAATCTGCCTACGACCATCTTGGTATTCCTTTTGATAAGTAATTTTATCTAATATTACTAATTTATTTTATAATATTTGGTAACATATTGCCATTGGCTTTTTTTGTCAGATTTGGTAAAATGAAATAAAGAATTTTAGGTTGATGTTTCAACCTGATTTTATAAAATTTTTAGGAGGTATCCCAAAATGAAAAAACTTCTTGCACTTGCCCTTGTTGCAGTAATGGTTCTTGCCTTTGCAGCTTGCGGTAACACAACACCTGCCGTAGATGCTGATTTCAAAGTAGGATTTATTTTCCTGCATGACCAGAACTCCACCTACGACAAAAACTTCTATGATGCTGCTTTAGCGGCTCAGAAAGCTCTCGGCCTCAGCGATGTTCAGATCATGATTAAAGTTAACATCCCTGAAGATGCGAAATGCTACGAAACAGCGGCTGAACTTGTTGACGCTGGTTGTGACCTCATTTTCGCTGACAGTTTTGGTCATGAAGACTTTATGATTCAGGCAGCTAAAGAGTTCCCTGATGTAATGTTCTGCCACGCTACAGGTACAAAAGCACATACAGAAAAGCTCCCCAACTTCTACAATGCATTTGCTTCCATCTATGAAGGCAGATTCCTTGCAGGTGTTGCAGCAGGTCTTAAAATCAATGAAATGATTGAAAGCGGTAAAATTACTGCTGACCAGGCTAAAATTGGTTATGTTGGTGCACATCCCTACGCTGAAGTTAAATCAGGTTTCACCTCTTTCTTCCTCGGCGCACGCTATGCTTGCCCTTCTGTAACAATGGATGTTAAATACACAAACTCCTGGTTTGATATCGCTGCTGAAAAAGAAATGGCTAACGCTCTCATCGCTGACGGTTGCATCCTTATCAGCCAGCACGCTGACTCCGAAGGTGCTCCTAAAGCTTGTGAAGAAGCAGGCGTTCCCAATGTTGCATACAACCTCGACACAAGAGAATGGGGTCCTAATTCTGCTCTCATTTCTTCCAAAATCAACTGGCAGCCTTACTTTGAACACATCATCACAGCTACAACAGAGGGCAAAGAAATCACACAGGATTTCTGCGGCGGTCTTGAAGAAGGCGTTGTTATGACTCTCGGTCTTAACGATAAAGTTGCAGCTGAAGGTACAGAAGCTAAACTTGAAGAAGTTAAAGCTAAACTTATCTCCGGTGAAATCAAAGTGTTCGATACAGCTACATTCACAGTTAAAGGTGAAGCTTTAACAAGCTACCTGGCAGATGTTGATTCTGACGCTGCATTCACAGGCGATACAGAAGTTGTTTCTGACGGTTACTTCCACGAATCCGAATTCAGAAGCGCTCCTTACTTTGATCTCGTAATCGACGGCATTACAGAAAAGTAATATAAATAAAACATAAAGAATATTGGCGGGGTCTTTTGCCCCGCCCATGTTCTTTACATTAACAAAGGACATAATTTTTGTGTTTTTTGTTAATGTAAAAGACAGGAGGAATATCAGTGATCCATAATGTTGCAATAGAGCTGAAAAATATAACCAAAAAATTTGGCGAAAACTATGCAAATAAAAATGTTTGTCTTACTGCAAATGAAGGCGAAATTCTTTCAATTCTCGGTGAAAATGGCAGTGGAAAAACAACTCTTATGAATATGATTTCGGGAATATATTTCCCCGACGAAGGTCAGATTTTCATTGGTGGCAAAGAAGTGGTAATCCGCTCGCCCAAAGATGCTTTTGACTATAAAATTGGTATGATACATCAGCATTTTAAACTTGTTGATGTTTTCACAGCAGCAGAAAACATTATTCTCGGTCTTGAAGACGATGAAAAATTTAACATAAAATCAGCAGCTAAACGAGTTAGCGAAATTGCGGAGCGTTACGGTTTTGCAATAGACCCCATGAAGAAAGTTTATGAAATGTCCGTTTCCGAGAAACAAACTGTTGAAATCATTCGTGTACTCTACCGCGGAGCTGACATTCTTATTCTTGATGAGCCTACAGCTGTTTTAACCCCTCAGGAAACAAAGAAACTTTTTAATGTTCTCCGCCGTATGCGTGACGACGGAAAAACAATTATTATAATCACTCACAAGCTTCACGAGGTTCTTTCTCTTTCGGACAGAGTTTCCGTTCTTCGCAAGGGCGAATATATCGGGACTGTTATAACAGCCGAAACAAACGAAACCGAGCTTACCGAAATGATGGTTGGTCAGAAAATCACTTTAAACATCGAACGCGACAAGCCACAAAATCCTACAGATCGCCTGTCTGTCAGAAATATTAACTGTGCTGACAGAGAGGGAGTCTCTGTTTTAAACGACATCTCATTTACTGCGCGTTCAGGTGAAATTTTGGGTATTGCAGGTATTGCAGGAAGTGGTCAGCGTGAGCTTCTTGAAGCAATTGCCGGACTTCAGCATCTTAGCAATGGTGAGATTGAATATATTGATCCAAAAACGGGAGAAATTGAAAATCTGCGTGACAAAACACCTGTTGAAATTCGAGATATGGGCGTTCGTCTTGCATTTGTTCCCGAGGACAGACTGGGCATGGGACTTGTAGGAAATATGGATATCATTGATAACATGATGCTACGCAGTTATACCAATGGTCACTCGGTTTTCCTTGAAAGAAAAGAACCAAAAGACCTTGCCGATGAGCTGATTGAACGCCTGGGAATTGTTACTCCGGGTGCAACTACTCCCGTAAGACGCCTTTCGGGAGGTAATGTTCAAAAAGTTCTTGTAGGCCGCGAGATTTCTTCCGCTCCTACTGTGCTTATGGCAGCTTATCCCGTACGAGGTCTCGACATTAATGCATCATATACGATATACAATCTTTTAAATGACCAGAAACGGAAAGGCGTTGCAGTAATTTTTGTTGGTGAAGACCTTGATGTTTTGCTCGAACTTTGTGACCGTATTTTGGTACTCAGTGGTGGCTCAATCAGCGGAATTGTTGATGCAAGACAGACTACTAAGGAAGAAATCGGTCTTCTTATGACAAAATCACAAAAGGAGGCTTCTGACAATGAATAAAACTGAAAAACTCGCTCATAACCACGAGCCTCTTGTCCAGCTTTCAAAAAGAAGTGATATGGCTTGGCATAAATCTTGGGGCGTTCGTTTGGTTGCCATACTTCTCGCACTTTTGTTGTGCGGCCTTATAATAGTTTTTTTAACAGGCTATAACCCTATTCAGGTTTATGTTGAAATGTTTAAAGGCTCCTTTGGCTCGTCGAGAAAAATATGGAATATGTTTCAGGAGCTTGCTATGCTGCTTTGTATTTCCCTGGCAGTTACTCCTGCATTTAAAATGAAATTCTGGAACATTGGCGCAGAGGGTCAGACTCTTATAGGCGGTCTTGCTTCTGCGGCATGTATGATTTATTTTGGAGAAAAGTTACCTGCTTATCTGATTCTTCCCATTACGGCACTTGCAAGTATTGCAGCAGGTCTTATATGGGGGGTTATTCCGGCATATTTCAAATCAAAATTTGATACCAACGAAACACTTTTCACTCTGATGATGAACTATGTTGCAATGCAGCTGGTATCCTATTTTGTTATCCTTTGGGAAAATCCCAAAAACTCAAGTAATGTCGGCATCATCAATATGAACACACATGGCGGTTGGTTACCTGTTATGTTCGGCCAGAAGTATTTACTTAATATTATCGTAGTAGCACTGCTTACCGTGGTTGTATATATTTATCTTAAGTATAGCAAACAGGGTTATGAAATTTCTGTTGTTGGTGAAAGTCAGAACACAGCGAGATACATAGGAATTAATGTTAAAAGAGTAATTATCCGTACCATGGCAATTTCCGGTGCCCTTTGCGGAGTAGCTGGTTTCCTTCTCGTTTCGGGTACTGACCATACAATTAACACAGCAATTGTAGGCGGTATGGGTTTTACTGCCATTATGGTCTCTTGGCTTGCAAAGTTCAATCCAGGTTTTATGGTGCTCACCTCATTCCTGATTGTATTTCTTGACCGAGGTGCCGGAGAGATTGCAACTGCTTTTCAGCTTAACGAAAGTATTGCCGACATTATCACCGGCATAATTTTATTCTTTATAATTGGCAGCGAATTCTTTGTACAGTATAAACTAGGTTTCAGAAGAAAACATAAAGAGGAGGTAAAATAATGTTTGCAACAATTATTAACAAAGCAATAGTTCAGGGCATCCCTCTCCTCTTTGGTTCAACCGGTGAGATAATTACTGAAAAATCAGGAAATTTGAACCTTGGTATTCCCGGAATAATGTATGTCGGCGGAAGTGCCGGAATCATCGGTGCATATCTCTACGAGAGGTCCGTACAGGTGCCAAATCCCGCTCTATGCGTTATTATTCCTCTTTTGTGTTCTCTTATAGGCTCAGGACTTCTCGCGCTCATTTACAGTTTTTTAACAATTACACTCCGCGCAAATCAAAATGTAACAGGTTTGGCACTCACTACATTTGGTGTGGGTTTTGGAGACTTTTTCGGTGGTTCGCTTACCCAGATTGTAGGTAATGGCGGTAACATTTCCGTAAAGGCAAGTGCTGACTGTTTTAAAGTTACTCTACCATTTGCGAAAAACTTAGGCTGGTTTGGTGAAATTTTCTTTAACTACGGTTTTCTTGTCTACCTTGCCATAATCATTGCCATTGTAGCTACATGGTTTTTAAACCGTACCCGCACTGGTCTGCATTTAAGAGCCGTCGGCGAAAATCCTGCTACAGCTGATGCTGCAGGTATAAGCGTTACAAAATATAAATATCTTGCTACTGTTATCGGTGGCATGATTGCAGGTCTTGGTGGTCTTTATTTTATTATGGACTACACAGGTGGTTCATGGACAAACGGTGGCTTTGGTGACCGTGGTTGGCTTGCTATTGCGCTTGTAATTTTTGCGCTTTGGAAACCCAGTTTCAGCATTTTAGGTTCCATAATTTTTGGCGGTCTTTATATCGCTTATAACTACATTTCCGGAATCAGCAGAAGTTCCGTTGCACTTTTTAATATGCTTCCCTATATTGTAACAATCATTGTGCTTATAATCACAAGTATCCGGAGCAAAAAAGAAAACCAGCCTCCACAGAGTCTTGGACTTGCATATTTCCGCGAGGAAAGGTAAAAAAACTATTGACAAAGCTTTGCAAAAGTAGTATAATACTTTTAATGATTTTTTAAGGAGACCAATCAAATGGCTGCAAACTTATTTTTCAGCAACTATTTTTATTACTTTTTCTACCGCTTTTTTATTAATGCCGGTAGTAATTTGTGTTGCGAAAAATAAAAACAGTCAAAAGTTATAAAATAACAAATCAGAATGTTTTTAAGCTACACAGATTACTGTGTAGCTTTTTTAGTTTAAAGGAGAGAAAAATATGATAGCCGTAGTAAAATCAAATGCAACAACAGAACAGAAAAACAACCTTATAAACTGGCTTAAGGGACAAAATATTGAAGTTCATATATCCGAAGGTAGTCAGTACACTGTTCTTGGTCTTGTTGGTGACACAAGTAAAATTGACATGGAACTTATCAGCAGTCTTGACATTGTTGATTCAGTAAAACGTGTTTCAGAGCCCTTTAAACAGTGTAACAGAAAATTTCATCCGGACGACACTGTTGTTGATGTGAACGGTGTTAAAATAGGTGGCGGTCACTTTGCAATTATTGCTGGTCCCTGCTCGGTAGAATCACGCGAGCAGATGATCTCGGTCGCAAATAGTGTTAAAGCATCGGGTGCTACCATTTTAAGAGGCGGTGCTTTTAAACCTCGTACCTCCCCTTACGATTTCCAGGGTCTCAAGGCAGACGGCATTGAGCTTTTATATGAAGCTAAAAAGGAAACCGGTCTCCCCTTCTGTACTGAAATCATGAATGCCAATCATCTTCCGCTTTTTGAGCATGCTGACATTATTCAGGTTGGCGCAAGAAACATGCAGAACTTTGACCTTTTAAAAGAACTTGGAAAAACAAACAAACCCATCCTTTTAAAAAGAGGTCTTGCAAATACACTTAAAGAATTCCTGATGAGTGCGGAATATATTATGTCCGAGGGCAACCAGAATGTCATTCTTTGTGAGCGCGGCATAAGAACTTTCGAAACCTATACAAGAAACACTCTCGACCTTTCTGCTGTTCCTATGCTCAGAGAACTTACACATCTGCCGATAGTTATTGACCCAAGCCACGCAACAGGTGTTGCAAAACTTGTAAAGCCCATGGCTCTGGCAGCAGTGGCAGCAGGCGCAGACGGTCTTATGATAGAGGTGCACAACGACCCCATTCATGCCCTTTGCGATGGTGCTCAGTCGCTTACTCCCGAGCAGTTTGATGATGTTGCAAAACGAGTGGCAAAAATTCGTGAGGTGGTAACGGAATGATTATCGGTGTAGCAGGTCTTGGCCTTATAGGAGGTTCTCTTGCCAAAGCATACAAACGCAACGAAGACTGTCGCGTTCTTGGCTATGACATTAATAATACCGTCACCGACTTCGCCTTGCTTTCAGAAACTATTGACGAAAAACTTACAGCGGAAAACATGGGAAGCTGTGACCTTATTCTAGTCGCAATTTACCCTGCAGGTGCTCAGGAATTTCTAAAAGACAATGCGGCTAATTTTTCAAAAACAACTGTTGTCATCGACTGTGTCGGCATAAAGGATTCTATATGTAAAATCGGTTTTGAGCTTGCCGAAAAACATGGTTTTACATTTATTGGCGGTCATCCCATGGCTGGAAGTCATAATGGTGGCTTAAAATATGCCCGTGAGGACCTTTTTGATGGTGCTCCAATGGTTATTGTTCCACCCAAATATGATGATATAGCATTTCTGGACAAGATTAAGTCTTTACTTGCCCCTGTAAAATTCGGCAACATTTCAGTAACCACAGCCGACGAGCATGACCGTGTAATCGCTTTCACATCTCAGCTTGCTCATGTGGTGTCCAATGCATATATCAAAAGCCCTACGGCAATGCAGCACAAGGGCGTATCAGCAGGAAGCTATAAGGACCTTACAAGAGTCGCGTGGCTCAATCCTGAAATGTGGGCAGACCTGTTTTTGGGCAATGCGCATCATCTTACAAAAGAAATCGATTTTCTTATTAATTCACTGACAGAATATAAAACCGCTATTCTTACCGGTGACAGGGAAACTCTCATCAGAATACTTGATGAGGGCAGAAAAAGAAAAAAGGAGGTTGACGGATAATGAAAACGGTTACTGTAAACACCTCTAAAAAATATAATATTTACATTGGCGAAAACCTGATTGATAAAACACCCGAATTTTTGGGCGAGGTTTTTCCAAAAGGCAAAGTTTGTATTGTTACAGACGATAATGTGAATAGGCTTTATGGCGATAAGCTTATTTCACTCATTGAGGATAGGTATGAGATAGTAAAATATGTAATGGAACATGGCGAAAAATCAAAAAACATTTCCACTTATGCTTCACTACTCAACTTCCTTGCAGAAAACAAACTGACTCGTTCAGATGCAATAATTGCTTTTGGAGGCGGTGTTGTGGGCGACCTTGCCGGATTTGCAGCTGCAACATACCTGCGCGGCATAAAATATCTTCAAATTCCCACTACACTTCTTGCCATGGTGGACTCCTCAGTTGGCGGTAAAACTGCAATTGATCTTGACGCAGGCAAAAATTTGTGTGGCGCGTTTTATCAACCGGATATTGTAATCTGTGACTACACTCTCACCAAAACTCTGTCTGATGAAATATTTGCTGATGGGTGTGCTGAAATTATAAAATATTCTCTCATCCGCGACTATGACCTATTCTGCCATCTTAGTGAAAAAGGTAAAATTTTTGACCGTGAATATGTAATTTCCCGTTGTATTCAGATTAAAAGCGATATAGTATCCAAGGACGAGTTTGACGGTGCTATCCGCCAGCTTTTAAATTACGGGCACACAGTAGGTCATGCAATTGAAACTCTCAGCAATTTTGGTGTAACACACGGCAGTGCGGTAGCTGCAGGTATGGCGATTATGGCAAGAACCTGCTCAGAAAAAGGATTTTGCCCCGAAAGTTGTACAGAGGATACATTAAATCTTATAAGAGCTTTTAATCTTCCAACAGAAACAACATTTTCCGGCAGTGACATTGCCGGTATAATTGAAAATGACAAAAAACGCAAGGGCAGAACAATAACACTTGTTCTTCCTGAAAAAACAGGTAATTGCATACTTAAAGAAATCCCAATAGAGGAAACCGAAGATTTTATTGCGGCAGGTCTTTAAATTACCGCAGAAAGGCAAACTATGAAAGTAACCATTTTCCCCTCAAAATTAAAAGGCTCCGTTGCAGCAAGAGCGTCAAAATCCCAGGCACACCGTCAACTTATTTGTGCGGCTTTGTCTGATTTACCTTGCACAATATACTGCGACAGTTTATCCGAGGATATCCTCGCAACTGCCGATTGTTTAAATGCTCTCGGCGCAAAGATTGAATATTCCAAGGGAAAATTTTCTGTTATTCCAATAACCATTGCCGCTCACGAAACCATCCTAGACTGCCGTGAAAGCGGTTCAACCCTGAGATTTATGGTAAGTGTTGTGGCGGCACTCGGGACAAACTCCACCTTTAAAATGTCCGGACGGCTTGCCGACAGACCGCTGTCCCCTCTTTCCGAGGAATTGGAAGCTCATGGGATAAAGATTTCACGACCCACTCCCGACACTCTAAAACTAAGCGGCAAACTAAAAGGCGGTAATTTCACACTTGACGGTAGCGTTTCCTCTCAGTTTGTCAGCGGACTTTTGTTTGCTCTCCCGCTCCTTGAAGAAAAAAGCTCACTTACGCTGACGGGCGATATTCAATCTGCTGATTACATAACAATGACCGTGAACGCAATAAAAAGCTTTGGTATAGAGCTTGACTATAAAAACAATACATACACAGTTAAAACCGGCAGTTACCACACAGATAACGAATATTATGTCGAAGGGGACTGGTCAAATGGTGCTTTCTGGATTTGTGCCGGAAAGCTAACCAACGGTGATATAATCTGCACAAACCTTGATGAGAATTCTCCTCAGGGTGACAAAGAAATTGTAGAAATTGCCACGTCACTTACAGAAAATGGACTTTCGTATATAGTGGTGGATGCTGCAAATATCCCTGACCTTGTGCCAATAATCTGTGTAACAGCATCGGCCGCAGATGGCGCTGTTACCGTTATCAAAAATGCTCAGCGACTTCGCATAAAGGAAAGCGACCGCATCAAGACCACCGCTCATATGATTAATTGTCTTGGCGGAAAAGCAGAGGAAACAGATGATGGTCTTATAATAACAGGCGTTGGCAGACTTCGCGGTGGAAAAACTGACAGTTTTAATGACCATCGCATCGCCATGAGCGCGGCAATAGCTTCTCTCATTTCAGATGGTCCTGTGGAAATCACCGGAGCCGAAGCCGTAAATAAATCTTACCCCTCTTTTTGGGATGATTTTAAAGCTCTTGGTTGTAATTTTACAATAGAAAACTAACGAAAGGCAGGCATAGAAAAATGTCAAGTACCTTTGGTAAAAACATAAAAATATCCGTTTGGGGACAGTCCCATTCTCCAGCTATTGGCGTTACAATTGACGGACTTAAATCAGGTCAGAAAATCGATACGCTAAAGCTTCAGCAATTTATGGACAAACGCGCTCCTGGAAAAGACAAATATTCCACTCCGCGAAAAGAGGCGGACCTTGTGGAATTTCAATCAGGTCTTATAAATGACATTACATGCGGCGCACCCATAAGTGCAATTATCAGAAACACAAACACCCGTTCGGTTGATTATGAAAAAATTCGGGATATCCCTCGTCCTGCTCACGCGGACTATCCCGCATATGTAAGGCATAGTGCAGCAAACGATGTTGCTGGTGGCGGCCATTTTTCAGGCAGAATTACTGCACCCATATGCATTGCCGGCGGCATATGCAAACAGCTTCTTGAGGAAACGGGCATAACCATTTCCGCTTACATCAAAAGCATCGGCGGCGAAACAAACCTTGATAAAGCTTATGAAATTATCGACCGCGCAAGAGAAAATCAGGATTCGGTTGGCGGAGTGATAGAATGTAGAGTTTCCGGGCTCCCCGTCGGCTTGGGTGACCCTATGTTTGACGGAATGGAAAATCGCATTTCTCAAGCTGTTTTTGCCGTTCCGGCAATTAAAGGAATTGAATTCGGTAATGGTTTTGAGTGTGCTAAGCTTTTTGGCAGTGAAAACAATGACGAATACTATATGGATGAAGGCAGAGTACGCACTCGCACTAACAATCATGGTGGCATACTTGGTGGACTCACCTCCGGTGAGGATATTATTTTCCGTGTAGCAGTAAAACCCACTCCCTCAATCGGCAAAGAGCAGAAAAGTGTTTCTCTCAGCCGTATGGAAAATACGGTTCTCAGCATTGTCGGTAGACATGACCCGTGCATCGTCCCCCGTGCCGTTGTATGTATAGAGGCGGCAACCGCTATTGCCATATATGACGCATATCTTGATTTTAATAAATAATTTTGAAAGGCTGTAAATATTATGAATCTTGAAAACTTGAGAAAAGATATTGACTCTATTGACAACGAAATAGTAAAACTGGTTGAAAACCGTATGGATATTGCGGCTAAAATTGCTGCATATAAAAAGGAAAATAATCTTCCTGTATTAAACTCCGCACGCGAACGCCAGATTCTTTCGGATATCGCAGGCAAAACCCGTCCTGAAACTAAAAACTACATGCGAGTTTTATACTCGCTTATGTTTGAGCTCAGCCGTTCTTATCAGGGAAAACTTCTTAATAAAAATACTGAGATGTTCAGTAAGATTATGGACGCGGTTGAAAACACTCCAAAACTTTTCCCGAACGATGTTCAGGTAGCTTGTCAGGGCGTTGAGGGTGCCTATTCTCAGCTGGCGTGCGAAAAAATGTTTAAAAATCCAAGCATTATGTATATGAGCAATTTTGAAGGTGTTTTTTCAGCAGTTGAAAGCGGCTTATGCAAATATGGCGTGCTTCCCATCGAAAATAGTACAGCAGGCTCAGTTAAAAAGGTTTATGACCTTATGACTCAGCATAATTTTAACATTGTGAGAAGTACACGGATAAAAGTTAACCACAGTTTGCTTGCGAAAAAAGGTACTGACATTTCACAGATTCGCGAAATTTTCTCTCACGAACAGGCAATAAGTCAGTGCAATGAATTCTTAAATTCTCTTAAGAATGTTAAAATTACTTGTTGTGAAAATACTGCAGTGGCAGCAAAAATGGTGTCAGAAAGCGACCGAAGTGACATTGCGGCACTCTCCTCCTACACTTGCGCTGAGCTTTATAATCTTGAATGTCTCAAAACCGTTGTTCAGGACAATCAGAATAACCACACAAGATTTGTGTGTATATCTAAAAATCTTGAAATCTACCCCGGAGCGGACAAAACTAGTCTTATGCTTATCGCTCCCCACAAACCGGGTTCGCTTTACAAAACGCTTGCTCGTCTTTACGCTCTTGGCATAAACCTTATAAAACTTGAAAGCCGTCCCATTCCCGACCGTGATTTCGAGTTCATGTTCTATTTCGACCTTGAAACATCAGTTTATTCTGAGGAGTTTGCTCAGCTTATCTGCGAGCTTGACGAAATTTCCGAAGATTTCAAATATTTTGGTAGCTATTCGGAGGTTATATAATGTCCCGATTCGGTTTACTTGGTGAGCATCTGGGACACAGTTTCTCCGTCCCAATTCATAATATGCTCGCAAACTATGAATATAAGCTTTATGAAAAAACGTCGTCAGAGCTTGAGGATTTTTTAAAGAATCCCTCACTTGACGGTATGAATGTTACAATTCCATATAAAAAGGCTGTTATTGCCTACTGCTCACAGCTCTCAGAAGCCGCTAAAAAAACAGGCAGCGTAAACACACTTGTTTTAAAAGAGGATGGATGGCACGGTCATAACACAGATTATTTTGGCTTTGTACATATGCTTAAAAAAGCAGAAATATCCCCTAAAAATAAAAAAGTTTTAGTTCTTGGAACCGGTGGTGCCTCTCTTACAGTACAATGCGTAATAAAAGATTTGGGGGCTTCGGAAATAGTTGTTATATCACGAAGTGGTGAAAATAACTATGACAACATTTCCCGTCACTATGATGCGGACATTATAGTTAATGCAACGCCTGTGGGAATGTATCCCAACACGCCCGCATCTCCCATAAATCTTGAAAATTTCAAAAATTGCAGTGGTGTTGCAGACCTTATCTACAACCCCTCCTGCACAAAGCTTCTATATGATGCTGAGCGTCTTAATATTCCAAATGTTAACGGACTTCCTATGCTTGTTGCTCAGGCAAAAGCTGCTTGTGAAATTTTCAGTGGCGAAAAAATAGAGGATGAAAAAATTGATGAGATTGTTAAAAAAATAAACACTCAGTTAAAAAATATTGTTCTTATTGGAATGCCAGGATGCGGAAAAAGCCGTATTGGTGCGCTTTTATCCAGTAATCTTTCAAGACCTTTCGCAGATTGTGACAGTATGATAGTGGAGCGTGCCGGAAAAATTGAAAAAATCTTTGCTGAGCATGGTGAGGAATACTTCCGAAATATTGAAACTGAAGTTATAAAAGATATTTCCAAAGAAAGCGGCTACATTATTTCAACAGGTGGTGGATGCGTCACTCAGGAAAGAAACTATTCCCTGCTTCACCAGAACAGTGTTATTATTTGGCTGAAGCGGGATATAAACACTCTCCCTACAGATGGCAGACCACTTTCAAAGTCAGGAAATCTTTCTCAAATGTATAAAATCAGAAAGCCGCTGTATGAGCGTTTCTGTGATTTTGAAATTGACAACAACTCTTCCCCTGAGGAAACTGTTATGAAAATTAAGGAGTGTATCCTATGAAATTACTTGTAATAAACGGACCAAACCTAAATATGCTTGGTCTTCGCGAGCCGGATATTTACGGTGATAAAAACTATGACGCTCTTGTCAAATTTATTGAAGAAACCTGCAAAGAGGAAAATATTGAAGTAAAGGTTTTTCAGTCAAACCACGAAGGCGTAATTGTTGATGAAATTCAGGCAGCTTATGGGAATTTTGACGGAATTGTTATAAACCCTGCGGCTTACACTCATACGAGTGTAGCCATTCTTGATGCGCTAAAGGCAGTCAATCTTCCTGCCGTAGAGGTGCACCTGTCGGATGTTTCCGCACGCGAGGATTTCAGACAGATTTCTTATGTTCGGCTGCACTGTCTGACAACATTTGCCGGCTATGGCTTTGACGGATATAAAAAAGCTATTGAATATCTTGAAGATTACTTAAACAAACAGGGTGAATGACAATGTCATTCACCCCTTTTTGTATAACGAAACTGACTCCCCTTAAAACGAGAAGTCAGTATTTTGCTTAAAATCTAATATTTAACTACCATAAGATCTTTTTTGTACCGTCTGAACAAACTGGTGCAGTTCACTGCGGGCAGGCTATTAATATTAGTTTTCTTCGTCATCAAAAAGTCTGATGAGCTTTATTTTTCCTGTTTTGGGGTCAATATCCTCAATTTTAACTTTAAGAACATCACCAACTATAACAACATCTTCTACCTTTTCAACGCGTTTCTTGTCAAGCTTTGAAATATGAACAAGACCGTCTTTACCGGGCAGAATTTCAACAAATGCACCGAATGTTGTTGTTCCAACAACTGTGCCCTCGTAAATTTCGCCAATTTCAGGTTCTCTTACGATATCGTCGATAATCTTCTTAGCTTTCTCACCAGATGCAGAATCAACTGCAGCGATGAATACCCTACCGTCATCCTCAATATCAATTTTAACTCCGGTATCAGCAATAATTTTTTGAATAACTTTACCGCCTGTACCGATAACTTCTCTGATTTTATCAGGATTGATGGTAAATGTAATCATCTTGGGAGCGTAGGGTGAAAGTTCTTCTCTTGGCTGAGGAATTGCTTTAAGCATAATTTCATCCAGAATATAAAGTCTTGCTTTTCTTGTTTTTTCAAACGCTTCTTTAATGATTTCAGGTGTAAGACCATCAACTTTAATATCAACCTGAATAGCTGTGATACCATTTTTAGTACCGCCAACCTTAAAGTCCATATCACCGAAGAAGTCTTCAACACCCTGAATGTCAAGCATTGTCATAAAGCTACCATCTTCTTTTGTGATAAGACCAACAGAAATTCCTGCAACAGGTTCTTTGATGGGTACACCTGCATCCATAAGAGCTAGTGTGGAACCGCAGATGGAAGCCTGAGATGTCGAACCATTGGAACTTAACACTTCAGACACAAGTCTGATTGCATAAGGGAATTCTTCTTCTGTTGGAATAACAGTTTCAAGAGCTCTTTCCGCCAGTGCACCGTGACCAATTTCGCGTCTACCGGGACCTCTTGAAGGTCTTGTTTCACCAACGGAGTATGACGGGAAATTGTAGTGGTGCATATATCTTTTGGTTTCATCTGTGTCTATGCCATCAATTTTCTGTGCTTCACCTGCAGGAGCAAGTGTTGCAACTGTAAGAACCTGAGTCTGACCTCTTGTGAAAAGACCGGAACCGTGAGTTCTGGGAAGAAGTGAAACTTCTGCCGCAAGAGGTCTGATTTCGTCAATACCTCTGCCGTCAACACGCTTGCCCTCAAGGAGCCATGTTCTTACAACATATTTCTGGAGTTTGTAGAAAATTTCAGCAAGCTCCGCTTCTCTGCCTTCAATTTTTTCTCCAAGATGCTCGATAACTTCATTTTCAATAACAAGCATTCTTTCGTCACGAACAAGCTTGTCATCTGTATCCATTGCATAACGAATTTTTTCAATTGCAAAATCTTTAATTTCGTTGTAAAGTTCTGCATCAACATCACAAGCTTCGTATGTGAATTTCGGTTTGCCAATTTCCTGTCCGATAGATTTAACAAATTTGCAAAGCTCTTTAATGTGTTCATGAGCTGTCAGGATAGCTTCAAGCATCTGATATTCGGGAACTTCTTTGGCACCCGCTTCAATCATAACAATTTTTTCCATGCTTGCCGCAACAAGAAGGTTAAGAGTAGATTTTTCTCTTTCTTCTTCAGTGGGGTTAATTACGATTTTGCCATCAACTATACCAACATAAACGCTTGCAACAGGACCGTTAAACGGAATGTCGGAAATTTCAATTGCAATAGCTGCACCCAGCATAGCTGCAATTTCAGGAGAGTTGTCCTGTTCAACAGACATAACTGTTGAAACGATGGAAACATCGTTTCTTAAATCCTTCGGGAAGAGAGGACGAAGCGGTCTGTCGATTGCACGGGATGCAAGGATAGCTTTTTCGGAAGGTTTACCTTCTCTTTTCATAAAGCTGCCGGGTATTTTACCTACGGCATAGAGTTTTTCTTCAAAATCCACGCTAAGCGGGAAAAAGTCAATACCGTCACGAGGTTTAGCCGATGCGGTAGCAGTTGTTAAAACAACAGTATCACCATATCTTACAAGCGCACTGCCGTTTGCAAGTCCGGCAAGCTTTCCAGTTTCAACAACTATTGGTCTGCCGGCAAGGGTAGTTTTAAAAATCTTTTCCATTGTGTAATTCCTCCATATTATTTTTTGACTCGGGACGGAATTAGCACTTATATATATTACCGCCTTTGCAGTGACATATATAACTGCTAATTAACCGCCTTCTGTGAGCCTGTTAATCGGTTTTGAAAGTAAAGGGCAGCATAAAGCCGCCCTTTTTCTTACTTTCTGAGTTCAAGTTTTGCGATGATGGCACGGTATCTTTCAATATCGATTTTTGCAAGATAATTAAGAAGATTTCTTCTCTGACCTACCATCTTAAGAAGTCCGCGTCTTGAATGATTATCCTTTTTATGTTCTTTCAGATGTTCGTTGAGTTCGTTAATTCTTGTTGTAAGAATAGCGATCTGAACTTCAGGAGAACCTGTATCGGTTTCATGAATTCTGTAAGTCTGGATAATCTGGTCCTTTGCCTCTTTACGCAGCATTTCTTTTCACCTCCGTATAATTTATTCACTAAACAACCAAGAATCCGGCGGTGAACCCGGTATCATAGTCGTAAGCATACATCTGGTATTATACTACACTTTTTCCAAAATGTAAAGTCTTTTTTTTAATTTTTCTTATTTTATCCAATCTTTCACAAAATTATAAAGATTATATCCCATATTAATATGTCCTGCAGTTGACGGGTGGAGTCTGTCTGTTGTAAGATAATTGCTGCATTTTACAATTTCTTCACCCTCAAGAAGCATTACTCTTTCCTTATCATACATTTCGCATTTTTCTCTTATAATGCGATTATATTCAGGGAGTCTTTTGCCACTTATTGTATCTTTATCATAATAAGCATAATAACGCGGAACTGTCAAAAATATAATTTTTTTGCCGGTTTCATACAATTTATCTGCAAAATAGTCAAATCTCTCTTTGAAAATTTCCGGTTCAAAACTGCCCACCATATTTATGCCTATTTCCATAAGGGCAACTTCCCAGTCACCTCTCGTAGCAAAGTCGTCTGCAAGTTCCTTTTCTGCATGGCATGAGCCTGCAATTCCTTTGGTAAGTACATCTGCTTCCATAAGTCGTGCAAATGTGTTTACATAAGACTGGGTGTTTGTAACTGTTGTACATCCATGGGAAATAGACGAGCCGTAAGACAAAATTGTCTTTTCTGGCATTTCTTCCGGCTTTGGCGGACGGATTTCATTACCATATGTATCTATTCCGCAGAATTCAAAATTGCCGTTTGCAAGATGAATTCTCCAGACATTCTTGTTAAAAACATTGTCATTAAAAAACTCTTCGGGCATTGCCAAAAATTGCGTCGGTTTTTCAAGTTTTACGGTTGTTAAAATTCCGTTTGGAATTTCATGAACCGAATGGAAATAATCCCCACAATAAACTGTAACCGTTGAAGTTCCATACCCGGTAACTCCCCCGCCCAGACTTGTCAGAAATTTAATATGTATATTTTTTGCATCGGTAACAAACCTAAGCTCGCTGCCACAGCAAAAATTTGCAATCCTTCTGCCACGCTCGTTAATTTTAAGTCTGATATCCTCTTTAAAGCGGCAAATTTTCACTCCATTTGCAGTAGGAACAAGTTGGTCAACATTGTGGAATAAAATATCGTTATAAATCATAAAACTCACCTCATCGCAATTTTACCACACTTTCACTTGTTTGTAAATAAAAAAACAACATTTTGTGCCATTTTTTATTTTTTTATTTTTAATTTTCTCATCGCCGTGTTTATTCATCCACTCAACAGCAACATCGTAAGCCAACCTCATTCAGCGTCCGGAAAGATTTATTGTACTGACGCATATTAACATCCCAGCCAACCGGCACCATATATGTATTTTTAACGCCAAGATAAATACAGCCCTCCATAGGGGTCATTCGGGACACTCTGTTGTTTCCCCATTCATCATTGTATCTTTCCTCCGGATGTCCCCAGAGCCAGAATTTGCCTCAAAGTTTCATTTTTGACTCCTCCTTAATTTTGTTCTTTCCATATGTTGTGATATAATAAATCAAAACCCACAATTTGCTTTCCATATCCGACATTAGCGAAAAACTTGGATTTTCCGACCAGTTTTACTTTTCAAGGCGTTTTCTGCAGAAATTCGGAGTCTGCCCGCGGGAATACATGAAAAATGTATTATTATAAAAAAAGACCGCTAAGCGGTCTCTTTTCATCTTACAATCAGCGGTTCGGGGTCTATGTCCTCACCAGCATATTCAATTTCAAAATGAAGATATGTTTTTCCATCCGGAGCTTTTCCAACACCACTTATAACATCTCCCGCACGCACCTCATCGCCCACCGAGACAATCCCGTCGGTTGACAGATTTCCGTAAACGGTATTAAAATCACCGTGTTCAAGCACAATTATAGTTCCCAGCGAATTATCTTTATACACTGATTTTACCCTGCCATTTGCCGCCGCTCTTACCTGTGCAAGCTCAGTTGCTGAAATATCAACACCTTTTTTCACTCGCCAGTCATCAAAATACTCTGAATAAACAAGAGATTTGCCTGTATAAGTTCTTGAAATTTCTCCTTTAGTCGGTGGTGTAATAAGATAGTTTTCAAGTTTGGGTGCAAATTCGTCCTCTTTTGGTTCTTGTTCTGCCGTCGTCAGAACAACTGTGTCCACCTTTTCAGATTTCTTTTCAATTTTTTCAGCCGGTTTTGACACTGTCTCCGTCTGCGGTATTTCCACCTTTTTTTCGGAAATCTGCATTTGTTCTGACATTTCTTTTCGTGCATTATTTGCAACCGAAAATCCGGCTACTATAATCGTCAGCCCCAGAAGCATTGAAAACACATAAAGCAAATTTGCTTTTGAAAACTTCCTTTTTTTTTCCATAAATATAACCTCCCAAAATTGTCTTTTCTTATTTTTACCAAAATAATTCGACTTATTCAGGATAAACGAAAAAGCCCCAAGCTTTTGCTTGGGACTTTGTATGTTTTAACTTAAAAGTTCTTTTATAACGGCATTTAAAGCTTTACCGTCACATTTGCCTTTAACCTTAGGCATAATTGCGCCCATTACCTTACCCATGTCGCGCATGGAGGCAGCGCCTGTCTCTGATATAACTTGCTTGGCTATTTCACGCATTTCCTCATCGGATAACTGCTCGGGCAGATAAGGCATTAATATCTCAATCTTACGGTTAACCTCGTCAATGAGATCCTGTCTGCCACTTTTTTCGTAGTCGGGCAATACATCTTTGTATCTTTTTACTTCTTTTGCTATAATTTCAACAACACCGTCATCATCAAGAACAACCTTGTTGTCTTTTTCAAATTGAAGAATTGCTGCACGGACAAGCTGAACAGTATCCTTTTTAACGGTATCCTTGTCCTTCATTGCGGATTTCATTTCATCCAGCAGGACATTTTTAAGTTCCATTATTTAAATTTCCTTTTTCTTGCTGCTTCTGATTTCTTTTTGCGTTTTACGCTGGGTTTTTCATAGTGCTCTCTTTTTCTGAGTTCAGACAGCACGCCTGATTTAGCACATGAACGCTTAAATCTGCGAAGAGCGCTTTCTAAGCTTTCATTTTCTTTTATTCTGATTTCTGACATAATTTCCCCTCCCTCCGAAATTTAACGATAATAAGAAAATACGTCAAAACTAAATAGCTTAAAATTATACCATAAAATATTATATATCTTTAAGCAATGTTTGTCAAGTCCCGACAGACTCTTTTTTTATGAAATTTTTTTCACAAATGAAAGTTGCCTTTTTTAAACTCAAAGTTTAATTTTATGTTCTCTTTCAATCCAAAATAAAAGTATATTAAACTTCAGATTAAAAAATAATGTTATTTTTAAAACCAGGGTTTATCGCTTTATTTTACACGCTTTAAGCAAACTTTATTTTTCCAGAGAAGCATTTTAAAATTATGAAAAACCATTAATTATCCCGAATTTGAAAATAAAAGTGATTTTTTTGCAAAAATCTATTGACAACAGGTAATAAAAAATGTAATATGATATATGTTAAAATATTTTTAAAAATAAGAGGTGTATCAGTTGGCAAAATCTTTTATTCATCTTGAAAACATCACTAAGGAATTTGACGGCGAAACAATTCTTGACAATATTACTCTTGATATAGAGAAACATAAATTTATAACTCTGCTCGGTCCCAGTGGCTGCGGAAAAACCACAACTTTGCGTATTATAGGCGGTTTTGAAATGCCTACAAATGGCAAGGTTTTTTTCGATGGTGTGGATATGACTGCCGTACCGCCCTACAAAAGACCTGTTAATACAGTTTTTCAGCGTTATGCACTGTTCCCTCATATGAATGTTTATGAAAACATTGCTTTTGGTCTGCGCATAAAAAAAACACCTGAGACAGAGATTAAAAAGAAAGCTTCTGAAATGCTGTCGCTTGTTAACCTATCAGGTTACGAAAAGAGAACTGTTACCTCCCTGTCGGGTGGTCAACAGCAGCGTGTTGCCATTGCACGAGCACTTGTAAATCAGCCTGAGGTTCTTTTGCTTGACGAACCTCTCGGTGCACTTGACCTTAAACTCAGGAAGGAAATGCAGCTTGAGCTTAAATCTATTCAGCAGCAGCTCGGGCTTACATTTGTATATGTAACTCACGACCAGGAAGAAGCTCTTACTATGTCCGACCATGTGGTTGTAATGAATGAGGGTATCATCCAGCAGCAGGGTACTCCCGTTGATATTTACAATGAACCTGCAAACGCATTTGTTGCAGATTTTATTGGTGAAAGTAATATTTTAGACGGCATAATGATTGAAGACCGACTTGTTGAATTTGGCGGAGTAAAGTTTAGTTGCGTTGATGAAGGATTTGCAAAAAATGAACTTGTTGATGTTGTAATCCGTCCGGAAGACCTTAAAATTTGCAAGCCGGAAAAGGCTATGTTTACAGGTACTGTAAAATCGGTTATTTTCAAAGGCATGCACTACGAAATGATTATTGATGCTTTAGGGCAGGACTTTATGCTTCAATCAACTTTAAGCGAACAACCCGGTGCAAAGGTTAATCTTATGATTGCTCCATTTGACATACATATCATGCATAAAACCGAGGTGGCAAAATATGAAGAATAAACTCCTCACCGCCACCTATGCAGCGTGGATATTTATATTCATCGTACTGCCGCTTGCGCTGATAGTATTTTATGCTTTTACTTATAATGACGGTGATATGGTACGCTTTACAATGGATAACTTTAAGAAATTCTTTACTGACGGAGTTTATCTTAAATCTCTATGGCGTTCAATTTACCTTGCACTGATTTCAACTGTAATTTGTCTTATTATAGGTTACCCTATGGCAATGATTCTGGCAAATCTCAAACCTAAAATACAAAGCTTTTGCGTTACCCTTTTTGTTCTTCCCATGTGGATGAACTTCCTAATGAGAACATACGCATGGCTGACAATACTTGAAAACAATGGTCTTATAAATACTCTGCTTGAAAAACTGGGTTTTGAGAAGCTTGCGCTTTTATACAATCAAGGGGCAGTAGTTTTGGGTATGGTATATAACTTTTTGCCCTTTATGGTGTTCCCCATATACTCCTCACTTACAAAAACAGACCGTTCTATAATTGAAGCTGCACAGGATTTGGGTGCAAATAAATTCCGAGTATTCCGCTCTGTAACTTTTCCATTAAGCCTGCCTGGCATAGCCTCCGGAATTTCTATGGTATTTATGCCGGCTGTTACAACATTTGTAATTTCCCGACTTATGGGTGGCGGTCATACTTCACTTATTGGCGACATTATCGAGCAGCAGTTCCTCTACGCGAACGACTGGAACTTTGCTTCGGCAATCTCGGTTGTAGTTATGATAATTCTCCTTGCCAGCATGGCAATAGTTCCCAAGGGTAAATCGGACGAACCCGAAGGAGGCGGACTATGGTAAAAAGATTATTTAAAAATTTATATTCCACGCTGGTGTACCTTTTCCTCTATGCACCGATAATTATAATGGTTATCTATTCCTTCAACGGCTCGAAATTCCGTAACAAATGGGGCGGTTTTTCTCTTAAATGGTACAAAGAGCTGTTTGAAAACCGTGAAATTATCCGCGCGCTTTGGAACACACTTGCAATTGCTGCAATATCAGCTATAGTTTCAACAATAATAGGACTTGCAGCATCATGGCTTTTATACCGCATGAAAAACCGTAAAGTTAAATCTCTTATGCTGAATACAACATATCTTCCCATGCTCAATCCTGATATTGTAACAGGCGTGTCAATGATGATACTGTTTGTGTTTATAGCTATTCCAAGAGGATTTTTAACCTTGCTTCTGGCACATATTACTTTCAGCGTACCTTATATTGTGCAGTCGCTTCTGCCAAAATTTAATCAACTTAACAAAAACACCTACGAAGCGGCACTTGACCTTGGTGCAACCCCGTGGAAAGCTTTTTACAAGGTAATTCTTCCTGAACTTATACCGGGTATTGCAACAGGCATGTTGCTTGCATTTACACTTTCAATAGACGATTTTGTAATAAGCTTTTTCACAACCGGACCGGGCGTGTCCAATCTTTCAATTATGATTTACTCAATGACAAGGAAAGGTATCAATCCATCCATCAACGCACTTTCAACAATTATGTTCTTCTCTGTGCTCTTCCTTCTCATTATTGTAAACACCAGACTTAAAGACAATAAAAAAGAAAAAAAGGAGTGGTAAATTTGAAAAAAATCATATCTCTTGCTTTAGCTATAATAATGACATTTTCCCTCACACTTTTAACCGCCTGTGATGACCGTCCCACCTTAAAGGTCTTCAACTGGGGCGAATATATTGACGAAACCGTTCTTAAAGATTTTGAAAATCAGTTTGGAGTAAGGGTTATTTATGATACTTTTGCAACAAACGAGGAAATGTATGCAAAACTTAAAGCAGACCCCAGCTCATACGATGTTATTTTCCCATCTGAATATATGGCAAAAAGAATGATTGACGAAGGACTTATCAGTAAGCTTGATATGTCTACCATTCCTAATTTTGAAAAAATTGACGATAAATTTAAAGGTCACTATTATGACCCGAACAATGAATATACTGTTCCTTATATGTGGGGAACTTTAGGAATTCTTTACAACACCAATAATATAAAAGAAGTTCCCACAAGCTGGGACGCACTTTTCAGCGGCAAATACAGCAAAAAAACGCTCATGGTTGACAGTCACAGAGATACAATCGGTGCGGCACTGAAATACCTTGGTTATTCCCTTAATTCAACGGACGAAAAAGAGTTGAACGAAGCTATGGAGCTTCTTATAAATCAAAAACCCGATGTTCTGGCTTATGTTGTTGATGAAGTTAACGACAAAATGCTGGGTGAAGAGGCTGACATTGCTATTACATGGTCAGGTAACGCTATTGAAACCATGATGAATTCTGATGGTAACTTTAACTACATCATTCCAAAAGAAGGCTCAAACTGGTTTATTGATGTTATGTGTGTTACCGAGCAATCACAGTCTAAAGACCTTGCCTCGCAGTTTATTAACTTTATGTGTGAAACAGATGTTGCTACACGCAACTGCCTGGAGATAACATATTCCACCCCTCAGTCTGAGGTTTATGCTGAGGTTGAGAAAGTAAATCCTGAATTTGCTGCAAACAGAGCTGCTTTCCCCTCTGACGAAGATTTACAGAATATGGAAATGTTTATCACAAGTGATGACATAAATAGAATGTATGATGAAATCTGGCAGAAAATAAAAGCAGAATAATGTTATATATTCTGCTTCTAAGGGTATCATAATCCTGTTGTTTGACAGCACAATACTTTTGTTGATGACTTCAAATGATATAAGTATTAATTACGGGCGAAATATAAGTGTTCCGTACAAAAAAAATTTATCTCCCCTTAATCAGGGGAGATTTTTTATACTATTTCTTTTCTTAAATTTTCAATAATTTTCTTTTCAAGCCTTGAAATATGGACCTGCGAAACACCAAGCTTTTCTGCTATCTGTGCCTGTGTTTTATTTTTATAATATCTCATAAGAAGAATGTATTTTTCCTTTTTACTAAGTTTTTTTGCCGCTTTTGCGAGACTTAAGGTATTTATTATTCCATCATCAAACTCTGTGTCGTCAGCAATAATGTCCTCAAGGGTACTTTCACTTTCACCAACCCTTTTATTTATTGAAATTGGCTTTTGGTCTGCTTCCAGACATTCAATTATTTCTTCCTCTTTTTTTCCAAGTCTTTTTGCAATTTCTTTTGCCGATGCCTCACTCCCTGTTTCTGCCGAAATTTCAGCTGCCACATGTCTGACTTTGACGGCAAGCTCCTTTAAACTTCTGCTCACCTTTATCATTCCATCGTCACGCAAAAACTTTTTTATTTCACCCATAATCATATAAACCGCATAAGTTGAAAACATTACCCCTTTGGTTAAATCAAAACGATTTGCGGCTTTAATTAGTCCCTCGCACCCTGTCTGAAACATATCCTCTTTTTCCCCGGGTGCGATTGGCATACGGGCAACAATGCTCCACACAAGTCTTTCATTTTCCTTTACCAGCGCAGAAAGTGCCTCATTATCTCCCGACCGGTATTTTTCAATAAGAAGAGCATTTCTATCCACATTTAGCATCCTCCTCTGCCGCCTGAAGAGTTTTTGTCATTATAATTCTTGTACCCACACCCGGCAAGGATTTCACCTCCACCATATCCATAAAGGTTTCCATCACTGTAAATCCCATTCCCGACCGTTCGCCGTCAGGATTTGTGGTAAAAAGCGGCATCATAGCCTGCTCAACATTGTCAATACCTTTGCCTTTGTCTGCAATGGTTATTTTAACAAGATTATCTTTCAATTCACACTCTATGTAAACAATACCATCTTCATTTTCATATCCGTGAATAATACTATTTGTAACCCCCTCGGAAACCGCCGTTTTAATTTCATTTATTTCAGCAAGCGTTGGGTCAATCCTTGCAATAAAGGCCGCAACAGCAACCCTTGCAAACGATTCACAGGAGCTTTTCGCCGGAAACTGAAGTTTCATTATATCTTTCATAATTAGTTCCCCCTTTCACGCAATATCTACAAGGTCTTTAAGACCAGACATATAAATTATTTTTTTCACATATTCGGGCGCATTTTCAACAATGACTCTTCCACCGTACAGACTCATTAGCTGAAATCTTCCCATAATAATTCCAATTCCTGAACTGTCCATAAATGAAAGTCCCGAAAAATCAAACACGAGCGTTTTAACTGCTCCGCTCTTTATTTCAATATCAACATTTTCCCGAACTGTCTTACAGTTGTGATGGTCAAGCTCACCATCTATTTTCACAATAAGCCTGTCCTTTCTTTTTAAAATTGTATAATTCATTTTTCTCTCTCCTTTGTATTATAAATATACTATAATACAAACCAGCATAAAAATTTTGTCAAAATATGTATCAAGCCTAATTTTATTATCGTCAGATAAATTCAAATTATACAAAAAAAAGACAACCTTTTAATGGTTGTCTTATAACTCAAAGGATTTCGTACATATCCGCCGCGGTTTCCTTGGTGGCATGTTCATTTAAACTAAGCACCCTGGCTTTAAGGGTTTTATCTCCAAAGGCTATTTCTATTACATCGCCGATTTTTAGCCTGTCCCCTGCCTTTGCCACTTTACCGTTAACAGACACTCTTCCACCGCTGCAAGCCTCATTTGCAACCGTACGGCGCTTAATAATCCTTGATACCTTCATAAATTTATCTAATCTCATGCTATCTCCCCATATGATATAAAATGCGGAGGCAAACAGCCTCCGCACCTTATAAATAATTTTTAATTATTTGCCAGCTACTTTGTCTTTTAAAGCCTTGCTGATTTTGAAAGCAGGAACTTTGGAAGCGGGGATTTTAATAGCAGCTTTTGTTCTGGGGTTGATACCTGTTCTTGCAGCACGAGTTTTTGTTTCAAATGTGCCGAAACCAACCAGAGAAATTTTTTCGCCAGCTACGAGAGCTTCCTCGATAGATGCGATAACAGCGCCGAGAGCGATGTCTGCATCTTTCTTTGTGATATTTGCTTTTTCAGCAATTTTAGCAACTAAATCTGCCTTATTCATGGTTAATATCCTCCTTTGTTATTATTAAATAATATTTAACATCATATTATTCTCTGTAAACCTTGGAAAATCCTTCTTTTTTTGGGGATTTTCTGAAAAATCGTCATTTTTACCTTAAAACCTCAAATTCTTTATATATTATGCACAAGAAAACGGCTTAAAATTACTGTTTTTCAATAGTTTTAACCTTTTCCCAGAGGGCATCCATTTCTTCAAAAGACATGTTTTCAATCTTTTTTCCCTCTACAGTCGCAGCTTTTTCAATTTTTTCAAATCTGCGAACAAATTTTTCTGTACTGTCATTTAATGCAAGTTCCGGATTTATTTTTAAAAATCTGCTTAAATTAATCACTGAGAACATAAGGTCGCCAAGCTCCTCATGAGCGTTTTTTGCATCGTTATTTTTATAAGCATTTTTCAGCTCACCAAATTCCTCATAGACCTTATCAAAAACATCATCAGTATTATCCCAGTCAAACCCTACCTTTGCCACCCTGGACTGAACCTTGTGTGCTTTTAAAACAGAGGGAAGGGTTTTTGTTATATCCGTAAGAGACTTTGTGACAGAAGTGTCCTTTTTGTCCTCGCGTTTTATTTTATCCCAGTTTTTGAGAACTTCTTCGGAGGTTTCAGCTTTTACATCGCCAAACACATGAGGGTGGCGGTGTATCATTTTTTCGGCTATGCAGTCTATTACATCGTCCATAGTAAATTCGCCCGCTTCGGAGGCTATCTGGGAAAGCATTACCACTTGCAAAAGCAAATCACCAAGTTCATCAGCAAGCTTCATTCCACCCGTTTCGCAAGCATCGATTACCTCATAGCTTTCCTCAAGCACATTACTTTTCATGCTTTTATATGTCTGTTCTCTGTCCCATGGACAACCGCCCTCGCCGCGAAGTCTGGCGATAATTTCCTTAAATTCATCAAATGTATATTTCTTTTTCATATTTAATCCTTCTTCATAAGTTTCATTCTTATAAATACTTGGGCAATTTTCTCACCTTTTGGAAGTATCCTCATATCATCAGCCGTAATACCGCCCAGGGATATAAGCGTAAGCAGATACGCCACAACAGAAAGTCCGCCGCATATTACAAAATTAATCAGAACAAACAGAAAATTTTCACCGGTTAATCCCATTAAAAGAGCATATCCGAAATATGCAACAACCGCCATAATAACACCCGCACCAAGCGGTCTTATCCAGAAGCCAAACCCAATATCAGCTTTGGTAATTTTACGAATATAAATGAGATTTAAAAACATGTATATGAAATAGCATACCGTAGTTCCTATCGGCGCGCCGTTAATATTAATCGCCGGATTGCTGACCAGAATCGAGTTTATTACAACCTTAGCAACTCCACCCATAAAAATATTCATAACCGGCACAAGTACATTTCCCGTCGCCTGAAGAATGGAGTTTGTAACAAGCACCATAGACACAAACACAACTGCCGGAGCGATAAGCTGCAGCAAAAGTACCGCATCATCAGTTTTATAAAGTATTTTCAGAATAGGCTCTGCCAGAGTTGCAAGCCCTATTGCACAGGGAAGCGCAAAAATATATGCGCTTTTGAGTGACTGAGTAGTGGTAATGCGAACAGTTTTTTTATCTCCGCTGACATACGCTCTTGCAATAGCCGGTACAAGCGCCATGCAAAGCGACATAACAAGCGTGGGCGGCATATTGAAAAGCACCACTGCCTTGCCTGTATATCTTCCGTAAAGCACCACCCGGTCCTCAGAGAGAATGTGTTGTATGCTTTCAAGATTACGCCCAATCAGGACAGTATCTATCATATTGGTAAGTGTAAATACCGAGGCGCTTATTGTAACGGGAATTGCAATAGCAAGCAGTTTTTTTAGAATTTTGGCTGTGGGTGCCGGTTGTTTGGAGGAATCTATTTCCGAATAAACAACTTTCTTTTTTCCTGAATATATACTGATTAAAACACAAAGGGACAAAAGCGACCCTGTAGTTACACCCAAAACTGCGCCTGTCGCCGCAATATGCAGCCCCCTTCCCAGTAATATATAGGCAAGCAAATATCCTACAATGAGCTTTCCTGCCGCTTCGACAACCTCACTCACTGCAGTGGGAATCATATTGGACATTCCCTGAAAAAAGCCTCTGTAAACAGACATGAGCGAAACAAAAAGAATTGACGGAGCAATTGCCATTACCGCAATATTTGATTTTGCAAATTTTGTGGTTGCCGCCCATTCATCAGCAAACAAAAAGAGAGCCGCACTGCCGACAATTCCTATGACAAGAAATATTGCATATGCTACACGGAAAATACGCTTTGTTTCTTTTAAGTTACCTGTTACCATACTTTCGGAAACCATTTTTGAAACAGCAACCGGAAGTCCTGCCGTTGCCACAACAAAAAGCCCTGCATAAATATTGTAAGCGGCATTGAAATATCCCATTCCCTCGTCACCGATAAGATGCTGGAGAGGTATTTTAAAAAGCGCACCTATTATTTTAACAGTTAGATTAGCTATAAGTAAAATTGCCGACCCTTTGGCAACCGATTGTCCAAGTGTTTTTTCTGCCATAATTTTCCTCCGATTATGTAGATTGATTTTAGTATAACATAAAATATTCAATTTTAAAAGACTTTTACTAAAATTTCTTTTTAATTGACTAAAATATATACCTGTGATAAAATATATGCAGGAGATGTTACTTATAATGAAAATTATTCAAGCACATAAACTTATTCATAAACTTAAGATTTACAGGCTTTATATGTCCGCATTTCCAAAATGCGAAAGAAAACCTTTTTCAATAATCATGAAAATGCAAAAATCAGCTAAAACTGATGTTTGGTACATTGAAAAGGATGGAAAATTTGTCGGTATGGGAACGACAATAAACGGCAAAAATCTCATTTTACTTGACTATTTTGCAATATCTGAAAAATCACGCGGTAGAGGATATGGCAGCGATATTTTAAAAAGTCTGCGAAATCTCTATCCGGATAAAGGCTTTTTCCTTGAAATTGAAAAAACATACCCATATGCAGAAAATGCCGCAGAGCGTATAAGGCGCAAAGATTTCTACTTGCGCGCAGGCATGAAAGAGCTTGGTACAGATGCAAAGCTTTTTGGTGTCGATATGGAGCTTTTGGGATATGATTGTTCTCTTACCTTTGATGAGTATCGCGAATTCTATCGCATAAATTACGGTGAATTTGCTGCAAAAAACATAAGGCATATCACTTCAGAGTGATATGCCTGTTTCTTTATACTCGTTATATTTTTCAATAATTTTTTTCTGCAGAATTTCCCTCATTTCAGCATTTATGGGATGTGCAATATCTTTAAATTCACCTTCGGGAGTTTTTCTGCTTGGCATTGCCACAAACAGTTTCTCCTTTGCTTCAATCACCTTGATGTCGTGCACCACGAACATATTGTCAAAGGTGATGGAAACCACCGCCTTCATCTTTCCTTCCTCGGCAAGTCTTCTCACTTTAACATCTGTAATATTAATATTAATCACCACCTGAGATTTATTTTTCTCAGCATGGCATAATTTATACCAAAAATATGTAAAGGAGCGCCAGAATTGTAAGTAAATCCGGCTGCTCGTCAGTGGCAAGTATAATAATTACCGCCAACAAAATAAGGTCATCTATTGCGAATTTTGAAAATATATTTCCGAAAATTCCCGAAAGGGAATTTTTTTCTGCCGGAAGCGGTGCATCATCTGCCGGAGCAAGCTGATAATGGGAATAATAATTTCTTTTCATTCCCCACCTACCTGTTAAACAGATTTATTCCAAGCCCCGATGAAACGGATAAAATTCGCACCATATTGATTGCAGTATCAATCTTATCCTTTCTTTTTTCACTCATGTAGGGCTTGATTGAACTCAAAAGAGTTACCCTTTTGTCATCCCCGGAAAACGCACCGAGCATATTCTGCAATCCAACATCTTCCACCTGAATTTTATCCTCCTGCGTTGAAATTTCATTTAGTTCTTCCTCTTCTTCCGCTGGGTTTTCCTCACCTTTGCTTGCGAGCATTGTCATAAGCATTTCCAAAGCTTTTTCCATATCATTGCCCATGTCATGCTCTCTCCTTTCAGTTAAGCGAATCTTTAATCTTTTTTATAATATTTGGGTCAATTTTACTCAAGATACCCATAAAACCCTCTATATCATCTTTGTCCGCTGACTGTAGCTTTTTCTTAAAACTTTCAATATTTACACCGCTAAGCATCTTTTTCACTGCCCCGTTTTTGGAATCAGACAGAATTTCTTTAAGCTTTTTTTCAATTTCAGAATTGTTCATGGATGTGATTTTCTTAATATCTTCCTGAGTTATTTTATTGGGGTTATTCACTTTAACAGCATCCTTTCAATTTCAAAATACATCTGTTATAATTATATGTTAATTGACCGTCTGTTGTGCAAATTTCTCCAGTTCTTCAAATATATTTTCTCTCATTTTTTCCATTGCGGCAAAATCAATATTTGGCACATATAGGTTTTCAAGCTTATCATGCAATTTTTTTGCCACTGAAATAGCCCTTACCGCCTGCTGAAGCATTGTCATGACAAACAGTTTATTTCTTAAAAAATTTGCATCCGCTTTTGTTTTGGCAAAAGCATCTGTATCAATAACCATCGCTCCGCTCTCATCTGCAAGAGAAAGAAAATCGCTTGTGATAACCGAAAGCCCCAGCTCGGGCAGGACAATATTTCGTATTTCTTCACCAGGATTAAGGGGTGAGTAAAAAAGCTCCATATCATATCCGCGATCTTTCAGCTTGCTTACAAGTATCTCAGTTATTCTGCCTGCTCCTCCATAAAGCTCGGATTTTAAAACAACATTGTTTTCACATTTAATACTATCCGAATAACTGATAACCCCTTCGGGAGTTATAGCTTCAGAAAAGAGCTTTCTCACCTTACCTACACCTTTTCCGGCAGACGGAATATTTTCCATAATTTTCTCCACCGTTTCTCTTGTTTTTTTCTCATCAAGTGTTGCAGTACAGTTTCGGCTTATGCTGCCTGCTGCTTCAAGAAAATTATATGCCTCTTTAAAATGTAATGAGATTTCATTACTGCACTCCATAATTTCTTTTTTATTTTCCATTAACGCAGTTTCATCCCAGAACTGTCCCATATTTAAAATTGTTTCCAGAGCACCTGCATATTTTGCATCCACAACATGGGGCGCTGTTCCGTCAACCATTGCTATACCAAGCTTTTTTATAATAACCCCATCAAGCGAAAATGGGTCGGACGAACAATGCACATAATCGACATCAAATCCTCGCTCCTCCCCCCATTTCCCAACTGCCTTCATTGTAGTTGATTTTCCCGTTCCCGGACCACCTTTTATAATATATATTTTCTTAAACTCCTGTGCATCTGCCAGATATTTGTAATATGAAAAAAATCCCTCCGTTGTGTTTCCGCCAAGCAAATAATCTCTTTTCATTCATATCCTCCTTTTTTCTTAGTTTTATGCGCAAATCGTAATGTTTATGTAATAATATTACATTTTGATTAAAGAACACACCGCATTATTGATTGTCCAAAATAAATATGTTATAATTGAATAGCATTATAATAATCGGTTGCATCATGTAGCCGGAAAGGACTATGTCATGAAAAAAATAATATTATCAACCTTGTCTTTACTGCTTGTATGTATTCTGCTTTGTTCCTGCTCTGCGGTTCAGGTTAAAAACATATCAGTAATTGCAACTGTTAATGGAGAAGACATCCTTCTCGAAGAATACAACTACTATCTTGTTTTTGCAAAACAGTCAATTCTCACAGGTGCAAATGCAACCGGGGACAGTAAAGAATTCTGGACAACTACAGATATTGATGGCAAAAATGCCGCTGCTCTCGCAAAAGAAAATGCACTTGATGAAGCTGTGAAATATACCCTCATTGCTCAAAAAGCAAAAGAAATGGGTATTTCTGCAGATACTGCCGAAGCAAAAGAGCAAATTTCTCTGGCTTTATCCAACGCAAGTGAATTTATACAGCAATATGGACTTTCAAAAGAAGTAATGTCTACAATTCTTGAAAAATTTTATCTTGAATCCTTAATGCTTCAAAAGGATGCCGAAGAAGGCAAGCTTGACGGTTCGGAAGAAAATTTAAAGAAAGTTTACCAGGAAAATTTCCGCACAATAAAGCACATTCTTTTCTCAACAACAGACCCCAACACCAACGAAGAAATTTATGACCTTGCGCAGACTCTTGACCTGGCAAAAAACGCCATTAAAATGATTAATTCCGGTGAATATAGTTTTGATGATGTAATGAAAGGATATTCCATGGACCCCGGTCTTGCAAGTGCACCGGATGGTTACACATTCACTAACAACGGCACGATGGTTGCTCCTTTTGAGGATGCCGCTTTTGCCCTTGAAATCGGCGAAATAAGCGAACCTGTTGCAACTTCATTTGGATATCACATTTTAAAAAGAGAAGCTCTGCTGCCATACGATAAATATCTCGAGTCTAATGATAAAAATTCAATTTCCGCTATAATCGAAGATGCGTATGTTTCCGAGCTTGTAACCGAACTCAAATCCCAGGCTACAATCGAAAGAAACGATAAAGTTTACGACAAGGTTGAGCTTTACTGATTTTCAGACATTTCAGGTTGCAGAGTAAAAATTTATTTACTCTGCAACCTTTTTGATTTTTAAAAAGTATTATATACGGAGGATAACTTTATGAGCCTTACTTCCAATCTGTCCTGCGCAAAGCAGGAACTCACACAAAAATATTTTAATATGGTTTATAAAATTGCCCTGTCCCGTACCGGCGATATTCACCATGCCGAAGATGTTGTTCAAGAAACTTTTTTAAGATTTTTGAAATCTGACAAGGAGTTTGAAACAGAAGAACATGTCAAAGCATGGCTTATTAAGGTTACGGTAAATTGCAGTAAAAGTATATTTCTAAGCTCGTGGTATAAAAAAACTACTCCTCTTACAGAGGAAATTACTTTTGACTCTCCCGAGAAGGGCGAAGTTTATTATGCCGCTCTTTCGCTTCCTCCCAAATACAGGACAGTTATCCACCTTTTTTATTATGAGGATATGTCCGTGCGGCAGATTTCCGAAACTCTCGGTATAAAGGAAACCACCGTTAAATCCCAGTTGCATCGTGGCAGGGAATTACTTAAAGAAAATCTCAAAGGAGTGTATGAGGATGTTTAAGGATGTTTACAAAGCAGCAAACGACGATATAAAACCTGACCCATATTTGCTCGCCCGGGTATTAAACAAGGCAAGCGAAAAACCGAAGCCTTTTATTTATCGTCACCGGGCAGCTATTTTTGCGGCAGTTATTGCACTTTTCATTGCACTTCCAGCTATTTTCAATCCGTCTGCCCCAAACAATGATACGGTTCTTGATAATACCATACTCCCCGAAGCACAAAACGATGAAATGTATTTTGTTCTCTCAAAAAAAACCGCAGAAGAATCAGCCGCCGGGAAATCATCCGATTCAGTAAGCCACATTACAGAATATGACTATACACATACAGAAACGACTCCGTCCAAACAGCATAACCCCCTCTCTGAAATGACTGTTGTTATGTCAATAAATAACATTGTAACCACGCCTCAGACAGCAAACTTCATGAGAGTTGGCGACAACGACTTGTCGGCTCATCTGGTCACCGAGGAAATAACTGCCGGTCAGTATTTTGACCAGCTTGGTTTTTCTCCTGACAAACTTGTCATCCCGCAATCTTTTACGCCCGGCTTTTCAAATGACACTTCAGTAACGGTTACAAAACTTGACGGAGAAATCATCTCAGATGAAAATACATTTTTCTACAGTGGCGAACATTTCCTGATGCTTACAACATCATCCAAGACAGAAAATGCGATGTCTTATATAAATAGCGAACAGTATGAAAAAAGTATTTTTGGCGACGAAAAGGCAGTAATCCTATACGACGGTTCGGTATATGAAGCACACATTGTTCACTCCAGTGATACTGCACTTAAATTTGTTACCGATATGTCAGAAGAAGATTTAAAGAACCTGCTTGTTTCAGCAGCAAAATAGTAAAAAGACCGATTGGACTTATCCAATCGGTCTAATTTTTATATTTTCACACAGTCATTTTTCCATTTTAAAAGTATCGTCACAGCCGACACAATTATGCATACACCTGCAACAAATTGGGAAATTCTTAAATTCCCAAGCATAAGACTGTCTGTCCTCAAGGCTTCAATCCATACCCTGCCAAGCCCGTACCATAAAAGATAAGCGTAGAATATAAATCCCTCAAATGGCTTTCTCTTTCTTAGCAGAGCAAGAATTACAAAACCCGCAGCATTCCAGAGTGACTCATATAAAAATGTTGGATGAACGGTTACTCCCTCCTGAACAAGAAGCATCCCCCACGGAAGCGTTGTCTGACTACCATAAGCTTCAACATTCACAAAATTGCCCCATCTTCCTATTGCCTGTCCTATCATAAAGCTGGGTGCCGCAATGTCCGCAAGCTTATAAAATGATATTTTTTTCACTTTCGCATAGATAAATCCCGCAAGAAAAGCGCCAATCACGCCACCGTAAATTGCAATTCCGCCCTCCCATATTTTAAAAACATCCACCCAGTTGTTTTTATACATATTCCACGAAAAAACAACATAATATGCACGGGCACAAATTATAGCTACCGGAAGCCCGACAATCAAAAGGTCCGTTAGTGTGTCCTTTGGTAGATCTTCGTCTTTACTTGCATATACAGCCCATAAAAAAGCAACCGTAAGAGCTATCGCAATAATGATTCCATACCAGAAAATTTCTTTACCAAAAATATTAAATGCAACCGGATTTATGCTGAACTCGTTAATGCCCAGTCCTGGAAATGCTATTTGTGTTAAGTAATTGTATTGCACCGCAAACCCTCCTTTAATATAAAATATTTTACACCTGTCCGCTGTAGGATGTCAAGCTATTTTCTTATTGACCACTGATATTCACTCAGGGTTACTCCATATTATTTTTTAAACAGTTTTGAAAAATACTGAACATTTGTAAAGGAAAGTCTTTCAGACACCTGTGTGATAGAATATCGCCCTGTCCTGATATATTCCTTTGCGCGGATAAGTTTTTGATCGCAAATGTATTTTGAAAGCGCCATTCCCATACTGCTTTTAAAAAGGAGTTGCATAATAATATATCCTTTTTTTAATTATCACCATTTTGTCAAATATAAAAGGTACAAGCATATCGGGCGAACTTCCGACATACAAAACCGCTGTTCCTTGCATCAGGTCCATAACCGTATCATAGTCGCTGACAAAAAGCTTGTCCGGCACTTTTCTCGTCAGCTCTGCCACCTTAAAACTTTTATATCCTAGCTTTCTTGTTGCCTCCGCAAAGACTTTTGGCTCTATTTCTCCGTACGGTTTAAAGGTCAGAAATGTCAAATTTTCAAGCATAGTATTCCCTTCCATCACCATTATATAATAAAAGTATAAATTTTGTAAAGAATTTTATATTTACTTTTTAACTTTTTTAAGTTATAATTATACTATAATATTATAATGTAAAAGGAGTTTTATTATGAAAGCGATTATTCTTGCCGCCGGAAAAGGCAAACGACTCTTAAGTGAAACCATGAATATGCCCAAGGTTTTGAGACTTGCCGCAGGTAAACCTCTTATCGGTCATGTTCTGTCAAATGTTGATTTTATTGATGCTAAAGACATCACAATTGTTGCCGGTTACAAACGCGAAATGGTGTTTGAAACCCTCGGTGACAAATATACATATGCTGTTCAGGCAGAGCAAAAAGGTACAGGCCATGCTGTTATGATGGCAAAAGACGCTTTTGAAGGTTACACAGGTGATGTTATTATTCTTTACGGAGATATGCCTCTGTTTAAAAAGGAAACATACAAAAACCTTATAAAAGCTCATCAAGATACAGGTGCCGATTGCACAATTCTCACAGCTATAACTGATGACAAACTCGCATACGGCAGAATTATCCGTGAAAACGGCGAGGTTGTTGACATTGTTGAAGATAAAGACTGCACTCCTGAACAAAAAGATATTAAAGAACTTAATGTAGGAGTGTATGTTTTCAAGGCAGACGCTCTGTTCAACAATCTTGACAAGCTTAAAAACAACAATGCCCAGGGCGAATATTACCTCACCGATGTTCCTAAAATTTTAATCGGCGAAGGTAAGAAAATTGCTTCTTATTCCACAACAGATTCCATGGAAATTCTCGGTGTAAACACACCAGAAGACCTTGAGCTTTGTGAAAAAATTCTTGGAGGCAACAACTAATGTTTAAATTTGGCACGGGTGGTTGGCGAGATATTATTGCTGACGGTTTTACCAAAAGTAATATCACGCTTTTAGCTCAGTCTATCTCTGAGAAAATGAACAAAGACGGTGCAAAAGAAATTGTAATCGGTTTTGACCGCAGATTCATGTCCGACCTTGGTGCGACATGGCTTGCTGAGGTTTTTGCTGCAAACGGCATAACTGTTTACTATATCCCCAGCAACGCTCCAACCCCGCTTATTATTTTTACTGTAAAAAGCTACGGCTGTAAATATGGCATAGCCGTTACCGCCAGCCACAACCCCGCTGTATATAACGGTGTTAAAGTGTTTACTGAAGGCGGCAGGGATGCAAATGAAATTGTAACCTCTGAGCTTGAGGAAATCAGTAAAAACATTACCGACATCAAGTCAATTAATTTTGATGATGCTGTTAAACAGGATATAATTAAGATTATTCACCCTCTCAATAACTACATAGACAGTATCATGAATATGCTTGATATTGAAGCTATCAAGGGTAAAGGTCTTAAAATCCTGCTTGATCCTATGTTTGGTGTATCCAAGACATCTCTTCAGACAATTCTCTTAACAGCACGCTGCGATGTTGATATTATAAACGACAGACACGATACTCTTTTTGGTGGCAGACTCCCCTCTCCTTCAGCAGCAACTCTTACCAAGCTTTCAGATATGGTTGTTGAAGAAGGTTACGACATTGGTATTGCTACCGATGGTGACGCTGACAGAATCGGCATTATCAATGAAGACGGTAACTTTATTCATCCCAACGAAATCCTTGTTCTGCTTTATTATTACCTGCTCAAATATAAGGGTTGGAAAGGCGATGTTGTAAGAAACCTTGCCACAACCCACCTGCTTGATAAAATTGCAGAGGATTTCGGTTTTAAATGCCACGAAGTTCCCGTCGGATTCAAACATATTAGTTCAAAAATGGAAGAAAGCGACGCAATTATTGGCGGTGAATCCAGCGGTGGTCTTACCATCAAAGGTCACATTAAAGGTAAAGACGGCATTTTTGCCTCCTCCCTGCTTGTTGAAATGATTTGTAAAACTGGCAAAGGCTTGTCGGAAATGCTCGATGAAATTCACTCAAAATACGGACATAGTTATATGTCCGAGCGCGACTTTAAATTCTCACAAGAGAAAAAATCCCAACTCCAGAAGCTTATTTACGAGGACAAGGTTTTACCCGAGTTCAGTGAAAAAATTTCAAAAGTCAGCTATATGGACGGACTCAAAGTATTCTTTGAAAATGGTGGTTGGATTATAGCGCGTTTTTCTGGCACAGAGCCTCTTATCCGTGTTTTCTGTGAAATGGAAAATAAAGAACTTGCTGAAAAAACATCCGATGAGCTGCTTGCTCTTCTTGGACTTTAATTAAGGAGAAGTTATTATGAGAATTTTATTTCAGGGCGATTCAATTACAGACGCACAAAGAGTGCGTGATACAGAAAAAATTGGTGGCTATATGGGTTGCGGCTATCCTACCCTTGTCGCAGCCACGCTTGCTTACGAAAACCCCGGTAAATATGAATTTTTAAACCGTGGCATCAGCGGCAACAGAATTGTAGACCTATATGCCAGGCTCAAATCAGACCTTATTAATTTAAAACCTGATGTTTTAAGTATTTTAATCGGTGTTAACGATGTGTGGCATGAATTTATGTATCAAAACGGCGTTGAAACTGACCGTTTTGAAAGACTTTACAACATTCTTATTGAAGATGTGAAATCAGCATTACCCAACATAAAAATAATGATTTTTGAACCTTTTGTTCTCCCCGGAGATGCAAACGAAGGTAAATTTGATGAATTTTTTGCAGCTGTAAAAGAAAAAGCAGCAGCTGTAAAACGAGTTGCAGAAGAAAATGGGCTTGTATTTGTTCCTCTTCAGGAAGAAATGGAAAAGCTTGCAGCTATTGCAGGCCCCGATAAAGTACTTGCAGACGGTGTTCATCCTCTTGCGGCAGGTCATGAGATTATCAAGCGCCAGTGGCTCAAAGGATTTGAAAAATTATTCTGATTTAAGGACGCTGAATATTAATGATTTTTAAAAACGCCTTCGTCTTGACCGACGACTTTAAGCTTACCAAAACGGACATTGAAGTTGCCGACGGTAAAATTACTGCAATCGGTGAAAATCTCGTTGGCGAATCCGTTGATATGGATGGAAAATATTTAATCCCAGGTCTTGTGGATATTCACACACACGCAGCACTTGGTACTGATACAATGGATAAGGATTACGACTTTGATAAGGTTGAAAAATTCTTTTTCTCCTGTGGCGTAACAACCTTTTTTCCTACAACAATCAGTGCAACCCACGAGAATATTGTTGCCGCAATGAAACAAGCTGCTGCAAACTACCGAATTGTCGGTATTAACCTCGAGGGACCATATATCAGCAGTCAAAATAAAGGAGTTCACGACGAATCTACCATTCGTCCCGGTAATATTGATGAACTTAAGGAATATTACCTTCTATCCGGTGGCAAAATTAAGCTCACAACCGTCGCTCCCGAGATTGAAGGTAATATGGAATTCATAAAAGAAGCGTCAAAGCTTATGACAGTTGCTCTTGGGCATACCACAGCCGATTATGACACAGCAGTTAAAGGCTTTGAAGCAGGTGCGCGAAATGTTACTCACACTTTCAATACTATGAATTCCATTCATCACAGAAATCCATCGCTTCAATGTGCAGCATTTGAACGTGATGATGTAACTTGTGAAGCTATCTGCGACGGTATTCATTTGCATCCGGCAATCATCAGATTGATGTATAAAGTGCTCGGTCCCGACAGAATGATTCTGGTGTCTGACAGTATGGGTGCAACCGGTCTTGAGGACGGAAATTATGTTCTCGGTGGCAGTGTAAATGTCACAGTTACAGATGGCATTGCAAGAACCGACTCTGGCAATCTCGCCGGCAGCACATGCAATGTAATGCAAGGTGTGCGCAATGCAGTAAAGTTTGGAATACCCTTTGAAAATGCTGTTAAAATGGCATCAATTACACCGGCTAAAGCAACCGGAATCGATAAAGATTATGGTAGCATTTCAGTCGGTAAAAATGCAGATTTCGTTATTCTCGACAAAGAATTAAATGTGTTAAGTACCTACAAAAATGGTGAAAAAGTAAATTAAAAAGCAGAAACAAAACTTGTTCCTGCTTTTTTATTAATTATTTTCTTAATCCCCTAAATTTCCTCTGAGCGTATATATTTTCACATTTTCACTCAAGTCTACTTCAATTTTAATAATGGTTACCGTACCAAGTATTCTGACTGTAATTATAAACTTATCATCCATATCAAAGTAGGCGGAGGCAGAATATACTCCATGATCAAACGGGTCGATACTTACAAAGCCGCCGTCTTCAATATATGTTTCCGCAAGGTCTGTAAGCCCTGCATCAAAGGAAATAGTTTTATCTCCTGCAAGGGTTACTTTACACACCTCTTTCTCAAAATCAAGCTTTATCGAGTCATAGCGAAGGATTTTTTCAAATTTTATTTCCTTACCATCAAGTTCGTTTACTCTTGGTGAAAGAGGTGCAAAAACATTCTGCAGTTTAAGTTTTTCAATTTTATTTTCAAGTTTAATATTTCCAACCGGGTTTTCTTCCAGAGGCTCGTCCTTGATTTTAAGCATAACATTTTCATAAAAATTGTCCAGTATGTACTGAAGTCTGTTATAGTTAGCACCCGAATTGGTTGCAAAAATCAAATCAAGGTCGGGAGCAATAACACACATCTGCCCATATGCACCGCAAAGACGGGCAGTATTATGTTGTCCACGCCACATATGCCAACAGTAACCCTGGTTCCAGTCAGTGCCACAAGGACCTTGGCAGTCAGTATGTTTTGCAGTTGCCTGTTCGCACCATTCTTTTGAAAGGAGCCTGTCTCCCTCCCAAACACCGCCATTCAAGAAAAATTGACCTACCTTTGCCAAAGCTTCAAGTGTAATTCTAAAACCTGAATATCCCATGCAAACATCATCGTCATCGGTTGAATAATAATCAACAGTTATTCCTAATGGATCTAAAAATCTTGGTTTTAAGTATTGTGCAATATTCTCTCCTGTGAGTCTTGATACAAGATTTGAGAGGACATAGCTTGCAATATTTTCATATTGAAACTTTGTTCCCGCTTCATCAATGTTGTCCGAATGGAAAAATTCCTGCAGCATGTCATACTTAAAATCAGAAAATTTTCCGCGGGCATGCACAGCGTTACCCGGATGACCTGTCGCCATCATAAGAAGATGCCTTATTGTAAGATTTCGGTTGTGCTGGGATGTATTTTCGGTAAGCTTGTCCGGAAAATAGTCAGCTATTTTATCATCAATCGTGATAAGTCCTTCCTTTACCATAAAACCTATCGCAAGCTGCGTAAATGTTTTTGTGTCAGAAAATAAAACATGCGGCATTTCTTCTGTATAGGGTGCAAACCATCCCTCTGTCAGGAGCTTGCCGTGTCTTATAAGCATAAAACCGTGAGTTTCCTTTTCCTCCGGCATATTTTCCATACCCTCAATAAATTTTAGTAAATCTCTGCTGTCGACCCCACAAGACTCCGGAGTTACCTTTTTAAAATATTTCGCCATTTTGTATCTCCTTAACAATCTTTTTCTCGTGTGCTCTCATGAGTTTTTTATCCTCGTCATTCATATGGTCATATCCAAGAAGATGAAGTACCGAATGAACGGTCAGATAACCCAGTTCCTCCTCAAACGAATGACCAATTTCCTCTGCCTGTGTTATGAGTCTTTCTTTTGAGATCACAATATCGCCAATCATAACCGGCTCTTCGGGAATTTCTGCAAAGATGGTCGGCTCTGTAAAATCATACTGTGGAAAGGAAAGCACATCTGTTGGTGCATCAATTCCCCTGTGATCTCGGTTAATTTCCCTTATTCCTTCATTATCAGTTATAACAACCGAAACCTCGCAGTCTTTATCGAACCCTTCGAACTTCAGTGCCGTTTTCACAGCATTTTCCATAACCTGCTGCTGTTTTTCTGTCAACTCTCCATCTGAAAAATCAAAAATAAACTCCGTCATTTTTTCACCTGATTCTTTTTCATCTCATGATTTTCATATGCCCTGATGATTTTTCTTACAAGCGGATGGCGCACAACATCAAGGTCGCTGAACTTACAAAATTCAATCCCCTTTATATTTTTAAGTACTTTCATAGCATCCTTAAGTCCCGACTGAACGCCTCCCGGCAAGTCAATTTGCGTCACATCGCCTGTGATAACCGCTTTTGAATCAAAACCAATTCGCGTCAAAAACATTTTCATCTGCTGAGGAGTTGTATTCTGTGCCTCATCCAGAATTATAAAAGCATTATCAAGTGTTCTGCCGCGCATATATGCAAGCGGAGCAATTTCAATGGCTCCTTTTTCGGAATTCCGCTGATAGTTTTCATATCCCATCGTATCATAAAGAGCATCATAAAGTGGCCTTAAGTATGGGTCGATTTTCGTCTGCAAATCACCCGGAAGAAAACCAAGCTTTTCGCCCGCTTCAACTGCCGGACGGGTGAGAATAATTTTGTTCACTTCTTTGTTTCTGAAAGCTTTGACCGCCATAGCTACAGCAAGGTATGTTTTACCAGTACCCGCCGGTCCTACGCCAAAAACAACGGTATTATCAGCAATTGCATCAACATACGCTTTTTGACCGTGAGTTTTGGTTTTTATTGGTCTGCCGGTGGAGCTGATGCATATTACATCGTCACTCATTTCGGCAAGCTGGTTTTCCATTCCGCTTTTCACCATTGCAATGGTATATTCAATGTTCTGCCCTGTTAATATCCCGCCGCGCTCAATTTCTGCTAGTAACGCCTCAATTGTTTTCACTGCCAGCTCAACATTTTCAGTATCACCTTCAATTTTAAGAACGGTATCCCTGTTTAAAATATTTACACCAAATTCTTCTTCAATAATTTTAATATTGGCATCATAGCTACCAAACAGAGAAATCATTGTGCTTATATTGCCTATGTCAAAAATTTTATCCGCCACTTTTTTCCTCCCCGATAGCCTGTTTTTTTGCTATCTCTATATTACAGAGTGCCTCAAGTCGCACCCTGAGTGTGTTTTCATCAATATCTTCAACAAAAAAATATCTTTCTATAATTGTACCACTACCCACTTCTTTTTGCAAGAGTCCATCCAAATATTTTTCCGCATCTTTTATTACATCATCACGATTGAGGTTAACAGTCCTTGTTATGGTTTCCACAGCTGTATTTTTTATTAATGAAACAGGGAAATAAATATCTCCTATCTTAAGAGGAAATGTTTCTGTCATAATCACCTGCTGTCCAAAATTCTTGTTTAGCGATGGAAGTTGTATTTCCCTTTTACCAAGTTTTAAAATATAATTTTTGTTCTCTTTTCCCGTTGGAATGTTCTCTTCTGCTGATAGTGCATACTCACCGCTTTTAGTTATAAATACATCTGCCATAACTGTGCCCTGACTGTGTACTCCTCTTGCACCCACCACTGCACTTTTAAGCATTCCTCCTGCAAGAAGCTGTCCCTCTGACACAGTCTGTCCTACGGTGACCATAGCTCTCCCCTCAGTTATCATGGCAAAAGTAACCTTGCCGGCATGTGTTGCCACAAGGTTACAAGGCTGGTTTATATCAATTGTGACCGGTCTTTTAACTCTTTCACGCAAATCAACAAAAATTTTTGTGCCATTTTTTTTCGTCCATATCCACTCAATATCCTGATTTAAATTCATCATTTGCGCCTGAAGCTTCCTTGTATCTAAATCGGAAATTTTGACACCAATATCCAATCCAGATTGTTTAAGCTGCTCCCGCAATACTTCCTCAGAAATATTTGATGGTGCAATCTCAATATACCATACCCGCGAGGACATCCAGAAAAACAAAAGTGCTACAATTATAAAGCCCACAATAATTCCACTTCTGCCCATCATTTTCTTCGCAATAACCGAAAATCCACCTCGCATCAGTTCGGTTACTTCAACATCTGCGCTTACAGAAACATCTCCCAACAGTTTAAATGCCTCACTACTTACATAAGCCTCAAGTTCACTCTGGCTTTTTCTTTTTATATTCCATATATAAATATTTTTTTTTGCACATATATTAATAAACCTTTCTGTATGTCTGCCCGAAATTTTAATTTTCACATATCCTTTGAAAAAATTTATTATACTCAGAATAATCACTTGTAGCCTCCTTTAGAAAAGATATTCCACGCCGCAGATTAAACCTTTAAGTTCTATATACTCCTCTGCAACAGCAGTAATTTCAAGCTCCGCTCCACTGATTTTCATTATAAACTGAGGCGTATTAAGCCTTATAACTTCACTAGTATATTCAATAATGCCGCGATGTCCCTCCACAATCGCTTCATGAACACCGGTAATGTGCAGGGCAGTTATAATACCACTTTTGTTTTTGGGCAGCTGGAATGCGTCCATTACCTTTTCCGCCGGCGATTTTTCCGGCAATTCAGGACCTTTTTTTCTCATTTTATCTCCCTCGCCTTTCATTTAATTTTATGCCGCCCTATCATTCTTAATGATTAAATCTCATATACTTTTAAAGGTGATTTGACATGAAAAAAATTATAATACCCGCCGCAATATATTTTCTTCTTCTCGTATTTTTTCCTACTTCTTCAATTGAAACAGCAAAATGGGCCCTTAAGCTGTGCGCCCAGTCTATCATTCCATCTCTTTTTCCATTTTTCGTATGCAGTAATGTGCTTATAAATTCAGGCGCGGCAAACTTTCTCGCTAAGTTGCTAAATCCTTTAATGAAACCACTTTTCGGCCTTGGTGGCTCATGTTCACTCGCAGTTATTATGGGATATATAAGCGGATATCCTGTTGGGGCAAAAACCGCTACCGATCTTTATACAGAAGGATTATGCACCAAAGCAGAGGCGGAAAAGCTACTTGCTTTCTGTAATAACTGCGGACCAATGTTTGTAATTGGTGCCCTTGGAACAGGTATGCTTGGTGAACCCGGAGCCGGAATTATGCTTTATCTTTCTCACATATTAACTTCCCTTACCATAGCATTTGTTTTTCGCTCCATCCCTGCCTGCCCGGTAAATAGGAAAATTACTTTACAAAATAAAAATATCAGTTTTGGGGAAATTTTCAGCGACGCTATTTCCACCTCCACTCTGCTTACTCTTAATATCTGTGGATATATCATTATGTTTGCACTCCTTATTTCTTTTATCAACCAATTTGGTATAATAAGTGCCCTCTCATCTCTCGGTATAAATTATGAACTATGTAAATCTCTTATTTATGGACTGACAGAATGTAGCGGTGGTTGCATGGCCATTGTAGATGCCATCCCCTCCTCCCTACCGTGTTATATGCTGCTTTCTTCCGTTCTCTCATGGTCAGGACTTTGCGTTCATATGCAGGTGCTGGGCATAATAAAAAAAGCGAAACTATCGCCCGGACTTTACTTTAAAGGTAAAGTCATGTCTGCAATAATTTCGCCTCTTATTACTATGTTTTTATACGGTTTTAAAACAGGTCGGCTCAAGCCGCTTTCATTTATCCGTATTTTATTGTTTGTTTTTTTAGCACTCTTTTGCATAATAAAGCTGTTTCTAATTTTAAGACAGCTTTATTTCCGGTACTCCGCACATCCTCCAAGATAGTTGCACATGCATCCCTGAACAGCATTTTCATCGCTCAGGATTTCAACTATTCTGTCCTTAATTCGCCACCAACTCATTCCGTCGTTAGCTGTAATACTGTCCTCTTCAGGAACTCTGCCAACAATTCTTTGTATTACAATTTCCGGAGACAGATATTTTAAAAACAGTACACATCTTTGTGCATATTCCTCCGCCCCAAAAAGATTTATTTCACCAGTTTCATACATTTCAGCAAGCTTTGTGTTTTTAACCACAAAAAGCGAATGTAACTTAACCGAGCTTATTTTGAGTGCCGATAGAATTTTCGCCGCTTCAATTACATCCTCTCGTGAGTCCCATGGAAGATCAGGTATGAGATGCACACATATGTCAAATCCATATTTTTTTATCATCAGCACACTGTCTAAAAACTCCGCGACTCCATGTCCACGATTTACTATTTCAAGCGTTTTCCTGTTTACCGATTGAAGTCCTAGTTCCATGGAAATATCAATACCATATTTTTTTGAAATACCCTCAAGAATTTCAAGATGCTTTACGGTTACACAATCAGGTCTTGTGGAAATGTCTATTCCAACAACCCTTTGCTCCGCCGCCTCGGTTATACATTTTTCAAATTCCTCATAAGGCATATATGTGTTACAGAAATTCTGAAAATAAGCTATGAACTTTTTCGCACCATACCTTTTCCCGATATAATCTCTGTTTGTATTTATCTGCTCAGCTACTGACATCTCAGAAGGCAGGCTTTCATACCCCGCTCCCGTTTCGCCGCAGAAAATACACCCACCGCTGGATATTCTTCCATCCCGATTAGGACAAGTCACCGAAAGATTTACCGGCAATTTGTAAACCTTTTCGCCATATTTACCTTTCAGGTATTCCGAATATACATTATAGGGCATTATTTGTCTCCAAAGCTTATTCCAATTGTTCTTGCTATATTTACAAGCTCATCCTCCGGTTTTACCGGTCTGAAGTTTGAGTTCATGTCGTTTGCCGGAATAACTTCTTCAAGAGTAACAGTTGTAAGTTTACCTTCTCTTAAAGATACCATATGCTTGTCCTTACCGCTCATGAGTGCATCAATAGCATATGAACCATAGCGTGTACAGAGAACTCTGTCTGTTGCCGACGGAGAGCCTCCTCTTGCAATATGAGAAAGCGTAACCGCACGCGCTTCAACATCAATAAGAGTTTCGCTTATTGCATAGCCGTTTTCATCTCTGTCAGAGTTGATAATTGTCTGAAGTGCTGTTGCAATACTGTCTCCCACGCCTTTGAATTTAAATCCGTCAGGAGAAAGGTCAGTAGCAGTACCTGACATTTTTCCGTCCGGCGCTTTAACACCTTCCGAAACAACAACCATTGCATACTGTCTTTCAGATTTAAGGACTTCTTTGACTTTTTTAGCAACTATATTAATATCATATGGGATTTCAGGAATAAGGATAACATCTGCCGCACCGGCAATACCACTGTGAAGCGCGAGATGACCTGCACTTCTGCCCATAACCTCAAGAATCATAATTCTGTGATGAGCCTCACCTGTTGTTCTCAGGCATTCAAGAGCATCTGTGCATCTGTTTATTGCTGTATCAAAACCAAAGGTTACATCGGTTGAATTAAGGTCGTTATCAATTGTCTTGGGAACACCGATAACCCTAACTCCCATACGGCTGTAATCCCTGCCTGATGTAAGTGTACCGTCGCCGCCCACAATTACTATTGCATCAATGCCTGTTTTTTTCAGATTGTCAACTGCGGTTTGAGCATGGTTTTCATAAACAATATTTCCATTTTCATCTCTGACAAATCCATTTTTATTTCTTTTTGGATATTTGAAAAGGTTGTCCTTATTTGAGTTATATAAAACCGTACCACCTTTTCCAATAATTTCTGCAACATTATCTTCAGTAAGCGGAATCATCTGGCTTTCGCCAAGGAAAAGTCCTCTGTAGCCATTTTTTATTCCCACCACTTCAAGTCCATATTTATTTATAGCTGTAAGGGTTGCTGCACGCACAACCGCATTAAGTCCCGGTGCATCGCCACCACCTGTCATAATAGCAATTTTTTTGATATCGTTCATGGTTCTTAATTCCTTTCTGAGTATAGTATGTGAAAATTTTTACAATATATTAGATATTATATCATTAATTTCATCTTCATTGCAAGTACTATTGAGAATATCTATCAAAGAGTTTGCAGAAATTCCCGTAGGTAATCCCAAAATATCAAGAATTTTTTCCCTCTTGGTCTTACTGTCAGGTCTGCCCGCAAGACCAAGGTGTACAAAATCTGCTTTTGTTATATGAATATTCTTCTCTTTCAGCTCAGTTGCAGCTTTTTTTATTGCTTGCTCAATTATATCATCATCAATTCCCTCAACGCCTAAAAAGCCGTCTTTGGAAGCCGTTTCTTTTCTTTTTTCAACCCCTTCAATTTGAGGTATATACGCATGCTTTATATTCTTATTATCTGTTATACCGCAGATAAAATTGCGTATAAGAAATCCCGCCCTATCAGAATCGGCAAGAATTATTATTCCCCTACTCTCGGCAAGTTTTCTGATGAGCTTTTGTTTTCCGCTGTCTTTAAAAATATTAAACCCGTTAACTGCTATAATAACAGTATCCACAATCTGTGACAGCTTTATTTTGTCATATTTACCTTCAACAACTATTGCTTCTTTTATTCTTATCATATCCGTTTACAGAGAAAGAGAGCCGGACAATGTATATCCGGCTCTAACTTATTACTGCTCTTTATTTTTTGCAAAACATTCGCTGCAATATACAGGTTTGTCATTTTTAGGTTCAAACGGAACCTGGGCTTCAGCTCCACAAGCAGCACAAATTATTGTGTGCATCTGTCTTTCGCCTCTTAAGCTATTTTTTCTTGCAACTCTGCATTCCTTACAACGCAAAGGCTCATTCTGGAATCCTTTTTCAGCATAGAATTCCTGTTCTCCCGCTGTAAAAACAAATTCGTTTCCGCAGTCTTTACAGACTAAAGTTTTGTCTTCGAACATTTTATTACCTCTCTTTGTTTCTCATCCTGACTTACCTTTTACGCTGCCTTGCAGAGTCCTAAGATAGTTGGACTAAAATTAATATTTTTTATAAGCCTTGCGGCCAATAAACTACTTTTCGTCAACAGAGCACTTTTCAAGTTTGCGTTTTATACGCTGAAGTGCATTATCTATCGACTTAACGGGGCGATCAAGCAATGTGGAAATTTCCTGATAGCTTTTGCCAGTTAGATAACATTCAAGCACATTTCTCTCAAACTTACTTAAAAATTTCAGAATCTGCTCGTCTATCTTCTTAAGATTTTCACGCATTATAATATATTCCTCAGGATTGAATTGCGTGTTGGAATCAATCAAATCAAGAGGTGATCTATCTTCATCGCCGTCGTTGTTTCCATAAAGTGAAACATATGAATTAAGTGGAATATGTTTTTGCCTTGTGGCAGCTTTTACCGCTGTAATAATCTGCCTCGTTATACAAAGCTCTGCAAAAGACTTAAAGGAAACCCGACGGTCCTCCTTATAATCCCTGACAGCCTTGATAAGACCTATCATTCCCTCCTGCATTATGTCCTCTTTATCGGCACCGCGTAAAAAATAAGTTCTGGTTTTAAGTGAAATACAGTTTTTATATCTGTCCACCAACACCTCTATGGCAGCATTATTATTTTTTTTTGCCATTCTTACGAGTTGGTCATCCGAAAGCTCTGACAGATTGTTGCCGCTATCCACAGGCAACTTTTTCATATTTACACCACCAAACTAAATTTAACATACACACTAGATATAAATTAATTATATAATATCAACAAATATTTGTCAAGAAATTTATATTTGTGCTATACATTTTTCTACATTTTACACTCAAAATAAAAATTTTTTTGGTTATTTTGCACAACAACATACGTAATTTCTTAATCAAAATATGGCTTATTGTCATTTTTCGACTTTTTTCTTTCATAATTCAAAAATGAAAGTTTTGTTTTACCAGTATGCCCCATCTTCTACTTTTTTAAATCCTTTCGGTTTTTCCGTTTCTGAAGGACGAATCCAGTAATCATTATACATTTCAACAATATCCGGTCTTGATTGTTCCCATCTCAAACCTTTTATACCAAAAAGAAGTTGAGTTAGTCCACCAAGGACAATTGCTTTTTTGCCTAGACTTTTTATATATGCCGCCAACGGCATTGCATATCCGCCACAACCCAAAATTGCCACATCAAAATCCTTTTTATCTATTTCGGTTTTCATATATTCAAGTGC
>JAZROP010000035.1:0-30722 GCA_045648785.1 Clostridia bacterium | reverse complement strand
TTTGACCCGCGAGACCCATTTATGGGTAGCAAGTAGCAACTGCATGGCTGGCAGGCCAATAAAAAACGCACTTGTGCGTAGCCAGTAGTATTAGGGCTATGCCCGAAAATGAAAAACCCCCCGTTATACGGGGGGATATTTATTTGTGTAGTACATCAAAGTGACTTGAACTCCGAGGGGGCAACGTGCGTTAAGAAAACAATTGATAATTGTTTTAGCAAATTTGGTGTGAAGACGGGTACCACTAGCAGTGCGGAGCGGTCCTCAAGCAAGACAATGACAGAATTATTGCGTCCCTGATGGCACACCAAAACAAAAAAGCATACCATTTGGTATGCTTTTTTTAATGAAATTTGCCTTTTCATATGTCGCAGAATTATTTCATTAAAACATACAGCATCTATTATGTACATGAAATACAAAAAAGAATTTTTCGACAATAAAATAAAAATATTTCTTAAGATAATTTTTGTCAAACAACTCCTGCGTTAATTTATCGTGCAGATGGAGGATAACCATACTTGTTTCGAAATACTTTGCTGAAATATAGAGCATCATCAAACCCTGCCATCAGAGCTATTTCGCCAATAGTATTGTATTCTCCACTATCTAAAATTGCCTTTGCCTGCGATAAGCGGCGTTTAATAACATATTGCTTGGGGGGTATGCTGAAACGGATGAGAAAAAGCTTTCGGAAGTATGTATCGGAAATTCCGCACAAGGTATGAAGCTTACCAATTTTCAATTCGGGATCAAAAATATGCTTCTCAAGAAAATTCAGTGCTGGTGCAAGGGAGGTGCTAGCATAAGTAATCTTGTTTTTATCAGCTTCAGCAAAGTGTGATAGTAGTTCATAGAGCAGTGCCATGCATCGACAATAACTTGCCGGTGTCCTAAACGACCAATACCGAAATAAGTGTGTAAAAAGATGCTGGAGTTCTATCTGTTTGTAAAGTGCGTAAGGACGAGGTTCAGTATCCGGAAGATTGCCTTCAAAATTTACCAGTATATAAGTGCCTGTTTCATTTGTCATCTGTTCAGCAAAATAGGTTGGGCTGTTGGGAATGAATATTACATCACCGGGAGTGAGTGTCAGCGTCTCGCCATTTACATTATAGCGTATAGTTCCGGTAAGCCTCAGAATTAGTCGGTGAGGATAGTTCGTGTGAACCTTGTTGGGAGTTGTTACACCCTTAATAACACTGACAAGTTTTAAATTTTCTATATGTTCTAACATAAAATCACCGTATTTATAATATCATAGTCTGCAGTTATTTTCAACTATGGTTTTAAAAAATTCATATCATTGCAAAAATTCCATTTACATTTTTTTAATTCCGACGTATAATTAATGTCACAAAATGTTAAGTTCTTTCGTGCTTTAAATGTTTGGATGAACCTAACTAAGGAAATTGCCGTGGCAATTATTGTCATAGAAAGAAGGGGCTTGTTAATGGTTATTGTGATGCAACAAGTACTATTGCTGATTTTATTTGCATCGGTAGGATTTGTTCTTTGTAAAACAGGAAAGGTCAGAAGTGAACACACGAAGATGCTTTCAACGTTACAGGTATATGTTTTTTTACCTTGTACAATAATCAACACTTTTTCCGCTAATTTTACTGTAGCTTATATCCGAGAAAAATATCAGATACTTGTAGTTTCTTCTATAATCATGGTAATAATGGTTGTTGTAGGATATCTGCTATCAAAGTTGATGACAAAAAAATTATACCTTCAGTCGGTATACCAATATAGTCTGACTGTATCAAATTACGGATTTTTCGGATATCCTTTGGTTAGCGGTTTGTTTGGCGAACTAATGCTTCAAAATGCTATGGTTTTCACTTTGCCAATGTCTTTATATGCCCACACAATTGGTTTCGCCATACTCACCAAAACGAAAATTTCTGTTAAGCGTTTTCTCAATCCAGCAATTACTGCCAGCATTATTGGTGCAGCTATAGGGTTGACTGGAATAAAATTACCTTTCGTTTTAGATGGTCTGGTAAATAAATCTGCAGCATGTATGGCACCTGTTGGGATGCTGCTTGCAGGTATGGTGATATCTGAATTTAATTTTGTAGCTCTGATTAAGCAGAAAAAGAACTATATTGTGGCATTTTTCAGACTTTTAATAATTCCCTGTACTATCGCAGCATCTTTAAAACTGCTTGGTTTTGATGATATAGTGCTGATTGCTTTAATGATGTATGCTATGCCTTGTGGATTAAATACAATAGTATTTCCACGCCTTGTCGGAGAAGAATGTGGTATAGGTGCTTCTCTGACGCTTATCACAAGCTTATTTGCTTGTATCACAGTGCCAGTTTGCGTTGCATTGTTTTCATAAAACTGATATAAAAAGAGGAGGGCAATATAAATGATAAATGAACGTATAGACAGGCTAATTAAAAAATATGAAGATGTGGTGATAAAACACTATCATTGGCTTCATGCACATCCGGAACTTTCGGGACATGAAAGGGAAACATCTGCATATATTGCAGCACAACTCGAAAATATGGGGTTAGAACCTGTTAAAAATGTGGGAGGATATGGAGTTACTGCTGTTATTTATGGGCGGGGCGATGGTAAATGTGTAGGACTTCGTGCAGATATTGATGCACTTCCTATTACAGAATGTACAGATTTGCCATTCGCTTCTCAAACTCCAGGCCTTATGCACGCATGCGGCCATGATAGTCATACAGCTATGCTTCTGGGAACTGCGCTTGTTTTAAATGAGTTGCGGGATACATTTTCCGGATGTGTAAAGTTAATTTTTCAGCCTGCCGAAGAAAATTCTATCGATTGCGGTGCAAAAAAGATGATTGCCGATGGTGTGCTTGAAAAACCACATGTAGATGCGATGATTGGACAGCATATCGATGTTCTTTCTGATACAGGTATGATTTCTACAAAAGCGGGTGTGATATCTGCTTCATCTGACAGATTTTTCATTACTCTCGACGGTCATGGTAGTCACGCGGCCAGACCTCATATGGGTGTAGATACAATTGCCATAGGCGCTCAGATTGTCACAGCTCTTCAAACTATAGTTGCTCGTAATGTAAATCCTATGGATAGATCTGTTATCACCATTGGAAAAATCAATGGGGGCGAGCGCTACAATGTACTTGCTAATCATATGGTAATGGAGGGAACGTGCCGTAACCATAGCACTGCTGTCCGCGATATGGTTGAAAAAAGAATGGAAGAAATTATCAAGGGTATTGCGGAAGCTATGGGAGCTACATATACTTTTCGTTATGTAAGAGGTTATTCTCCTGTTATAAATTCACCGGAAATGGTGGACCTGATACATGAAACGGTAACAAACCTGTATGGTGAAGAAAAAGCAAATATTCCATGTGAACCGACGATGGGCGGTGAGGATTTCTCATTTTTTTCAGAAAAAGTCCCAAGTGTATATTATCGCACAGGTTGTCACAAGGAAGGGACACCGGTGCTTTCAACTCATAATGAACATTTGGTCGTGGATGAAGCGTGTTTTCCTGTCGGTATAAATGTTATGGTGACAAGTGCACTTAAATATTTAAGAAATACAATTTAAAAATAGAAGGGGAAGTAAGAATTATGAAAAATCTATTTCTAATTGGTGATTCTATACGTTTTGGTGCACACAATATTACTGAGTATAATAAGCTGAGCCCGGGGTACGGGATTTATGTTAAACAAAAACTTGAGGGAACTGTAAATGTTTATGCACCAAATGAAAACTGTCGTTTTGCACAGTTTACACTGCGTTTTCTTCACAAATGGGCAAAAGAAGTTCCGGCTGAAAAAATAGATATTGTCTACTGGAACAACGGCTTGTGGGATGTATTACGGTTGTTTGGTGACGAACCGTTGACACCAATTGATGTTTACGGGCAAATGCTAAAAAGAGTGTATAGAAGAATAAAATTATTGTTCCCAAACGCAAAAATAATTTTTGCACTTTCTACCTCGGTTATCGAAGAATGGGCAAATCCTAATTTCATCCGTTATAATCACGAGATAGAAGAGTACAATAAAAAAGCTCTTGAGATTATGAACGAGCTTGGTGTGGAAGTAAACGACCTTTACAGTATATCAAAAAAGTTTGACAACTCCCTGCACTCGGATTGGGTGCATTTCGGAGAAGAAGGCTCCCGCATTCTTGCAGATGAGGTAATCCGGGCTTGTAATTTGCAAAACGAGTGAGAACGAGTATATCACCAAACAAAGTGTCATATAAACTGTTCGAATATTCCAGAAAAAATACAGATTTCTTGAGAAATCTGTATTTTTTTTGGCTAAATTCGCGTTCCACGAGCTAAATTGAACAAGTTCAGCTAAATTGCCTGCGGTAGCTAAATGTGCTTCGCATGCTAAAATCGAATTTAATTTAGCTACTCCAAAGGAGTTATTTAGCTATTGCGAAGCAATAATTTATCTATAACAGTTTTTATCACAACGCCTTTGTCTTTAAAAAATAAATAAACTCTTTAATGTGGTCAGACGATGTTTGATTTTTGAAAAAAACATATATTGTTTGTCTTGCGACAAAGTCTTCAACATCCAGAAGTTTAACATTAGCATTTATTAGTTCAAAGTTATCAATTCTGCCGATGCCTATACCTACTCCCGATTCCACATATTTGTTATAGCACAATAAATCATTTGTCTGAATAACAAACCTGGGTGTAAAACCTTCGTTTTCGCAAGCTCGTAATAACATTAAATGTGTATTATTATTTTCACCTGTAGAAATAAATGGTTGATTACATAATTGTTTTAGTCTAAGTTTTTTTTCGCACAGGGGATTGTCCGATGAAGCCATTAGATATATCCTTTTATTAGAAAATTCAAAACTTTCGTATCCAAAATATTTATTTGGATTATCATCTATAATTAAATCATAATCATCTAAATTATCTTCAGAATGATTAAATATTGTTTTAAAGGATTTGTCCGGATGTAGCTTGGCATATTCAATAATATGGTCTGTTATTTCATTTCTCAAAGCCCGTACACATATTTTGATATCCCTTTTGCTTGTGTTCTCAGGCGAAATAGTTTGAATAACATTATCTAATTCATCAAATATCATACATAATGAATTCTGAAGTTTTTTCCCGTTTTCGTTTAGTTCAATACGATTTGAATGTCTGTCAAATAAATCACTTCCTATTTCCTTTTCAAGACGCTTAATAGATGCCGAAACAGAAGAAAGTGGCACCTTATATTTTTCAGAGGTTTTTGAAAAACTTTGGTTTTTGGCACTTTCGTAAAAATATCTCAACTGTAAAAACTCCATAACTTCAACTCCTTGCCTTATAGTTATATTATACATTATCTTTAAAGATAATGCAAGCTCATTAGATATTATAATTTACAATAATGAAAAAATCAAGTATAATAAATACAACAAGTGAAAAAATGGAGGCTGTTATGATTAAGAAATTATTTGATTTAATTGACATGAAATCAGAAGAATATCAAAACTTTCTTAAAAATATTTGTTCATATGAGGCAAGAGCTTTTGATAAAAAAGAAATTGATAAAATGGTTGACTATATCGAAGCATTTTCTATATCCAAAGGCTTTACAGTTAAAAAAACACCCTTTGAAAAATGTGGGGATTTTCTAACCATAGACATCAACGAAGGCAACGAAAAGGGAAATGTGTTTCTTGCGCATATGGATACCGTGCATGACAAAGGCGTGTTTGGGTATCCATGTGTAAAAATAGAAAATGATAAAATGATTGGTCCCGGAACAATAGATTGCAAAGGCGGAATTGCAATTGCACTATTGTCGATGGAAGTCTTAAAAGAAATCAACCATAAAAAGCATACTCGTCTTATTTTAACTTCTGATGAAGAAATATCAAATATATTAGGCGGAGAAAAAGAACAAGATTTCATAAAGAACTCAGTTAATGGATTTAAAAGTGCTCTTAATTGCGAAACAACAAAAGGGGATGAAGTTGTTGTTTCAAGGAAAGGGATACTTCGTAAAGAAATATCCATTTCAGGCAAAGGCGGGCATTCTGGAATTGATTATTTTGATTCATCAAGTGCTGTTTTAGAAGCCGCAAACAAGATTATTGAACTTGAAAAATTGAGTACCTTCGGAAAAGCTACATATAACTGCAGCATCATTCACGGTGGAAGTGTAGCGAATTGTGTTCCAGATAAATGTACATTTACTGTAGATGTCAGAGTTTGCAATAATCAAGATATGATTCATGCAGAAAATGTCATTAAGAAAATTGCTCAAACATGCTATGTTAAAGGAACGAGCGCTGAGGTTAAAGACATAAGTTCGCGAATTCCAATGGTCAGAAATTCCGATACTGAACGTTTGTTTGAACAAATGCAAGGCATCAGCCAAAAATACAAACTGGGCGAACTGATACCGGTGGAATCAGGCGGTGGTTCTGATTCTGCATACACGCAGGCAGCAGGTGTTCCTAGTTTGTGCGGACTTGGCGGTAGTGGAGGAAATGTTCACACGAACAAAGAATACATAGAATTACAATCTATTTCAAAAAGGGCTAAATTGCTTTCTGCATTTTGTCTTGAATATTAGGAGGAAAATTATATATGAAATTTACAGTTGCGGGCGATATGCTTATTCAAAGACGAATACCATACGGTTATGAAGGTTTTGATGAGATAAAAAAACAAATCGAAAAAGGTGATGTAAGATTTTTCAATCTTGAAACCACCTTAAACAACGGAGAATTCTACGGAAATCAATATTACGGAGGAAGCCACTTAAGAGCCACACCGCATGTACTTAAAGATGCGAGAAATTATGGCTTTAATATGCTTAGTTTTGCAAACAATCATTCTATGGACTTTTCACACGATGGGCTTATGGCAACCAAAAAAGCGGTTGACGAGGCAGACTTTCCCAATTCCGGTGCCGGAGCAAATCTTGATGAAGCGTCTGCACCTGCATATCTTGACACTATAGCCGGGCGTGCTGCACTAATAAGTGTTGTTTCTACTACCAACAACGATGCAGCTATGGCAGGTAAACAATCAAGAAGATTTAAAGGCAGACCGGGACTCAATGCGCTCAGAATTGATGCCCATCTGCAGGTAACAAAGGAACAGTTTGATGTTATTAAACAAATAAGCGACGAAAGTAACATTAACGCGCAAATGAATATTGAAAGAGCAGAAGGATATCAACCGCCACTGCCTGAAGATGTTGAAGTTCTCAAAGACCTTGTATTTAAAGTAGGTAATGAAACCAAGTATATTACACACCCGAACCAAGAAGATATGGATCGCGTAATAAAATCAATATACGAGGCAAAGATGCAGGCGGATTATGTACTTATAAGCATACATTCCCACGAATTATCCGGCAACTCAAAGGAGAACCCATCAGACTTTCTTCAGGAATTTGCGCACAAATGTATTGACGCCGGCGCTGATGCAATTATAGGACACGGACCACATCTTTTAAGACCTATTGAAATATACAAAAACAGACCTATATTTTATTCATTAGGAGATTTTGTAATTCACAATGAATGCATCCCATATGCGCCCGAAGAAATGTATGCAAAGCAAAATCTTACGAGCGATGCAACAATGCGTGATTTATTCTTTGATCGTTCTGCCGGATATACAAGAGGACTTATGCGAGATCATAGAATGCTCGAATCGATCATTCCTTACTTTGAAATAGTAGACGATAAACTGACATATTTGGAAATTATGCCCGTGGAATTAAATTTTGACAAAAAGAAAGTATGGCAAATGGGTAATCCTCGTTTCAGTAATCAACATGGAATTATAGAAAGACTTGCAGAAAAGTCAGCTCAGTTTGGCGTAAAAATCACGATAGATGAAAGAGGCTTTGGTATAATAGAAATTTAATAACACCGTTTTGGCACGCCCAAAAAGCAAGAGTACTATTTTAATAGCTTTTCAGTCTAATGGCGACTTCAAAACCACTTGCTTTATTATCACATTAGCTTTGCTTGTGAAAAACTTATTTTATACGGCATCTAAACCATTCGGCTCTTTCAAAAAAAGCACTTACATATGTCGGTGCTTTTTTTGTTTTAATAATTGACAGTATATTAATATTAATATGCAAGCTTACGCCCGGACACACCGATGGGGTTCTGTCCTTTTTCATAACGCTTGAAGAAAATGGAACCAAATTGGTTGCCTCAATGCATAGAAGTGTAGGTTTTAACACGCTGCAGACGAATTTCTTAAATAGATACAATTTATCCTTTAATTGCCGTGAGGCATTTGTGGAAAGTCTTCATAAGCTTTCTGACGAGCAAACCGGATATTGTTTTGGGAAATCATCCGCAGAAGAATGATACATATGGTAAACTGCAAAAAGTTTTGGCGGGAGAAAGCATTGTTGATCGTGGCGAATGAAAGCAGTTTTTTAGATAGAATTGAGCAAAAATTAATTGATAGTATTAGAAAAGGATTTTAGTTCTAGCTTGGCTACTTATCAAGACGCATGTCTTTCATAATATCGGTAATTATTTACTTGACATTTTTTGTAATATGAGTTATAATAATCATTGGATGGAGATTTTGGAGCGCTCTTATTTTTTTTACAGAATAAGTGCGCTTTTTTAAGCAAAAGTAATTTTTTTGGAGGTATATAAAATGGTAAAAACAAACATAGTTGATTGGAAAACTATAACAGATTTTGTAATTGATGCTTTTGTAGGATACGGAATTCCCAGAGAAGATGCTATAATCTGTGCAGATGTTCTTCTTGAATCTGACAAGAGAGGTATTGAATCTCATGGTGTAAACCGTTTTAAACCTGTTTATCTTGACAGAATCAGAGACGGAATTCAAAACCCTGTTACAAATTTTGAAATCATTAAAGAAACCCCCACAACCGCTGTTGTTGACGGTCACGACGGTATGGGACAGGTAATTGGTTATAAAGCTATGAAAATGGCTATTGATAAAGCTAAAGAATATGGCATGGGTATGGTTGTTGTCCGCAACTCCTGCCACTATGGTATTGCAGGTTACTACACCTCAATGGCAGCTGAACACGGTTGCATCGGTTTAACTGGTACAAATGCCCGCCCCACAGTTGCTCCCACATTTGGTGTTGAGGGTATGTTCGGTACCAACCCTCTCACACTGGGCGTTCCAACTGATGAGGCTTTTGACTTCAACTTTGACGCTGCCACCTCCACCTACCAGAATGGTAAACTCGAGTACTATGCACGAATTGGTAAGGATGCTCCTGCCGGCGCACTGGTAACTCCAGAGGGTGAGGCATATGTAGGTACTTCGGCTGATGCGCTTAAGGCTATGGGACGCGGCGAGGCTGCGCTTTGTACTCTGGGTGGACTCGGCGAAGAGGGTGCCGGCTACAAGGGCTACGGCTTTGCTATGTTTGTTGAGCTCCTTTCTGCTGTTCTGCAGGACGGCAGCTACGGCAAAGCTTTGACCGGTAAAGGGGAGAATGGCGAAAAAGTTCCATTCCATCTGGGTCACTTCTTCATTGCTATAGACACGGATCATTTCCTGGGAGAGGATGTCTGCCGCAAGAAGGCAGGCGACATAATCCGCGAGGTTCGCTCTGCTAAAAAGGCTCCCGGGGCTGAACGCATATACACTGCAGGCGAGAAAGAGTATGAAATTCGTCTTGCTCGTAAAGACGGCGTACCCATAAATGAATCTGTTCAGAAAGAAATTATTGCTGTTCGTGACCAGCTTGGACTTACACAGTATAAATTCCCTTGGGAGAACTAATAAATGGACATCAGAAAAGAATCACTAAAAAAGCATTATGAGTGGAATGGTAAAATTGAGGTTATTTCCCGTGCCCCAATCAATTCCAGAGAAGACTTATCGCTTGCATATACTCCGGGTGTTGCAGAACCATGTCTTGAAATCAGTAAGGATGTAAACAAATCCTACGAACTTACACGCCGTTCAAACCTCGTTGCAGTTGTAACTGACGGTACAGCAATTTTAGGACTTGGTGACATCGGTCCTGAGGCAGGCATGCCTGTAATGGAAGGTAAATGTGCGCTTTTTAAAGCGTTTGCTGATGTTGATGCATTTCCTCTTTGTATTAAATCTAAAGATGTTGATGAAATTGTCCGCACAATTTACTTGCTTTCGGGTAGCTTTGGAGGAATTAACCTTGAAGATATTTCTGCTCCTCGTTGTTTTGAAATTGAACAGAAACTCAAAGAAATCTGTGATATTCCGATTTTCCACGACGACCAGCACGGAACAGCTATTGTTGTAGCGGCGGCGCTTATTAATGCTCTTAAGCTTGTTAAAAAGGAAATTGCTGAAGCTAAGGTTGTTATAAATGGTGCGGGTTCTGCCGGTATTGCTATAGGCAATCACCTTATGAATATAGGTGTGAAAAATCTGACATTCTGTGACAGATTTGGCATTATCTGTGAAGGCGACGAAAACAATAACCCTGCGCAGGAAGAGGTTTCAAAAGTAACAAACCTTGAACATAAAAAAGGAACTCTTGCTGATGCACTTGTTGGTGCAGATGTATTTATTGGCGTTTCAGCTCCAAACCTTGTAACTCCTGAAATGGTGAAATCTATGGCGGCAGATGCAATTATGTTCCCCATGGCAAATCCCACGCCCGAAATTATGCCCGATATTGCAAAAGCAGCAGGTGCAAGAGTGGTGGGAACGGGTCGTTCAGACTTCCCCAACCAGATTAATAATGTTCTTGCATTCCCTGGAATTTTCCGTGGAGCGCTTGACTGCAGAGCTACTTGTATAAACGAAGAAATGAAAGTTGCAACATCGTTTGCACTCGCATCCTTAATACCGGATGATGAAATTTCAGAAGAAAATATTATTGCTCCCGCTCTTGATAAGAGAGTGGCACAGGTTGTTGCTGAGGCTGTTATAAAAACGGCTAAAGAAACAGGTGTGGCAAGAATATAAAATAACCAATGAATCCCCGATTTATCGGGGATTTTTCTTGACAAAAATTTCTTTTGTGATATACTGAAAGTACATATAATTATGCATCGGAAGGAGAAAGGTGAGCGAAAAAGTAATTCTTATATCAATAGACGGAATGAGGCCGGATGGACTTATGTCCTGCGGGAATCCATATGTAAGGGAACTTATGAAAAAGGCAACATATATACTTAACGGCAGAATTTTATATTCATCAGTATTCGTTTGAGCATGTTGCGGGTTTCTGACAGATAATGCACTCAAATATATAAAAGACGCAAACCCAGATATTTTTTGTGGGTGAAAAGTTTGAGTCAGGCAAAGAATTTTTGGGCGTAAGCATTAAGGATATTGCGCCGACAATAGCACATGTTATCGGTATAGGTAAAGAAATAGAATAGGAAAGGAATTATTGGTAAAATAAAATGGTATGTAAAGATTTATTTGATAAAATTGATAAACTCAGCAGTAAATATATTGATATTCTTGAGGATATCTGCAACATAGAAAGTCCTACAGATTATAAAGAGGGCGTTGATGCAGTTGGAAATTACATTATAAAAATTGCGGAGGAACACGGTTGGAAAGTGGAAAAACTGCCCCAGCCGGTTGCCGGTGATGCTATTTGCATCACCATGAATCCTGATGTCGAGGCAGCTCCCGTGTGTTTTTCCGGGCATATGGATACAGTTCATCCGATTGGCCTTTTTCCAACTCCGGCAGTTCACCGCGATGAAGAGAAAATTTATGGTCCCGGCACTCACGACTGTAAGGGCGGAATTGCATCATCTCTTCTTGCGATGGATGCTCTTGAGCAGATAGGATATAAAAAACGCCCGGTTATGCTGCTTTTACAGAGCGATGAGGAAATTGGAAGTAGGCTCAGCAACAAGGCAACAATAAACTATATCTGCGAAAAAGCAAAGGATGCAGTTGCCTTTTTCAATATGGAGGGCCATTCGCACGGACAGGCGGTTCTAAGGCGCAAAGGCATAATTAATTTTCTGTTTAAAGTGACAGGGGTAGAGGCGCATGCCGCGAGATGTGATAAATTTGGCTCAAATGCCATAGTTGAGGCGGCTCACAAAATAATAGAATTGGAAAAGCTTAAGGATGGAGACGGAATCACCTGTAACTGCGGGGTAATTTCGGGAGGAAGCGTGCCTAATACTGTTGCGGGTTATTGCGAATTCAAGGTGAATTTCCGCTTTGCAACCAAAGAGCAAATGGAATGGATTTACGACTTTGTTCATAAGGTAGCAGAAAAGACAACAGTTCCCGGTTGTAGCTGTGAGGTGGAGCAGTTCAGCATGCGCGTGGCTATGGAACATTCTGAGAAGAATGTGGCACTTTTAGAAAAAATGAACCAAATTTACAGAGAAAACGGGCTTCCAGAACTTGAGGGAATTATGCGTGTTGGCGGCTCTGATGCAGCTGATGTTACCGCCTGCGGAATCCCTTGTGTGGACTCAATCGCCGAGGAGGGCGGTATGTGTCATAATGTAAACGAGTTTGGATACTTAAAAACATATGCGGAGGCTGCAAAAAGAATTGCCTCAGTAACTTATTGTATCTAGAGGTGGAACTTTGGAATTTGTAAAATATTTAAAATCCTTTGTTAAATGGATAGTAATTGCGGTAATTGTAGGCTTGGTCGGCGGCAGTGTGGGAAGTATTTTTCATATAGCGATAGATTATGCTACAGAAATCAGAATGAAAAGTCCGTGGGTAATTTATCTTTTGCCGGTCGGTGGCATTTTAATTGCGGCATTTTATCATCTTGCACGAAAGAAAGGACACATTGACACAAACCGGGTGTTAGAAGCTGTCAGAAAAGATGAGAAAGTTCCCCTTGTAATGGCCCCGCTGATTTTTGTCAGCACCGTTATAACGCACTTATTGGGCGGTTCAGCAGGGCGTGAAGGGGCAGCACTGCAGCTTGGAGGAAGTATAGGCTATAATGTCGGGAAGGTGTTCAGGTTTAAAAATAGTGATATGCACATTATTGTTATGGCAGGTATGAGTGCGGTTTTTGCGGCACTTTTTGGAACTCCCATGACCGCGGCATTTTTCTCTATAGAAGTGGTAAGTGTTGGTATTATGCACTATGCGGCAATTGTACCATGTGTGATTTCTGCAGTTTTAGCTTCGCAAACAGCGCTTTTGGCAGGATTGCATCCGGTGAGGTTTGACCTTGTAGCTATTCCGTCAGTATCTGCACCGGAATTGTTAAGGATAATTATTCTGGCACTTTTGTGTGCTGCGGTAAGTATAGCTTTTTGCTGGATGCTTGAAAAAGTTGAACACTACATGAATAAATTCATTCCGGGTAAATTTTCCAGAGCTTTTGCAGGCGGTATGATGATAGTTTTTTTAACAGTTCTTGTCGGCACATATGATTACAACGGTGCCGGTATGGATATTATTTCCCGGGCAATTTTGGGAGAGGCAAGATGGGAAGCATTTGCTATTAAGATTCTCTTTACAGCAATAACCATTGGGGCAGGTTTTAAAGGTGGAGAAATTGTTCCGGCCTTCTTTATAGGCTCAACTTTTGGTTGTGTAATAGGAACGGTGATGGGAATAGATCCGGGATTTGCAGCGGCTATAGGTTTTGTTTCGCTTTTCTGCGGAGCGGTAAACTGTCCGGTAGCATCTCTTCTTTTGTCAATAGAGGTTTTTGGTGCGGAGGGTCTTATATTTTTCGCAATTGCTTGCGGAATAAGTTATATGATGTCCGGTAAGTTTGGGTTGTATAAAAGTCAGGAATTGATATATTCAAAAATTTTAGATGAGGTTATAGGAGAAAAAAATTAAAAGTGTAACATCAACAGGCGGGTTCGGAGTTAATACATTTGAAGAAAAGGTAGCGGCAATTAAAGAATGCGGATATAAGCTTTTTTCAGCGCTTCATCAACAGAGAAATTTATCACTTCCGACTGGCTTGACAAAGCGAAAAGACTCAAAGAATATGCAAATGGGGTTGGTATGGGATTTGTTCAGTGCCATACTCCTTATGTTCCCTTCGGTAATGAAATTAGTCAGGAGAGCATAGACCTGACAAAAAGAAGTATTGAAGTTGCCGAAAACCTGAGTATTTAACAAAAAATCCCACTTGCAATGCAAGTGGGATTTAACTTTTTAAGATTAAGCCTGTTTACTCTTTGTAAATGCTTTGATAACCAGGAGAGTACCGATTGTAAGAACAATACCGATAGGAAGCAGAATCCATGCACTCTGGATGAAAGCGGCAAGAACATATACCACGAAGGAAATTAGTGCTACGGTGATAGCGTAGGGGAGTTGAGTTGAAACGTGGTTAACATGGTTGGACTGGCTGCCTGCAGAGGACATAATTGTTGTATCCGAAATAGGTGAACAGTGGTCACCGCAAACTGCACCTGCAAGACAAGCGGACATGCCAATAATCATTAGCTCGCTTGTGGGGTCAAAGATTGCCGCAACGATGGGGATAAGAATACCGAAAGTACCCCATGATGTACCTGTTGAGAAAGCAAGTACACACGCAACAAGGAATATGATAGCAGGCAGGAAGTTTGCAAGACCTGCAGCAGCAGAGTTCATGAGAATTTCAACATAATCAGCAGCACCAAGGAGCCCTGTCATATTCTTAAGAGCTGTAGCAAATGTAAGAATCATAATAGCAGGTACCATTGCTTTAAAGCCCTGAGGAATAGCATTCATAGCGTCTTTGAATGTGATAACTCTTCTTGCAATGAGGTAGATTACAGTTACTATAAGAGCAACCAGTGCACCCCACGGCAGACCAACCGTTGCATCTGTGTTACCAAATGCTGTGATAAAGTCATCCCCAGCAAAATAGCCACCAACATAAAGCAGACCGAGAATGGAAATAACAACAAGGACTATAACGGGAAGAATAAGGTCAATAACTTTGCCTTTGGGATTAAATTCAACTTCTTCGCCTTTTTCTATATCGTCGCTGCCGCTTGTGTAAAGGTCGCCTTTTGTCATAGCGTTAAGCTCGTGAAGTTTCATCGGGCCGTAATCGAATTTCATAAAGATAATAGCAACTACAAACACAATCATTAAAAGTGAATAGAAGTTGTAGGGAATTGCACGAACGAAAAGCTCGATACCTGAAAGGCCTGTGCCTTCTGCAAATTCTGAAACTGCAGCTGCCCATGATGAAACAGGTGCAATCATACAGATAGGAGCAGCAGTAGCGTCAATAAGGAACGCAAGTTTTGCACGGGATACCTTATGGCTGTCTGTAACAGGGCGCATAACCGAGCCTACTGTCAGACAGTTAAAGTAGTCATCAATAAAGATAAGTACGCCAAGGATGAAGGTTGCAAACATAGCACCAACACGGGACTTGATGTGTGTTTCTGCCCAGCGTCCGAAAGCGGCAGAGCCACCGGCTTTGTTGATAAGAGCAACAAGTGCACCAAGGATTACCAGGAATATAAAAATACCTGCTGTGCCGGAAACTGCTTCAATAAGACCTGCATTTATTACATTGTCAAGAGCAGTTACCGGATGCCAGTTGGCAGCAAGAAGACCGCCAAGAACAATACCGATGAAAAGGGAAGAGTAAACTTCTTTTGTGATAAGAGCAAGTGCGATAGCAACAAGAGGCGGAACGAGTGCCCAGAATGTTGCAAAATAGTTGCTCACTGCTGCGCCGTCTTCGCCTTCGGCAAATGCAATCATAGAAGTTGCAAATACCATAAGAAGGGTAAGGAAGAAGGACGAAGCATTCTTTTTGTTTAAAATTTTCATTTTAAACTCCTCCTAATTATTTTTTCTTTTTGTGAATCCGTTCACAGTTGATATTTTTATTTTAACAAAGCACATAGGTGCTTGTCAAGACAAATTTTGACAATATCAGACCTTTTTCTTTTCGGGAAGCTGCACCAATAGTATTGCTGCAAACATGAGAACACAACCGAGTATTTCTTTTGGCTCAAGCTGGCCGCCGGTAAGCTCCAAACCAAGTGCAACAAGAACAACTGTTGAAAGAGTTGCAAATACAGATTCAAGACTCATTAAAATTGATGCTGAGGTGGGGTCAGTATATTTTTGACCTATAATCTGAAGAGTGTAGCCCACTCCGCAGGAGAACACACCGGCATAGCCGATGGCAACCCAACAGCTTAGTATTGGTTTAAGCTGTGGCTGTTCGAAAATAAACATATATACAAGTCCGAGCGCGCCACATACAAAGAACTGTAAAAAGGATAGTTTAACACCGTCAACCTTAGGTGAAAATTTATCAATGGTTATAATGTGACAGGAAAAGACAAAGGCACAAATTAAAGTAAGAACATCGCCATAATTGATGGAAAGGGTCGAATCTATACACATCAAATAAAGTCCGGCGAGAGCAATTATAACCGAAAACCATACCGAAAGAGAGGGCTTTTTGCCGGAGAACAAACTGAAAAACGGAACAATAATCATATAAAGGGCGGTTATAAACCCTGATTTGCCGGGGCTTGTGTAAACCATTCCTGCCGTTTGAAGAATGGTTGCAACAAAAAGAAGAATTCCGCAAAGGATACCGGATATAAAAAGATCCTTAGTCCATCCCTGAACGGGAAGTCTCTTTTTCCTTTTGCTAAAATCTACAACCAGGATTACAGGAACAAGCACCAGAGCACCAAGCATTGTACGGATACCTATAAACGCTACAGGAGAAACAAGTTCTACGCCTTTACTTTGCGCAATGAACGAAAGCCCCCACACAAAAGCCGCCAAAAGCAAAAGAAGATTACCTTTTAGTTTCTTTTTATTCATAATTCTACCTCATTAAATATAATATAACATTTTATATGTTTTTCTGCATAAAGTCAATAGGTTGCTTTTTGAGAGTCCCTGTGATAAAATAAAGTGGAAGGTGAGCTTAACATGAAGATTAAAAATATATTCTTATGCCTGATGATTGTACTTTTTGCTATGATATCAGGCTGTATGGTTCAGGTCGATGTGCCGTCACAGCCTGTGGTTTCGCTGAGCGAAATACCTGAGTATTCGGGCAAGCCCTATGTTGTGCTAAAGGATGACAAGCCTGATTTTGTAGAACATGAATTGACCGGCGATTGTTATGAGAGCTACTCCGAACTTGATTATCTCGGCAGATGCGGTCCGGCGAAGGCATGCATTGGTAAAGATATTATGCCTGCAGAGGAACGGGGCAGTATCGGTCAGGTGAAGCCCTCCGGCTGGCAGATTTCCAAATATGATTTTGTAGATGGAAAATACCTGTACAACAGATGTCACCTTATAGGATATCAACTGACGGGCGAAAATGCCAATGAGCATAATCTTATAACCGGCACGCGCTATTTAAATACAGAAGGAATGCTGCCTTTTGAAAATGAGGTTGCGGAATATGTGAGGGAAACGGGAAACCATGTGCTCTACCGTGTCACACCGGTTTTTGAAGGCGAAAACCTTGTGGCAAGCGGTGTTATCATGGAAGCAAAATCTGTAGAGGATGACGGCGAGGGAGTATGCTTTAATGTATATGTTTATAATGTTCAGCCGGGAGTTGAAATTGACTATCTGACAGGTGAGAGCAGGCTTGAGGAACAAACCGGGGAAGTGCATGAGTATATTCTCAATACCAACTCTAAAAAGTTTCACGATATGACATGCAATCAGGCAAAGGATATAAAGGAAACTAACAGAAAAACATATTCGGGCAACAGACAGACTGTTATCGCAATGGGTTACGAACCATGCAAAGGCTGTAATCCGTAAAATAAAGGCTTTCAAACAAAAGCGAAATCCCGCCCATTGGGCGGGATGTCGCTTTAGTCATCAAGGTCCATCATGGTTTTGCCTTCGCCGGCAACTGCGGCAAAGTCTTTGTTAAACTCTTCAATTGCAAGAGAAGTAATCTGATGAGTTATGAGCTGCTCCAAAACCTCGGGAGAAGCGGTTATTGAACCTATTCCGTACTCGCAAAGACTGAGCACCTGTTGGGAGTTTTTAAAGCTTGCGGCAAGCACTTTAGTGTCAAGGTTGTGGCGTACAAGAATATCGTGAATATTTTTGGCAACTTCAACGCCGTCAAAACCTATATTGTCCAGTCTGTTAACATAGGGTGCAACAAATTTAACACCAGCTTTTGCCGCCATAAATCCCTGCATTGGAGTATAGATAGCTGTAGCAGTTGTATTAACACCCATTGCCGAAAGCTGTTTCATGGCTTTGATGCCTTCGTCAAAAACTGGAATTTTTATGTAGGTATTATCGCCGAGCTGACGAAGAATAAATTTAGCTTCTTTTATAATATTTTCGGCAACAGTTGAAACTGTCTGAACATGAAGCTGCGCTCCTGCCGGAAGAAAAGCTCTGATTTTTTTGAGTTGCTCAAGCGGATTTGCGCCTTCCTTTTTAAGTATTGACGGGTTGGTGGTTACACCGTCAACAGGGAGAATGTCGTAAATTCGTCTGATTCCTGCCAGATTGGCTGTGTCTATAAGTGTAAGCATAAATCTTGTCCTTTCGTTTATTTCTGCCATAATTATATAATTTTTTCGGACATTCGTCAAGAGATGGCGGATATTTTCATGGGAATAAACAAAGACCCGGCTTTAAAAAACCGGGATTTTATGAAATTTTATCTGCCGATTATTATTGATAAAATGGCAAGGGAAAAGGAAATTCTGCCGGCGATTTAAGAAAAAAGGAAAAATATTGACAGATTATGCGATTTTGTAGTAAAATATATATTAATATATAAGAAAGGATGTTTGTTATGAAATTTTTCAAGGAATTTAAAGCATTTGCAATGAAAGGCAACGTGATTGACATGGCTGTCGGTGTTATTATCGGTGGCGCGTTTGGCAAAATTGTAACATCGCTTGTAAATGATATTGTTATGCCGGCGATAAGCCTTTTGACAGGGAAAATAAATATTGCTGATATGGCATATGTGATGGGTGCGAAAGAGGATGGAACAGCAATTTCTTTAAACTACGGTTTGTTCCTGCAGAATATAATTGATTTCCTCATCATTGCATTTAGCATTTTCATTGTTATAAAACTTGTGTCAAATCTTCACAAGCCCAAGGTTGAGGAAGCTGAAACTCCCAAGGAGCCTGAGCTTACCGCAGAAGAAAAACTTCTGATTGAAATCAGAGATATACTTAAAAAGGAAAATAATTAAATGGATAGACTTTTGAGCAAGGTTCAAAAGGCGGTGCGGTACACCGGCGGAGAACTTGGCAGTATTATTAAAAATAAGGACGAGGTAAAAGTGCGTTTTGCCTTTTGCTTCCCTGACCTATATGAGATAGGAATGTCCCATTTGGGGATGAAAATTTTATATCACGGATTAAATGAGCGTGACGATGTATGGGTTGAACGCGTTTTTGCACCGTGGACTGATATGGAGGAGCAGATGAACCGCTCCTCTACTCTGCTTTTCGGACTTGAAAGTAAAGACCCTATAAAAGATTTTGATTTTGTTGGCTTTACTCTGCAGTATGAAATGAGCTATACCACAATTCTGCATATGTTAAGGCTTGCAGACATTCCGATGCTTGCATCCGAAAGAACAGAAGGGATGCCCTTTGTATGTGCAGGTGGTCCTTGCGCATACAATCCCGAGCCACTTGCTGATTTTATGGACTTTTACCTGATTGGTGACGGTGAGGAAATCTGGCACGAGGTGATTGATGAATATGAAAAATGGAAGGATGCCGGAGAGTCTAGGGAAGAATTTTTAAATCGGGTATCGCAGATTGAAGGGATATATGTTCCTTCCTTTTATGATGTTGATTACAATGAGGACGGCATAATAAAAAGCTTTGAGCCAAAATATGATTTTGTGCCCGAAACTGTTAAAAAACGCATTGTTAAAGAGTTTGACAAAGCATATTATCCTGATCAGATGATAGTTCCGTATATGGACATTGTTCATGACAGAATTATGCTTGAGCTTTTCCGGGGATGCATTCGCGGCTGTCGCTTCTGCCAGGCGGGGTTTGTTTACCGTCCCATTCGTGAGCGCAAGGCGGAAACACTTTTTAAACTTGCTGAAAAGCTTATAGAAAATACAGGGTATGAAGAAATTTCACTTACATCACTCAGCTCCAGCGACTATACCTGTCTGCCGGAGCTTACTGAAAAGTTGCTTGAGCTTACGGCAAAAAGTAAGATAAATCTTGCTCTGCCATCACTGAGAATTGACAACTTCTCGGTTGAGCTTATGAAGAAAATTCAAAGCGTGAGAAAAAGCAGTATTACATTTGCTCCCGAAGCGGGAACACAAAGAATGCGTGATGTAATTAATAAAAATATTACAGAAGAAGAAATTTTAACCGGTGCAGGCATGGCGTTTGACGGCGGTTGGACAAGCCTTAAGCTTTACTTTATGATTGGTCTGCCGACTGAAACAGATGAGGATGTTGCAGGTATTGCAAATCTTGCTGAAAAAGTGTCAGACCTGTATGGGCAGAAAGCTGCTCCAAAGGATAGAGGCAGAGGGAGAATTACCGTCAGTGTGTCATCCTTTGTGCCAAAGCCTATGACTCCATTTCAGTGGGAAGGGCAGGACTCTCTTGCTGAGCTTCGAAGAAAACAGGCGATTATTCATGACGGAATTAAATCCCGCAGAATTGTTTATAACTGGCACGAATCTTATGTCAGCATACTTGAAGGTGTATTATCCAGAGGGGACAGACGACTTGGTAAGGTGCTGCTTTATGCATATCAGTCGGGTTGCAAGTTTGATAGTTGGGATGAGTTTTTCGATTTTGATAAATGGGTAGCAGCTTTTAAAAAAGCAGGACTTGATATGGATTTTTATAATAGCCGAAAAAGGGAATTTGATGAAATTCTTCCGTGGGATGTAATTGATAGCGGTATAAGCAAAAAATTCCTGCAGAGAGAGTGCGAAAAAGCTTACCGTGGTGAAACTACTGCAAACTGCAGACAGTCGTGTGCGGGCTGCGGTATGATGGATAAATGCGAGGTAAAAAATGGCTAAGCATATATTGGAATTTACAAAAAATGAAAATGTAAAATATGTTTCTCATCTTGACCTTGTCCGCATGTTCGGGCGTGCGATGAGAAGAGCGGGTCTTGAAATAAGTTTTTCACAGGGGTTTAACCCTCATCCGATTATGAATTTTGCCCACCCGCTTGGCGTGGGAATTTCCAGCGGATGTGAACTAATTGAAATTGGGTTTGAGGGGGGTATTACCTCAGCGGAAATTTTAGAAAAACTTTCGGTACAAATGCCGGATGGATTTAAACTGCTTAATGCGAAACCGTCTGAGAAAAAATCACCTTTTTCGGAGCTTTCGCTTGCAAGATACATGATAAAAATATCCGGACAAACACCGGATATAGAAAAGCTTATGGCGATGAAGGAAGTTATAACCGAGAAAAAGACGAAAAGTGGTGTAAAGGAAACAGATATACGACCACTTATAAAATCTGCAAAAGTGGTGGAAATAAAAGAAGACCACGCAGTAATTGAAGCGGTTTTAAACTGTGGTGAACCAAACTTAAAGCCGGAGCTTTTTGTAAAGGTTATTGAGGAAACCGGTTGCGGAAATGCAGAACATTTTACAATTCATAGACAGGCGCTTTTAAAGGCTGACGGCAGTCGACTTATAGATTTTCAGGAGTGAGAATATGGAATTTGACATTTCAAAAATTAAGAAAATAGTTATAAAGGTGGGTACATCGACGCTTGCCCACCCGACGGGCAGACTCAACATTCGCCGTATTGAAACGCTGGTTAAAGTGCTTGCCGATATTAGAAATACAGGCAAGGAAATTGTACTTGTAACATCGGGCGCAATAGGTGTGGGAGCCGGTGTTTTGGGCATGAAAGAACGCCCGCGCGAAACAATTGAAAAGCAGGCGGCAGCGGCAGTGGGACAGAGCGAGCTTATGAATGTTTATGGTGATGAATTTGGTAAGTATGGACACACGGTAGCCCAGATTCTTTTGACTAAAGATGTTGTGAATAACGAAAAAAGTAATATCAATGCACAGAATACCTTTATGAAGCTGTTAGAGCTGGGTGCGATTCCCATTGTAAACGAGAATGACACTATTTCTACAGAAGAAGCGGAATTTGGTGATAATGACAATCTTTCAGCGGTGGTAGCACTTCTGTCAAAGGCGGAGTTGCTTATAATTTTAACTGATATAGACGGTGTTTACAGTGCAAACCCGAGAGAAGATAAAGATGCAAGAAAAATAGAAGTACTTGATGATATTGATGGTATGATGAAAAATGCAGGCGGTGCGGGTTCTTCTCATGGTACCGGAGGAATGATAACCAAGCTTGAAGCGGCTAAAAGAGCGCGTAGCGGAGGAATACATACAATTATCACAAGTGGTGAAAATCCTGAGGATTTATATGATTTGCTGGAAGGTAAAAAGATGGGAACACTGATTTAGAGGTGAGGAAAATGACAGGTCTTGAAAAACAGGCAGCGCTTGCGAAAAAAGCAGCGGCACAGCTATATATGCTTTCGGGAGATGAAAGAAATAAAGCTCTTTTGGCAATGGCAGATGCTCTTGTTTCTCATTCTGCTGAGATACTTGAAGCGAACGAAATTGATATGAAAAATGCTGCGGCAAAAGGCGTCAGAACTACTATGCTTGACAGACTTAAACTGACAGAGCAGCGTATAGCTGATATGGCGGCAGGGATAAGAGAAATTGTAAGTTTAGAGGACCCGATTGGCAACACAGACAGAACGGTGAAACGCCCTAACGGCCTTCAGATAGGCGAAAGAAGAGTTCCGATAGGTGTTGTGGGTGTTATATACGAGGCGCGTCCCAATGTTACAGCTGATGCAGCGGCGCTTACTCTCAAAACAGCAAATGCGGCACTTCTTCGTGGAGGCAGCGAGGCAATTAACTCAAATATGAAAATTGCTCAGGTGCTTTCGGATGCGGCAATAGCGGCAGGTATGCCTGAGGGAGCGATAAGTCTTGTTGCAGATACGGACAGAAAAAGTGCACAGGAAATGATGCGGCTTAATAAATATATTGATGTTCTTATCCCACGAGGAGGAGCAGGTCTTATAAAGACAGTTGTGGAAAATGCTACTGTTCCGGTTATTGAAACAGGAGTGGGCAACTGCCACACGTATATTGATAAATCAGCAGATGTGCAGATGGCAATAGACATTGCGGTTAATGCAAAATGCTCCAGACCATCGGTGTGTAATGCCATGGAAACACTGCTTGTTCATAAAGATGTTGCACAAGATATTTTGCCGGCACTTGCAGATGCGATGAAAGAATATAATGTTCAGTTCCGCGCTTGTGAAAAGAGCATAAAGTATCTTGATGGTGCGATGCCGGCAACTGATGAGGATTATGATACAGAGTTTCTTGACTATATTCTTGCGGTTAAAGTTGTAGAGAGTATTGATGAGGCAATAGAGCACATTGCAGAATATTCGACAGGGCATTCAGAAGCGATTGTGACAAATGATTATGCCAATTCACAGAAGTTTACAAATGAGGTTGACGCGGCAGCAGTTTATGTGAATGCCTCTACAAGATTTACTGACGGGTCCTGTTTTGGCCTTGGAGCGGAGATAGGTATAAGCACCCAAAAACTTCATGTCAGAGGTCCTATGGGACTTAAAGCACTTACCACCATAAAATATGTAGTAACAGGCAATGGACAAATCAGATAACGGAAGTGACATTAAATGGAAGACATCAAACTGTGGCTGTGGTACACCATGGCAATGGCCAATTATAAAACTTCAGCTAGAGAACTGTATGATAAGGTAAAAAGTATTGAGAAAATTTATCAGTTTACAAGAAGTGATTATAAAGAACTGGGGTTAACTGGTGATAAAAAGCTGGACAGGCTGTGTGACAAATCCATTGAGAATGCAGAAAAGACTATGTGGTTTGCCCAGCAGTACGGAGTGGAATTTATCACCTGTGAGGGCGAAAAATATCCGGAAATGCTCAGCCATATTAAAGATTATCCGCTTTTGCTTTATAAAAGAGGAGTACATTTTAAGCCGAATGAAGAGCTTTATATTTCCGTAATCGGCACAAGTAACCCATCAAAAGAGGGTATGGAGATGGCGTACAACCTTGGTCGAGAGCTTGCTGCTCGTGGGGTTACCGTTGTGGGTGGTATGTCAAAAGGAATTGAAATGGCGGCGCATAAGGGATGTCTTGATGCCGGAGGTAAAACATTGGCGGTAATGGTGGGCGGTGTTAATCATGCCCCCCAGAACACGGCTGATTTTATGAGAAGAGTTTTAAACAACGGGTCAATTATTTCCGAATATGGGTTTGAAGAATTTTATAATAAAGGAAATTATGCGCAGAGAAACCGCATCATTGCAGCAATCAGCCACGGAACCGTTATGGTTGAAGCATCTGAGAAAAGCAATTCGCTTTTAACTGCAAAAATGGCAGTTGAGTATAATAAAGATTTATTTGTTGTACCCGGTCAGGCAGGAAAACTGGAATGTGCGGGATCGAATGAACTGCTTAAAGAGGGTGCAAAGGCGGTAACCAAAGTAGAAGATATTCTTGAGGAATATGAAACGGTTTATCCGCACCTTATAAAAACAGGTGATTTCTCAGGGTATGATGTTGAATTTGATGTTCCTGAATCAAACTTTGAGGAAAATAATATTGAAAATACAATAATTATGTGCCTCAAGGGTACACCGAAAAGAATTGAGGAGCTTCTGAAAGAAACGGGGCTTCCTATTTCTGCACTTAACGGGGCGCTTACTCTCCTTGAACTGAAGGGAGAAGTTGAAAAGGACGGCAGTAGCGGCTATTACAGAGCTATTGATTAAAAAGCAAAGCGGCAGAGCTTTAAAGCTCCGCCGCCTTTAGAAATTAGTTATCGCAACAGCAGCAAAGGATGATAAGGATTAAGATAATCCAGAGGAAACCGTTATTGTCATCGCCGAGAATGTTACCAAAACAACACATATTAAAGTGCCTCCTAATTTTTTTGTAGGTAGCTTTTTGCTATCCTCAATATCAATCTATTCATTTTGGGAGTTTTGGTGACAGATTAAATAGGAAAATTTATTTCGAAAGGATTAATAATATGAGAGCAATAATTACAGTTATCGGAAAAGATACAAAAGGAATAATCGCAGGTGTCAGCGGATACCTTGCAGGTGCGGATATTAACATACTTGATATTTCGCAAACAATCATGCAGGAGTATTTTACAATGGTAATGCTTGTTGACCTCAAAGATACAAAGGAGGATTTTAAGAAAATCTCCGAAAATCTTGAAGCGGTTGGTGCAAAGCTTTCGGTTACCGTGAGAATTCAGCATGAGGATATTTTTAACTCAATGCACAGAGTATAAGAGGTATGACATGATTAATAACAGAGAAATACTTGAAACAATAAAAATGATAGAAAGTCAGCACCTTGATATAAGAACCATCACAATGGGCATTTCGCTGACCGACTGTGCCGATGAGAATATGGACAGGATTTGCGAAAAGGTGTATGACAAGGTAACTCGTCGGGCGGAAAATCTTGTTAAGTGTGGAGAAGAAATTGCCGGGGAATACGGAATTCCCATTATAAATAAGCGTGTGTCTGTTACCCCTGTTTCGCAGGTTGCGGCAGCATCCAAGGAAAACCCGGTGAAAATTGCAAAAGCACTTGACAGAGCAGCAAAGGAAATTGGTGTAAACTTTATCGGCGGCTATAGTGCTCTTGTTCAAAAGGGATATGGAGAAAGCGACCGCAGGCTGATTAAGTCCATTCCCCAGGCACTTTCCGAAACGGACAGAGTTTGCTCGTCGGTTAACATCGGAAGCACTCGTGCAGGAATTAATATGGATGCGGTTGCACAGATGGGCAGAGTTATCAAAGAAGCGGCAGAAATTTCAAAAGATGATAACTGTATGGCGTGTGCAAAACTTGTGGTTTTCTGTAACGCCGTTGAGGATAACCCGTTTATGGCAGGCGCATTTGTAGGCGCCGGCGAGCCTGAGTGCGCTATTAATGTCGGCGTAAGCGGACCGGGAGTTGTGCATCATGCACTTAAGAAAATTGGTAAAAATGCAAGCTTTGGCGAGGTTTCTGAAGCTATTAAAAAGACAGCGTTTAAAATAACAAGAATGGGCCAGCTTGTTGCGGAAGAAGCATCAAAAAGACTGGGCACGGAGTTTGGTATTGTTGACCTTTCACTTGCGCCAACACCCGCAATCGGTGATAGCGTTGCACATATTTTGGAAGAAATGGGTCTTGAAAAATGTGGTACGCACGGTACAACGGCGGCGCTTGCACTTTTAAATGACGCAGTTAAAAAAGGTGGCGTTATGGCAAGTTCATATGTTGGTGGCCTGTCCGGGGCGTTTATTCCTGTCAGTGAAGATGCTGGTATGATTTCGGCTGTAGAAAATGGTGCACTTTCTATTGATAAATTAGAAGCTATGACTTGTGTTTGCTCAGTAGGTCTTGATATGATAGTTGTTCCGGGTAATACGACTGCACAAACGCTTTCTGCAATTATTGCAGACGAAGCGGCAATCGGTATGATTAACAACAAAACAACAGCGGTAAGAGTAATTCCTGCTATTGGGAAAGAAGTTGGGGATATGCTTGAATTCGGTGGGCTTTTAGGCTCGGGTCCTGTTATGGATGTAAACAGGTTCTCAAGCTGCGACTTTATTGCGAGAGGCGGCAGAATTCCAGCACCGTTAAACAGCCTGAAAAACTAAGGTGAGATAATGAAAAAAACCAATGCGGAAAGGCTGCTTGAAGCAGCTAAAATTCCATTTGAAGCGATAGAATATGCGGTGGACGAATCCGACCTTTCAGGGGAACATATTGCCCGTGAACTTGGGCTTGAGCCGGAAATGGTATTTAAAACCCTTGTTTTAAAGGGTGAAAAAAACGGATTTGCAGTTTGCTGTATTCCTGCAAATGCAGAGCTTGATCTTAAAAAAGTTGCGTCTGTAGCAGGGGAGAAAAAGATTGAAATGATTCCCGAAAAATTGCTTTTACCCACGACGGGATATATCAGGGGCGGCTGTTCTCCTGTAGGGATGAAAAAGAAATTTCCGACATTTTTTGATGAAACAGCACAGCTTTTTGATGAAATTTATGTCAGCGGTGGTGTGCGGGGGTTGAGTATTAAAATTAAACCCCTTCTGCTGATAGAGTATGTTGATGGAAAAATGGCGGATTTGATTAAATGAAAAGGTCCGCATAAAGCGGACCTTTTATACAACATTTAGTTGCAATCACAGTCACAATCGTCACAGTCTGCAAGGCAGCTGAGGTAGGAAACTATGCCGGCAAGAGTCAGAGCAAAGAAAAATGCCACCAGACCAATAAGGATTGCAAATATTGGGGAAGTTACAACGAGAGTAACAGAAAATATAATAAAAGCGGAAACAAGCGTGCCGATAGCACCGGTTAAAAGCAGGCCGAAGTTTTCACAAATACAGTCGCTGTCGGTATAAGGTTTGCGGGAAATCACCGAAATCCAGAATAAAATCAGAGCTGCTCCTGCAACTGCCGTAGCAACGATTACACCGGTTGTTATTGTGGGAAGAAAACCATTAAAAAACAAAAGACCTGCGGCAACTCCAAAGAGAATGCTCAAAAATACGCCGAGGGATCCGCTGTCAAAACTTAAGGTATTGCGTCTACATGAATTCATAAATTCACCTCCTTGCTACAGTATATGCAGGATGGAAAAAATTTGAAAATAAAATCGGAGGTTTTTCGATATGGAAAACAGTATATATGGACGAAAAGCCATTATAACGGGTGCGAGCGGAGGCATTGGAGAAAATATTGCAAAAAGCCTTGCGACAGAAGGCGTAAAGCTGGCACTTTTAGGCAGAAATATTGAAAAACTTGAAAAACTTGCTGCAGAAACCGAAAAGATTTCTGGAGAAAAAGCGGTTATAATTCCGGGAGATATCACATCAGCGGAATATGTTGCAAATACCGTGAAAACAGCTGACGAAGCTCTTGGCGGAATTGATATTTTGATCAATAACGCGGGAATTGCCCACTCCACTCCTTTTGAGCAAATTACCGAGGAACAATATGATACCATTATGGATACAAATGTAAAAGGTCCTTTTCTAATGTGTCAGGAAATTTTGCCATATCTTAGGAAATCACATGGAGCGACTATTATAAACATAGCATCTGTAACCGCACACAAAGGATATCCGTTGCAAAGCGTTTATACAGCATCAAAACACGCACTTTTGGGATTTTCCAAATCTCTTGCAAAAGAGGTGTTCGAGGAAGGGATAAGAGTGCATATTTTAAGCCCGGGCGGGGTGTTTACTGATATGATAAAAACCTCCCGACCAGACCTTACCTCTAATGGGATGATTGTTTCAGAGGATATTTCGGACATAATTTTGTTCTTGCTGAAGCACAGGGGCAACGCGGTGATTGATGAAATTTGTCTTCATCGTGCAGCAAAAGAGCCGTTTATGTAGGAAATGATATTTAAACTGTAAGGTAAGATACACCTTCACATAATTTGTTTTTCTATGCCGTACAAAACCGATGATATGCTCACCTGCGAGTTTGTCGCCTCCCAATCCAATAATGGGCGCATGTGTGGTATTTTGATCATATTCAATAACTCATAAAATAAAGAATATTGAAATTCGGGCAGATGAATAAGGGGAAAATTAATATTAGGCATATTTTACAAAAGGAAATTTAAATTTTTTTAAATTTTCTATTTCCATTTTTTATAATTCTATGATATAATATTTCTATTAAGTTTTTTAGGGGTGAAAAAATGAAGATCAGAGTTGCAATTGCAGGATATGGCAACCTGGGCAGAGGCGTTGAGAGTGCTCTCCGAGGGTGTGATGATATGGAGGCTGTGGCGCTTTTTACACGCCGCAATCCAGAAACTATTAAAACAAGAACAGGAATACCCGTTTATCATATGGATAAAGCGGTAGAAATGAAAGATAATATTGATGTTATGATTCTCTGCGGCGGTAGTGCGAACGACTTACCGGTGCAGACTCCTGAAATGGCGAAATATTTTAATGTGGTTGACAGCTTTGACACGCATGCAAAAATTCCCGAGCATTTTGCCAATGTTGATAAATCAAGTCGCGAAAGTGGAAAAATCGGACTTATTTCAGTGGGTTGGGACCCGGGAATGTTCTCACTTAACAGATTGCTTGGACAAGCAGTTTTGCCGAATGGTAAGGATTACACTTTCTGGGGAAAGGGCGTAAGTCAGGGACACTCGGATGCAATTCGCAGAATTGGTGGGGTTAAAGATGCCCGTCAGTACACGATTCCTGTTGAGGACGCACTTGAAAGAGTCCGTGCGGGAGAAAACCCCGAGCTTTCAACAAGAGAAAAACACATAAGAGAGTGTTTTGTTGTGGCGGAAGATGGAGCAGACCTTGCATTAATTGAAAAAACAATCAAAGAAATGCCCAACTATTTTGCTGATTATGATACAATGGTTCATTTTATTTCACAGGACGAGCTTGACCGTGACCACAGTGGAATACCACACGGTGGAATGGTGTTCCGTACAGGCAAAACAGGGTTTGGAGGAGAGCATAAACATGTGATTGAATATAGGCTTCAGCTTGATTCTAACCCGGAATTTACGTCGAGTGTAATTGTGGCGTATGCCCGTGCGGCATATCGTCTTAACAAAGAGGGTCAGTGCGGTTGTAAAACAGTGTTTGATATAGCTCCGGCATATCTGCATCCGGCATCGGCAGAAGACTTAAGAAAGAATTTACTTTGATAATTTAGACAGGAGGATATATTTATGGATTTAAGAACATATATGGAGTTAAACAAAAGACCCGAAACAATGGCGCGCATTACAACAAAGGAACTTGCTGATGAGTTTATAGCTGAACAGGTAGAACTTGTCAGAAAACAGGTTGGTGACAAAAAGGTACTTCTTGCACTTTCCGGCGGTGTCGATTCTTCTGTTGTTGCGGCACTCCTTATCAAAGCTATTGGCAAACAGCTTGTTTGCGTACATGTTAATCACGGACTTATGAGAAAAGGCGAAAGTGAACAGGTCATTGATGTTTTTGGCAAAGAACTTGATGCCAATCTTATATATATTGACGCAACCGACAGATTTTTAAATCTGCTTTCAGGAGTTGCAGAACCCGAGAAAAAACGCAAAATTATCGGTAATGAATTTATCGAAGTTTTCAATGAAGAAGCAAAAAAACTTGAGGGAATTGATTTCCTCGCACAGGGAACAATTTATCCCGATATATTAGAGAGTGACGGCGTAAAAGCTCATCACAATGTAGGCGGTCTTCCCGAAGACATGAAGATGGAACTTGTTGAACCGGTTAAACTGCTCTTTAAAGACGAGGTAAGAGTGGTGGGCGATGCCCTCGGACTGCCTAAAGAAATGGTTTATCGTCAGCCGTTCCCCGGACCGGGACTGGGTGTTCGTTGCCTGGGGGCTATCACAAGGGATCGTCTGAACGCGCTCCGTGAAGCGGATGCGATTCTCCGTGAGGAATTTGACAATTGTGGCCTTGCGGGCAAGGTTTGGCAGTATTTCATTGCCGTACCTGATTTTAAAAGCGTTGGCGTGAGAGATGATAAAAGATATGAGGGTTGGCCGGCAATCATCCGTGCAGTAAATACAACTGACGCTATGACAGCTACAATCGAGGAAATCCCTTATGAAGTTCTTCATAAAATAACAGCGCGAATTACAGCTGAGGTTGAAGGCATTAACCGTGTTCTTCTCGACTTAACACCTAAACCGATAGGAACAATTGA
>JAZROP010000034.1:0-17690 GCA_045648785.1 Clostridia bacterium | reverse complement strand
TTATTACAATGGGTAATACAGAAGAAGCAGAAACAGAAGCTCGCAATATTGCAAGTCTTATCCGTTCAGGACAGCTTCCCTTTGCACTTCAGGAGGTTGGCCTTTCAACCGTTTCTGCAACACTTGGTCAGAACTCCTTTGACAGAGCGCTTCTGGCAGGTGTTGTGAGCATCATTGTTATTGCTATCTTTATGATTATTCTTTACAGACTGCTCGGTTTAGTAGCTTCCCTTGCTCTTTTAATCTACGCAGTTATTACAATCTTCATTCTGGGACTCTTCCAGGTTAACCTGACACTTCCGGGTATTGCAGGTATTGTTCTTTCACTTGGTATGGCTGTTGACGCCAATGTTATTATTTTTGAAAGAATCAAAGAAGAAATGAAAAACGGAAAAACACTCCGCGCATCTGTTGATGCAGGCTTCCACAGAGCCGTTACTGCGATTGTTGATGCTAATGTAACAACAATTATTTCTGCAGTAGTTTTATGGTGGCTTGGCAGCGGTACAGTTAAAGGCTTTGCAATCACACTTTTCCTTGGTGTTGTTGTAAGTATGTTTACCGCAATATTTGTAACTAAATTCTTACTTAATCAGCTCATAGAGTTTAATGTTAAAAACCGTAAACTCTATGTCGGCGGCGTGAAATAGGAGGTGGCAGAGCTATGTTTATAATGAAACATTATCCCAAATTTATGGCGCTGTCAGCGCTCATCATTCTCGTTGGTATTGTCATGCTTTTTGTATGCGGCGGCTTTGTTACTGATATTGACTTTGCCGGCGGTACTATAATTAAGATCGACATGGGCAAAGAGTTCAGCACAAGCGAACTTCAGTCTGTTATAAAGAAAACAACAGGTCAGGATGCAACAGTACAGACCAGCCTTGATGCAGGAAATTATGAAGCTACAATTAAGCTTACAAACCTTTCTGCTCAGGAAAGAGATGAACTTTTTAAAGCTATCGAAGAAAAATTTGAGCTTACAGGCGACTATATGCTTGCTAACGAAACAATTACCCCGCTTGTAAGTAGTGAAATTATCTTTAATGCACTTTTATCAATTATCATTGCGAGCGTGCTCATTCTTATCTATATTGCAATCAGATTTGCTTTTGCTCCTGCAGTTGCGGCTATCATTGCACTTATTAACTCTGTGCTCGTTATGATTGCTTATTATGCAATATTCAGACAGCCTGTAAACGCTTCATTTATTGCAGCTCTTCTGACAATTATTGGTTATGCAATTAATGATACAATTGTTACATTTGACCGTATCAGAGAAAATAAACGCTTTGCAAAGAAAGAAACCTTTAAAGAAACATGTGAAAAGAGTATCAAACAGACTTTCAAGAGAACAATCAACACCTCTCTCACAACACTCTTCTCACTTATCGTTCTTGCAATTTTTGGCGAAAGCACAATCAGAGCGTTTGTAATTCCGCTTATCGTTGGTGTCATTGCCGGCACATATTCTTCAATATTTGTTGCAACACCAATGTGGTACCTCATTGATGGTGGCAGAGGCGACACAGTTAACAGAAAGAAAAAGGCATAGGAGTGACACGGTGTGAAAAAGATAGCAGATATGCTTGATAAATATTCCTTTTATGTTTGGGCAATCGTAATACTGCTCGTATCAACAATAGTACTGATACCTTTTATTCCGGGTGTTTTTGTGACGGTTTTGGGCTTCAGCATATACTACACACCTGCGCTCATAGTTTCTCCCGTTCTTATGGGAATAATTTATGCGGTGCTTGTATCTTACGAAACGCCTAAAATGCCCCCTAAAAAGAAAAAAGTGTTCAGAACCATCAAAATTGTTGATGTTGTATTGTTCTATGCTATGACTATTGCTGTTATTGTAACGGCGGCAGTAAGGGGAAATATTAATTTTTAAACTGACAGAGCCGCCCAAAAGGCGGCTCTTTTGCTATTTTGGAGAAATAAGATGAGAACATTTACAGCCGGAGAAAATGATGCAGGCATGAGAATGGACAGGTTTACGGCGAAAGTCTGTCCGGCACTGCCTAACTCACTTTTGTATAAATATATCAGAATAAAAAGAATAAAGGTCAACGGGAAAAGAACTGAGCTGTCCTATCGACTTTTGGCGGGGGACAGGATAGATATGTACATTAATGACGAGTTTTTTGATGTGACCGAGGAAAACGCATTTTTATCCTCTAAAATACGCCCTGAGGTGGTATATGAGGATGTAAATATTATTATTGTAAACAAACCTCAGGGACTTGTTGTTCATGAAGATGATAGCGGTGAGAAAATAAGCACTCTTATATCCGGCATAAAAAAATACCTTTACGACAAAGGAGAATTTAATCCAGAGGACGAAAACACATTTTCCCCTGCGCTTTGTAACCGGATAGACCGTAATACGGGCGGACTTGTTATAGCGGCTAAAAACGCGGAGTCCCTTAAAATTATGAATCAGAAAATTAAAGACAGGGAAATGCAAAAGTATTATTACTGTCTTGTCAGGGGCGTACCGGAGAAAGAATCGGGAACACTTAAAAACTGGCTGTATAAAGATGAAAACAGGAAAGAAGTAAAGGTATATAACAGCCCCGGCGAAGGCAGAAAAACTGCCATAACCGAGTATGAGACAATGAAAAAATATGAAGGTTTCAGCCTTGTGAAGGTTAAACTTATAACAGGCAGAACACATCAAATAAGAGCACAGTTCGCTCATGCGGGTAACCCTCTTTTAGGGGATGGGAAGTATGGCGATCCCAAGGCGAATGCTGCATCGGGGTTTAAATACCAGGCGCTTTTTTCCAGCAAAATTATTTTTGAATTTTCTACAGATGCGGGCAGGCTTGAATATTTAAACGGAAAAGAGATTTCATTTCCTGTGGAAAAGATATTGAAGCTTTGGAATATTTAACAGAATTGTAATATAAAATCAGGGGAAAATATGTTATACTATGATTGGATAAATATTCATGAGTCCAAATCCTGAATAAATTCAGCGGCATCTTCTTTGCTATTGAAAAAAACACCTGTTAAAAGTGTGTCAATCTGTGATGGGTAAAGTGAATAAACATCTATATAGTCTATGATTTTTCTGCCAAGTTCTGTACCTGATGCATCAAGCGTGTAAAGACATATGGCACCATCAGTAAGAATAACACGGTAACTGTAAGGCGTTGAACTAACCTCTGTTTTGGTTTCGGAGGTGATAGGCTGCAGAACGGGAGCGGGCATACTCCGCGCAGGTGGACGAATGTTTATGGCGGCAGATGTTGCGACAAGAATAATAGCCGACAGTAAAATCAAACGCAGTGTTTTTCTGGACATAAAACCATTCCTTTTGTAAAATCTGTAAATATATTATTTGCATTTTATATAAATTTATCCATTTAAAATGGAGGATTATACATGAAAAAAGAAAAAAAGAGCCGGATAACCGGCAGGAAAATATCAAAGGCGGTAATGTCTGTCCTTTTGCTTGTAGGTGTTGTTGTGGCAGCGATCGTGATATGGAATATCGGTGCACTGATTATCGATGCTTACGGTTTTGACATAAGCATATATAAGACGGATGTGGCGTCAACTATTTATGCGGTGGACCGCGATGGAAACTATCGTGAATATGAGCAGCTTTATTCGGATGAAAAACGAGTATGGGTGCCCATAAACAAGATTCCGGTGCATGTTCAAAAGGCTGCAGTTGCCATTGAGGACGAGCGTTTTTATTCCCATCAGGGAGTGGACCTTAAAAGAACCATTGGTGCTTTTGGAGGATGGCTTACGGGCAGAAGAGATTATGGCGGCAGTACAATAACCCAACAGCTTATAAAAAATGTTACTGACGAAAAAGACACTACGGCGGCACGAAAAGCAAAAGAAATTTTCAGAGCACTTGTTCTTGAAACACAGCTTGAAAAGGACGAAATTTTAGAATATTACCTTAATGTTGTATATTTTGCAAACAGCTCATATGGTATACAAACGGCTGCGCAGACATATTTCAGCAAGGATGCGTCCGAGCTAACCATAGCGGAAGGCGCGGCAATTGTTGGAATAACTCAGGCTCCAAGTTATTATGATCCCTTTGTAAATCCTGAAAACAATAAAGAAAAACAGGAGCTTGTACTTGGTAAAATGCTTGAGCTTAACTTTATAACAGAGGAAGAGCATAAAGCGGCAGTAGACGAAAAACTGGAATTTAAAAGAAATGAAGACAGGCACGATGGTACAGGTGGCATAAATTCCTATTTTGCCGAATCGGTTGTGGAGGAACTCATTCCTGAGCTGGCAAAAAAACTGAAGATACCCAATGAACAGGCAAAACAGCTTATTTATACGGGTGGACTAAAAATTTATTCCACGCTTGAAGCTGCAGTACAGAAAAATATTGATAAAATATTTGGTAATGATGGTGAAGGCGGTCTTTTCCCGAAACTTTCAGGAGATGTTCAGCCGGAGGCTGCGATTGCAGTTATATCAACCAAAGACGGCTCTGTAAAGGGTATATATGGACAGGCGGGAAAGAAGACTGCTAATCTGACTCTTAACAGAGCAACTGACACAACAAGACAGTCTGGGTCTTCCATAAAACCGCTTGCAGTTTATGGTCCTGCAATTGAGCTTGGGCTTGTAGAACCGGGTAGCGTTGTTATTGATGAACCTTATTCGAAAGGGAACTGGCATCCAAAAAACTGGTATAAAGGATATAAAGGTGCTGTATCCATTCAGGAGGCTGTGGTGCAGTCTATGAATATACCGGCGATAAAAACCCTTGAACAAGTAGGGGTTGAAACTTCGTTTGATTTTGTGAAAAACAAGCTTGGTCTTTCCACTCTTATTGAAGATGGGGCGGAAAATGATAAAAACCTTGCATCTTTGGCTTTGGGAGGCCTTACAACCGGGGTTACTGTCCTTGAAATGACAGCTGCATATAACTCTTTTGCATCGGACGGCATTTACACAGAGCCTTATTTTTACACGAAAGTTACCGATCGCGATGGCAAGGTGCTTATAGAAAAAGAAGTGGTTTCAAGACGCGTATGGTCCAAAAAAACGGCCAAATATATGACAGGAGTTTTAAGAGCGACCGCCCAGGGTCCGCTTGGTATAGCGGCTGCACTTTCGGACCGTCAGTCGGCAGGTAAAACAGGTTCGACAAATGATGATAAAGACAGGTGGTATATGGGATATACAACCTATTATACCGCGGGTGTGTGGTACGGATATGACATTCCTGAAACATTGCCTTACTATGCGACAAGACAGGTTCCGCACAAACTGTGGAAAAATGTTATGACGGAAGTTCACAAAGACCTTCCTGCGAAAAATTTTGAGGGTATATACTACACCATACCGGAAATTAAAAAATTCTATCTGTGCGAAGAAACAGGGCTTGTGGCGACAGAAACATGCCCCAACAAGAAAGAAGTGAAGGAAGAGGAAATACAAGGCATTGAAACCTGTGCACTTCACGCCCAGATACCTGATGGAGTAATTCCGCCGGAAGGAGAAGCTGGCACATCCGAGACACCGGCAGACACGACACAGTCGCAGGCTCCGCAAGAGGCAACTCCTCAGCAAACAACCCCGGGTGTGGCGATTTCAAGATGATATTTTGAATAATTCAAAAAACACAGAAAATCACTGATTTTCTGTGTTTTTTTGCAAGTTAAAAAAGTAAGGATTGCATTTTGGTCAAAATCACGAAAACAGTTTAAAAAAATGGTCGAAATTTTTAAAAAATTTAAGTAAAAATACTAGACTTTTGCATTTGAAAGTGATATAATGTATGCGGTATGTTGGCGAAGTGTGCATACCAACCGGAAGTATTAATTAAAGTGATTTTTAAATAGGAGGAAACAAAATGGCTACAAAAACCACAATTCCTTTCAAAGGAACAAAGGAACAGGAAGAAAAACTCTTAAAAGTAATTGAAGAGTACAAAGGCACAGAGGGTGCACTTATTCCCGTTCTTCACGAAGCTCAGGACATCTATGGTTATATTCCGCTTGAAGTTCAGAAAATGGTTTCTGAAGGACTTGATGTGCCTCTCGCAGAAGTTTACGGTGTTGTAACTTTCTATGCAAGATTTACTCTTGAACCCAAGGGTGAACACCACATTGGTGTATGTCTTGGTACAGCTTGCTATGTTAAAGGCAGCGGTAAGCTTATTGAAAGAATTCAGAAAAACTTAAACCTTGAAGTAGGCGGATGCACAGAGGATGGTAAATTCTCACTTGAAGCAACTCGTTGTATTGGTGCTTGCGGTCTTGCTCCGGTACTTACAATTGGTGAAGAAGTTTACGGCAGACTTGTTGAAGACGATATTGACGGAATCCTTGCAAAGTATAAAGACTAATTACAAGGGGTTTAAAAAATATGAAATTATCTGAAATACAGGCTATCTTAAACGCTGAAGTTCTCACCGGGGATACCGGTGTGGAAATTAATACCGCCTGCGGATGTGACCTTATGAGTGATGTACTTGCTTTTGTAAAAGACCAGTCACTTCTTTTAACAGGTCTTATAAACTCCCAGGTTATCAGAACAGCTGAGATGATGGATATTGTGGCGGTGTGCTTTGTAAGAGGTAAAAAACCTGCCGAAGATGTTATCGCACTTGCACAGTCCAAAAATATTGCTATTCTGACTACGGAATATCCGCTTTATACCGCCTGCGGCAAACTCTATGAAAAAGGATTGGGAGGTCGCACGAGTGCTGAGGCATTATGAGATATCGGGTAGCGATTTTGCGCGTGCAGGGGAAGCGTCAAGTAATTTTAAAACTATTTTAAAACAGCTTGGAATCCCCGGAGAAGCGGTAAGAAAAGTTGCCATATCCATGTACGAGGCGGAAATCAATACGGTTATACACGGCGGCGGAGGTTTTTGTGATGCTGAAATTACAGATAAAAGTATAGTAATAAGCTTTACGGACAATGGTCCGGGGATAAGTAATGTAGAGCTTGCTATGAAGGAAGGTTATTCTACAGCAACCGATAGTGTCAGGGAACTGGGTTTTGGTGCGGGAATGGGGCTTCCTAATATGAAAAAATATACTGACGACCTTCAGATAAAAACCAAACCCGGAGAGGGGACAACGGTTATATTGACCATCAATCTGTGAGGTGAGAACATTGCCTTATTTTCATTCAGTAACATTGGATAAAGACAAATGTCACGGATGTACTAACTGCATAAAAAGATGCCCTACCGAGGCAATCAGAGTGCGAGGTGGCAAGGCGAAAATAATTAAGGAACGCTGTATTGATTGCGGCGAATGTATAAGGGTTTGCCCATATCATGCAAAACTTGCAAAAACAGACTCCTTTGAAATGCTTTCGCAGTATAAATATACGGTTGCAATGCCGGCACCGGCCTTTTATGGACAGTTCAAGGACAATAAGGATGTAAACAAAATTCTTAGTGCATTAAAGCTAGTGGGCTTTGACGATGTTTTTGAAGTGGCAAGGGGCGCTGAGGTGGTTGCTGAGGCAACCCGTCGGCTGATAAAACAAGGCGGTCTTTTAAAGCCTGTCATAAGTTCAGCATGTCCGGCGGTGCTGAGGCTCATCCGCGTAAGATTTCCAGGACTGATAAATCATGTCCTGCCGGTTTGCTCGCCCATGGAGGCGTCGGCAGTAGCGGCAAGACAAATTGCAATGAAAAAAACAGGGCTCCCGAGCGAAGAAATAGGAATTTTCTTTATAACTCCGTGCCCGGCAAAGGAAACCAGTATAAAATCCCCGCTTTTAAGAGAAAAGTCAGAGGTGGATGGGGCAATTTCAATTGCCGATGCCTATATGAAGGTGTGTAATCTTATTAAAACCATTGATGAACCCGAACGGCTTGCTCAGGCAGGGCTTGAGGGTGTATCGTGGGCAAGAAGCGGTGGAGAATGTAAAGCAACTCGCACTATAATCAATATTGCTGTTGATGGAATTGATGAGGTAATAAAAATTCTTGAAGAAATTGAAAATGGCAAGCTTGACGATATAGATTTTGTAGAACTTCTTGCCTGTAACGGCGGCTGCGTGGGCGGTCCGCTCACTGTTGAAAACAGCTATGTCTGCTCCAACAGAATAAGGAATATGATAGACCTTAAGGCAGAAACACAGCCGGTCGAAAATCTCGACGAAACAAAGCTTTTGTGGCAGAAAGCACTTGAGCCGGTTCAGATAATGAAACTGGCAGATAATTTTGAAGAAGCGATGAACAAGCTCGAACGGATTGATAAAATCTGGGGAACCATGCCTAAACTTGATTGTGGCTCCTGCGGAGCCCCTTCTTGCAAAGCGCTTGCAGAGGACATTGTGAACGGGCACGGTAGCGAGAATGATTGCATATTCAGAATGAGAGAAAAGGTTCAAAGCCTTGCGAAAGAGCTTTTTGACCTTGAATCAAGTCCGCACGGAAGTCAGAGTGACGACGGCGACTTATCAGAAAGGCTGTGACAGAAAATGACAGTTTCAAATCTTATTAAAGAACTTAATCTTACGGTGCTTACAAACAAGGACTTTGAAGACAGAGAGATTAAAAGCTGTTATGTCGGAGACCTTTTAAGTTGGGTTATGGGGCGAGCAGAACAGGACTCGGTATGGATTACAATTATGAGTAATGTCAACATTGTTGCCGTGGCGGCGCTTGTTGATATGGCATGTATAATTCTTGCTGAAGGAGTAGCTGTGGATAAGGAAGTAATAGAAAAGGCAGACAGCCAGGGGATTATTCTTCTTTCTACTGACAAAAACAGCTATGAAACTGCAGTTGCAATTCATAATACAGCGAAAATATGATTTACTACGATTTTCACATTCATTCAGCGCTTTCACCTTGTGGTGACAAGGATATGACGCCTAACAACATTGTTAACATGGCGGCGATTATCGGACTTGATGCAATAGCCATTTCAGACCATAATTCAGTGGGAAATGTGCGTGCGGCAATGAAAATTGGCGAACAAGTTGGAGTCAAGGTTGTTGCCGGTATGGAGGTTGAAACTGCTGAAGAAATTCATGTTCTTACATTATTTAATACAATAGAAGCTGCCGAAGAAGTGGCGAAAAAGGTTTACGAATCGTTGCCGGATATTAAAAATCGTCCGGATATTTTCGGCAATCAGTATTATATGGATGAGGATGACAACATTGTCGGAGAGGAAGAAAAGCTTCTAATTTCCCCGACGAGTATTCAGGTAGAAGATTTGTTTACGCTTGTGAAAAGTGTTGGTGGAATATACTATCCAGCACATGTTGACCGTCATTCATATAGTATTCTCACAAATCTGGGATTTATACCGGAGGAGCTTGAGGTTGATGGGATTGAAATATCCAAAAAAGTAAGTGATATGTCGGCCTATCTTGACAGCAGACCAGATTTGAAAAAATATTCAGTTCTGCGTAATTCGGATGCCCATTATCTTACGGATATTGCTGAAAAAGATGCTTTTTTAGAAATAAATGATGTAAATGAATTGTTTAACCGGAGGGGACAATGAAAGAATTATCACTTCATATACTGGACATTGTTCAGAATTCCATTAAAGCCGGTGCGAAAAACATAGAAATAAAAATTGATGAAAATACGACGAAAAATCTTTTGACAATTGAAATAAATGACAATGGCTGCGGAATGAGTGAGGAATTTTTAAAAAAGGTAAAAGACCCTTTTGTTACGACAAGAACCACTAGAAAAATGGGAATGGGAATTTCTCTTTTTGAAGCAGCAGCAGTTCAATGCGGGGGAGGACTTGAAATTTGGTCCCAACTTGGCGTGGGCACAAAAGTCAAAACTACATTTGAACTTATGAATATAGACCGGGCACCCATAGGCGATATGGCAGAAACAATGCTCACTATAATATCTGGAGCGCCCGAGCCGGAGTATATTTACGAACATAAAAAAGATGGCAAGGTTTTTTTGCTGGATACTGTTCAGCTTAAGGAGATCCTCGGTGACATCCCCCTTGATACGCCTGATGTGTTAAATTGGATAGCAGGTTATGTCAGGGAAGGATTATCCGATATAAATATATAATTTTATAAAAAATTTGTTTAAATATTTAAGGAGGAAAAAATGAAGAGTTTAGCTGAATTACAGGAAATCAGAAACAAGGTGTTAAATCAGGTTAATCTTCGTAAAGAACGCGAAGACGGAGTGCGAATAGTTGTAGGTATGGCTACATGCGGTATCGCAGCTGGGGCAAGACCGGTACTTAATGCGTTTATGTCAGAAATTGACAAGAGAAATCTCGCTAATGTTACAGTTACACAGACCGGTTGCATAGGTATGTGCCGTCTTGAGCCTATCGTTGAGGTTTATATGCCCGGCGAGGAAAAAGTAACTTATGTTAAGATGACAGAGGACAAAGTAGCACGCGTTGTTACTGAGCATATAATCAATCAGAAACCGGTTACTGAATTTACAATCGGTGCTGCAGAATAATAAGGAGGCAGAAACATGAGTAACACATACAGAGCGCATATTCTGGTATGCGGTGGTACAGGCTGTACATCTTCCGGCTCTGTTAAAATTCAGGAAGAATTTGAAAAACAGCTTAAGGAAAAAGGACTTGAAAATGAAGTAAAAGTAGTGCCTACAGGCTGTTTTGGTCTTTGCGCACTTGGTCCCATCATTATTGTTTATCCTGAAGGTGCTTTTTACAGCATGGTTCAGGCCAGCGATGTTAAAGAAATTGTTGAGGAACACATCCTCAAAGGCCGTATGGTTAAAAGACTTCTTTATGAAGAAACAGTTCATGAAGAGGATAACACAATTAAATCCCTTATGGAAACTGATTTCTACAAAAAACAGATGCGTATTGCACTTCGTAACTGTGGTGTTATAAACCCTGAAAACATTGAAGAATACATTGCTGTTGATGGTTATCAGGCGCTTGGTAAGGTTCTTACCGAAATGACACCTGAACAGGTTATTGAAGTTATTAAAGATTCCGGTCTCCGCGGTCGTGGTGGCGGTGGCTTCTCAACAGGTATGAAATGGATGTTCACTGCAAATGCACAGGGCGACCAGAAATATGTTGCATGTAATGCAGATGAAGGTGACCCGGGTGCGTTCATGGATAGATCTATCCTTGAAGGTGACCCCCACACAATTATCGAAGCTATGGCAATAGCAGCATATGCTGTAGGTGCTGACCAGGGTTATGTTTATATCCGTGCAGAATATCCTATCGCTGTTAACCGTCTGCAGATTGCCATTGACCAGGCAAGAGAAGCGGGTCTTTTAGGTAAAAACATTTTTGGAACAGACTTCTGCTTTGATATGGAACTCAGACTTGGTGCAGGTGCTTTCGTTTGTGGTGAAGAAACAGCTCTTTTAAACTCTATCGAAGGTAAGCGTGGTGAGCCTCGTCCGCGTCCTCCGTTCCCGGCAGTTAAAGGTCTCTTCCAGAAACCGACACTGTTAAACAATGTTGAAACTTATGCTAACATTCCGGTTATCATTAATAACGGTGCTGATTGGTTCAAAACAATTGGTACAGAAAAGAGCAAAGGTACAAAAGTATTTGCGCTTGGTGGTAAGATTAAACACACAGGTCTTGTTGAAGTACCTATGGGAACAACTCTCCGTGAGATCGTTGAAGAAATCGGCGGTGGTATCCCGAACGGTAAAAAATTCAAGGCTGCTCAGACAGGCGGTCCTTCCGGCGGATGTATCCCTGCACATCTTATAGATACACCTATCGACTATGATTCACTTATGAGCATAGGTTCAATGATGGGTTCCGGTGGTCTTATTGTTATGGACGAAGACAACTGTATGGTTGACATTGCGAAATTCTTCCTTGAATTTACAGTTGATGAATCCTGCGGTAAATGTTCACCTTGCCGTATCGGTACAAAACGCCTTTACGAAATTTTAGATAAAATTACTTCTGGTAAAGGAACTCTTAAGGATATTGATAATCTTGAATCACTTTGCCTGTCCATTAAAGAATCTGCACTTTGCGGTCTTGGACAAACTGCACCTAACCCGGTACTCAGCACACTCAAATATTTCAGAGATGAGTATGTAGCTCATGTTGTGGACAAAAAATGTCCTGCTGGTGTATGTAAAGCACTTCTCTCTTACAGCATTGTTGCTGATAAATGTAAGGGTTGCTCTGCTTGTGCAAGAAAATGTCCTGTTGGTGCTATATCTGGTGAAATCAAAAAACCGTTTGTTATAGACCAGGCAAAATGTATTAAATGTGGCGCTTGCATGGAAACATGTAAGTTTGACGCAATTGTAGTAGGTTAAGGAAGGGGGAAAAGCAAATGGTAAACTTAAAAATTGACGGCATAAGTGTAAGTGTACCCGAAGGCTCTACTGTTCTTGAAGCAGCAAAGGTTGCCGGAGTAGACATTCCTACACTTTGCTATTTAAAAGATATTAACGAAATCGGTGCTTGCCGTGTCTGCGTTGTTGAAATTAAAGGTGCAAGAGCTCTTCAGGCTGCCTGCGTATATCCGGTAGCTGAAGGTCTTGAGGTTCTCACAAACTCTCCCAGAGTTATGAAAGCAAGAAAATCCACAGTTGAACTTATTCTTTCCAACCATGACAGAAGCTGTCTTACATGTGTAAGAAACCGCAATTGTGAACTTCAGACTCTTGCTGAACAGCTCGGCATTAAAGAAATCCGTTACGATGGTGAAAACATCAAACACGAAATTGACAGAATTTCTCCGTCAATCGTTCGTGACAACAATAAATGTGTGCTTTGCCGCAGATGTGTATCTGTTTGTAAAGATGTTCAGACAGTTTCAGTTATTGATGCAGCATACAGAGGTATCAAAACAAGAATTGGTGCAGCTTTTGATGAAAGCCTCCACAATGTACCTTGTGTAAACTGTGGTCAGTGCATCAATGTTTGTCCTGTTGGCGCACTTTATGAAAATTCTGAAATCGACAAGGTTTGGGCAGCTCTTGCTGACGAATCAAAACATGTTCTTGTTCAGACCGCTCCTGCTGTTCGTGCAGGTCTTGGCGAAGAATTCGGAATGGCTATGGGTACACCTGTTACAGGTAAAATGGTAGCTTCATTAAGAAGACTTGGATTTGATAAAGTTTTTGATACAGACACAGCTGCTGACCTTACAATTATGGAAGAAGGAACAGAACTTCTTGACAGAATTTCAAACGGCGGAACACTTCCGATGATTACATCATGTTCACCCGGATGGATTAAATTCTGCGAACACTATTATCCTGAATTTATTCCTAACCTTTCTAGCTGTAAGTCACCTCATCAGATGTTTGGTGCTATTTTAAAATCTTACTATGCTGAAAAGAATAATATTGATCCTAAAGATATCTATGTTGTATCTGTAATGCCCTGTTCATCCAAGAAATTCGAATCCAAGAGAGACGAAATGAACGTGAACGGCAATGTTGATGTAGATGCAGTTATCACAACAAGAGAGCTTGCAGTTATGATTAAGCAGGCAGGCATTAACTTCACAGCAATAGAGGACGAACAGTTTGACGATCCGTTTGGTATTGGTTCCGGTGCCGGCGTTATCTTCGGTGCAACCGGCGGCGTTATGGAAGCTGCTCTCAGAACTGTTAAAGAAATTGTTGACGGTAAAGAACTTTCCAACATTGAATTTGACGCAGTTCGTGGTGTTGCAGGCATTAAAGAAGCTACTGTTAAAGTTGGGGACACAGATGTTAATGTTGCAGTTGTTCACGGTCTTGGCAATGCAAGAAAAGTTCTCGACAGCATCAAAGCGGGCGAAAAGAACTACCACTTTATTGAAGTTATGGCTTGTCCTGGCGGTTGTGTAACTGGTGGTGGGCAGCCTATAGTTGACGCTAAGACAAAGATGGATGTTGATGTAAGAGCTGAAAGAGCAAAAGCTCTCTACGCAGAGGACAGAAATCTTGCAGTTCGTCAGTCTCATAAAAACCCTGCTATCACAAAGCTTTACGATGAGTATCTTGAAAAACCGGGTAGCCATAAAGCACATGGTCTGCTTCATACTCACTATACAGCAAAAGGTAAGTTTTAATTAAACTTTTTTCAGCGGCAGGATTCTGCCGCTGAAAAAATCATTTAAGCCGATGAGGAACGACTCCTGTTGGCTTACAGAAGAGTAGAAACCATTTCGTTAAGTGTCTGCCAGGACGGGGAGTTGCCGGCGGAACGAAAAGATTTTATCTTGCGTTTTTGGTTTCGCATCCCGCTTCAATACGGTAAAAAGAATCCTCCTTTTGCCGCACAAGCGGTGTAAGGAGGATATTTTTATTATGCAAAAGAAAAAGATTACAACAAGAGATATTTGTATTATCGCAATGCTTATTGCTGTTACGGCAGTGCTCGCTTTTCTTTCGGGGAAACTGAGAATAGGAACATTCACAAAGTTTTCATTCAACTTTATTTCAGTATATTTTACTGCAATTATGTTTGGACCGGTTGTTGCTGGATTGGTGGGTGTCGCAGGTGATTTTATCTCAGCAATTGGCACAGGTCCATATCTTTGGATGATTGGACTCATTGAATTTGTTTACGGGGTAATATTTGGAGTTTTATTTTATAAAAAGGAAATTAAATCGGAGAAACATAGCGCATTTGTTTTAAAATCACTAGCGGCTACATTAATTATTGCGGCAGTAGACATTTTTGTAAAAAGCTATGTACTTATGAGTGTAGGATTTGCTCCGTCGCCAATAAATGCGGCGATCGTGATACGGCTTCCAATGATTGCCGTTATGACGGTTATAAGGTTTGTTGTACTCATGGTCATGGAAAAAAGTGTACCGAGAATTTTATCAGCAAACCGTAATTAGGAGAGATATATGAATTATAGGGAAACTCTTGAATATATTGAAAGTCTGCAAAATCTTGGCAGCAAACCCGGGCTTTCCAGAGTCACAGAGCTTGCGCAACTGTTGGGAAATCCACAGGAGGATTTGAAAATTATTCATGTCACCGGGACAAACGGCAAAGGCTCAACTTGCGCAATGATTGATGCGGTGCTTGTGAAAGCAGGCTATAAAACAGGCAAATTTTCTTCTCCCTGGATAGAGAAAATTAACGAATATATATCCATTTCAGGTAATCCGATTTCCGACGATGATTTTGCAGAAACTATGTCGGAAGTGAGAGGCTTTGCAAATAAAATGGATAACCATCCGACAGAGTTTGAATTAGTCACAGTTGCGGCGTATAACTGGTTTAAAAAGCAACAGTGCGATCTAGTGATTGTGGAAACAGGTATGGGTGGAATTGGCGATGCCACAAATATTGTTGATAGCCCTATCTTATCTATTATTACAAATGTGGCAATGGATCACACAAAATTCCTTGGCAGTACAACCCAGGAAATAGCAGAAAACAAGGCAGGAATTATTAAAGAAAAATGCCCTGTTTTATTTGGTGGTGAGAATGAAAACGCTCTAAAAGTAATTGAAAAAATTGCAGCGGAGAAAAAGAGCGAGCTTTTCACTACGGACAAGCCGGATGTAGTTTCATCAAATATTTGGGGAAGTGAGATTGAATATCGTGGGCTTGAACTGAAAATCCCGCTTGCGGGCGAATATCAGCCGCAAAATGCGGCAACTGCCTTTGATGCACTTGATATTTTGGCATCTCAGGGATTTGATATTTCCGATGAGGATATCGTAAAAGGATTTGCCAATGTAAAATGGAAAGGCAGATTTGAAATTTTGTCAAAAGACCCGCTTTTCATTTTTGATGGCGGGCACAATATTCATGGCGTTTTGTATGCGGCACTGAGTATAAAAAAATATTTTGATGGGAAGGTAAATATTCTGACGGGTGTAATGGCGGATAAGGAATATGCGAGAATGGCGGATATTCTGTCACCGCTTGCCGAAAATATTTTCACAGTCACACCCGACAATCCGCGTGCACTTGACGCAGAAAAATATGCAGAAGTTTTCCAAGCAAAAGGCATAAATACAATGGCCTGTGAAACTGTGGCAGATGGCGTGAAAAAGGCAATTGAAGTCTCAAAAAAAGAAAACCGACCGCTTATAGCAATAGGTTCTTTATATATGTATAAAGATATAATAAAGAAGAAGTGAATATCACTTCTTCTTTATTTTTCTAGTATACTCAGCTGCTGCTTGCTCAATTTTGTTTTCGCCGGGAGTATAATAAACTTTGTTTTTTATTTTGTCAGGGAGATATTGCTGATCGACATAATGATTGGGATAATTGTGTGGGTATTTGTAACCAATAGATTTGCCAAGCTTTTTAGCTCCGGAATAATGTCCGTCCTTGAGGAATGGGGGAATGTCACCTGTGTCGCCGGATGCAATATCCGTCATTGCCTCGTCAATCGCACAGATTGCTGAATTCGATTTTGGCGCAGTGGCAAGCAAAATCACAGCTTCTGCCAGAGGAATTCGAGCTTCAGGAAGTCCAAGTTGGAGAGCACAATCTACACAGGATTTCACAACCGAAATAGCCGTGGGATAAGCAAGTCCGATGTCCTCGGCGGCAATTACCATAAGCCGTCTGCAAACGGAGATCAGATCTCCACCCGTTAGAAGGCGGGCAAGGTAGTGGATTGCAGCGTTTTCGTCGCTCCCACGAATAGATTTTTGAAACGCGCTCAGTAAATCATAATGACTGTCACCGTCGCGGTCATATCTTGATGCGGGAAGTGAAGCGTTTTCAAAAACTTCTTCGGCAGTTATTATGGATTTTTTGTTTTGAAGTGCGGTTGTCATGCAAAGCTCAAGTAAGTTGAGAGATTTACGAACATCACCATAAGCAATTTCCGAAATTGCCACAAGCGCATCTTTGTCAAATTCTATTTCCGAACAGTATTCAGAATTTAAGATACTAAGTCCACGAACAAGGACCTTTTCTATTTCCGCAGGTTCAACCTTATAAAACTCAAAAACATTGCTTCGGCTTAGAATTGCATTATACACATAAAAGAAAGGATTTTCGGTTGTTGCAGCAATAAGCGTAATAAAACCATTCTCAATATATTCAAGCAAAGATTGCTGTTGCTTTTTATTAAAATTCTGAATTTCGTCGAGATAGAGCAAAATGCCGTTGGGGTTTGTCAGAGAACTTTGTTCTTTGATGATATTTTTAATATCGCTTACTGAACCATTGGTAGCGTTTATATAATAAAGAGTTTTACCCGAACACTTAGCGGCAATCCGTGCAAGGGTTGTTTTGCCGGTACCTGACGGTCCATAAAAAATCATATTTGGAAGATTGCCGCCCTCAATTAGCGTGCGCAGTACTTTTCCTTTACCGATAAGATGAGACTGACCAACAACATCTTCAAGAGTTGAGGGGCGAATTCTGTCAGCAAGTGGTTGCACAATTGTCACCTCGTTTCGTAAGATATATATATTATATATGTAGAATGTTCTTTTTTCAAGACCAAAACTCCTTTTTTTGAAAAAAAAGAATAATTTTTTAAAAAAAGGGCAAAAAAGGTATTGACAAAGGAAAAGAGGTGTGATATACTAAAAGTCCACCTGTTGAGGTGGTGGACAGTTAAAAAGCTAAAGAGAAAGTTTTTAAAAAAAGTTTAAAAAAGTTCTTGACAAAGCTTGGATGCTGTGATATAATAGACGAGTCGCTGATTTGAGCGGCGGAAAATGGTCTTTGAAAATTAAACAGTAACGAAAAAAAGAAGTGTAGGTTCTTTGAAAAGAACTTTGAGAACTCTTTACAGTAGTAGAGACGGAAGAACAAGGAAAAG
>JAZROP010000033.1:0-26329 GCA_045648785.1 Clostridia bacterium | reverse complement strand
AAAAATCTATGCTCTGTGCAGGGAAAGCAGTAGCAGCAAAGGCAATTAGACTGATGGAAAACCCGAAACTTATTGAAAAAGCGAAGGCAGAACATAAAGAGAAAGTCGGCGACGGCTATGTTTGTGGACTTGATGTTTGATTGAGACAAAAAATATTAGAGAAGCTGTTTTTGGGAAAAGAACAGGAAAAATTATATTATTGGAGGAAAATATGGCATTTTTAGAATTTAATTATTATTCAAAGGCACTTGCGAAAAGAGTTACGGTGAATGTGATTCTTCCTGAAGTAAATAAAAAGGTGGAGGGAATAGGACTTGGGGACGTGGCAGAGTACAAAACGCTCTATCTATTCCACGGACTTTCGCAAAACCATACCGACTGGATGCGCAAATCGTCCATTGAAAGATATGCAGAAATATACAGGATTGCCGTTGTAATGCCCAATGTTGACAGAAGCTGGTACACCGATACCGCTTACGGCGCAAACTATTTTACCTTTGTGTCAGAGGAGCTGCCAACTGTTTGCAGAGGGTATTTCAAAGGGATGTCCGACAAAAGGGAGAACAACTATGTGGCAGGGCTTTCAATGGGAGGCTACGGTGCGCTGAAGGTTGCGCTTACCTATCCGGAGAGGTTTGCTGGTTGCGCGTCCCTTTCGGGAGCTCTTGACATAACCCGTAAAAACCGTCCTCTGAATATGCCGGAGTGGAAGTCAATTTTTGATTTTAATATGGAAAGTGCACTTGAGCTTGAGGGTAGTAAACACGATATATATGCACTTGCGAGAAAGAATCACGACGCAGGCGTGGAATTCCCTAAAATGTATATCTGGTGCGGAACAGAGGATAGTCCTCAACTGTTTAAGAACAATCAGGATTTCCACAGGCTTTTAGATGAGCTTGAAATTGAACATTACTATGAAGAATCTGAAGGAGATCATTCATGGAAATGGTGGGATTTGCACATTCAGGATGCGCTTCGGTTTTTATTCTAATAAAGGGAATAATTATGGATATAAAAATTTTCAAAGGATTGCCGGATGAGGCTAAAAATATAAGAGAAACTGTATTTGTCAAAGAACAGGGATTTATAGACGAATATGATGAAAAGGATGCAATTGCGAGTCATTTTGTAATGTTTGACGGAGAAAAGGCAGTTGCAACCTGTCGGCTTTTTGAAACGGAAAATCCAGGGATTTATATGTTTGGCAGAATGGCTGTTTTAAAAGAACTGAGAGGTAAAAATCTGGGTAGAAAAATGGTTGAGGCAACCGAAAAACATGTCTGTAATAATGGTGGTAAAGGTATAATTCTGCACGCTCAGCTTCAGGCTCGTGGGTTTTATGAAAAAAATGGATTTTCTGCTTATGGTGAAATCGAATATGAGCAGGACCAACCGCACATCTGGATGAAAAAAGAGCTTTGAAAAAACTAACTTAAAAATTAAAAATTTCCAGTATATAAAAATTACCCTGACACAAAATATTACTGCACGAAACAAAGTGCAAAATAAAACAAAAAATTCAGAGGTGAAATTGGAAATGGCTAATAAAACATTAGTTCCCGAAGCGAAAGAAGCAATGGAAAGATTCAAAATGGAAGCAGCATCTGAAGTAGGCGTTAACCTTAAACAGGGTTACAACGGAGACCTTACTTCCAAACAGGCAGGTTCTGTAGGCGGTCAGATGGTTAAAAAGATGATTGAGTCTTACGAAAACTCCATGAAATAAGATTTTTGTTAAAAAAGAATACCCGGTTGAAAACCTGAGTTTTCGGCCGGGTGTTTTTTAAATTTCTCGTCTTGCTTCAATGGATTTTGAAAGGGTTATTTCATCGGCATATTCAAGGTCGCCGCCGACAGGAATTCCCTGGGCGATGCGGGTCACTTTTACGCCGATAGGAGATAAGAGTCTGGAAATGTAAATAGCGGTTGCTTCACCCTCAACGGTTAGGTTTGTTGCGGCGATAACCTCTTTTACCTCGGGCGTGATTCGGCTTACAAGCTCTTTCACATAAATATCGTCCGGACCGATGTTATCCATAGGTGAAATTACACCATGGAGAACATGGTAAAGTCCATTGTAATCCCCGGTTTTTTCTATTGCAAGCACATCTTTTGGACTTTCGACAACACAGATGACCGAGCGGTCCCGTTTGTGACCTGAGCAGATAGCGCAGGGGGAAATGTCGGTAATATTTTTACAACATTCACAATAGGTTATATTTTTTTTTGCATTAATAAGTGCGTCTGAAAAGCTTTTTGCATAGGAATCGGGCATGTTGAGAATATAAAAAGCCAGTCTTGCTGCACTTTTTCTACCAATACCGGGAAGCCTTGCAAAAGCGTCTATCAAATCTTGTAGGGGCGGAATATAATTCAAAGAAAAACACCTCGTTTCTATATTAGTTTATCATAAAGATATCAATATTTCAATAGCATAAAAGGAATAATACATACAAGGTGTAGAAAAATTATTTACAAGTGGTTGAATAATTGTAGAAAAAAACTATTGAAAAGTTGACAAAAAGGGAGTATAATGGTATAAGTGAAAGTTTTTTCTACAAATTACTTAAGAGGATGATATAAAATTGAGTAAGCAAATATATTTTGATAATGCGGCAACCACTCAGGTTAAGCCTGAGGTAGTTGCAAAAATGCTGCCGATATTTACAAATCAGTTTGGCAACCCGTCCGCACTTTATAAAATGGGCGAGGAGGCAAAGAAGATTGCGGAAGAGGCAAGAGAAAATATTGCATATTTTCTTGGAGCAGACCCGGGTGAAATTTATTTTACAGGTTCGGGCAGTGAGGCGGATAACTGGGCAATTAAAGGCACGGCATATGCGATGAAAGACAAAGGTAATCATATAATTACTACAGCTTTTGAACATCATGCTGTATTGCACACATGTCAGCAACTTGAAAAAGAAGGATTTGAGGTTACTTATATTAAGCCTGATGCTGACGGGATTATTAACCCCGAGGATATCAGAAATGCCATAACCGACAAAACAATACTTATTTCGGTAATGTTTGCAAATAATGAGATTGGCACAATTCAGCCTATTGCTGAAATATCACTAATAGCGGCAGAACACAGGATAAAATTTCATACCGATGCTGTTCAGGCGGCAGGGGTTTTGCCCATAAATGTACGGGAACTGGGTGTTGATATGCTTTCAATGTCAGCGCATAAATTTCATGGACCGAAAGGCATTGGTGCTTTGTATATTAAAAAAGGTACAAGGATAAGTAATCTTATTCATGGTGGGGGTCAGGAGTCGGGCAAACGCGCCGGAACGGAAAATGTTCCGTTTATGGCAGGTATGGCAAAAGCTTTTGAGATGGCTCATATGCAGATGGAGGAAAATTATCTGAAAATTGCGCAGATGAGAGATTATCTTATTGCCAGCGTTGTGTCCAGAATACCCCGTATTAAAGTGAATGGACATCTTACAAAAAGACTTCCTGGCAACGCAAATTTTTCAATTGAATGTATTGAGGGTGAGAGCCTTCTTCTCATGCTTAACATGAAAGGTATTGCGTGCTCAAGCGGGAGTGCTTGTGCATCACAGTCACTTGACCCATCGCATGTTCTTTTGTCAATTGGGTTGCCACATGAGATTGCACATGGTTCTGTAAGAGTTTCTCTATCGGAGGATAATACTTACGCGGAAATAGATTATTTTGTTGATAAACTTGAAGAAATTGTTAAAAAACTCAGGTCACTTTCACCACTTTGGGAGGAATAAAGAATGTACACAGAAAAAGTTATGGAGCATTTTTCAAATCCGCATAACAGCGGCGAGCTTGAAAATGCCAATGCAGTGGGTACCGTTGGTAATGCAAAGTGCGGCGATATCATGAAAATGTATATGTATATTGAAAATGATGTTATAAAGGATATCAGTTTCAAAACATTTGGCTGCGGGGCAGCCATTGCAACAAGCTCGGTTGCTACCGATATGGTCAAAGGTAAGACAATCGAGGAGGCACTTAAAATAACAAATCAGCAGGTTGTGGATGAACTTGGTGGGTTGCCGGCGGCGAAAATTCATTGTTCGGTACTTGCAAAAGAAGCTATTGAAGCAGCGGTTGCGGATTATTATAAGCGTCAGGGCGTGGAAAATGAGATTACAAAAAAAGCTTGTGATGGGTGTTGTGATAATTGCAATCACCACCGTGATTAAAAATAATAATTTATTTAAGGAGAGTATAAAATGAGAGTATTTAATTTTTCAGCAGGTCCTTCTATGTTACCCCTTCCTGTTCTCGAACAGTGCGCTAGAGAAATGACAGACTATAATGGAAGTGGCATGTCGGTAATGGAAATGAGCCATCGATCCCCTGTGTATGATGCAATTATTAAAGAGGCGGAAAAAGACCTCCGTGAGCTTATGAACATTCCCGATAATTACAAAGTTATATTCATGCAGGGCGGTGCGTCAACACAGTTTGCAGCAGTTCCGCTTAACCTCATGAAAAACGGAAAAGCAGATTATGTTGTGTCTGGTCAGTTCTCAAAAAAAGCTTTTGAGGAAGCACAGAAATATGGCGATGCTAAATGTATCGCTAGCTCCAAAGACAGGACTTTTGCATATATTCCTGAAATTACTCCTGATATGGTTCGCCCTGATGCGGATTATGTTCATGTTTGTTACAACAATACAATTTTTGGTACAAAATATCCAGAAGTTCCAAATGTTGGCGACAAAATTTTAGTTGCAGATATGTCCTCTTGCATTATTTCTGAACCGGTTGATGTAACAAAATTTGGTGTTATTTATGCAGGTGCTCAGAAAAATATGGCTCCCGCAGGTGTTACAATTGTAATTGTGAGAGAAGACCTTTTAGGCAACGCTCGTGAAGAAACTCCCACAATGCTTAACTGGCAGATTATGGCTGAAAATGATTCCATGTATAACACACCTCCATGCTATGCAATTTATGTTGCTGGTCTTGTGTATAAATGGATACTCGGTCTGGGCGGACTTGAAGCTATGAAAAAAATCAACGAAGAAAAGGCAGCTATTCTTTATAACTATCTTGATTCTTCCGAGCTTTTCAAACCAGGTGCTGACAAAGCCTACCGTTCTATGATGAATGTAACTTTTGTTACCGGCGATGAAGAGCTTGACAAAAAATTCTGCAAGGAAGCTGACGCGGCAGGATTTAAAAATCTCAAAGGTCACAGATCGGTTGGCGGCATGAGAGCAAGTATTTACAATGCTATGCCAACTGAAGGCGTTGAAAAGCTTGTAGAATTCATGAAAAAATTTGAAGCAGAAAACAAATAACAGGAGATTAAAATAATGTATAAAATACAGACACTTAATAAAATAGCAAAAATAGGCACCGATAAGCTTGGTGACGGTTATGAAATTGCTGATACAATAGAAAATCCTGATGCGATAATTCTCCGCAGCTTTAATATGCACGAAATGGATATTCCTGAAAGTGTTAAGGGGATAGCAAGAGCGGGCGCAGGAGTTAACAATATTCCTATAGATAAATGCAGCGAAAAAGGAATTGTAGTTTTCAACACTCCGGGTGCAAATGCTAATGCGGTTAAAGAACTCGCAATTGCCGGTCTGCTTCTTGCATCAAGAAAGGTTACAGATGCAGTTGACTGGGCAAAAACATTAAAAGGCGAAGGCGATGCCGTTGGCAAACTTGTTGAAAAGGGCAAAAGCAATTTTGCAGGTCCCGAAATCTATGGAAAAACACTTGGCGTAATCGGTCTTGGTGCTATTGGTGTTATGGTTGCAAATACAGCCTATCATCTTGGCATGGAAGTAATGGGTTATGACCCCTATATTTCAGTTGATGCTGCATGGGGAATTTCAAGACATGTTGAAAAAGCCAATGACCTTGGCGATATGATTTCAAAATGTGATTACATATCCTTGCATCTGCCACTGAATGACGGAACAAGAAATATGATAAATAAAGACCTTCTTGCCAAAGCAAAAGACGGTCTGCGCGTGCTCAACTTCGCAAGAGGAGAGCTTGTTAATACAGAGGACATTATTGCAGCACTTGAAAGTGGAAAGGTTGCAAGCTATGTGACAGACTTCCCCAACGACGCTCAGCTTGGAGTCCCTGGAATAGTTGCAATTCCTCATCTTGGTGCATCTACTCCTGAGTCGGAGGATAACTGTGCAGTTATGGCTGCAAAACAGCTTAAGGATTTCCTTGAAAACGGAAACATAAAAAATTCTGTTAACTTCCCGACTTGTGTTGAACCCAGAACAACAAAGAGCAGAATTGTTGTTGCACACAAAAATGTTCCCAATATGATTTCCACTCTTTCGGGCGTTTTGTCTGAAAAGAATATGAATATTGAGCATTTAACCAATAAATCAAAGAAAGAACTTGCGATTACTATGATAGATACAGATGATAATATTTCTGCAGCTGTCATTGATGAATTAAAAGCTATAAACGATGTTCTTTCGGTAAGACTTATCTAAATTATTAATAAATCCGCAGCATGGCTGCGGATTTGCTTTAGCATAAAGAGAGTAAGGAGAAAACTATGGCATTTGACGGAATACTGGTCAGCTGTCTTGTGGGGGAACTTAATGAACTTCTGCGGGGCGGTAGGATTGATAAAATTTATATGCCGGACAGGGATAGCATAGTAATGGCTGTTCGCAGTCTTGGGAAAAATTACAGACTTTTTCTCAGCAGTAATCCGTCCATGCCGAGAATAAGCCTGACCGAGCAGACAAGAGAATACCCGCAAAATCCACCAATGTTTTGTATGTTGCTTAGAAAACATCTTACTGGTGGCAGATTGTTATCTGTATCTCAACCAGGTGTGGAGAGAATAGTTAACTTTGAATTTGAAACTCGCAATGAGCTAGGTGACAAGGTGATAAAAAAGCTTACCTTTGAGCTTATGGGTAGGCATAGCAATATTATTTTCTTAAATGAGGAAAACCGGGTAATTGATTGCACAAGGCTGGTTGATGCGTCGGTAAGCTCGGTCAGAACAGTTCTGCCCGGAATTACTTATCAGCCACCGCCACCGCAGGAAAAGATATCGCCGTTTGAAGCAGATGAAACATTGGTAAAGGAAATAATTTTATCCTGTCCTGCCGAGCAGAAAATTGACCGGTTTATTTTAGAAAAATTTGCCGGACTTTCACCTATGCTGGCAAGAGAACCTGTTTACAGAGCTGTTGGAAATACCGAAATTTTTGCAGGCGAACTTACAAAAGAAATGCTAATATCGGTAGCAGACAAGCTTTGGGGGATTTTCTTACAGGTTAAAAAAGGCGGGTTTACGCCTGTACTTGTGCTTGACGAGAATGGAAATCCATTTGATTTTGAGGGGATAGAAATTCGCCAACTTAAATGCAAAGCGGTGGAATCTATTGCAGAGGTTCTGGATGATTTTTATATTGCCCGTGAGCTTAGAGGCAGAATGTCTCAGCAAAGTGGCGATGTTATGAAAATTGTCAATAATATGATTGAACGCTGTGCCCGTAAAGCGGCGATACTTCAGGGGGATATAAAAAACGCTGAAAAAAAGGACAGATACCGTTTGTACGGCGATATTATAACTGCAAACATCTATAAAATAAAAAAAGGTGACCGCCAGCTTGTTGCCGAGAATTTTTATAGTGAGAAAGCAGAAGAAATAACAATACCCCTTGATGCGGAGCTTAGTCCACCGGAAAATGCACAAAAGTATTTTCAGCGGTATAACAAACTCAAAAATACCGAGATTTACGCTGCAGAGCAGCTTGAAAAAACCATGGTAGATATTGAATATTTAAAAAGCGTTCAGATGTCGCTTGAAAATTGTGAAAATTTAAAGGAGCTTTCCGAGATTAAATCCGAGCTTGCGGCAGAGGGGTATCTTAAAAGGGCAAAATCGGGTGGTAAGCAGAAGGAAAAATCTGGAAGTCCCGATAAATTCATCAGCAGTGATGGGTTTGTAATTCTGGTGGGTAAAAATAACAGACAAAACGATTATCTGACACTGAAAATGGCATCAAACAGCGACATATGGTTTCATACAAAAACCATACCTGGTTCGCATACGGTAATTGTTACCGGAGGAAAAGATGTGCCTGACAGTACCATGACAGAGGCGGCAATGCTTGCGGCTTATTATTCAAAGGCCAGAGGGTCGGCAAATGTTGCTGTGGACTATACTCAGATTAGAAATGTTAAAAAGCCTGCCAGAGCAAAAGCCGGTATGGTGATTTATGTAGACTATAAAACTGCTTATGTCACTCCAGACGAGGCAAAAATAAAGGAACTGAAGAAAACATGAAACTCAGTATATTTGATTATGAACTTCCGCAGGAGCTGATTGCACAGACTCCTCTTGAGGACAGAACTGCATCCAGACTTATGGTTGTAAATCGCGAAAATAAAAGCGTTAAACACGAGTGTTTTAAAAACATTAAGCATTACCTTAAAAAAGGTGACTGTCTTGTACTTAACAACACACGCGTTATTCCTGCACGCCTTTACGGACATCGTGAGGACAGTGGCAGAAATATTGAATTTCTGCTTTTGAACAGACTTTCCACCAACAAATGGGAAACTATTGTGAAACCCGGGAAAAAATTAAAGACGGGGCATAGAGTGGTGTTTGGTAATGGCGAGCTTATTGCAAATGTTATTGAAACACTTGATAACGGTGGAAGAATAGTTGAATTTGAATATGAGGGTTTGTTTGAAAATGTGCTGGACAAACTTGGCGAAATGCCGCTCCCTCATTATATAACAGAAAAACTTGAGGACAGTGAACGATATCAGACGGTATATGCTAAATATGATGGCAGCGCGGCGGCACCTACGGCAGGACTTCATTTTACAAAAGAACTACTTTCGGAGATTGAAGAAATGGGTGTAACCGTGGCGTATATTACGCTTCATGTCGGTCTTGGTACTTTCCGTCCTGTTAAAGTGGACAATATTGAGGAGCATGATATGCACAGCGAGTGGTATTCCATTCCGCCCGAAACTGCCGAGGCAGTAAACAAAACAAAAGCAGCAGGGGGCAGAGTTATTGGAGTGGGCACAACATCATGCAGAACGCTTGAGTCGGCAACCGATGAAAATGGAATTTTACCCGCGAAAAGTGACAGTACAAGTATTTTCATTTATCCGGGATATAAGTTTAAAATGATAGATGCGCTCATCACAAATTTTCATCTGCCCAAATCAACACTTATAATGCTTGTTTCAGCACTTGCCGGATATGACCTCACAATGGATGCATACCGTCAGGCGGTGGAAGATAAGTATCGTTTTTTCAGTTTTGGAGATGCAATGTTTATAGAATAAAATAAATATCCCCCGTTATACGGGGGGATATTTATTAATGCCGTAAAACAAAGAGGAGATAAAGTAATGGAAAAGTATAAAGAAATGTATTTAATTTTATTTAATGCAATAACAGAGGAAACGAAAGTTTTGTAGGAAGCGCAGAAAAAAGCAGAAGAAATATACATATCGTTAGAACTGGAATAAAAGAAAACCCGTAGCATTGCTACGGGTTTTAAAATTTAATTAAGGACTTTTATAGCTTCTTCCACTTTCTCAAGCATTTCTTTGTAAGTCTTGCCTTTAGCGGCTTCGGCTTCAACAACCTCTTTAGGAGCTTTGGCAACAAAGCCCTGATTGTTAAGCTTGCCTTCGACACGCTTGATTTCAGAAATAAGCTTTTCGCGTTCTTTTGCAAGACGATCAAGCTCTTTTTCTTTATCAACAAGGTCGCCAAGTGGCAGAGAAATTTCTGCGCCTTCAGTAACAACCGTTACCACATTTTCGGGAAGAACCGATTTGTCGGAAGATACTATAACTTCTGAGCATGAAGCCATTTTTTCAAAGAAGGCTCTGCCCTTTTCAAACTGAGTTATGCGGTCGGTAATAACATATGTTTTAACCTTTTTGGAAGGAACAACATTCTTTTCCGCACGGGCGTTACGAACAGATTTAATAGCCTCTTTTATAAGCTCTATGGATGCTTCCTCATCATTCCATGTGAACTTGCCGGATGTTGGCCATTCAGCTCTCATAATTGTTTCGCCGTCATGGGGGAGGTGCTGCCAGATTTCCTCAGTAATAAAAGGCATAAAAGGATGCATAAGTTCAAGCGCTCGGGAGAGAACATAAGATAAAACTCTGCCGGCGGTTTCTTTGGCATCTGTCTGGAATCTGGGTTTGCACATTTCAATGTACCAGTCGCAGTATTCATCCCAAATGAAATCGTAAACCTTTGCAAGCGCAATGCCAAGCTCGAATTTGTCAATGTTTTCAGTAACCTCGGCAATGAGCTTGTCAAGCTTTGTGAGAATCCATTTATCCTCAGCGGCAAGCTTATCTTCTGCCGGGAGAGCTGCATCCTCATGAGAAATGTTCATCAAAACGAAACGAGCTGCATTCCACATTTTGTTTGCAAAGTTACGGCTGGACTGAGCTCCGGGTGCACCTACTATTTTATTTACCTCTGGATTGGGATTTTTACCCTTTTCGACCGGTGGATCATATGTTACGGGGAATCGCATATCATTACCAGGGGCAACACCTGTAACAAGTGCAAATCTCAGTGCGTCTGCACCATACATATCTATTATCTGGAGAGGGTCAACACCGTTTCCTTTTGATTTGGACATTTTTTCGCCGTTTCCGTCACGAACAAGACCGTGAATAAATACATGCTTAAATGGAGCTTTGCCGGTATGTTCGCAAGCTGAGAAAATCATTCTTGATACCCAGAAGAAGATAATATCGTATCCTGTTACGAGGGTATTTGTAGGATAGAATTTATCAAGGTCGGCAGTTTTATCCGGCCAGCCTAGTGTGGAGAAAGGCCACAGAGCGGAGGAGAACCATGTATCAAGAACATCCTCTTCCTGTCTGACGGGTTTTCCACATTTGGGACATACGGTTATATCTTCTTTTGAAACAGTCATTTCGCCACAGGTATCGCAATAGAAAGCTGGAATTCTGTGTCCCCACCAGAGCTGACGGGAAATACACCAGTCATATACATTTTCCATCCAGTTCATATATGTTTTGCTAAAACGCTCAGGAACAAATTCTGTTTCCTTTTCATTAACCGCTTTTATTGCTGCTTCTGCAAGAGGTTTCATGTTAACAAACCACTGGTTTGAAACGATAGGTTCGATGGTAGTTCCGCAACGGTAACACTGACCTACATTGTGAGAATGTTCCTCTGTTTTAACGAGCAGTCCCATATCCTCGAGGTCTTTTATCATTGCGTTGCGACATTCATAACGGTCCATGCCCTCATACTTTCCTGCGTATGAGTTCATGGTTGCGTCATCGTTCATAACTTTAATAATTTCAAGGTCATGGCGTTTTCCTACCTCGAAATCGTTAGGGTCGTGAGCAGGAGTTATTTTTACGCAACCTGTTCCGAATTCCTTATCAACATATTCATCGGCAATAACCGGAATTTCTCTGTCTGTAAGCGGAAGAAGAAGTGTTTTTCCAACAATATCTTTATAACGCTCATCTTCGGGATTAACAGCAACCGCTGTATCGCCAAAAAGGGTCTCAGGACGAGTTGTTGCTATTATAACATAATTATCAGTGCCCTTTATCTGGTATTTAATGTGCCAGAAATGACCTGCATGTTCTGCATGTTCAACCTCTTCGTTTGAAAGAGCTGTTATACAGTTGGGGCACCAGTTGATTATTCTTGGACCTCTGTATATAAGACCTTTGTTGTAAAGGTTGACAAAAACCTCTCTTACAGCTCTGGAACAACCTTCATCCATTGTGAAGCGTTCTCTTGACCAGTCACAGGAACATCCAAGCTGCTTAATCTGGGAGATTATACGGTTACCGTATTTTTCTTTCCAGTCCCATACGCGGTCAAGAAATTTATCACGACCGAGGTCATAGCGGGTCAGACCTTCCTTTTCGCGAAGCTCTGCCTCTACCTTAATTTGTGTAGCAATACCTGCATGGTCAGTTCCGGGCACCCAGAGAGCCTCATAGCCTGACATTCTTTTGTATCTTATAAGAATGTCCTGCAGAGTTTCGTCAAAAGCGTGTCCCATGTGAAGCTGACCTGTAACATTGGGGGGAGGGATAACAATGGTGTAGGGTTCTTTTTTACTGTTTGAATCAGCTTTAAAATAGCCTTTTTCCTCCCAGGTTTTATAAAGTCGTTCTTCAAACGACTTTGGGTCATATACTTTGTCAAGTTCTTTTTCCAATTGTAAAAACTCCTTTTATATTACTTGAGTGAACCGGTTGTCCAAAGCAGTACCATTGCAGCTGCTGAAAGCAGAACGCCGATAAGCTTTACTAAATTCTCGGTTTTTTCGTTTTCTTCAGTCTTTTTTGCGAGTTTGACTATTTTAGCTGCGCCATATATCAGAGCAATTCCTAAAAATGCCAAAATCCATAATAATACTGTCATATATTCACCTCAAATTACCAGAAGAGCACATCATTACCTTTAAGTTTCAAAAGTGCTTCCATCATATAATAATCACCGTAAACGATAGCTATATGGTGACTGCCGGCATCGCGATATGCACCTGTGCCGTTCTGAAGGATTGACTGATTATCAAGTGAGAAATCGCAGTTTGCTTCAAGACCTTTAAGAAGTTTGACTGCGCCTGCAAGATACATTTCCTTTTCACCCTCGGGAACAACTTTAGAAATCTCAATTAAGCCGCAGGCAGCAACAGCACCGGCTGTTGTGTCAACGATAAGGGGTTCAGCAGGCTGACGGAAGTCGCATTTTGGAACGCCGGAATCGTCGATGTTTGCCATAAAGTAGTGAGCAACTCTTTTAGCCATATCGAGATATTTTTCTTCGCCGGTGTGAATATACTGAAGAGCAAAACCGTAAAGTGCCCAGGAGTTACCTCTTGACCAGCAGGAACCGGGAGCATAACCCTGACCGCCTGTGGGAGATTCGCCAATATATTCACCGGTTGCGGGGTCGGAAATAACAACATGCTTTGTAGAACCGTCGGGACGAACAAATCTTTCCATAGCCATGTCAGCGTGAGCATTAGCGATAAAGCTGAAGCGGGGGTCTGTGGAAACTTCGCTTGCCCAATGAAGCAGAGGAATATTCATCATGGAGTCAATGATTGCCCAACCTGCAAATGTCTGCTTTGAGTCAGGTTCCCAGGCTCTGATGTAGTTTCCCGCAATATTGAATCTTCCTGCAAGAACTGTTGCAACATGCATGCCACGAGTTCTTGATTTTTCGTTGCCGGTAATGCGGTAGTTTGCAACTGCAGAAGGGAGCCACATAAATCCCACATCGTGGTGAAGTCCGTCGAAACCGATAATAGCTTCGTCAAGAGCTTCTTCAACTTTAATAGCAATATTTTTAAATTTATCGTCGCCTGTTTTGAGGTACATAAGCCACATCATACCCGGCCAGAAACCGTTTGTCCACCAGTATTTGCTGCAGTTAACATATTTTCCGTCTTTAATACCGTCGGCAAAAACAGCTTCTACCTGGGGAGCGATGACATCAAGCTTTTTCTCGATTTTATTCCAAAAACTGTCAATCCAGGCGTAATCAACATTGAATTCTTTCTTATTCATCATAATGAAGTCCTCCTTTGCCTGACCTTTAGGCAAATTATGTATTTTGTGCGAGTGACGCATAATTATAATAATTATACCATCTAACTACCTATATGTCAAGGAAAAAAGCCTAAATGTATAAAAGCAGAGGAAAGAATTTCAAAAGGATGTTTTCTTGACAATTTTGCTGAAAAAGAGTATAATATAGAATGATAATTTGTTTGTTAACGGAGGCAGAATATATGAAAATAATAGTTGACGCAATGGGCGGTGATTATGCACCGAAAGAACAGGTTGCGGGTGCAGTAAAGGCTGCAAATGAACTTGGTGTGGACATAATTCTCTGTGGGAGAGAAGAAGATATAAAGCGTGAGCTTGGTGCACTTGAAGAAAAGTCCGGAAGAATTGAAATACATAACTGCACAGAGGTTGTGGAAAATGAAGATGACCCGATAAGAGGAGTAAGACGCAAAAAAGATTCTTCACTTGTGGTGGGGATGAAGTTACTGCATGAAGGAAAAGCAGATGCAATTGTAACTTCGGGAAACACCGGTGCGGTTATTGCGGCGGCAGTGTTTGAGCTTGGCAGAATCAAAGGAATATCGCGACCGGCGATTGCTCCCACCCTGCCAACAATTCCAGGCAAACCGCTGCTTCTTCTGGATTCCGGGGCAAATGCAATTTGCACACCGCAGAATTTGCTTGGATTTGCCATAATGGGATATCATTATATGGAAAATATTCTCGGGATAAAAAATCCAAAGGTGGGCCTTGTAAACATTGGTGTTGAAGAGAAAAAAGGTACGCCTCTCACAAAGGAAACATACCAGCTTCTTAAAACGGCAGATATTAATTTTGCCGGCAATCTTGAGGCCCGGCAGATTCCTCATGGAGATGTTGATATTGCCGTTACCGACGGGTTTACCGGTAATGTTATCCTCAAGCTGATTGAGGGTATGGGTGAATTTATGAAGAGTACACTTAAAGGTATTCTTATGAAAAATACCATTACAAAACTCAGTTCACTCACGATGATGGGTGGACTTAAGGAATTCAAGAAAAAATTTGATGTTAAAGAGCATGGTGGCGCACCACTTTTGGGTGTGGATGGTATGGTTATAAAGGCTCATGGAAACTCTGATGCAAAAGCGTTCTGCGCAGCAATCAGACAGGCGAAAAAAGCTGTTGAAACAGAACTTCTAAGTAAAATTAAAACGGCAGTTGAGGGAAGTGACTTGCAGGATGGAACTGAAGGAGATTTATAAATTTAAGGATAAAAAACTTTTTGAACTTGCAACAACACACACCTCATATGCAAATGAATTCAAAAAGAGTAAAAAAGAGAGCAATCAGAGACTTGAGTTTTTGGGAGATTCGGTGCTGAGTATTATGGTAAGCGAATTTATATATAAAAATTATGCTCGTCTGCCAGAAGGGTCACTTACAAAAATCAGAGCAGATGTGGTTTGCGAAAGAAGCTTGTATGAGATTGCTAAAAGTATAAATTTGGGAGACTATCTTCTTTTGGGAAAAGGAGAAGAAAAGGCCGGAGGAAGAACCAGAGTTTCCATTCTTGCTGATGCAATGGAATCTTTTATTGGCGCGGTTTATCTTGATTCCGACCTTGAAAGTGTAAAAAAAGCGTTTATGCCTCTTTTGACTGAGCGCATTGTTGCGGCGGCAAGTAAAGAGGGTAAAAAAGATTTTAAGACCACACTTCAGGAGGTTGTTCAGCAAGACGGACAGGCAAAAATAGTTTACACTACCATTTCAGAATCGGGACCTGATCATGATAAAACATATGAAGTTGAAGTGGTTGTGAATGGTGAAGTATGTGGCAGTGGCAGCGGAAAAACCAAAAAAGAAGCTGAACAGATGGCGGCAAAAACCGCTCTTGCAAAATTATTATGATAAGACACTATAATATACCTGTTTTTGTACCTCATAAGGGGTGTCCGAATGATTGCGTTTTTTGTAATCAGAAAAAAATAACGGGCGCCAGAGAGGAAGAAACACTTGAAAAAGCCGAACAAATAATTTCAGACAATCTTTCTACCATGGAAAGGCCCTATTTTGCGGAAATTGCCTTTTTTGGTGGCAGTTTTACCGGTATTGATGAAAGTGTACAGAAAAAATATCTTGAAATTGCAAAAAAATATGTTGATATTGGAAAAGTGGATGGAATAAGACTTTCCACCAGACCGGATTATATATCTGCAGATATACTGAAAATGCTGAAAAAATACGGAGTTACAGCGGTGGAGCTGGGAGCACAATCTATGAATGATGAGGTGCTACTTAAAAACCGCCGCGGACATGTTGCTGATGATACAAAAAAGGCTGTCGCTCTTTTAAAGGAGTTTGGGTTTGAAACAGGGTTGCAGATGATGACGGGAATGTATGGCTCTGATAGTGAAAAAGATGTTTTTACAGCAATGGAAATTGCATCGCTTAAGCCGGATACTGTCCGTGTTTATCCTACTGTAGTGCTTTCTGATACTGCACTTGAAAGGCTTTATCGTAGTGGAAAGTACATACCTCCTGCACTTGAGGAAAGTGTTGAAGTTTGTGCAGAAATTTGCAGGATTTTTGAAGAAAAAAGTATAAGGATAATCAGGGTGGGACTTCAGTCTACTGATGTTATCTGCGAAAAGGGCGGAATAATTGCGGGCGCATATCATAGTGCGTTTGGTGAACTTGTTAAATCAAGAATTCTGCGTGACGAGATTGAAGAAAAGGTAATACATGGTGATAGAATAATTGAAGTTCCGGCAAAACAGCTTTCGGCGGCAATAGGTCAGAAAAGAAGTAATATTAAATACTTTAAAGAAAAATATGGTATAGATATTGAGGTTAAAGGAATATGAACATTCATAATGCATCAATAAAGGTTTCGGCGGTAAGCCCCAGACAGTATCCGACGGATAATCTGCCTGAAATTGCATTTGCAGGCAGGTCAAATGTAGGAAAATCATCTTTTATTAATAAAATGCTTAACAGAAAAGGACTTGCAAGAACAAGTGCAACTCCCGGAAAAACTGCGCAGATTAACTTTTACAATATAGATGACTGCATTTATTTTGTCGATTTACCCGGATACGGATATGCTGCGGTGTCCAAACAGGAAAAGAAGAGATGGGGAGATATGATGGAAGAATATCTGAACACCCGTGAAAATTTAAAACAAACTTTTCTGCTTGTGGATTCGCGCCATAAACCAACTGCTGACGATGTTCAGATGGCAGAATGGATAAGATATAATTTTGGTAGCCTTATTGTAATTGCGACCAAGCTTGATAAACTTAAAAAAAGCCAGATTGAGGGTAATCTTGAGGTGATTGAGAAAACTCTTAAACTTACGGGAGATGACATTCTCGTTCCATTTTCAGCTGAAAAAGGTAACGGCAGGGATGCTGTGTGGGATGTTATTGAGAGTATTATTTAAATAACTCGAGAAATTTGAATTTGATTTTAAATTGCGGTCTGTCGGTTGGCAGGCCGTTTTTTGCTATAAAATCCTTATCAAAATGTGCAGTGGTTTCACTTGTAAAACAAAGAGGAGGGTACATAACACACCACCAGTTTTGACCGTCGCCATCGCCAATTATAACCCGTACGGCGGTATAATCACCTGCGGGGAGAGTTATGTTCCCGTAGGACTTTATGGGAAAGGGAAATTCACCAAACTGTACTTTTACATGCTCGTCACAACCATATGACATAAGCGTCAGTCTGGCGGCGTCCTCCATAAGCTTGAGACTGCAGGGAATATTTTCGCGCTCAAGTGAATTTGAAATGTTAAGCACGGAGTCACGGACTTTAAGTTTTACATACTGGTCATATTCGCTGTCACTGTTTGCAATGACATGAAGACGGATTATGTTCATACTTTCACCGTCGGCTGGGGTGATAAGCAAAAAAGGAAGCAAAAGAAAAAGTACAGGAATTAAATGTTTCATTAAAAATCCTCCGAAAATTGTTTGATTATATTCTTGACAGTTTTTTGGAGTTTAAACGAAAAATCCGACCACCATGCGGTCGGATTTTATCAGGTTACTTTATAGGATATAATTATAATCACTGCGCAAATTGTGATAAATGCCAGGGTTGCGATATTTTTTATCGTAGCTTTTATGCCAACTGAGAAAGGATTTATCCTGTTTTTTCTGGGCAGAGCTTTTATTGTGTGATGAATAAAAAGTTTCTCCTCTTTGGACAAAATATTTTTGGGAAGAATTATGTAGTTGTTTTTTGAAACAAAAAAACAGAATTGGTTTAAAGTTTCAAAAGCCGAGTAAAGACTTGTGAGCTCAATATTGGAAGGGGTGGAGGTTTCGCGCAGGATGGTCAGCGTAGATTCTGTAAGCGAAAAAGCGTACTCCGGGTTTGAAAAAGTCTTATTTTCGTATTCCTCCCGTGCTGTTTTGGGCAGTTTTACAAATATGCTGCTGATATATGAAACAAGCATATATATCCCGATGACGGCAATAATAAAGCTTCGTTGTGTCATAAAATAATCCCAGAGAATAAACAGGCTTATAATTGACACCCATATTATTGTTGCAAGTCCTGTATAATCATATAAAAATGCAAAATATCTGAAAGTAATATAATCTTTTGAGGAAATATTAACTTTTTTTTCTTTAATCATTTTTTTCTCCTCGCTGTCGTACAATTTCATAAAGCACTATTCCGGTTGCGACAGAGGCATTAAGCGACTGAATTTTTCCCAACATGGGGATTTTTACAAGAAAATCACAATTTTTTTTCAAAAGTTCACCCATGCCTTCGCCTTCACTGCCTACAATGAGTGCGATAGGACCTGTCATATCCTGAGCGTAAATATCTTTTTCTCCACCCACATCTGTGCCTGCAACCCATACACCATTTTCCTTTAGTAGCTTTACGGTGTCATTTAAATTTGAAACCTTGGCTATTTTTATATTTTCAACGGCCCCGGAAGCAACTTTTTCAACAGTTTCTGTTATCCCGCAGCTTCTGCGTTTTGGAATGATAAGCCCATGAGCCCCAGCGGCACATGCAGTACGGATAACGGCACCTAGATTATGCGGGTCAGTAACACCGTCAGCGATGATGATAAACGGGTCTTCGCCTTTTTCGTTTGCATAAGCAAGAATATCTTCAACTGAAACATAGTCTGTTGCAGCGCACATAGCAATTACACCCTGATGATTGTTGGTTTTTGAAATGGTGTCAAGCTTTTTTCTGCTGCAATTTATAACAACAAGCTTGTTTTTCTTTGCAAGACCAACTATCTCTGACAGACGGCGGTCGCCATCTTCAAGTACATATATGCGGTCTATGGTGCGTCCTGTGCGTATTGCTTCTTTAACTGTGTTTCTGCCTTCTATCTGAAATTCCATATGTATTTTCCTCCGGAAAGATGGTATGCATATATTTTATCACAAAAACATACTTAATACAAGAATAATTTTTTATATTTGAAAATATATATGAAATTACAGAGAGGTGAAAAATATGGATAAGCAAAATCAATCTGCTATGCCGCAGAATATCATTCTTGAGGGAAGGAAAAAGCTTTCTGTTTCAGGAGTGGAGGATATAGACAGCTTTGATGAAAGTTCCGCGGTTATATTTACATCTATGGGACTTATTGAAGTGAAAGGGTCGGACATACATATGAACAAGCTCAGCCTTGAAACAGGAGAAATTGTGCTGGAGGGAGAGTTTGACAGTGTAGTTTACCCTGATGAAAATAGTGGAAAATCAAAAAAGAAATTCTTTTCAAAGTTTCTGGGTGACTGAAAATGCCGGTAAATGTAAATCAGCAGACAATAGTTTTTCTGATGTGTGTCCTTACAGGAATGGCATCGGGAATGGTATGTGATATACTTAATATTACAGCAAAAAAACTGCGCTTTGGAAAAAGCGCGTTTTTTATTCAGGATATACTTATCTGGTGTATTATTCTTGCTTTTTTCTTCTCTGTAATTTATAAAATAAACGGAGCCGCTTTAAGGTGGTATGTGTTTTTTGGAGCTCTTTTGGGAGCAATGCTGTACATTCTTATGTTTAGAGCTGTTACGGTGAAAGCGGTAATGATAATAGTTGAGTTAATTTTTAAAATTATAAGAAAAATTGTCAGAGTTTTACTTATTCCTGTGTCGAAAATGCGGTGGATTTTTAAACCCGTTCTTAAGTTTGTGCAAAATGCACGAAAAAGAGTGCGTAATTTTGTGCAAAAAAACATTGCAAAAATCAGACGAATTAAGATATTATTAAATAAGGTGTAATTATATAATTAATATAATAGAGGTGTCTGATGAGACTTTTTGATATAATAAACAGCAAGGGATTTAAGATAATTTGCTCCATCTTTATTGTTGTTTATGTTGCAGTTACTGTTTATTCGCAGCATAGCACAATAAAAGAGAGTGAGCGCATCCTTGCAAATTATAATGAGGATATAAAAGAGCAGGAAGAGATTGCACGCGAAATTGATGAAGAAAAGTCCGAAATAGGTACGGATGAGTACATTGAAAAAGTCGCGAGAGACAAGCTTGGAATGTGTAAAGAAGATGAAAAAATCTTTATTGATGGCAAGGATAATTAAGTATATTAGAGTATAACAACTGAGGAGGAGCATGTTTTGAGTAAACAGCTTGAAACGGGGAAAATTGTAGAAGGAAAAGTCAAAAGCATTGCACCTTTTGGCGCTTTTGTGGAGCTTGAGGGAGGCGTGCAGGGACTTGTACATATTTCGGAGATTTCTTTCGGGTATGTAAAAGAGGTTTCTGACCATCTTAAGGTGGGAGATATCGTAAAGGTAAAAATTCTTGCGGAGGGCAAAAATGGCAGACTTGATTTGTCTGTAAAGCAGGCGTTAGAAAGGCCTGCAAAACAGGAATTTAAGCCTGCTCCACCAGAGAAGATGTCTTTTGAGGATATGCTTTCCAAGTTTAAAAAGGAAAGTGACGAAAAAATGAGCATGCTCAAAACAAATGTTAAGGAAACGAGACGAAACAGAGGTTAAAATGTGTCCGCAGGGAACTTAAGTTTCCTGCGGTTTTGAATTTTTTTGGAGGAATTATGAATATTTCGATAGTTTGCGTAGGTGGAATTAAGGAGAAATTTTTTAAGGATGCCTGCGGAGAATATATAAAAAGAATTTCAAGATTTGGGAAAGTAAATATTTGCGAAGTGGACGAGTGTCACACTGGAGGAAACCAGGACAAGGAAAAAGAGGGTGCGCTCATTCTTAAAAAAATTAATCCATCAAGCCTTAAGGTTGCACTCTGTGTAGAGGGTAAGAAATACTCGTCCGAAGCGCTTGCTCGGCTTGTGAAGGATGCCGGGGTAAATGGAAAAAGTGAAATAACATTTATAATAGGCGGTTCGGAGGGGCTTAGTGACGAGGTTAAAAAGGTGGCAGATATTCGGCTTAGCTTTTCGGATATGACCTTTCCGCATCAGCTTATGAGGGTCATTCTTTTAGAGCAGACCTACAGGGCATTTAAAATAAATGCAGGGGAGAAGTATCATAAATAGCATTTGACAATATAAGGGTAAAATGCTATAATTGGCATATGTGGAATTTTGTTTTGCAGAAAGGGAAAACCATGATTGAAAAATTAAACGGCGGCAGTGCTGAGACAAGACTTGAGGCTATAAAAGGCCTTATGAAAAAAATAGAAAAAGGTGAAATAAAAAAGCCCGAAACGGGAAATGATGTAAATAATCATATTCATACCATATATTCTTTTTCGCCATATTCGCCAACAAAGGCAGTGTGGATGGCATATAATGCGGGACTTAAAACTGCGGGAATTATGGACCATGACAGCGTATCGGGTATAGAAGAATTTCTTGCGGCAGCGGATATAGTTGGAATGGCTGCTACAGCCGGAGCCGAAGTTCGTGTAAGTATGAAAAACACACGCCTTGCAGGTAAAAAGATAAATAATCCCGACCAGGATGAGGTTGCATATGTAGCATTGCACGGAATTCCTCATACTCAGATTGATAAAATCAAGGACTTTTTTGGTCCGATAACAGAGGCCAGACTTAAAAGAAACCGTGCCATGGTTGAAAAGATAAATGAAATTATGGCACCTCATGGAATTACACTTGATTTTGATAAGGATGTAATTCCGCTTTCAATGATTCATGAAAAGGGTAGCATTACAGAGCGTCATATTCTTTTTGCATTAAGCTGTAAGTTGGTGGAAAAGTTTGGAAGAGGACAGGCTATTGTAGATTTTCTGAAAAATGATATGAAGATTGCCATATCATCTAAAATTGAAGGATTTCTTTCAGATGAAAATAACGATTGCTATGAATATGACCTTCTTGGTGCACTGAAAAGTGATTTGGTTGAAAAATTCTACATCCCGGCAACTGATGAGTGTGTGGATGTGAGAGAAATTGTAAAACTTGCAAATGAGACAGGTGCAATACTGGCTTATGCATATCTGGGCGATGTCGGAAACTCGGTTACCGGCGATAAAAAAACACAGAAATTTGAAGATGATTACCTTGACCTTTTATTTGATGAGATAAAAGAACTTGGTTTTAAGGCGGTAACATATATGCCGTCCAGAAACACAAAAGAACAGGTGGAGCGCGTTATGGCTCTCTGTGATAAACACGGACTTTTCCAGATAAGCGGTGAGGACATTAACACTCCGAGACAGTCTTTTATCTGTCTTGCGCAGAGAGATGAAATGTTCAGCCATCTTGAAGAGGCTACCTGGGCACTTATCGGACACGAGCGTGCGGCAACTGAAAATCTTGAGGACGGTATGTTCTCCTCAAAGATTTGTGAAAAATATCCTGACATTAATGATCGTACAAAATATTTCAGTAATATAGGCAGAAAATAATATCTGCCCTTCTAAAAGAGGGGGAAGATTATGAAACGAAAAAAGAAAAATCAACTTCTTATTGCGATTGCAGCGGTATTGGTGCTAACTGTATTGTATTTTGGCATAAACGGATTATTTGTTCCTGAAATTAAAAAGGAAATTGTTATTGAGGAAGGTGCCGGTGCAAACAGTGTGGTAAGCATGCTCAAAGAACAGGGGCTTATAAAGAGCAAGCTTGTTATGAAAAGTCTGATTAAGTTAAGTGGTAATGCACAGAAAATACGCACCGGAAATGCCGAAATTTCTTCAAAAATGGGATATTTTGAAATTATGGACAAGCTTCTTAATGCAAATGCAATTGTAAAGGTTACAATCCCGGAAGGATACGAGATTGACGATATGGTAAAGCTGTTTGAAGAAAAGCTTGGGATTCCGACCGAGGAATTTTATGGTGAAATTGAGTCGGGCGTATTTGATTATGAGTTTATAAATGATGATTTGCCTGCCGGAAGATATCGTCTTGAGGGATATATTTTTCCCGAAACCTATTATTTTGATAAAAGTATGACGGCACATCAGGTTATAGACGCCTGCCTTGCACAGTTTGACAGAGTATATACACCTGAGCTTAGAAAGCAGACAGAAAAAATGGGATTTACCTATCATGAGATGATAACGCTTGCGTCCATTATTGAAAAAGAGGGAAAATCAGAGCTGGACAAAATTTCGTCTGTATTTCATAACAGACTAAAGTCTGTGAATTTCAGTTGTCTTGAATCGTGTGCGACTGTTATATATATAACAAAGCAACCAAAGGACAGACTGACATATGAGGATATAAAAGTGCAGTCCCCTTATAATACCTATATAAATAGAGGATTACCACCCGGCCCCATTGCTTCTCCGGGAGAGCAGGCCATTATGGCGGCTATTTATCCTGCCGAAACGGATTATTTCTATTTTTCGGCAATTCCCGGAGGGAAGAATACTTTTTCAAAAACCTATGAGGAACATCTGGCTAAACAGGAGTAAAATATGTTTGACGACAGCGTTGCAACTCAGCAGATAACCGATTATCTTCGGTCGCTGATAAAAGAAAATACGGGAATTTTAAAAGAGCTTGAAGAAAAGGCTCTTAAAGAATATATTCCCATAATATCACCAGAGGTTGCACAACTTATCCGTTTGCTGAGTGAGATAACGGGTGCAGAGAAAATTCTTGAGGTTGGTAGTGCAATCGGGTATTCATCCATTTTATTTGCCGGATTTTCTGAAAAAATGAAAATCACCACCATTGAAATGGATGAGGATAGGGCTGCTCAGGCAGAGAACAATATTAATCGTGCCAATATGGATAAAAAAATAACTCTGCTGAGGGGCGATGCACTTTCTGTGATGGACCACATAGCAGAGAACTTTGATATTGTTTTTGTTGATGCGGCAAAGGGACAATATAACAATTTTCTTCCTAAATGCCTAAAACTTTTAAAACCCGGCGGACTTTTGATATCTGATAATATTCTGTACCGGGGAACAGTGGCGGAAACCGGATTTATACCGAGAAAGCACCGCACAATTATAGTGAATATGAAAGAATATTTAAAAAGACTTTCGGAAGATGAGGGTCTCACAACTTCAATAATCCCGATAGGGGATGGGGTTGCTGTCAGTCTGAAAAAATATTGAGTTTACCGAAATCCTGCCTGCCTTCGCGCAGAGCAGGATTTTTTTTGCTAAGTGCGGCAATATCGGTTGCCCGGCAGTCAAGCTCAAACATCTTCTGAGCATAGGAATCAAGCTTTTTATAAGATGACGGAGTGGTTATCACGGGCAGTGTGGCTTTCTTTTTCATAACGGAAAGCAGCTTTTTGCCTCTTTCGTTTGCTGCAAGTATGCGAATATACGCCGGACCTGATTTTACAAAATCCGTCAGGTCTGAGTCGGAGAGAGCTGTTGCATAACAAGCAGCTATTCTCATAAGCCGAGCATGAGTGTATCGTTTGGTTTTTACAGCGAATATTAAGTCGTCCAATGAGGTGGATGTAAAGGCACAATCGTAAAATCTGTTTTCAAGTCCCTCGGCAACATATGCAGTTTTGCTCATGGAAATTCCGCTTCTGAGCTTGCCTAAAACAAGACTGTTCAAAAGAGAAATATCGGTATAATTTCCATTTTTGTATTCTTGGTTTAAAATATCAAAAACCTTGCGTGGGACAAACTCTTTTATATCAAAAAAATTATTTTCAAACATGAGTTTCCGGATTGCTGTTGCACTTGCAGTTCCATTTTCAGCATTTTCACTGTGATAACCATCATCTGTGCGTTTTATAGCATATGGCTTTATATAGGGTGCATATGATGAAAGAGCACGAATATATTCTGCTCCTAAAATATCGTTAGGCGTGGAGACGGGATTTTCAGAGGCGGCAGCACACGCCGCAGGATAGGACATTCCCGAGTCGAGATATATTTTAACCTTATCGGTAATGTCTTGAGAGAGGGTGGATAAATTTCCGCTTTCGCTGCCAAAGCAGATGGAGTTTACAATTCCTGTTGCACTAAGAAGACGAACGCCGCCCTCGGCAAAAAACTGTGCAGGTGCACAAGCGTAGCAAAAGGGAAGCTCAATAACAAGGTCAACGCCACCTGCAATTGCAGATTTTGCCCTGATAAATTTGTCAAAAAGTGCAGGTTTGCCACGCTGAACAAAACTTCCGCTCATTACGGCAATGATGCTGTCTGCACCCGTAAGCTCCCTTGACTTTTCAATATGATATTTGTGTCCGTTATGAAACGGATTATATTCAACAATTATACCACAGATATTCATATATCCAATCCTCCAATATAGCTATTATATCACACTTGAAAAAATTTTTCAAATTTTTTTGAAAAAGTATTGACAAATAACAAAAATGATGCTACAATAAATTTGTAATCAATACAAAACTGTATCGAAAAGAGGTGAATATATGACATCAGCCGAAATTTTACTAAAGCACAATATTAGACCGTCGCTCACAAGGGTTATGATTTTTGATTACCTAAGAGAGCACCGGACTCATCCGACAGTGGATGAAATTTATCTGGCACTTCATCCCAAAGCACCGACACTTTCAAAAACAACCGTATATAATACGGTAAAGCTTCTCAGTGGCGAAGGAATTATTAAAATGATAACAATTGAGGAGCAACAGTCAAGATTTGATGCCTGTGCCGACAATCATGGACATTTTTTGTGCACGGAGTGCGGCAAGGTTTACGATTTTGATATAAATTTTCCGCCGGCGGAGTTGCCTGATGGTTTTGAAATTTCGACAAAGGACATATATTTCACCGGTAAATGCAGTAAATGTAAATAAAATAATATTTTTATAAAGGAGATAGTAAATTATGAAAAAATTTGTATGTTCAGTATGTGGTTATGTTCACGAAGGAGATAGCGCCCCCGAAAAATGCCCGATATGTAAAGCGGTAAAATTCAATGAAATGGCAGAAGGCGCAGCTCTTGCAGCAGAACACGAATATGGTGTTTATGGCAAAACAGTTAAAAATAATCCGGATATTAGTGAGGAAGATAAAAAATATATTTTTGACCAGCTTATGGCTAACTTCAACGGCGAATGTGCTGAAGTTGGAATGTACCTCTGCATGGCAAGAATTGCTCACCGAGAAGGTTATCCTGAAGTGGGTCTTTATTGGGAAAAAGCAGCTTATGAAGAAGCAGAGCATGCTGCAAAGTTTGCAGAACTTTTAGGCGAAGATTTAGAGCCTAACATGAAAGCTACTACAAAAGATAATCTTAAATGGAGAGTTGACTGTGAATATGGCGCAACACAGGGTAAGTTTGACCTTGCTTCCTGCGCTAAGAAAAATGGACTTGATGCAATACATGACACCGTTCATGAAATGGCTCGCGACGAAGC
>JAZROP010000032.1:0-40713 GCA_045648785.1 Clostridia bacterium | reverse complement strand
TTGGCTGAGGAAAGAGCAGTACTTGCCGGAATAGTGTCCGGCAGAATAAATAATGAATTTTCTGACGATGCGACCATCTTAGAACTTGCAGAACTTGCCAAAACAGCAGGTGCAGAAGTGGTTGCAAGCATTTTGCAGCCGAAAGAGGCTCCCGATGTTGCCACATATCTCGGTAGTGGTAAGCTTGAGGAGCTTAAAGAGCTTTGCGAAATAAACGAGGCAAACCTTGTTATATTTGATGATGAACTGACAGGGTCACAACAGAAAAACATTGAGGATGCTGTGGGAATAAGGGTAATTGACAGGTCCACGCTTATCCTGGACATTTTTGCGTCCCGTGCAATGTCAAAAGAAGGCAAACTTCAGGTTGAGCTTGCTCAGCTTAAATATATGCTTCCCAGACTTACAGGTATGGGACAGGCACTTTCCCGTCTTGGCGGAGGAATAGGCACCAGAGGCCCGGGTGAAACAAAGTTAGAGTCGGACAGACGGCATATCAGAACGCGTATTTCCCATCTTCTTTCAGAACTTAAAGAAGTTGAAAAGAGGCGCGGATATGCAAGAGACAGACGAAAAAAAGATGGTGTACTCACTGTTTCACTTGTAGGATACACCAATGCCGGCAAATCCACGCTTATGAATTATCTGACAGATGCGGGAGTTCTGGCAGAAAACAAGCTTTTTGCCACGCTTGATACAACTTCCCGTGCACTAACTCTGCCAGATGACAGAGAGGTACTTTTAATTGATACGGTAGGATTTATCAGAAAATTGCCTCACCATCTTATAAACGCATTTAAATCCACTCTTGAAGAGGCAGTTTATGCCGATGTTATCTTAAATGTTATAGATTTTTCAAACCCCGAGTATAAAATTCACCGCGAAGTGTCGGAGGATATTTTAACCTCTCTTGGATGCAGTGAAATCCCCAAAATAAATGTTTACAACAAATGTGACCTTGCGGACGGCAGCTTTAAATCGGATGAGGATAATATTTATGTTTCGGCAGAGACGGGGCAGGGGGTTGAAGAGCTGTTAAAGCTTATAGCCATAAAAATTCCCTATCCGTTCAAAAGAATGAAGTTGCTTATTCCTTATGATAAATCGGGAGTGGCATCTATGATAAGAGTGGACGGAAAACTTATTTCGGAAGAATATCTTGCGGAGGGAATAAAAATTATGGCTGATATAGAAGGGAAAGCGGTGCACAAATATGAGCAGTACGGAATATAAAACCATACGACAACGCGGCTTTGCCGAATATGAGGACAGAAAATCCCGCTTTATCGCCAATGTTTATCCGGTGGAAACGGAAGAAAAAGCACTTGAATTTTTAAATGCAGTCAAGAAAAAATACTCGGATGCAAGACACAATGTTTACGCCTATGTTGTCCGTGAAAATAATATTCAAAGGTACAGTGACGATGGTGAACCGTCGGGAACAGCAGGTATGCCGGTGCTTGATGCCATAAGAAAACGGGGTCTGACCGATATGATAGTGGTTGTAACCCGTTACTTTGGCGGAACTCTTTTAGGCACAGGAGGGCTTGTTCACGCCTATGGCAAAAGCGCTTCCGAAGGTATAGAAAATGCCATTCCCGTAACCCGGAAACTGTGTGATATTTACTCAGTAACTGCCGATTATACCCTGGCGGGAAAAATAGAATACTCGCTTAAAGAAAGCGAGTACATAATAGAGGATATAGCCTATACAGATGCGGTGACATTCACCGTCTGCGTTCCATCAGGTGGAGGAGAAAAGTTTATAAAGGAAATGACAGAAATTTCCCTCGGCGTGGTAACACCGATAAAAACGGGAGAAAAATTTGTGGATGTGTGACATTGGAAGGAGCATCAAAATGAAAAAATTAGTTTTATCAATTATAACAATCACAGTTTTATTATTTGGATTAAATATGCTTTCGGCAAGTGCGGCGGACATTATTGCGAGTGGCGATTATGGTGCCCTTACATACACGCTGGACAGTGACGGTCTGCTCACAATAAGCGGTACGGGTTGGGGAGGTTATCCTGCTCCCTGGGAAGATTTTGCCCAGCTTGTAAAAACTGTGAAAATCGGAAGTGGCGCTAACGGAATTTCCGGGAGTGCGTTTGACGGTTGCACAAACCTTGTTTCGATATCGGTAGATGCGGGTAACAAAAACTTATCTTCCGACAGTATCGGTGTACTTTTTAACAAAAACAAGACGGAACTGTATTGCTTTCCAAAGGCAAGTGAATGTGCAAACTACACCATACCTGACAGCGTAACGAAAATTGACTACCGTGCGTTTGAAAATTGCACAAGCCTTACAAGTATAACCATACCTGACAGCGTAACCACAATTGACAGTTATGCATTTAGTGGTTGTGGCAATTTAAACAAAGTAAATATAACCGATATTTCTGCATGGTGCAAAATTAAGTTTTTCAGCTACTCCTACAGCAATCCGCTTTGTTATGGTGCGGATTTATATTTAAACGGTAAGCTTGTAACAGACCTTGTAATTCCGGAAGGGGTTTTTACAATTAACGCCTATGCGTTTTATAATTGCGACAGCCTTACAAGCGTCACCATAGGTGACAGTGTGCTCTCCATTGGTGACTTTGCGTTTTCCAGTTGCACCAGCCTTACAAGCGTCACCATAGGTGACAATGTAACCACCATTGGCTCCTATGCGTTTGGAGATTGCGACAGCCTTGCAAGCGTCACCATACCCGACAGTGTAACCACAATTGGCGCCTGTGCGTTTGAAGATTGCGACAGCCTTGCAAGCGTCACCATACCTGACAGCGTAACCACCATTGGCGACTGGGCGTTTTCCAGTTGCACCAGCCTTACAAGCGTCACCATTCCTGACAGCGTAACCACCATAGGCAACTCTGCGTTTTACTGGTGCAACAGGCTTTCAAAAGTTGAATATGCAGGAAGTGCGGTGGACTGGGCGGAGATAGATATAGGCAGTGATAATACAAGATTAACGTCTGCTACCATAAACTACAATTCACCGTTATTCCATAAAAATGCCATTACAAACACCATTTCCATAACAAAAACCGACAAAACAACCGATTGGTCATTTGCGATAAAACTTGACAGGCAGACTCTTGACACAGATTATGCGTATGTCGGAATCTACAGCGCAAACGGCAAAATGCTTGGTATGGACAAGGCTGTGATAGGCAGTGACGGAAGGGCAAATATTGATATCACCAAAGTTGACGGAGCATCTTATGCAAAGGTGTTTGCGTGGTATAATTATCAGCCAATAGCGCCCGATGAAAGAATAGATTTATAAAACTAAAGGAGCGACAAAGTCGCTCCTTTTTACTTTGATTTAACAGTTTTTAATGAGGAAATAAGCATTCTGCGGATTGCACCGCAGTCATTTTGAAGTTTTTTATATTTTTCTGCGTTAATACAATCTGTTTCAAATAAGAGTTCCAACCAATACTCTGTTTCATAACATTCTTTTTGCGCAATCTCAAGCTTTGAAATAAAATCGTTGGTGCTTTGCGCATATTGTGCTTCGTGCAGATTTGCACCGATTGATGTTCCTGACTTTAATAGCTGATTTGCCAGAACAGCCTCTTTATGGTTGTTTTTAATTTCTCTGCATAGAAAAACTATGTCTTTGGAAAAGGCTTTTGATTTATTTCTTAATATACTGTCTGCCATAATAAATTTCTCCTGTTTTGAGTTTTAAGTGATATTTTCACATTCGTGAAAGTGGTATTGAAACCTGCGGTTTCAGTTTTATTTTATTCGCCATATTAACTGCCGAAGGCAATACCACTTGCGCAGCAAATATCACGACAAAGCAAATACAACTCGCCGTCAGGCGAATAAAACTCTTTAATATCTTTCCGAAGTAATATCTGCCACAAGCAGTTCAAGTGCTGCCCAATCGGAGAGTTCACCCGATTTTATTGAGTAGTCTGCGTTGAGACATTTATCTATGAGATTTTTTGCCCTTTCAGAAGTAAGCCGTCTTGCCTGGGCAATATATTTTTGTGCGATGAATGGTTTGAGGCCAAGCTGAGCGGCAATGTCGTTTGAACCGGAATCAAGCAGTATTCTTGTTTTATTAAGCATTGAGGCTTGTCTGCCGATAAGCACCAGAATTTTTATGGGGGCTTCGCGGCATATCTTCATTTCTTCTAACATGGTATAAACCATTGCTTTACCCTCAATCATAGCATCAAGCATTTCGAAAACTCTGCTTTTAAGAGACTTTTTAACAATAGCATCAACATCCTCTTCAGTGACACTTTTCTTATCCATTGCGTAGGCGGTAAGCTTGTCCATTTCAGCGTTTATACTTGTCAGCCCTTCGTCACAGGAAAAAACGAATTTGCTTAATACATCAGGCGAGATGGCGATACCTTCTTTTGCAAAAGCTTTTCCGCAATAGGTTACAAGCTCCGCGTGGGTTTTATATTTGAATTCTGCAAAAATTCCGGCAGCTTTTGCTTTTTTAAGCAGAGCATTTCTGCCGTCAATTTCATCCTCATCAAATACCAAAGATAAAAAGTCAGGCATATTGTCAAAAAGTTCGGTGAAAATCTTTTTCTGAGATTCCGAGGTAGATTTGAAAATGCCGCTATTTTTTATAACTATCAGCTTTTCCTCACTCATAACGGGCAGAGCCTCGGCGGCTTCAAAAATTTTCTCTGCCGGAGTTTCCTTTCCGTCGAAAATATGCATATTAAGCTGAAAGAGAGGGTCCTTCTCAAAATGCTGTATAAAAGCATTAACGGCTGCACGGCGCGCGAAATCCTCTTCGCCTGTGAAAATAAAAAGCCCCTTAAAATCGGCTGCAGATATTTTTTCTTTTATTATCTTTGTGTTATCAGCGGTCTGCTTCATAATGCACCCTCATATTCCCAAATAAATCTATAGTAAATTTTATATCACCGTGGAGATCTGTCCGTAAAATTTTAGTTCCTGAATTATTAAGCCGTAAAAGTGTTTCATCATGCGGATGCCCGTAGTGGTTGTCCCTGCCGGCGCTTATTATTGAATAATCGGCTGACACGCAGTTTAAAAAGTATTCTGAGCTTGAGTCTTTGCTGCCATGATGGGAAACCTTTAACACATCGGCATCAACATATTTTCTACTATTAATTATAACACTTTCTGTCTGTGAGTCAATATCTCCGGCAAATAAAAATTTGTGGTTTTTAATAATAAAATTAATTACAAGACTGCCCGAGTTTTCGTCGAAGTAAATAATATTTCGTGCGGGGGAGAGTATAGCCGCGAATATGCCATCAAAATTGTATGTGGTAAAGCTGTCAGCAAATTCAACATCTGCACCTGCGGAAGTTGCAATTTCGGAAATTTTTGTCACGCTTTCTCCAAAAATGTCATACCGGGGCAAAACAATCTTATGGGTTGGAAAATTCTTAACAATACTTTCAAGTGCGCCCGAATGGTCTGCATCTGCATGAGAAATAAAAATTATGTCAATCTTGTTTATTCCTGCAGACCTTAGTGTTGCCAGAGCAACATCACCATCCGGACCGGTATCTACAAGGCAGGTTTTGCCACAGGGGGTATTTATCAGAGCGCAGTCGCCTTGCCCTATATCAAAAAATGTCACCGAATGTGTAAGCCTTGGAATGGCAAAAGAAATAAGAGAGATTAAAACCGTGGCGTAAAAGACAAGCATACCTTTTTTGCCTATTTTCCTGTATGTCAGGAACATATACAAAAACAGGACGAAAACAGCAAAACATAACAGAGTAAGTAATGACGGGTCTTTGACGCTTATATACGAAAAAGGTATTTTTGTAACAAAACGGGCGGTAAGTAATATTATTTTTATCAGTACTTTTGGAATAAGACCGAAAATAACTCCTGCCATTCCTGGGAGAAATGCAGCCAGCGAAGATATAAATATAACACTGACAAGAGGTATTACAATAATATTGGTTATCAGCGACAGGGTGCTTATGCCGTTGAACATATAAGCCAGAACCGGGAATGTGAATATTATGGCGGAAAGTGAGCCGGCTATTATCAGGTTGATTTTCCCGGGGATAAAGCGGGGCAGATTTCCTGAAATGGGACTTGAAAATATAAGTATGCCACCAAGTGCAGTGTACGAAAGAAGAAAGCTTGCGCTGTAAATTGTGTACGGATTAAGTGCAAGAATTAGAGCGGCAGACATACAAAAACTTGTAGGAATATCTTCCTTTCTGTCAATAGCTGCAGCGAAAAGTGTGCAGATAAGCATAATTCCGGCACGGGTTACCGATGGGGTAAAACCGGTGAGTGTCATATAAAGAAGTACAATTACTATGCCAAAAATGTTTCTGATTTTGTAATGAAGTCGTGTTTTGCCAGCGAGTAAAAAGAAAAATGCCATAAGAATGGAAAGATGCATCCCGGACACTGCAACAATATGACTTATACCGCTTTTTGTAAAAATGTCTGTCAGTTCATCAGTAAAACCAGATTTATCTCCTAAAAGAATAGCGGAGGCAACCGCACCTTCTTCACCACCAATATTTTCACGAACTTTTTTTGCCAGTGAAGCGGAAAGGAGTCTGAGTTTGTCATATAAAGTAGGGGTTCCGACTGATGTTTGAATTTTATCTGATGAAATGAAAAAAGAACCTGATATGTTTTTGGCGTGCATATAAAGTTCAAAATCAAAATCATGCGAGCTTGATTTGTTTGGTTGCTTAAAAATTGAAGAAAAAGTAATTTTTTCACCGACGGAAAATGCCTTTTCATAATCGGTGTATAAAAGAAAATACAGTTGCCTGTTTTCGGTTTTTCCCAGTGCGGAAATACTGTTGGCAGACAGGGTTATACTTTGTTTGCCGCTATTGGTTGACGACAGACGCTTAATCTGCCCGGAAACAGTTACATATCTCCCAACATAACGGTCACAAAAAACTTCGGATTTCTGCTGAACAAAATAAAACTGAGCTGTTCCTATGAGAAATGAAATGCAGGTTAAAACTATAAGGCTGCGGTGGGGGAGTTTGACAAGCAAAGCTATAGTTGCAAATACAAAAACGGTGATAGTAACAACTATGATGGATGGTGACAACAGAGCGCACAAGGATATTCCCAGAATATATGTTGTACATATGAAACAGAGAATTCTTGATAAAATGCTGTTTTCTTTTGCCGGCACTAAAACCCCTCCTGTATAGTTGTAGTTTAATTATATATCACTTAAACTTCTAAATCAATGAAAAAAACAATTTGTGTATAATAATACGCAACTTTTGTGTTGAAAGCTTTAAAAAAATGGTACAATTTACATAAAAATGAAAGGATGAACCTTTTATGATAAAAGTTGGAGTTGCTGATTATGTACTTAATGTCTGGTACAGAGGTTTGTAAGGATATAACAAACGCCTCATGATACTAAAAAACTTGGCTATGACGAGATAGAAAGAGTTGAGGCGAGAACTGAGTCTGAAGCTATATCCTTTATGGCAAATGCAAAATATATAGGTATGGAATTTTCTACCTGCATGGGTGGATTGCCAATGGAAACTCTGCGATGGGCGGCTGCACTTGGTATGAAATATGTCTGGGCAGACTGGACATCAAAGGATTTTGATACTTTTTGCCATCAGACAAATTCTCATGTTGCTGCAACGGGAAAGTATGATGTAAAGGTGGCAGTTCACAATCATCCTGGAGCAACAGTGGAAACACAACAGCAACTTGAAACCTTTTCGAAAAATTAACCTGATGCCGGACTCATACTAGATACAGGGTATCTTGCAGGTGCGGGCGGAAATCCACTTGAAATTGTGGGGAAATATTTTGACCGTATTGTGGCGGTTCATGTAAAAGACTATGTTTTTAAAGATGAAGCCGCAGATGAATGGCATAAAAGACTCCGTTTCTGCGAACTTGGAGGGGGCGAAATGGGAGATGTGAACGAAAACGTTATAAGGTTAATGGCGGGAAAAGGGTATGATGGTTGGATTCATGCTGAATATGATACTCATTTGCATGATCCGGAAATTGACCTTAAGATTAGCCGGGATTATATTAAAAATTGCGAAATTTAAAAGGACTCGAAAGAGCACTTTTTTCATTGCAAATTAAGCAAAAAACCAAAGTTTGAATATTATGTAGTGTTTTTCGTTTAAAATATTTGTTATTATATCAGCGTTTTATATCTTTGTCAATAATTTATCGTTTTTTACATTTACAAAAAAATACCATATATTGCGGTTTTTGGCTCATAATAACACTACATAATATTCATTATGTGGTGAAAAAGAAAGGAAATGCATTTTTCTTCTTGAAAAAAAGGACTGGCTGTGGTAAAATATAAAACTTAAGCAGAGGATACTTCTGCTCAATGAAAAATACAGGATGGTGTAAAAATTGGAAGCAATTTTTGGTAATGTGTTGGCAATTACATGGCAACAAGTGGTAATGTGGGTTATTGGCGGCTTGCTGATTTACCTGGCAATTAAAAAAGATATGGAGCCGACTCTGCTCCTGCCTATGGGATTTGGTGCAATTTTAGTAAACCTTCCTTTGTCGGGTGCGGTAACCCAGGGTATGGAAGAGGGAGTCATAGATGTTTTGTTTAATGCCGGAATTGCAAACGAGCTTTTCCCGTTACTTTTGTTTATAGGTATTGGTGCGATGATAGACTTCGGTCCGCTTCTTTCAAACCCCAAACTTATGCTTTTCGGTGCAGCAGCACAGTTTGGTATTTTTATGACCTTAAGCCTTGCAACGCTTATGGGTTTTGACATTAAGGATGCGGCGTCTATTGCTATTATCGGTGCTGCGGACGGTCCTACATCTATTTTTGTGGCTAACTATTTTAAAACTGAATATGTCGGTGCAATTGTTGTTGCGGCATACTCATATATGGCGCTCGTGCCCATTGTTCAGCCGCCGGTTATTAAGCTTTTAACAACTAAAAAGGAAAGATTAATTCGTATGCCCTACAACCCAAAAAAGGTTTCAAAGCTTACAAAAATTCTTTTCCCCATAGTTATTACGGTAATAACTGGTATTGTTTCTCCCAAGAGTGTGGCACTTATCGGATTTTTAATGTTCGGAAACCTTATCCGCGAATGTGGTGTTTTAAATAACCTTTCGGAAACTGCACAGAAATCTCTTGCAAACCTTGTAACAATCCTTCTCGGCATTACAATTTCTACAAAGATGCAGGCGGCGGCTTTCTTAAAAGCGGAAACACTTATGATTATCGCTCTCGGTCTGGTAGCATTTATTTTTGATACTGCAGGCGGTGTAATCTTTGCAAAGTTGTTAAACCTTTTCTCCAAAAAGAAAATCAACCCCATGATTGGTGCAGCGGGCATTTCTGCTTTCCCCATGTCATCCAGAGTTGTTCATAAAATGGGTCTGGCTGAGGATAATCAGAACTTCCTTTTAATGCACTCCACAGGCGTTAATGTGTCCGGTCAGATTGCTTCTGTAATTGCAGGCGGACTTATACTTAACCTCATTCACTAAAGGAGAAGAGCAATATGAATATGAATAACTTTTTTTACAGTCTGTCCGTTATGGGACAGGGAATGCTGGGTATTTTTGTTGTTACACTTGTTATAATTGTGGCAATATATCTGCTTAGTAAGGTTGATACAAAAGACGAATAAAATAATAAAGCGGAACTTACGAGTTCCGCTTTATTATTTTATTTACCGCATACACAAATCGTTCTGCCTCGGGGAGTCTTGTGAAAGCTCCGGGACTGACGCGTACGGTTCCTGTTTTAAAAGTTCCGCAGGCACGGTGGGCAACAGGGGCACAATGCAAACCGCAACGGACGGCAATGCTGAACTCATGGTCGAGAATATTACCGAAGTCCACAACATCCATAGTGTCACAGTAAAAGCTTATGCAGGGAGTACGATTTTTGTTTTCTGGGTAGAGAACATGAACACCGCTTAAATTGGCAAGCTCGTTTATTATATATTCTGTCAGTTTCATTTCGTGGGCATGGATATTTTCCATACCGCGTTTTTTTATATACCTAAGACTAAAACCGAGAGCGAGTATGCCGGGGGTATTTAGCGTGCCGCTTTCAAACCGGTCGGGCAGTTCGTCAGGCTGAATAGAAAGCTCACTGCGGTTGCCTGTTCCGCCTGATGTTAAAGGTCTGAGAGAACAGTGCTCGGGGATATATAGCGCGCCCGTGCCCTGAGGACCTAAAAGTCCCTTATGACCGGGAAATGCAATCATTGCACCCCAGTCTGCCCTGAGCGGAATATGCCCGGCACTTTGAGAGGCGTCAACAAGTAACGGAATACCATTTTTTTTGCAGTAAGCAGCGGCAAAGTCCACATCGTTTATTATGCCGCTGACATTTGAAGCATGGTTTATAATTACAAGCTCAGGCAGAGGATATCTTGCTAGGAATTTCATATCGGTTGACCCGTCTGGGTTAATGGGGAGGGTGATGATTTTGCATCCCAACATATTAAGAGGACGCATAACCGAATTATGCTCAAGCGGGGAAACGATAACACTGCTTCCGCGGGAAAGTTTTCCGTAAATGGCGGTGTTTAATGCTTCGGTGGCATTTTTGGTAAAAATAATCCGGGAGGGGGAGGGGCAGCCGAGCATATCTGCAAGCAACAGTCTGACATCAAGGACTTCTTCGGCGTTTTTTATTGCAGCCCGGTAGCCGCCTCTGCCAAAGCTGCCACTGCGTGATGATGTCACTTCTGCCATATATTCAGCCATTCCGTGAGGTTTGGGGAAGGAGGTTGCGGCATTGTCAAGATATATCATAATGGGTCACCTGTATTTTACATAATCTTTTCCGTCAAAACGGAAAATACTTTTTATTTTCACTTCCAGATTTTCAGCAGCTTTTTCGGCTGCGGCAAGTGCATTTTCTGATGTTTTAACACTATAACTGCAGCCGTTTTTGGTCAGGCTTTTCGGAGTCTGGACAACTTTTGCGGAAAATCTGTTTTTTGCAAGCTCATTTTTAACCCTTGTTGCGGTTGTTGCGGAGGAAAAAGTAATCAGAAGTCCGTCTATGTTAATCACTCCTTTATGAAAATATATGCCTACATCATATCATATGAAAAAAATAGGAATAGTGTCCCTGCGAAAAATGATAAAAATCCTTTTTGTTGTTTGACAAAAGGAAAAAAATGTTGTATAATTAATGTAGAAAAATTTTGCTTTAAGCAAGAGAGGGGATCCGGGATAAATGTATAATATCGGAGACAAGGTAGCCTATCCTATGCATGGAGCGGGAATTATTGAGGCTATTGAGCAGAGGGAAGTGCTTGGTGAGGTAAATGAATATTATGTGCTTCGCATGCCTTATGACGATATGAAGGTTATGTTTCCAACGGAAGGCGTTGCAGCCGACAGTATCAGAAACATAATCGATACGGAAGAAGCGGATCGTGTTATTGAATATTTTAAAACTTTTTTTGAAACCACTACGGACAACTGGAATAAAAGGTACAGAGAAAATTCAATGCATATCAAAAGCGGCAATATATATGAAACAGCTCAGGTTGTAAAAATGCTGATGTATCGCGATAAATCAAAGGGACTTTCTTCAGGTGAGCGTAAAATGCTTGCAAGTGCAAAACAGATTATGATAAGCGAAATAGTTCTTTCTAAAAATATGCATCAGAAAGAAGTTGAAGAGCTTTTGACACAGATTGTTTTAAAACAGATTGAAGAGGGTGCATAAACTGTGATTTTTGCAGCGATAGTTGCCGGGGGCAGTGGTCTTAGAATGGGAGCGAATGTCCCAAAGCAGTTTCTTGAAATTTCAGGTAAGCCCGTTTTAATACATACGGTTTCATGCTTTACTAATAAGGTGGACAGGATTGTTATTGTCTGCCATAAGAATTATGTTGAACATACAAAGCAGTTGCTCAGGAAATATAATATTCCGGACACCGAGGTTATTCCCGGCGGGAAAGACAGGATGGCAAGTGTTATCGCGGCAGTGGATTATTTCCTGAAAGACGGTGACCCTGAAGATGTAATACTGACTCATGACGGTGTACGCCCGTTTGTAACCGGAGAAATGATTGATAAAAGTATAGAAAATGCCCAAAAGGGGCATTTTTCCACGATAGCGGTAAAATCAACCGATACGGTCTGTATTGCGGCGGACGGCGAGAATATAGATTCTGTTCCGGAGAGGGAGGGTGTTTTCAATATACAAACACCTCAGACATTTACATTGGGTAAGCTTTCTCAGATGCTCAGCAGTGCGACTCATCCGGAAAAATTTACAGATTTATGCGGACTTGCACTTGAGATGGGAGAAAAGATTAAAATTATTGAAGGCAGTCCGGAGAATATAAAAATAACCGTCCCGGCAGATTTAGCAGTTGCCGAGGCGATTGTGGGGAAAAGATATGAGAATAGGTAACGGATTTGATGTCCATGCTTTTGCAGAGGACAGAAAGCTTGTACTTGGCGGAGTGGAAATTCCGCACACAAAAGGACTTCTTGGTCATTCGGATGCAGATGTTCTGGTGCATGCGATTATGGATGCTCTGCTGGGTGCAGCGGCTCTTGGTGACATTGGTCAGCATTTCCCAGACTCAAGTGACGAGTTTAAGGGAATAAGCAGTCTTTTGTTGCTTGAAAAAGTGAATATTCTTTTAAAAGACAAAGGTTATGTGATAGAAAATATTGACAGTATTGTGGTCGCACAGAAACCGAAAATAGCGAAATTTATTCCGGATATGAGGCGAAATATAGCCGACTGTCTGGGTATAGATATTGATAAAGTAAATGTAAAGGCAACCACGACCGAAAAGCTTGGCTTTGAGGGAAGAGAAGAAGGGATTTCTTCTTACGCGATTTGTCTATTAGGAGGAAAACAAATATGAAAATGAGTAAAATGCTTGTGCCCACACAACGCGAGGTGCCGGCAGAAGCGGAAATAAAAAGCCATCAACTTATGCTCCGTGCGGGTATGATGAGAAAGTCCGCAGCGGGTATTTATAACTATCTACCTATGGGGCTTAGAACACTCAGGAAAGTTGAGGGTATAATCAGAAAAGCAATGGACACTCACGGAGCAATTGAAGTTTTAATGCCTGCACTGCTTCCTGCCGAATCTTACATGGCTTCGGGAAGATGGGAAGTTTTTGGTGACAATATGTTCCGTCTTAAAGACAGAAACGGCAGAGATTTCTGTTTGGGACCAACTCATGAAGAGCTTTTTACAGAGCTTGTTAAAAACGAGGTTCATTCATATAAAGACCTGCCAAAAACAATTTATCAGATTCAGACAAAATACCGTGACGAAAGCCGTCCGAGATTTGGTATTATGCGCGGCAGGGAATTTGTTATGAAAGACGCTTACAGCTTTGATATGGATGCTGAAGGTCTGGATAAATCCTATAAAAATATGTATTCCGCTTACTGTGAGGCGTTTGATAAATTAAAACTTGATTATACTATAGTAGATGCTGACTCAGGTGCAATGGGTGGAAGCGGCTCTCAGGAATTTATGGTTAAATCGGAGGTAGGCGAGGATACAATTGCTTACTGTGATACCTGCGGATATGCGGCTAACAGTGAAAAAGCGGCTTGCGTTCCGGAAACTATTGCTTGCCCCGAGGGTGACCTTGAGCTTACTGAAATTCATACCCCAAATGTAAAAACCATTGAGGATTTAATGAAATTCTTTAATGCTGACCCCAGACTTTTTGTTAAGACGCTTATTTACCGTGCAGAGGACAAAGTGGTTGCTGTTATGGTAAGAGGTGACAGAGAGGTTAATGAGATTAAACTTGCAAACTATCTGGGCGTAAATGAAATTGAATTGGCAGATGTAGCAACGGTTAACGAAGTTACAGGTGCTGAGGTTGGTTTTGCAGGACCAGTAGGCATTAAATGTGTGCTTCTTATGGACTCTGAAGTTGCTGAAATGAAAAACTTCATCGTCGGTGCAAATAAAACAGAGTATCATTTGCTTAATGTACAGATTGGAAGAGATTTCACACCCGACGCAACTCTTGATTTAAGAACTATCGTATCGGGCGATAAATGTCCTAAATGCGGCAAGGAAATCAAAACTGCTCAGGGCATTGAGGTTGGGCACATATTTAAACTTGGTACAAAATATTCCAAGGCACTCGGATGCAGTTTCCTGGACGAAAATGGTAATGATGTTACGGCAATTATGGGTTGCTACGGCATTGGTGTAAGCAGATGTATTGCTGCAATCATTGAGCAAAACTGTGATGAAAACGGAATTATCTGGCCGGTAGCGGTTGCACCCTATGAAGCGCTTGTTGTACCTGTTAATGCAACAGATGAAATTCAAAGTGCTGTTGCAGAAGAAATTTATGCAAAGCTTCAGAATGCTGGTATTGAAGTTGTCATGGACGACAGAGATGAACGAGCAGGAGTTAAATTTAAAGACGCTGACCTTTTAGGTTTCCCTGTGCGAATCACAGTTGGTAAATTTGCAAAAGAAGGTATTGTTGAATTTAAACTCAGAAACTCCGACGAGGTTATAAAACTTTCTCCTGATGAAGCTGCTGATAAGGCAATAGATTATATAAAATCAGAAAGATAAGAGGCGAAAAAAATGTCAAGTTGTGACAGTTGTGCAAGCAAAGGCACATGCAGTGGAAGCTGCAGCAAAATTGAAAAGGAACAGCTTAATGAGCTGGCAAGTGTTAAAAAAGTTATAGGTGTAATGAGTGGTAAAGGCGGCGTGGGTAAATCCTCAGTCACCTCAATGCTCGCAGTTGCACTTTCAAGAATGGGATATAAAACAGGTATTTTAGATGCTGATATTTTAGGACCGTCAATTCCTAAAATGTTTGGACTTAAGTCGGGAGTTCAAGGTACTGAAACATCAATTTTCCCCAAAGAAACTCATAATGGTATTCAGGTTATGTCGGTAAATCTTCTGCTTGAAAACCCCGAGGATCCGGTTGTGTGGAGAGGCTCCATTGTATCGGGAACAGTAAAACAGTTCTGGACAGATGTTGTGTGGAACGATGTGGATTTTCTGTTCATAGACATGCCTCCCGGAACAGGCGATGTTCCGCTGACAGTTTTTCAGTCCATCCCGGTTGATGGGGTTGTCATTGTAACATCTCCGCAGGAGCTTGTTAAGGATATTGTAGGCAAATCCTATAATATGACCAAAATGATGGATATTCCCGTAATTGGATTGGCAGAAAACTACAGCTACATCAAATGCCCGGACTGTGACAAGGAAATTTATATTTTCGGTCAGGGAAAAACAGAAGAGGCAGCAAAAGAATATGGAGTACCTCTTATGGCAAAAATTCCCATGGACAAAAAAGTTGCTGAGCTTGCAGATGCAGGTGATATGGACAAGGTTGATGTTTCCTATGTTGAAGCACTTGCAAAACAGATTGAGGGTTTGCTGAAATAATATCTTGACAACTCTTGGTTTTCAGGATATAATATAAACATACTTTTACATGACTGACGGTTTCGCAGAGCACTGCGGGGGAATGTAAAAGATTTAAGCCGACCGTCTGGGCAATTCGTGCTAATATCGCGGATTGCCCTTTTTGTTTTTCTGATAAGGAGAGATGAATATGACAGAAAAAAACTGGAATGGATTTAATGGTGGTGTGTGGCAGAAGGAAATCAATGTGCGTGATTTTATTCAGGCTAATTATAAAGAATATACAGGTGACGAAAGTTTCCTTTCGGGAGCGACCGCACGCACTAATGATATTATGAAAAAGGTTGAGGCGCTTTTTGCACTGGAAAGACAATTTGGCGGAGTGCTTGACATAGATACAGCTACAGTATCCTCGCTAACCAGTTACTCACCGGGGTATATAGATAAAGATAATGAGATTATTGTTGGTATGCAGACAAACCGCCCGCTGAAAAGGGGAGTAAATCCATTTGGCGGAATAAGAATGGCGCGTCAGGCGTGTGAGGCTTACGGATATAAACTCAGCCCTAAGGTTGAGGAGGAATTTCGTTACAGAACTACACATAATGACGGCGTTTTCCGTGCATATACTGATGAAATGCGCCAGGCCAGAAAATGCCATGTTATAACAGGTCTGCCAGACGCATACGGCAGAGGCAGGATTATTGGTGATTATCGCAGAGTTGCACTTTATGGTGTGGACCGCCTTATTGAAGAAAAGAAAAAGGATAAAGCAAAACTTGCAGACGGAAGTTTTGATACCGAAAACATAAGACTGGATGAAGAACTTTTCCAGCAGATAACATTTTTAGGATATATGAAAGAAATGGCGGCAATGTACGGTTTTGACATTTCGTGTCCGGCAGAAAATGCGCGGGAAGCAATTCAATGGACATATTTTGCATATCTTGCGTCAATAAAAGAGCAGAATGGAGCCGCAATGTCACTTGGCAGAGTCAGCACTTTCTTTGATATTTATATTGAAAGAGACATAGAAAGAGGTGTTCTCACAGAGGAAACCGCGCAGGAGCTTATGGACGATTTTGTAATAAAGCTCCGCATAGCAAGACACCTCAGGACACCTGAATATAATGAGCTTTTTGGCGGCGACCCTATGTGGATTACAGAAGCTGTCGGCGGAATGGGTGAAGATGGCAGGACACTTGTTACAAAAAGTAGTTATCGTATGCTCAATACACTTTATACACTAGGTTCCTCACCCGAGCCTAACCTTACGGTGCTCTGGTCAAATTCTCTGCCCAAAAACTTTAAAAAATTCTGTGCAAAAGTTTCCAAGGATACCGACTCAATTCAGTATGAAAATGACGAGATAATGCGCCCCGTTTATGGTGATGATTATGCTATTGCCTGCTGCGTATCTGCGATGAAAGTAGGTAAGCAGATGCAGTTTTTCGGAGCAAGGTGTAACCTTGCAAAATTGCTCCTGATTGCCATCAATGGTGGCTATGATACCACGAGCGGAATGCACATCGGTCCGCAGATGCCTGTGATGGAAAAACTGGAATATGATGCGGTTATGGAGCGATTTGATATTTACATAAAGTGGCTTAGCCACCTGTATGTAAACACCATGAATGTCATCCATTATATGCATGATAAATATGCTTATGAAAAAACACAGATGGCACTTCACGACACTCAGGTTGAACGCCTCATGGCGTTTGGGATTGCGGGGCTTTCGGTTGTTGCCGATTCGCTTAGCGCAGTTAAATATGCTGAAGTTACTCCGGTAAAGGACAGTACCGGATTTATAACAGAGTTTGTTACTGAAGGGGACTTCCCCAAATTTGGTAATGATGATGACCGTGTGGATTTGATTGCAAAAGATATGACTCACCGGATGATAACCGAACTTCGAAAAACCCCGACATACAGAAATGCTGTTCATACTCTATCGGTGCTTACTATAACCTCCAATGTAATGTATGGCAAAAACACAGGCGCAACTCCCGACGGCAGAAAAGCATCGGCACCTTTTGCACCCGGAGCAAATCCCATGCACAACAGAGAGGAAAACGGCGCACTCGCATCCCTTAACTCGGTTGCAAAAATCAGTTATGACGACTGTCGTGATGGTATTTCAAATACATTCTCAATCACGCCAGAGGCACTTGGCAGAACAGATGAAGAACGGGTGAATAACCTGGTTTCAGTTCTGGACGGATATTTTGCTAAAAAAGCACATCATATAAATGTAAATGTATTAAACAGGGAAACACTTATGAAAGCATACGAGGACCCGGAAAGCTACCCCAATCTTACCATCCGCGTGTCCGGATATGCGGTTAATTTCCATAAACTGTCCCGCGAACAGCAACGCGAGGTTATAAGTCGTACATTCCATGAGGCTATGTGATTATGGAAGGCACAATTCACTCAATTCAAAGTCTGGGAACGGTTGACGGCCCAGGAGTAAGGTTTGTTGTGTTTTTGCAAGGGTGTAATCTGAGGTGTAAATGCTGTCATAACCCCGATACATGGGAAATGTCAGGTGGCAAAAATATTTCGGCGGAAGAAATCGTGAAAAAAGCGGTGAGATATAAAGAATATTTTGGCAAGGACGGAGGAATAACTTTGTCAGGCGGTGAACCGTTGTTGCAGGCGGAATTTGCCCGTGAGATTTTTTTACTTTGCCGTAAAGAGGGGATAAATACATGTCTTGACACATCAGGCAGTATCCTTAACGAAAAAGTGAAAATGGTGCTTGAGCAGACAGACAGAGTTCTCCTGGATATTAAATATACCAACGACGAGCTTTACCGCGATAATGTCGGTTGCAGTCTTGATTCTGTGATGGATTTTCTTCGTTTTTTAAACAGAAAAAACATCACCACCACGCTCAGACAGGTGATAATACCTACCATAAATGATGACGAAGAGAATATCAGTAAGCTGAAAGAAATTGCAGCTGGACATCCTTGCGTAGACAGGATAGAATTGCTACCATTAAAAAAAATCTGTCAGACAAAATATGACCAAATGAAAATCCCCTTTCCGTTTGGCGATTTGCCTGAGCCGGAAAAGGAAAAAATGGAATATTTAATTAAAAAGGTGAGCCGGTAGGCTCACCTTTTTTCAAAAGTTAAAATTCATATCCGTGTGTGGAAATTGTCATAGAACCAGAAAACTTATCGCTCTCGATATACAGATAATGTTCGCCGGCATCGTTGGTATCAAGTCTGACCGTCGAGTAATTGCTGTCATATTTGCTTTCGCAAACAAGCCCCCCTTTTTTCATAGCAAACAGGAGATAATGTACGCCATCTTTTTCTGCAAGGAAGATAGACGCATTTTCGTCCTCTTTTTCTGTGATAATTTTAAAATTATCCGAAATATATTTTCTTGCTGCATCATAACTGAGAATGTTTGCAAGCTGGTCAGTTAAGGCATGTATAGCCTCATCATTAATCCTGAAAGCAGCTACTCCGTTCGGTTTCATTATCATCTGGCCTACAGTTTTGCCGTCAAGCATAACGGGAGTAATCTGATAAACTGCGGATTTGAAAGCATCCGAGAAACTGCAGGATAGGGTGGAGTCAAATGAATTGAGCTGGTCAAAGGTACATGAAAGCTGATTATCATTTAATGAAAAGGCAAGTTTTTTTGTGGGGTATCTGCCGAAATAGTTTGAATCCTGCAGAAATGTGTTGAGGGAGATTTCCCGTGTTTCGCCGTTCCACACCGCATTGCACAGATATTTTGAATATCCATACTTAGCGTTGTGTTCGCCATCGAAATATTCACCTAAATCTTCAATGCAAATGGCGGTCTGCCCGCCAATGTTATATCCTGTCACCTCATGAGAATTGAAAATCACACTGATGTCCGTTTCATACACGCTGCCAAGAACCTCGCCAACCTTGCCGCGACTTATTATAGGATTGACATTGCCGTTGGTAAATGTGGAAGTGAGGGTGAGGGTGCGGCTGTCATTGTCATATTCGCAGGAAAAACCATAATGATTGCCTGTGTTATTGTCGCAAAGTTCTTCAGCCAGGACCACGGTTTTGCCACCAATGTTGTATGAGTTTATCTGCCGGCCATTAATGGAGGCGAGAATGTCGGTTGAATAAATTTCACCAACAACATCTCCAGTCGCGGCACAAACAGCAATCGCTGACAAAACAAGTATTGCTAAAATAAAAATAAATTTTTTCATATTGACCTCCCAAATGAAAATTTAAAATGCAGAAATAAAGTGAATTTTAGCATTGTAGAAACATTAAATATAAATTCATTTTACCACGAAAATGCTATTTTTTCAATCCCAAAACCTACCCAAAACACAATTATAGTAAAACTACACAAAAAAATATTTTATATATTGTAGAAAATATTATTGATTTTAAAATTAATTGATGATATAATAAGTGGGTACAACTATTGTTATCAATTTTTTATATCAAAGGAGAGTAAATTATGAGAAAACTAATCAGTACAATGCTTGTTCTCGTAATGGTTCTTTCCGTGTTCACTTCCTTCAGTGTAGGTGCAGCACATTGGGCACAGCAGGCTATTGATTTTGTAACCGAAAAGGGTTACTGGATAGCTCCTGAAGCAATTGAACCGGACAGACCGGCAACCAGAGCTGAAACAGCATCTCTGTTTGCAAGAATTTTGATTTCCAAAATTCCAGATTACAATGGAGCTTATGCAGATGTTTCGCGTGATAATATTTACGGCGGTGACATCACAGCAGCGGCCCTTATGGGTCTTGTGGTAGGTTATGAAGACGAATTCAGACCCAATGACCTTGTTACAAGGGAAGAGCTTGCATGTATTCTTGACAGAGCATCTAAAATGGTTTCTGATGAATTTAAGGATACTACATATAATATGGAATACCTCAAAGACAGAGGCGAGGTTAGTGAATGGGCACTTCAGAGCGTAATGAACGCAAGTGCATATGTTCTGATGAAAGGTAAAGGTCAGAAGCTTTTTGACCCCCAAGGACAGACAACTCTTGCAGAGGTTGCAACTGTTGTAAAATCTCTTGCAGACCTTTCAGACGCTCAGAAAGAAGCTTCAAAACAGCTTTATACTGCAAGAAGCCTCACTTCTTTGGACAACATCGCAAGAGACTTTAATGTACTTCAGTCTGCCGGCTTAAACCTTGCCTGCGGATTCGGTTCATGGGGTATGCTTGCTCGTCTTTCAGGCGGTGTTGTGAATATTTATGCTCACAGACAGCACTACGCTACACAGAAGCTTGATGCGATGGCACATCCTCCTGTTTATGTACGCGTAACAGACCCTGAAGGTAATGTGGTTTGCCGTGTTGACATGGACTACCAGGATGGTACAATGGAACAGATTATTACCATTCCTAATGCTAAGGAAGGCATTTACAGGATTATGTTCACCGGTGGTTCTCCCGGAGATATTGTTTCTTTAGGTCTTCAGAATCCCATCAGTTGGGGTATGCTTCCCCAGGACAGTATGAAGTTCACAGAAACACAGACTCAGGCTGACTGGTATTTCTGGGTACCGTGGAAATTTGCTCAGCTTGCAATGGGTATCAACGGTAAAGGAAATATTGCAACAGTTTATTCTGCTGACGGTTCGTTCCGTATCGGTGCTACAACTGCCGCAACAGGTTCAGGTAACACCCAGAATGGTAAAAAATTATTTAAATCAAGCGAATTGGAATCTGAAACAGTATATAGAATACAATTCCCCGCAGGCTTTAAAGGAGCTTTTGGTATGCAGGGTATTTCCCAGCTTCTTTGCCCCACAGCTGAAATGGCTGAAGACTTAAAGGGCGGATATATTCTCCAGACAGATAAATATGGTACATTCCAGTTTGAAGGTCCTCTTCAGGCAAAAGCAAGACTTCGCATGGTGGAAATCTATGACGAATTAAATGGTGATTTTTCCATTGATATGATGGGTAATGTTCCTGACGAAGCACCTACAGAAGGTCTCGACAACCCCAGAGCGGAAGCTGCACTCTTTGGTGCATACTTTGGCTCACTCAGTGGTATGAAAAATGCTCTTGACAGACAGGTGGTTGACCCGACAAACCCCTGGTTTGGATGTTTTGCATCCTACGAACGCCAAAGAGGTGAAACCGCCTGGCCTACATATGACTGGCAGTACCGTTACTACTACTCAGGTGGTATGAGAGGTACACGCTCAATGGTTGGCGCCCTCACAATCAATGCTGAAACAAACTACTGGTACGGCAATCCCGTTCTTCAGAAGAGAGTTGAGCTTGAGTGGCTTGCATGGGTTGTTCAGATGAATGTCGGCGGATGTTATACTTACGCTAACCCAGCCGAAAACTCCGGTTGTTACTACTACTTCCGTACATATGAAAACTTCCAGTTTGGTGAACAGGGCTGGCCTCACGGTTATTTCTATTCCAGAAATTTCCTGTCTCCTCAGACAAGAGCTATAACAGACACAGGCCTTAGAACTATGGGCGAACATATTTACACTCAGCGTGGTCAAGGTGTAACCAACCAGATGCAGATGGGTGTCCAGGGTTGTCTGTACATGTATCTCTGGACAGGCGACGAATTTTTCCATGAAGCATTCGCAAGATATGTTGATGGTATGGTATGGCCATCTTCAAGACCGGCTTATCTCGGCCAGACATCTCCCCAGGGTTACTGGCAGGAAGGTAAAGGTTCGGATGGTGGCTCTTACGGTCGAATGAACGAAGGTATGTGGGATGATATGGTTCTCCATTACCTCACACTTCCCGAAGAACAACAAAGACCGGAAGTTGTTGAAAACCTCAAGGCAGCTACAGAACGCTTCCTCTTCTTCGACAGCCAGTTCTATACTCCTGCAGTTAACGGATTTAAATCAAGAAGAACAACAGCATTTACAACCCGTGTTAACACGGCTTATGGTGGCGGTTCTGCTATCACAGGTAACGCATATATTCAGAACATGTTTCCGAGGGCTATGGCTAACCATGACGCTCAGGTAGCAGGTGTGAAGGACCCTGATACATATAACAGCGGTGACGCAGGTACAGTTGGTTCAGTAATCATGTCTGATGCATGGGCTTACAAACACCTTGATAAATACTGGAGCAAATACCTGAACTTATGGAATCCCGGTAAACCGAATGACTATTCAGCAAATGACACCTGGTCATTGTACAAAGCTCTCCACGAAAAAGGCAGATGGTTTGAGTATGAAGATATTCCGACACTGCCTTACGCTATGAAAGGTAACTACAATATTCACGATGTTGAAGGTGGTTCTTTCGCAGCTAAGCACGACGGTCTTTACATGTTCATGATGTATAACCATGACCTTGGTGATGAAGTCGGCGGTTATGCATGGCATCTGCCGGGACCTAACCAGTTCTGGGATGAATACTTCGGCACAATCCTTTGTGCTATCAAGCCTGATAACTACAATGCTATATCCGGATCCGGTACGCGTTCCAGCGCGGCTGGTGACTATCGCAGTGCTTGGACAGAAGGCGAAATCCTTCATACTTCCATAATCGGTAAAGATGGCGGTAATCAGCTTCTCGTAGAAGGTAAAGGTCACGCTTGGTTTGACTGGATTGAAGAAGGTAAATCATGGTCCATCACTCATACAGATAACCTATCCCTCAGAAATACAGTATGGAAATATTATATGACAGAAGAGGGATGGGACTTTGAAGCAGGCTTCCCCGATGGCGTGAAACCGGGAGAAGATATGTGGGTACAGCTTCCTGTAGTTGATAACTCAGGTGATGTTCCCGGTGCAACATTCACATTTGATGCTGACGCTCATACACTTACATGGGCTCACGAAGATAAAAAAGTTGTTCTCTCCTGGGAGGAAGGCACAGAAGCAGTTCTCCGTGAAAAGAAAGGTGCGGACAGCCAGTATAAACAGCTCCAGATTAAACTGACAGATACAAAACCGCTTGCTAAATTCTCCATCAGAAGAGAAATGGGCGACTATGTATTCGTTCGGGGTATCCGTGACGGTAAATAATTAAAATTAAAATCCACCCTTTGGGGTGGATTTTTTTAACTTTTCATTTATAATGTGATGCTTGACAAACCGCTATATTATAATGTAAAATAAAAAATAGATTATTATACATTTTTATAAGGAGAGGTCTATCCTCCAGAAATAGAAGGGTTATGAAAACATGAAAAAAATTGAACTTCTTGCGCCTGCGGGCAGTCTTTCAAAACTTAAAACTGCCGTTTACTATGGTGCAGACGCGGTCTATGTGGGTGGAGATGCCTTTTCACTCAGAACAGCGGCAGAGAATTTCTCTCTTGATGAATTAAAAGAGGGGATTGAATTTGCACACAAATATGGAGTTAAGGTATATCTTGCGCTTAACTGTTTCCCTCACAACCGGGATATTGAAGCAATGAAGAATTATATTTCTGAAATTGCAAAAACTGATATTGATGCGGTGATTGTTGCCGACCTGGGTGCTTTTGTCCTTGTCAGCGAAATTGCACCCAGACTTGAAATTCATATAAGTACACAGGCTAACACTGTAAACCATGTTACAGCGGCGTCCTGGTATAAAATGGGTGCAAAGCGCGTTGTGCTTGCTCGTGAGCTGACATATGATGAGATAAAGGAAATCAGAAACAAAACTGCTGTGGGACTTGAACTTGAAATGTTTGTTCATGGTGCAATGTGCGTGTCCTATTCGGGCAGATGTTTACTCAGCAACTACCTTGTTGGACGGGACAGCAATTCGGGTGATTGTGCTCAACCTTGCAGGTGGAAATATAATCTGGTTGAGGAAAAGCGCCCGGGTGAATATATTCCTATGGAGGAATCGGACAGAGGCAGTTTTATTTTCAATTCAAAGGATTTATGCCTGATAAAACGAATTCCTGAACTTATTGATGCGGGCGTTACCAGTCTCAAAATTGAGGGGAGAGTAAAAACTGAATATTATGTCGCATCGGTGGTAAAAATCTATCGTGAGGCGATTGATTCATATTATCGTGACCCTGAAAATTTCCGTTTCAAGCAGGAGTGGTATGACGAGCTTTGCAAAGTCAGCCATCGTCCTTACTGGGAAGGATTCTGCTTTGGTCAGGACGAGCTTGGTCAAAATTATGCAAGCTCCAATTACATCAGGGAATATGATGTCATTGGCGTGCTGAAAAGTTATGACGAGCAGACGGGGATTGCTGAGATTATTCAGCGGAACAGATTTTTCCGTGGCGATGAAATTGAGGTTATTTCTCCTTTTGCCGAAGGATTTTACAGTTTTAATGCTGATTTTATGCAGGATGAAAAGGGGTATGACATAAATGCCGCACCTCATGCAGAAATGGTTGTCCGTCTCATGCCGGGCAGGAAACTTATGCCTAATTCCATTTTAAGAAAAAAGAGAGAAGATTAGGAGAAAAATATGGCAGAATTAAGATATAACCCCTTAACCAAGGACTGGGTAATGATTGCATCGCACAGGCAGGGCAGACCGCAGATGCCAAAGGATTGGTGTCCGTTTTGTCCCGGCGAAGGCAAAAATGTACCCGACGGCTACGATGTCTATAAATATGACAACGATTTTCCGGCGCTTTCACAAAATCCGCCGGTGCCCGATGATGTCCAAAACGGTATTTATAAAGTGAAAGAGGCTTATGGTAAGTGTGAGGTTATTTTATACTCGGCCGAACATACAACAACTCTGCCTGAACTTCCGGTAAGTCATATCAGAAAGCTTGTGGATTTATGGACGGACAGATTTGACGAGCTTTCGCAGGACGAAAAAATTAAGTATATTTTTATTTTTGAAAACCGTGGTGAGGTTGTGGGAGTGACAATGCCACATCCTCATGGTCAGATTTATGGTTATTCGGTTGTTCCCAAAAAGCTTCAGATTGAGCTTGATTCCGCAAGGGAATATTCTAAAGAAACGGGCTGTTGTCTTGTTTGTGAAATGCTGAAAACCGAGCAGGAGTTTGAAAAACGGGTCATTTTTGAAAATGAGGCTTTTTCGGTTGTGTTGCCCTTTTTCTCGGAATATCCTTATGGGGTATATATAATCAGTAAAAACCACAAGCAAAATCTTTTGCAGATGACAGAGCTTGAAAAAGACCTTCTGGCACAGACGCTCAAGGATACTACAGGTATGCTTGACAGCCTGTTTGATATGAAATTTCCTTACATGATGTGCATGCATCAGAATCCTGTAAATACAGGTGAGGACACATCATTTTACCATTTTCATATAGAGTTTTTTCCGCCTATGAGGTCGGAAAAACAGATTAAGTATAATGCATCAAGCGAAACGGGGGCATGGGCACACTGTAATCCCACATGTCCCGAAGAAAAAGCAGAGGAATTAAGAGCAGCTTATAAAAAGTTCAAGGAGAAAAACTGATGGAAATCAAAGAGCTTATAAAAGAATTTGAAAAACGATTCGGTAAGGGCGGAGAAATCAGAATTTTTCAGTCGCCGGGCAGAGTTAACCTTATTGGCGAACATACTGATTACAACGGCGGATTCGTTTTTCCAGCGGCTCTTACTATGCGCACGGCAATTGCTTACAGAAGAAGAGATGATAGTATTATAAAAATGATGGCTACCGACATTGGTAATGTTGTTGAGGCTGATATAAATAATCTTGGCGACTACAAGGATTTGTGGTGGGGTAACTATCAGATTGGTATTGCTGATGTTATGAAGAAAAAGGGTTATGAAATTGTTGGTTGTGACATGCTCTTTGATGATACAACCCCGCATGGCGGTGGTCTGTCCTCGTCGGCGGCGATTGAGGTTGCAACAGCACTTTGTTTTGCGACGATTTCAAATGAAATTAAAGGGATTTCGGAGCCTGTGGATATGATTGAAATGGCGAAAATTTCCCAGCAGGCGGAGCATGAATATATTGGTGTTATGTGCGGTGTTATGGACCAGTTTGCTTCTGCAATGGGCAAGAAAAACCACGCGATCATGCTCAACTGCAAAACTCTTGAATATGTTTTGGTACCTGTTAACATTGACGGATATAAGCTTGTTATTTCCAATACAAATAAAAAACGCTCGCTTGCCGATTCTAAGTATAACGAGCGAAGAAGTGAGTGTGAAATTGCGGTAGAAGGACTAAAGAAGGCTATGCCGGAAGTAACCTGTCTGGCGGATGTTTCTCCCGAGGACTTTGAAAAATATCGTAATAAGATTGAAAATCCTGTTGCAGCAAAGCGTGCAGAGCATGTTGTGTATGAAATTGACAGGGTTGTAAAATCAAGGGAAGCGCTTAATAAAAATGATATAATTGGGTTCGGTAAGCTGATGAATGAGTCGCACGATTCTTTAAGGGACCTTTATGAGGTTACTGGTGTTGAGCTTGACACGCTTGTAGATGAGGCAAGAAAAATAGACGGAGTGTTGGGTTCTAGAATGACGGGCGCCGGTTTTGGTGGATGTACTGTCAGCATTGTAAAAGAGGATGCGATTGATAATTTTATTAAAACTGTGGGAGAAAAATATACTGAAAAAATCGGATACGCACCATCTTTCTACATTTCCGAGATAGGGGATGGCGGTCGTGAAACAAAAATATAGTAAAATAATTTTATGGGTAGCGTTAGTACTGCATATATTAATTATTTTTTCCTTTTCCATTCAGAATGCCAAGCAATCAACGGTGGTCAGTGAGAAATTTGCAGGCGGTATAAAAAGTGAAGAGAAATTTTACAAGGATGCTGCTGATGAAAAAAAGACGACGGAAGCAGTAAGTATGCGGAAGATGTTGCGAAAAATATTGCAGAGTACAGATTTGATAAGTTTGAAAATTTTTTGAGAAAAGTTGCACATTTTACACTGTTTTTTATTCTGGGCACGCTGATAAATATGCTGCTTGGAATTTATGGAATAAAAGGGGTTTTCAGACTGATTTCATCTGTTCTTTATTCGGGTGCGATTGCCTTTTTTGATGAAACAATTCAACTTTTTTTGCCCGGAAGAGCGGGAGAAATTACGGATATTTTAACAGATTCGTTTGGAGCGGCGAGTGCTGCAATTCTCTTTATAATCGGGGGATTACTATATGAAAAATATAAAATCAGGCGCCATAAAATGGATAGCTGAAAATTCAAAAGTTATTTATTTTAAGCTTTTTCTAACGATACTTTTGGGAGTGATTACTTCACTGCTTGGAGTGCGTCTTGCTCTTCTCTCAAGAGATGTTATTGATGTTGCAATGGGAGTAAAAGCGGGCAGTTTTAAAGAAGAAAGCTTTGGACTTTTTGGGCTTTTAGCAGCTCAGCTTGTTGTTATGGCTCTTTCTAGCAATGTTAAAACACGACTTATCGGGACGCTTACTATCAGTTTAAGACAAGGAATTTTTTCCAAACTGCTGCATAAGGATTGGCAAAGCATAACTGCGCATCATTCTGGAGAACTTTTAAACAGAATTAACAGTGATGTTAGCGTAGTTGTTAATGGTGTTGCAACCGTTCTGCCGAACTTTTTTTCTCTGACAGCGAAGCTTGTAAGTGCTTTTTGGGCAATGTTTATGCTTGACAGAACTTTTGCTTTTATTGCAATAGCTATAGGTCCACCAGTTATTATTGCGGCAAGCTTTTACAGTAAAAAAATGAAATCTTTACATAAAAAAACTCAGCAAGCGGATGGAAAAACAAGCGGATTTATGCAGGAGAGTCTGCAGAATATGCTCATGATTAAATCCTTTGGCAGCGAGCAATTTATTTCCGATAAATCGCGCGTTTTTCAGGAAATAGCATATAAACTGAAAATAAAGAGAAATACTGTTAGTATTTTTGCTTCAGTTGGTTTGTTTCTTGTTTTTTCAGCATCCTATTATGCGGCTCTTGCATGGAGTGCATATAGACTTGCACAGGGAATTATAACTGTTGGTACAATGACAGCATTTCTGCAACTTATTAATCAAATTCAAACACCATTTATGAATTTGTCTACACTCATGCCACAGGTTTATTCTGCCATTGCTTCGGCGGAAAGAATAATTGAAACAGAAAAATTACCCGACGAACCAGATAAAAATAAGCAACCTGCAAAAAAAGACCATTTTTCTGCAATAAAGGCAGAAAACTTAAGTTTTGCATATGATAACGGCGACAATATTCTTGAAAATGCGCAATTTGAAATCCTGAAAAATGAGTTTGTTGCTGTTACCGGAGAATCAGGTGCCGGTAAAAGTACGATGGTAAAACTGCTTTTGGGTATCGTTTCGCCCACAGAGGGTGAAATGGTGATAGAATGTGAAAACACCAAACTTTTTGCGGATAAAAATACAAGAAACCTTTTTTCATATGTTCCTCAGGGGAATATGATTTTGTCCGGCACCATAAGGGATAATATAAGATTTTCAAGAGCGGAAGCAAGTGATGAGGAAATAGAAAGATGTGCCCGGCTTGCTGACATATGGGAGTTTATCTCGAGTCTTGAAAAAGGTCTTGATACTGTTTTGGGCGAGAGGGGAACCGGTCTGTCCGAGGGTCAGGTGCAGAGACTTGCAATAGCAAGAGCTCTTATGTATGATGCCCCTGTGCTTTTACTTGATGAAGCCACAAGTGCGCTTGATGCCCAGGCTGAATACACCATTTTGCAGAATATAAAAAATCAGTCGGACAAAACCTGTATTATTATAACTCACAAGAAAGCGGCACTTGAATTCTGCGACAAGACGCTTCATGTAGCAGATGGGAAAATTATCTGTATTTAAATTAAAGAAAAAAGTTGAAAAGTTTAAAATAGTATGTTATAATATGAAGGACTAGGGGAATTACTGGCAAACCTTAATTAAAAACAAAAATTACCGCATAAAATAAAGTCGATAATTACCGGCTGGAAAGAAGTGTGTTTATGAAAGAATTTCTTGCGAAACACAGGCGATGGATAATTTTTCTCAATGACGCAGTTTGTATAATTCTCGGATATCTTATAGCTACCATTCTTGTTTATGAGAAAACATCCCTGCTAGATATGATTTTTACAAGTGTTCCGGTTTATGGGCTGGTTATGGTTACAGCATATTTAATTTCTTTTGCGATATTCAGAACATATAATATATTATGGACATATGCAAATATGAGAAATTTAACCGCACTTGTAGGGGCGTGTACTACCGGAGCGGTGTTAACTTATCTTGCTGAAATAGCAGTACATAGTATATTTAAAACAGAACTTAATGTTACCATCAGAATGAACCTTTTGTCTTTTATAACAGTTACGGATGTTCTTCTGCTCAACCGGATAATGCTGAAAGTTATCAGAGAGCGGCGGAATAAGAATAAGTCAGACGATAACTTGCCGGGACTTTTGATTGTCGGAGCAGGGTCGGCTGCTGAACTGTGCATTAAAGAAATTAGTTCGCGAGGAACATACCACATTGTCGGATTGATTGATGATCAGCCGGCCAAAAAAGGTTGCTATCTGGGCGGGATTAAGATTCTTGGCGACAGAACAGATATTAAAAAACTTTGCAAAGAAAATAAGATTGATGAAATACTGATAGCTATACCCAGTCTTGAACATAATCAGCTTGCAGATCTGGTTGAAAAGTGTGAGGCAACGGGGGTGAAAACGAAGATCATTCCGCAGGAAGGGATTTTTGTAAAATCTTCAAGCGAAAGTATTACAAGTAAGGCAAGGGAAATCCAGATAGAGGATATGCTTTACAGGGATCCGATAGAACTTGAAAATGATAAAATCGGTGCATATATACGCAATCATACGGTAATGGTAACGGGTGGCGGCGGCTCTATAGGAAGTGAAATCTGTAGGCAAGTTATAAAATATAACCCCGCAAATCTTATAATACTGGATAATTACGAAAACAATGCATATGAACTTATGCTTGAACTTAAGAATAATTACCCAGGAATAGATGTGTCTGTTATAATTGCTACTGTACGGGATAGGATTGCAATTGATGAGGCATTTGCAAAAATTCGTCCTGATATTGTATTTCATGCGGCAGCGCACAAGCATGTGCCTCTTATGGAGGATACGCCTAAAGAGGCTATTAAAAATAACATTTTTGGAACATTTAATGTTGCTAAGGCTTCCGTTAAATACGGAGTTAAACGGTTTATTATGATTTCGACGGACAAGGCGGTGAACCCCACTAATATTATGGGGGCAACAAAGCGAGTCTGTGAAATGATGGTTCAAACTTTTAACGATAAAGAAAGAACCGAATTTGTTGCTGTACGATTTGGTAATGTGCTTGGAAGTAACGGTTCGGTTATCCCGATTTTTAAACAACAGATTAAAAATGGAGGCCCGGTAAAGGTTACACATAAGGATATCACCAGATATTTTATGACAATTCCGGAGGCTGCTTCGCTAGTTCTTCAGGCGGGAGCTTATGCAAACAGCGGTGAGGTGTTTGTTCTTGATATGGGTAAACCCATAAAAATTTATGAGCTTGCTGAAAAAATGATTAAGCTCATGGGGTATACTCCGGGCAAGGATATGAAGATTGAAGTTGTAGGACTTCGACCGGGAGAAAAGCTTTATGAAGAACTTTATATGACTTCCGAAAATATGATTTCTACAAGGCATAAAAGGATTTATGTTGCAAAACCTGTTCATATTGATAAAGAAAAATTTTATGAAAAAATTCTGGTCATGATGGAACAGATAGACGGACTTACAAATGATGAGATCAGGCGAATGATTGCAGATATAACAGGAACATACATATATAAGAAATAAGGGGGAGATAGTGTGAAAAAGATTTTGGGTTTATTGATGATTTTCTGCATTTTCATACTTTCGGGTTGTGAAAGTGAAGTGGATAGAATTTTTTATCCGGGCGGAAATAATGCGGAGCTTTATTATAATTCATACGCCGATGTAAAAAATCGTATAAAGCGTGAGGATGTAAAACGCGGAAATTACTATAACGATATGTTCCTGACTGAGGGAATCGAGGTTGGAATGGATATATCAGAAGTGCTTTACAGCGAACACAGAGAGGCTATGCTTGATATAAGTACAACAAGTGAGATTTTCTTTATCCCAAGGGCAGCAGGAAACACTCCGCTTGCTGAATGGATTAATCAGTGTACCGTAAAATACACTTTTGACCAGGATGAGTTGGTGTCAACTTATGAACTGACAAACTCAAAAAGCAATAATACATATGTTGAATATCTTTATGTAATGCGTGCACTGAGCCTTAAATACGGTGAATGTACAACAGAAATATATAAAGATGACGATAACATTATTAACAACACAAAAATCCGTGAGGATTATAAAGAAATTGAAGATATTGTTTCTTTTTATGAAGAAGCTTTTGCCAGTGGAAATGTCGGCATTATAAGTCAGTGGGTTAACGATGGCTACACAATAACAGTTGATTTTACAAGACCAAACAGTTGCAGCATTATATATGAACTTATTGAGCAGTCAAATGCTGACGAGGACTTAAAAGCAAATAATTAAAGGAGAGTGAATGAATATGGATAACAAAAAAAATATTTTCTTTGCTGTTGATTTGTCGGACATTCTCTTTTGGCTGATGAAATGGAAATGGGTTGTTATTGGGGTTGCTATTCTGTTTGCTTTGGTAGGATATATTTTCAGTAATGTTACCTATACAGCAGAATATACGGCGACGGCATCAATGGTTGTAAACTCAAAAAGTGAATCGCTTACTCAGGCAGGTACAACGGTTGATGCAATGCTCACTCAGAATCTTATTCCTACTTATACAAGAATTCTTAAAAGTGAAAAAATAGCAAAGCATGTAATGAGCAAGTTTGATATAAATCTTGCTATGGGTGTTATTGAGAATATGATGGAGGTAACAATCGGAGAAGAAAGTCAGGTTGTTTATCTTAAAGTTAATCATACTGACCCGTACATGGCAAAAAATATTGCCAATGCTGTTATTCAGGTTGCACCTGCGGTTATGATGGAGGTTGTAGAGGCAGGAAGTGTAAATGTACTTGATTATGCAGTGCTTCCCACACAGCCTGAACCGCCAAAAACCGTTCAGTATATGACCATGCTCGGTATTATCGGATTTTTGCTTGTTTGTATTATAATTGCTACCATTAACTTCTTTGTTATGAAGGTTAAAAATTCAGACGATATTGAACATAAAATTGGTCAGATGGTTCTTGGTGAAATTCCACACGCAACAGCTACAAATGAAAAAGAAAAAAGTTTTCTGCACACAGGTGTGGCTAATCAGGGCTTTGTTGAATCAAACTTTATGCTGGCAGCAGTACTTAAAAATCAGGCTCAAAAGGTTCGTCCCTATAAGCTGATTGTTACCAGTACAATTGCAGCGGAAGGAAAAACAACTACATCTATCAACACGGCAACAGCACTCAGCGATATGGGATATAAGGTGCTTTTAGTTGACCTTGATATGAAAAAACCTAACATCGTTCGTCAGATTGCTCTGCAGCCTGGGGATATAGGTGGAGTTGAAGCAGTGCTTATGGGTGGAAATCTTGAAGAAAATATTATTTGCGACGACAGATTTGGTTTCGATATCCTGCCTTGTGTAAGAGCGACAAGTGCCACATCCAAAATTTTTACAGCGCTCAGAGTTGAAATGGCGTTCAGTGAATTTAACAAAACAGATTACGACTATATTATTCTCGACTCGTCACCTGCAAATATTGTTGCGGACACATCAGTTATCGTTAAATATGCGGACGGTCTTATGCTTGTTATTAAACAGTATTTTGCGAGAATTAAGGTTATCAATGAAACCATTGAAAAGCTTAAAAAAGCCGGTGCAAACATTATCGGTACTGTTCTTAATGATATCCGTGTGTTTAATGTCGGTACGGGATATGCGTTTGACTATAAGTATGGTTATTATTACTATTATAATGAAGAAAAAGGAAAACGCGATAAAGCGGGAGCAATTAATGTGTATGATAAGCTCTTTAGTGCCCACAGAACAAGTTATGGTTATGGATACGGTGATGTGGAAAAAGAACTTCAGGAATGTGAAGAGCAGCTTCAAGATGATATAGTAAACGAAAAGGATTCAAAGAAGAAAAAACATAAATAAAGTTTAAATCAGAATATGGGGGGGAGAGCAATGATTGATTTTCATTCGCACCTGTTGCCCGGTATAGATGACGGTTCGAAAAACATTAAGATGTCTGTTGCTATGCTTAAGGAAGGTAAAAAACAGGGGGTTGAAATATCAGTGGCTACCCCTCATTATTATTTCGATAAACCCATTGATAAAATGCTGAAAAAACGGAAAACAGCATATGACAAGCTGATAAAGTATGCAGAAAAAAATAAACTTGAATTTCCTGAGATTGTGCTTGGATTTGAGGTTTATCTTTCAGATGATATTTATCGGCAGGAAGAGCTTGAAAAGTTGCTTATTAATGGTACCAATACTATGCTTGTTGAGATGCCATATAAAAAATGGACTGACAGGGATTTTGCAAGACTTGATTTTCTTGCGGAAAAAGAGTTTAATATAATACTTGCACATCCCGAACGACATATGACTGTAAATGGCGAAAAAGAATACAACCGGCTCTTTGATTACGGATTTGCCGGTCAGCTTAATGCGGCATCACTGGTTAATCCCAAAACAAGAGAGTTTGCATATAAGCTAATAAAAGACGGGAGAATAAAAGTGCTGGGCTCTGATGCGCACAATCTTGGAACTCGTGCGAATTTTATGGGGTTGGCAACAGAATTTATACGAAAAAATCTTGGAGAGCAATATCTTCAGAAGATTAATGAGGAAACAGAACATTACCTAGGATTCAGATAAGGACGATTTATGATTGAACCAAAGCCAATAACAATTAATGAAAGGGACCTTTTCAACAGTTTTTTTGAAAAGGAGAAAAGAATATCACAAGAGGTATGCTTTTCAAATCTATATATATGGAAAGCCGGATACAATATGAAATATGATATTGTGGACGGTTTTCTGGTTGTTTTTGCCGGTTATGAACCTATAGGGGAATATTTTCATTTTCCGATTGGTAAGGGGGATAAACGGCAGGTGCTATTAAAACTGGACGAGTATATGCTGGGAAAATACGGCAGTTATTCTGTTCGCAAGCTTTTGAAAAGTGACGCTGAAGAGCTTGAAATGCTCATGCCTGGCAAATATAAAATGGAAGAGAATAGGGAATTTTTTGATTATATATACGGAATTTATGATTTAATATCATTAAGAGGAAAGAAATATCATTCGAAGAAAAACCATTATAACTCTTTTATAAACAGTTACGATTATATCTATCACCGGATAACGCAGGAAAATATAAAAATGTGTGAAGAACGCGCCTGCAGTTGGATTTTGGAAAGAAATGATGACCCGGAGAGGGAAGAATATATAGCGGCAAAGACTATGTTTGATAAATTTTTTGAACTTGGACTTAAAGGTGCGTTTCTTACTGTTGGCGGGGAGATAGTTGCTCTTACTGTTGGTGAAGATAACTTCGGGACGGTTATCATTCATGTTGAAAAGGCTGACCCGGCGGTAAAAGGGGCATATTCTGCAATTAATAAAATGTTTCTTGAAAATGAATTTGCCACATTACGGTATGTCAACCGTGAAGAGGATTTGGGGATTGAGGGCTTAAGAAAAGCAAAGCTTTCCTACAATCCTGAAATTTTGCTCAAGAAAATAACTGCAAAAAGGATTTGACACAAATGAAAATCTCTACAGTAAAAATGAAGCATAAACAGCAAGTCAAAGATTTATGGAACTACTGTTTTTATGATGCTGACCCGTATCTGAGTTGGTTTTTTGATAATGTTTTTAAACCGGAAAATACAGTGGCAGCAATAGAAAATGACAAAATTCTTTCGGCTCTTCAACTTCTTGATTTTGATGTTGTAATACGCGGAAAGAGCTATCCCTGCACATATATTGCCGGCGTATCAACTCAACCGGAGTTTCGTGGAAAGGGTATTGCCAGCAGGGTTATGGAATATGCCGAAGAAGTGATGAAATCAAGAGGGCGCGAATTTGCGCTGCTTACCCCATCAATAGATAATTTTTATGAAAAATTTGGTTATACAAGCTGTTATGAGAGGCTTGAATATTCCTATTGTCCCGCAGATTTTAAACCTGATAAAAATGCGTGTATTGCACACAAAGCGGGTCTTGTTGATGCGGCTGATATGGCGAAAATTTATAAGGGTTTCTGTTGCTTTTATGATGGCTATGTGAAAAGAACAGAAACGGATTTTAAAGATATTATTGAACAGTACTCGCTTGAAAGCGGTGGAGTATATGTTTTTTATGACAAAAATGATAGTCCGGTATCCTATATAGTTTACGATTTATCGGACAGGACAATTTTTGCCGATGAAATTGCATACACCTGCAAAGAGGGGCTTGATGCGGCTCTGGAATTTATATATCTGCACGGGTCACAGATTGACAGATGTGTAATTTTTGCACCGTCACACGGCTTGCTTAATACAACTTTGTATAGCAGGCAGATTGAAATAAAATATATTCCGACAGTAATGGTAAAAAGCCTGACACGGCAGATTGATAATATACGACTTTTCGTTGGGCAGACAGATTCAGAAAAACTACCGCTACAGAAAAATTATATCAGGATTTTTTAGGAGGAGAAGAAAATGGTTTATGTGTTTCTTGCTGATGGATTTGAAGAAATAGAAGCTCTCGCACCGGTGGATATTTTGCGCCGTGCATCTGTTGAGGTAAAAACTGTAAGTATAAATAATAGTCTTGAGGTAACAGGCTCTCACGGAATTACTGTTAAAGCGGACATTTTGATGAGCGATGCTTGTGATAAGGCGGAAATGCTGGTCTTGCCGGGAGGTATGCCGGGAACTCTTAATCTGCAGAAGTGTCAGACGCTTTGCGATATGCTCAAAAAAGCTGACGGATATGTTGCGGCGATTTGTGCAGCACCGTCGGTGCTTGGTGGGCTTGGTCTTCTGAAAGGAGAGAAAGCCACATGTTATCCCGGTTTCGAGGACAAGCTTGTGGGCGCGGAAATAGTAAATCTTCCTGTTGTAATCAGTGGGAAAATGATTACTTCAAGAGGAGCCGGAACGGCACATTTGTTTGGTTTTGCTCTTTTGTCGTTACTGAAAAGTGAACAAGAGGCAGAAGAACTAAGAAAGACGATGATGTATGAATAAAAGATGGAGTGCGAATATTTATATAGCTATTTCTGTTGTTGTTGGATATATTTTGTCACTGATAGTTTCAAGTAAGGCTATTAAGATGACTCCCTTTACGGTGAATCTTCTTAATGTTATCAATGTAGTTGTTATAACAGCAGTGCCCATTTTGGTTTTTGCATGTTTTAACAGGCGGGACTTTAAAACCTTTTTCAGCAAGACTTGTAGTAGTGAATGGTGGAAATATATACTGGTTGTACCAGTTTTGTGGAGTTGTGCAACTTATCTTAATTTGCGCATGAACATATTGCTTGAAAACTTTGGACTGAAACTTATCGAACAGCTTCCGCCGTCCGATAAGGCGTCGTCTGTAATTATGGGCTTTGTGCTTACGTGCGTAGCAGCTCCCATTCTTGAAGAAATATTTTACAGAGGAGTTATTCTTCATCTTCTTAAAGGATATGGAAAGGGCGGGGCAATTGTGGTAAGCGCTCTGCTGTTTGCAATTGCACACGGCAGCATAACTATTTTTGTGTCGCCACTTGTTTTCGGGCTTGTGCTCGGATATATTACTCTTCACAGCGGGAGTATATTCCCGGCAATGTTTATGCATTTCGGGTGTAATTTTATTTCGTGGCTGATAATGAATTTTGGCCAGGAACAACCATTGAGTACTATTATAAGCGTTGCGACAATTATTGTGGGTGCATCAGCAAGTATATTTGGAATTATCAGGCTTATAAAAAACAAAAAGCTTGTGTTAAATGCAATTGTACAGATTTGTGATTATATTAAAAATCCACTTTGGCTGCCAATTGTGGCAAATTACATATTTACAAACATTATGAATCATGGATAGAGGTTAAAAATGGAAGATATTATTATTCGAGGAAGCGAAAAAAACGGCAAAATCAGATTTTTTGCTGCTATGACTACAACACTTGTGAACGAGGCGCATAAAATTCATATGACAACACCTGTTGTCAGTGCAGCATTTGGCCGCAGCCTTACAGCAACTGCTATGATGGGAACTATGCTCAAGGGAGATATGGAAACTCTGTCTCTGCAATTCCGTAGCGACGGTCCTATTGAAGGAATTGTTACGGTAGGAAATAATAAGGGAGAAGTGCGCGGGTATGTTTTGAATAATGCAGTTGACTTGCCACTTAAACCAAATGGAAAGCTTGATGTTGGCGGTGCTGTGGGCAGAGGTTATCTGACGGTGGTTCGCGACCTTAAGCTTAAAGAGCCTTATGTAGGCAGGGTAGAAATCCAGAGCGGAGAAATTGCAGATGACTTAACTTATTATTTTGCATCCTCAGAACAAATCCCTTCGGTTGTTGCGTTGGGAGTTTTAGTTGACAGGGATTATACAATCCGTGCAGCCGGTGGATATATTGTTCAACTGATGCCTGAGGCGGAAGAAGAGGATATAGTTAAACTGGAAGAAAATATAAAAGATATTCCCTCTGTTACAAATATGCTTGAAAGTGGACTTGACCCGGCGGGAATTATAGACCGCGTTTTAGATGGATTTGATATTCAGGTAACGGAAACACTTAAACCGGAATATAAATGTAATTGTGATGAGAAAAGTATTCGTCGTGCTCTTGTAAGCGTAGGCAGAGAGGAACTGGAAGATATTCTGGAAAAAGAGGGCGGCACAGAATTAACCTGCTATTATTGTAATAAAACATATAAAATAAGCGGGGATGAAATAAGAGAAATCCTTGATAAATAGAGGGTTTTTCGGATGCCTAAAAAATTTTTTTATAATTTTTTTAAAAAAATTTAAAAAAAAGCTTGACATTTGATATGAAAGTGTGTATAATAGTTAATGTTCCGCTTTTGAGTATTAACTCAGACGAAATGAGGCGGCTTAGGTATGGGCGCATAGCTCAGCTGGGAGAGCATCTGCCTTACAAGCAGAGGGTCACAGGTTCGAGCCCTGTTGTGCCCACCATACCATGGCCCGGTAGTTCAGTTGGTTAGAACGCTAGCCTGTCACGCTAGAGGTCGAGAGTTCGAGTCTCTTCCGGGTCGCCACTTTTCTTAAAAAGTGTGTTCGCCTCTGTAGCTCAGTTGGTAGAGCAGGGGACTGAAAATCCCCGTGTCGGTGGTTCGATTCCGCCCGGAGGCACCAAATATGCGGGAGTGACTCAGTGGTAGAGTGTCACCTTGCCAAGGTGAAAGTCGCGAGTTCGAATCTCGTCTTCCGCTCCACAAATGAAAAAGACGCACAATGCTGCGTCTTTTTCACTAAAAAAATTAAATAGTTTATAAGGCACCATAGCCAAGTGGTAAGGCAGAGGTCTGCAACACCTTTACCCCCAGTTCAAGTCTGGGTGGTGCCTCCATAGAAACAGAACGATTTAGATGACAATCTAGGTTGTTCTGTTTTTTATATAATTAAAAAATAATTTATCTTTACTATTGAAATATGTTCTGAAAAGTGATATAATACTTTTAAACTTAATAAACGGGAGCTTGTATTACAGGCTGAGAGGAAGGTGCCACCTTCGACCGAGAACCTGATTTGGATAATGCCAACGTAGGGATGCCTGATACATAGTATTAGGAGGAACAAAGAACTTTTAGGAAGTTGCCAGATCGGTAGCTTCCTTTTTTGTTTGGCAAGGTTTGTTATTAAGTTAATAAACAGCCGATAATTTGCGGCAGAAAGAGGTAAAAAATGTTAGGAAACTGTCTTGAAAATGTACGGAGAAAAACACCGCTTGTACACAACATTACAAATTATGTTACGGTTAATGATGTGGCGAATGCATTGCTTGCATGCGGAGGGAGTCCGATTATGTCGGATGAGCCGGAGGATGTTGAGGATATTACATCAATCTGCGGAGGACTCAATATCAACATCGGTACTCTCAATCAAAGAAGTGTCGAGGGAATGTTTATTGCAGGTGCAAAGGCTAATGAGCTTGGTCATATAGTTTTGCTTGACCCTGTGGGAGCAGGAGCAAGCAGACTTCGCACGGATACGGCAATCAAAATTATGAATATAGTTAAGCCTAGCGTTATTCGTGGAAATGTTTCAGAGATTAAAACTTTGGCACTTGGATGCGGAACAACAAAAGGTGTAGATGCCGATGTTGCAGATATTGTAACAGAAGATAATCTTGATTCGATGGTCGAGTTTGCAAAAGCTCTTTCGGAAAAGTCAAGAGCAGTTATTGCCATAACCGGAGCTATAGATTTGGTAGCCGACAGTGAAAAATGCTATGTAATTCGTAACGGAGTACCGGAAATGAGTAAAATTACAGGAACAGGATGTCAACTTTCGGGAATTGCTACCGCTTATGCTATTGCTAACCCTAACGACAAAACAAAAGCAATTGCTGCGGCGGTTTGCATGATGGGACTTGCAGGGGAAATTGGTTTTGCAAATCTAAAGTCATGCGAAGGCAACTCTACTTTGCGAAACCGTATAATTGATGCTATTTATAATATGGATGCAGAGACTTTGAACAAAGGAGCAAAATATGAAGTGCGATAAAAAAGATTTAATTTTATATGCTGTCACTGACCGCGCATGGCTTGGAGATATGACTCTTTATGAGCAGGTGGAAGAAGCGCTTAAAGGTGGAGCAACTTTTGTTCAGCTTCGTGAAAAGGAATTAGACGATAAAGCCTTCATTAAGGAAGCTTTTGTAATTAAGGAACTCTGCAGACAATATAATGTGCCTTTTGTTATCAATGATAATGTGGACATTGCAGTAAAGGTAAATGCAGACGGGATACATATAGGGCAGAAAGACATGGAAGCAGGTTATGTACGGTCTGTTATCGGAGAAGATAAAATTCTGGGTGTATCTGCACAGACTGTGGAGCAAGCAATCCTTGCCGAAAAAATGGGTGCTGATTATTTGGGTGTAGGCGCTGTATTTACTACAGGTTCAAAATTGGATGCAGACGATGTAAGCATTGATGCACTTAAAGCGATATGCGAGGCTGTAAGTATCCCCGTTGTTGCTATCGGCGGCATCGGAACGGGTAATATTTTAGAGCTGACCGGAAGCGGAATTTGCGGTGTTGCTGTTATCAGTGCCATATTTGCTGCAGACAATATTCAAAAAGCGACAGCAAAATTAAAAAATCTAACAAAGCAGGTGGTTCAAATTGATTAAAGGTGCAATATGTGTTTTAGACGGACCTATCCTTGACTCAATGTTTTTATGGGACACAATAGGTGAAGATTATCTTCGTTCACTTGGGGAAG
>JAZROP010000031.1:0-42975 GCA_045648785.1 Clostridia bacterium | reverse complement strand
CGGATAAGCGATAAAAGAATAGTTGTTTTCACAACCGGGCTCACACCGCCTGATTGTAGAGAGTATTATGATACATATGTGCCGGCGAAAAATTTCAAACCCCATATGCTTGAAAAAATAAAGGTGTTTAACTTCCCGGGCAAAATGATAGTTGATGAGCTTTCTTTTCCGCACAAGACGGCAATAAAGGCACTCAAAAAGATTATGTCATCAAAAGATAATCCTACAGATATGGAGAAGATGCTTATAAAGCTGTGTGATGAAAGCGGTGATTTTACTGACAAAGTTGCAATAGATGAACTTGTCGATTACATAAGACATAATTAATAGGAGGATACATATGGAAAGCAAAAGAGAAAATTTTAAATCACGGCTTGGTTTTTTGCTGGTAAGTGCAGGATGTGCAATTGGTATCGGGAATGTATGGAAATTTCCCTATGTTACAGGACAGAACGGGGGAGGAGTTTTTGTTCTATTTTACCTGTTGTTCCTGCTGATTATGGGAGTTCCCGTACTGTCAATGGAGCTTGCAGTAGGCCGTGCGAGCAGAAAAAGCTCAATCGGGGCATACAGGACACTTGAAAAACCAGGTCATAAATGGCACATACATGGATGGTTAAGTATTATCGGATGTTATCTTCTGATGATGTATTATACAACTGTCTCAGGTTGGATGCTTGGCTATTTTGCAAAATTTACAGCAGGAACATTTGCTGGAATGTCAGCAGAGTCGGTTGATGGTGTATTTGGTGCAATGCTTGCAAATCCGGGAGAAATGACCATATGGATGACGCTTGTTGTTATAATTGGTTTTATCGTTTGCAGCTTTGGTCTGCAAAACGGAATTGAACGCATTACAAAAATTATGATGCTTGGTCTTTTGGGACTTATTGTTGTTCTGGCTGTTCATAGCCTTACACTTGAGGGAGCAATGGAGGGGCTTAAGTTTTATCTTCTGCCCGATTTTGACAGGGCAATGGAGCAGGGGATAGGAAATGTTATTACTGCGGCAATGAATCAGGCGTTCTTTACACTCAGCATAGGTATTGGTTCTATGGAAATATTCGGTAGTTATATGGCAAAAGACCAGACGCTTCCAAGCGAGTCTATTAGAATTTGCGGACTTGATACATTTGTTGCAGTTATGTCCGGACTTATTATTTTTCCAGCGTGTTTTGCATATAATGTTCAGCCGGATGCGGGTCCTTCTTTAATATTTGTTACTCTTCCGAGAGTGTTTGTTAATATGACCGGAGGAAGTATATGGGGCGCACTTTTTTTCCTGTTTATGAGTTTTGCAAGCCTTACAACGGTTATTGCAGTATTTGAAAATCTCATTGCAAACTCAATAGAAAGCTTTGGCTGGTCAAGAAAAAAAGCGGTAACTTTAAACCTTGTATTTATGCTTGTGGCAAGTATGCCCTGCCTGCTTGGTTATAATCTGTTTAAAGACGTCAAGCTTATTGGCGGTCGGGATATTTTGGACAGCGAAGATTTTATTGTATCAAATCTCCTTCTGCCTATTGGTGCACTTATTTACCTATTGTTCTGCGTTACAAAATGGGGCTGGGGATTTGATAAATTCCTTGCGGAGTGTAATGAGGGAAAAGGAGTTAAAATGGCAAAGTGGTTAAAGCCCTATTTCCAGTTTATTCTGCCGGTACTTATACTTGTTATTCTCATAAGAGGATTATTATAGTAAAATCCGTCCTTTGGGACGGATTTTTTAATGAAAATAATTGACAAAGCGGAGTGGCATAATATATAATAATTTATTATATAAAGTAAAATGGAGGATAAAATGGAACGGTATATAAAAGCTGCAACAGAGAAATTTGAGGCTCTGTTAAGAAAACAGCTTGAGAGAAATGAAAAGATAAAATCTACAAAAGATTTTATTGACTATTCGAGTCTTGATAAAATCATTATAGGTGTTGTTGGCGGTGACGGAATCGGTCCTGCAATTACAGCTGAGGGACAGAGAGTTCTCGAACATTTGCTTGCCGAAAAGGTTGATGCCGGTAAAATTGAATTTAGGGTGATTGACGGACTTACAATTGAAAACCGTGCAGCATGTATGAAGGCTATTCCTGATAATGTTCTGGCAGAAATCAAAAAATGTCATGTAATTTTAAAAGGACCTACAACCACACCGAGAGCCGGAGATAAATGGCCTAACATTGAAAGTGCCAATGTTGCTATGCGTAAAGAACTTGACCTTTTTGCAAATATTCGTCCTGTTAAAGTTCCTGCACAGGGTATTGACTGGACCTTTTACCGCGAGAATTCCGAGGGTAGCTATGCGCTCGGCAGCGATGGTATGAACATTACGGACGAGCTTGCAATGGATTTTTGTGTTACAACAACAGAGGGAACATACCGCATTGCTAAAGCAGCGTTTGATTATGCAAGAAAAACAGGCAAAACACGAGTAACTGCTGTTACAAAAGCCAATGTTGTAAAAACTACTGACGGTAAATTCCTTTCAATCTGCAAAGAGGTTGCAAAGGATTATCCTGAGATTGAATTTGATGACTGGTACATTGATATCATGACGGCAAAACTCATTGATGAAAAAAGACGAACAGGTTTCCAAGTGTTAATTCTGCCTAACCTTTATGGAGATATTCTTACCGACGAGGCTGCTGAATTCCAGGGTGGTGTTGGTACGGCAGGAAGTGCAAACCTCGGAAAACAGTATGCTATGTTTGAAGCTATTCACGGTAGTGCACCGAGAATGGTTGAAGAAGGAAGAGCTCAGTATGCAGACCCCTGCAGCGTTCTCCGTGCATGTGTTATGCTTCTTGAACATATCGGGGAAACTGAAATTGCATCCCGTCTAGAAAAGGCTCTTGACATCTGTATGTACGCAGAAAAGAAGCTTGTGATAACCGGCAGAGATACCGGTGCTACAAGCAGAGAGTTTGGAGATTATGTTCTTGAAACAATAAACAAACTATAATTTTAAAGAAAAGTGTTGACATACTGCTTAGCAAGTATTATAATAATAAAAAAACTTAGAAAGGAATGATATAATGGTAGATAAAATAAAAGAAATCGTAGCACGCGAACTTATGGTTGATGAAGATGATATCACTCTTGAAACTGATATTTTAAATGACCTTGGCGCGGATTCACTTTCTGTTGTTGACCTTGCAATGGCGCTTGAGGACGAGTTTGACATTGAAATGCCGGACGAGGAGCTTGAAGGAATAAAAACCGTCGGCGATATAGTAAATTACATAAAGAACAGATAAATTTTAAAGAACCGATGCTTAGGCATCGGTTCTTTTGGTTTTATACATTATATTTACAAGAATCACAGCACATACTCCGGTGACAAGCTTTCCAACAATGACGCTTATCAGATAATCGGCATTACATGCAATTGTAAACGCCAGGTGGACTGCGAAAGTAAATGCCGCAGAGAATGGTTATCTGACCGGCTCAAGAGCTTTTTGAACAAGTTCCTCGGGAGTGTCCTTTCCGTCGCAGTAGGTTGTATGAGTATGTAGATTTTGTTTATATATAAGGTTTAATGTGACTGAATTGAGCAGTCGCCGTCAAAAAGGTTGGCAACCTGCTGTTCAGTCATATTTGAAGGCGTTTCAACTGACATAAAGAAAATAAGTTTTGTATTATTTTCGCATTTTTTCATGTTGGTACCTTCTATAATAATATTGTTTTCTCTGCAAATTGCTTCAATCTGAGCCTGCATATCGTCGGCATATGCAGTAGTGATAGTTATCTGCTTTGCGTTATGACCTCTCATCCATTTAAAATTTCTGAAAACTGTCTGAATGAGCAAAATCATAATGGTCAGCATAATGCCGGGCAGATAAAGGCCTGCGCCGATTGCCATGCCTATACCCGATGTTGCCCATACGCCGGCGGCAGTTGTAAGTCCGGAAATTGCGCGATTGTGAACAAAAATCATACCTGCACCAAGAAAACCGATACCTGTAACAACCTGTGCAGCAATTCGGGTGGGGTCACCAGTTACGCCCATATCAAATGCGGCATATTTTGAAATAATCATCATAAGTGCAGATGCACTTGCTACGATAAAATGTGTGCGGATTCCGGCTTCTTTGGCGCGGTTTTTACGTTCAAAGCCAATAAAAAAGCCACAAATACCGGCAATAATAAGTCTTATTATGCAATGAACATGCAAAATTAAGTCCATTTCATTCATATATATCCAGCTCCTAACATTAAATATAATTTAATATTATACAACAAAACAGATGTTATTGCAAGTCTTTTTTTTGCATAGCGTTTCGAAGCTTTGAAAGAGCTTTTTTTTCAATTCTGGAAACATACGACCTTGAAATGCCAAATTTCTTTGCAATCTCATGCTGAGTTTGTTCTTTTGTTCCACCAAGACCGAACCTAAGAATTAGTATTTCGGCCTCACGCTCAGAAAGAACTTTATTCATATTTTCATACATCTCTGCTGTTGTCATTTTAATTGACACCTTTTCGGAAATTTCGGGTGAGGTATCCTCCAGAATGTCCATGAGAGTAATTTCATTGCCCTCGCCGTCCATTCCTATTTTGTCGTTTATGGAAACATCGTTCTGGAATTTTTTGCTGCTGCGCATACTCATAAGTATTTCATTTTCTATGCAGCGTGCGGCATATGTTGCAAGCTTGGCACCTTTCTCCGCTTTAAAACTTGATATCCCTTTGATAAGGCCGATTGTTCCTATGGAAATCAAATCCTCGTTATCCGATGCAGATGTAGAATACTTTTTTGCAAGATGAGCTACAAGACGGAGATTGCGTTCAATCAGAATATTTTTTGCCTCAACATCACCCTGATACATTCTATCCAGATATTTTTGCTCCTCTTCCTTGGAAAGCGGTTTGGGGAAATTTCCTTTTGAACCTATGTAGCCTGCGAAAAACCATACATTGACGGCGACAAGTGCAAGTGCAGAAAGTAGTGCCTCAAACATATTTAACCTCATTTCTTATTTTTTTCTACATTATATTTGAAGATGCTTGGTCAAATTACAAAGAGTCTGCACTTCAGTAAATATTTCGGCTCTTTAATTTTGCATAAAAACGGACAAAGTCTAATAAACATATACAAACAACATTTCGGAGGGTTACATATGAGTAAATTGCAAATAAGTATTGAGCCGGTGCTCCGTATATTGCCACAGAAAATTTCTCTTGCTGTTGCAAAATACAATGTGGAGGAAATCCGGCTTATAGCAAACAGACCGGTTACTGTTTTTATGGAGGGCACAAGCTATTATGTAAGTGCAGTGGGGGACATTACACAGTCAGCGGGCAGCGGAATAACAATTACACAATCAGGATTGAATGAGGTTTTTAAATGTGCTTGTGGAGGGTCTGTTTATGCTGTTGAAGAGGAGCTGCGGCACGGATTTGTGACAATTGAGGGAGGTCACCGGGTAGGCATTTGCGGCACGGCGGTGGTAAAATCAGGTGAGGTTACATATATCAAGCATATTTCGGCGCTTAATATCCGTATTGCAAAGCAGGCAATAGGAAGTTCCAAGGACATTATACCAATTATATATGACAAATTTGCCAGAAATACACTTATAGTATCGCCGCCGGGATGCGGTAAAACCACTCTACTGAGAGATATTGCACGGGTGCTTGGAGGGAGATATAAGATAGGAATTGCGGACGAGCGTAGCGAGATTGCTGCATCATATATGGGAGTGCCACAGACTGATGTGGGTGAAAAAACGGTGGTAATGGATTTGTGCCCGAAGGCACAGGCAATAAATATGCTTGTGCGGACAATGGGGGTTGAAATGATTATTACTGACGAAATTGGGACACCGGAGGATGTAAGAGCAATAAAAAATGCTTTTGGCTCTGGAGTGAAAGTTATTGCTTCTGCTCATGGATATTGTCACGGTGATATAACGGGGCATCCCGAGTTGCGTGAGCTGACCGAAAGAGGGTTTGAAAGAATAATTACGCTCAGTCGCCGTTTTGGAGTGGGAACTATTGAAGAGGTGACACATTTTGACAATTAAAATTATATGCGCAGTGGTAATAGTTATTTCCTGCAGCTATGTGGGTATAAAAATGACAAATTTTATGAGAACGAGGGTCAAGGCTCTGACAGAAATGCTTGCAGCAATAGGGCACATAGAAAGCTGTATAAGCGCGGTGAGAATGCCACTTTCTGAAATTTATCAAACACTATCGCAGGCAAGAGGGAATGTGGGGGAGTTTTTTCGCGGGATTATACCCGGGGAAAGCTGGGGAAAAAGACTTGAAGGAATATCGGGACTTGCGCCGCAGGATAAGGTCATGTTAACAGAGTTTTCTCAAAAACTTGGATCTTTTGAAAGTGAGCGTCAGCTTGATGAAATCAGGCTGGTAAAAAGCAGGCTTAATGAAATGCTCTCGCAGGCAAAAAAGGATATGACAGAAAATTCTGCCATATACAGGTCGATGAGTTTTTTTACCGGTGTGGTTATTGCAATTTTATTGATATAGGTGAGGTCTATGGGGGTTGATTTAATATTTAAAATTGCCGCTATCGGCATCACCGTTACGGTGCTTCAGCAACTTCTTATGAGGTCGGGAAGAGAGGATCAGGCTATGCTCACCACTCTTGCGGGACTTATTGTTGTGCTTTTAATGGTGCTGGGTGAGGTAAAAAATTTGTTTGACACAATAAAGACGCTATTTGACCTATGACAGAGGATGTAATGGGCGTATGCCTGATAGGAATAATTGCTTCGGTACTCTCGCTCGTACTGAAAAAGGATAGACCTGAATTTTCGCTGCTTGTAGTTCTTTCGGCAGGACTTATTATACTTTTACTTATTTTGCCAGCAGCAAGGATAGCGGCAGAAACCATAATGACAATTTCTGAGATTGCAGGAATAGGCGGAGAATATATTACGGTGATAATAAAATCCTGTGTGATAGCGATGATAACAAGCGTGAGTGCTTCAACCTGCAGGGATGCCGGCAATTCAGCACTTGCATTAAAACTTGAAATAGCAGGAAGGATAGCCATTATAATTCTTGCGGTTCCGGTGATAAACACGCTGTTTAATATTATACTTTCGGTGATAAAATGAAAATAATTTTACTGATAATTTTAATTCTTTCGGGAAACGCAAATGCAATGGAAACGGAGGAAATAATATCCCGTCAGCTTGAGATTTCGGGTGCTGATGAAATATATATAAATGATGATATAAATTTTGCTGAGATTGCAGGCGATCTGATATCTTTTGAATCACCATCATCTGAGTCGATAATTAAGATGTTTTTTGAAAAAATGTTTGAAGCGGTCAGGGAAAGTATATCGCTGTGCCTTGTTGTGATTCTGGTTGTGATGGTGCTTAATATAATCACAAATGCTGTGGGAAATAACGCTGCTGTTTTTGAGATTTCTTTTTATGTTTGTTATATGGTTATTTTTATGATGGGTACGGTAAGTTTTAAAAGGGCGACTGATATTGCGCGCATCTCCATAGACGAACTTAATTTTTTTATGAAAGCAGCCATACCTGTACTGGGCAGTCTGATGACGGCATCGGGAGGTGTGGCAAGGACAGCTCATGCGGGGGCGTCGGTTATTGCAATTTCCACTACAGTAAGTGCAATAAGCAATGTGCTTTTCCCGGTCAGCACTATGAGTGCACTTATCAGTGGAGTGGGATGTTTAAGCGGCGAGCGTAGCTTAAAAGGATTTTCATCTGCACTGAAAAAAGCTTCTTTGTGGGGACTTGGGATTATAATCACAATTTTCACGACCATTATGAGCACAAAAAGTTTTGCAGCGGTAAATCTGGACAATGTAACGGGCAGAACAGTGAAATACGCGGCAGGTACATTTGTGCCTGTGGTGGGAGGAATGCTGTCTGAAACTTTGGGAAGTATTATTGCCTGCGGCAGACTTGTCAAAGGAGCGGCAGGAGGAGCATCTGTTATTGTCCTGCTTTACCTTTGTCTGTCGCCCATGATAAAACTTGTCGCGATTATTGTGGCATACAAATTTACGGCAATGATTATAGCACCTGTATCGGACGGCAGGTTGTCGGGAGCGATTGAAGAATTCACCTCGTCAATTGTTATTATTCTTTCCATGGTTATTTTTACTGCGGTAATGTTTATAATCTGTGCAGGCATAATAGCCGCAATGTGAGGTGGGGGTATGGAGGCTGTAAAAAATTACATACTCTCCCTTGTGGGGTTTAGTTTTATTTTCTCGCTTGCATGTGCAGTTCTGCCTGAAATGCCGACAAAGAAAACGGTCAGATTTATATGCGGAATAATTTTATCTCTGCTTATACTTTCTCCGTTGAAAGGATTTGAACCACAATTTACAGACATATTTCCTGAACAAGAATCATATAATTTTTATAGTACAGATAAAGTAAAGGAGCTTACGCGTGAAATAATTTCGGACAAAGTGTCGGAAACTGTAGTACAAGCATTTGAAAAGAGAGGGATTTCAGGTGTAATGGCGGAGGTGATTTTTGACGGTGACGGAAATATTTCTGCCGTGAATATAAACGCGGTCAATGAACAGGCGGCAAATGAGGCGGCAAGGTTACTGGGGATTCCGTTTGAAATAATACATATGGCAGGGTAAAAGATGAACATAAAAGTTTTTTTAACAGATAAAAAGAATTTCCCCATACTTATTGTAATAATATGTGCACTTGTTGTCTTCTTGATTTTCGGTGGGGGAGACTCTCCACCTGAAAAAAACAAGCAGGACATAGACCCTGCAAAAAGCCTGGAACAGAGGCTTGAACGGGTCCTCTGTAAGGTTACGGGTGCAGGGAAAGTTTCGGTTTTTGTCTCACTTGAGGACTATGGTGCTACCGATTACGCGAAAGATTCGAGGGAAGTGCTGAGAGAGGAGCAAAGTGAATCAGAGCAGACGACTGTGCTGAAAGGCTCGGGCTCAGGCTCGTCACCTGTAGTGACGAGGGTCGCTTTGCCTAAGGTGAAAGGCGTAATTGTGGTGGCGGAGGGGGCAAAAAATAAAATTGTCAAAGAAAATCTTGCGGCGGCGGTGGAGGCTTCGCTTGCAATAATGCCGCACAGAATAAAAATTCTGGAAGGAAATTAGGAGGATGAAATGGTTGTATTTAAAAGAAAACAGGTGGTAATCACAATTATATTCTGTATGATTTTGGCGGCGGGATACATTAACTGGGCGTATCAGACGGACGGAGATGCGCAAACGGTGTCAAAGGAGGAAACGGAATATCTAGGAGAGGCAGAAATGGTGAATGCCCCGGCAGAAAAAAGCAAGGCGCAAAAGGCGACAGAGGCAAAAACAACCGCAAGGAACAAAGCTATGGAACTGCTTAATGAGATTGTTAACAACCCGTCGATTGACCAGGATTCCAAAACATCGGCATTATCTCAGCTTGCACAAATGGCAGATAACATGGAAAAAGAGGGACTTTGTGAGGGAATATTAAATTCTAAAGGTATGGGGGAAATGGTTGTTTATATAGCAGATGGTGTTGCAACAATTACCATTGATACAGACGCCCAGCTGACTTCCGAACAGGTGGCAAAAATTACTGATGTGATTTTATCCAACACCACGGTAACCGCGGAAAATATAAAGATAAGCAAAGCGGCGTGAAAAATATTAAAATTTGATGTAGCAAAGGAGTTCGGAGTTTTTATGCGTCGGCTTCGGTCGGCGCATTTATTAATGTGCGAAAAAAGATTGAAGAATGAAAAAAGCGGTAGCATTTTGCTACCACCTTTATGTTAATTAAACAATTCTTTTTTCAAGATATTCCAGTGATTTTGCAACCATTTCGTCGCCGATTTCTTTGCTTGCTTCTGCGGCACTTTTTGTGAACCAATGGTTGATGTCGCCGAGTCTTTCAAGTTTTACGGCTTCGGGATAGAGTGACATAAGAATTGAACATTCATATTTGCCTGCATGGTCATAGCCTGTTGCATTCTGAACTTCTGTGCTCATTGTAGGGATAACCTTAATCCAGCTGAACGGGTCATCGCCGCCACCAAGATTTTCGTAGTAGGAAGCATAGTTTTCGCTGCCCCACCAGCCGCGACCCTGAGTTTTTTCAAGATATCTCATGGTAGCTCGTTTTGCGGCTTTCATATAAGAAAGTGTCATAGGCATGAAGTTTTCCTGCTCAAACTGATGGTGGATAACAACATAAATATTTCTGAGACCTGCATCAAGCAGATTCATGAAAATCTGGAAGAGGTATGCTTCAAAAACATCTTCTTCAACATGTACTGTGCCGCTTGTTTCATCGGCAACAGCATAGCTTGAAGGACTGTAGTTGATTGTAGGGAGAATCATAAGCTCTTTTTTCTCTGCAAGCTTATTTATAAGACCCTCGGCAACTAAAGTGTCGCAACCATAAGAACAATGAGGTCCGTGATATTCAACGGTACCGCCAACGATTACAGCAGGAATTCTTTCTTCCTTAACTTTATTTAACTCTCTGGGAAAGCTTTTGTCGTATAACATTTTTTACTCCTTTTGGGGTTTTAAAGCCGCTTCCGCAAGTTTGCGGAAGCGGCTTTTTTGTAGTTATTCAGTGTAACCAAGTGTTGTGTAGAAAGCCATATTTGACTGAGTGTTATCAAGTCTTCCATACTGAAGAACGATGGGAGTGTTGCTTGATACTTTCATAGCATATTGTGTTTCAAAAGGAACTATAAAACCGCACATATGCTCAACATTGTTCATTCTGAAGCATTTAACTCTCTTTGCGCCAACCTGCCACTTAATATCTGTGTAAGGGTCTTTATCAGTGAAGAAAATGCTAACGGAAATTTCAGCATCAATGTCAGAATCGTTAACTATAATAACCGATTCGTGGCCTTTTGCAACGCCTTCGCCCTCACGGGGAAGTTCGCAGTCAGGAATTATCCAGTTCTTTTTACCGATAGCTTTTTTATTAAACATCGAGTTCTATAATTCCTTTCTTGAGGTAATCTGTCATCTTGTGGCAACCGTCTTTAGTGATAGCAGCACCGATTTCCCATCTGCATCCGAAACCGTCACCCATGATGAATGTATCCACCTGGAATGTCATGTTTTCCTGAAGCGGATATTCTGAAGATGTTTCCATCCAGGGAGCTTCAACTTCAATCATACCTGTGCCGTGGCAAGGTCCGTAAACGAAGCTGTCTTTAAAGCCGTTTTCAACATACATGTTGTAGAAGTCTTTAGCAATTCTGGAAGCCATTACGCCTTCTTTGAGCTGGTCAATTGTCCAGTCGTGAGCCTGTTTACAGAATTCAACAACTCTTCTTCTTTCGCCTTCGAGTTTACCCATTACAACGGGAAGACCGATTGCAGGTGAGTAACCGTCAATTTTAGCGGAGAGGTTGAGCTGAACGATATCGCCTTTGCCAATTGTTCTGTAGCTACTGCGGCTGATAGCGTGTCTTGTGGATTTTTCGCTGAATACATACATGGGAAGACCTTCATATTCTGCGCCTTCTTCGTAGATAACTTTCTGAGCGATACCAACCATCTGAAGTTCTGTAACACCGGGTTTAAGGTTACGGATAACTTCGTCTGTAGCAAGATCAACAATTCTGAAACCTTCCTGGATACAAGCAAGTTCGTTCTTGGATTTAATCTGACGGAGTTCAACCATGATGTCGTTGCATTTTGAGATTTCAGCTTTGGGGAAGCTGTCTTTTAAACCTTCAAAAATGGGGAGTGTGCATTCAACATAGCTGCCCAGACCAATTTTGATGTTTTCGCCTGTTACGCCGAAAGCTTTAAATACATCTTTAAATGTAGAAGCTGAAAGTTCGGGATAAGCAGGGTCAGCAGATTCTCTGAATTCTCTGAGACAGAAAATTTTATCAATTTTAGCTACATCCTGAGCAAAAATAATACATTCAGGACCTACCATAAGAGCTGCTTCGCCTGTAGCGGAGATAGCAACACCTGCTCTTTCAAATAAGGGCCAGAAGCCACTGAAATAACGAGCATTAGCATAGTCGGATTCAGTACTGCAAACTACCATTACATCCAGACCTTTTTTGCGTACAAGTTCAGCTGCTCTTGCAACTCTTTCCTTGTACTCATATTCGGGAATACAAATTCTTGACATAATAACATTTCTCCTTTTTATATAATATTGTAATTTTATTATAAAACAAAGGCTTATTTTTGTATTTGGGCAATATTAAATTTTTTTTGCACAATAGTAAATAATTTTAATATTGACCAAATTATAAGGATGTGATAAAATGTAAAATAAGGCGGTGGAATTATGGAGTTTAAGCTTAAACGGTTTGAAAAGAAAATTGAGGTTACAAGAATTGCAAATATTCATTATTTTGAGTTTGCAAGGCAGTACCAGACCTTTAAGGATAACCATGCTTTCCGTGAGCTTGTTTATGTGGATACAGGCGCAATAAATGTTGAGGCGGAAAATTTTTGCGGCAGGCTGACCGAAAATATGCTGATTATACATAAAACAGGGGAAATTCATTCACTAACATGCCCTGAAGACAGTGCGCCTAATGTTATTATTATCGGTTTTGAATGTCGGGCAGATGAACTTGATTTATTTTCAAAGGCGCCTGTTGTTTTGGAAGATGAACAGCAAAAAATTCTTACTGAAATTATAAAAGAAGGCAGAACGGTGTTTAAAGCACCCTATGATGTGCCAAACCTTAAGGATATGAAAAAACGGAGGGATTATCCTTTCGGTGCGGACCAGATGATAAAGCTTAAGCTTGAAATGCTTCTGATTGAACTTGTGCGCAGTAAAATGACTGAAAAAACAGGGATTGACAGCGAGATTTTTGACCCAAAAACCCACGAAATATATAATTATGTAAACAAGAATTTCAGGGAAAATATCACTCTTGGAGAACTTTGTTTTATTTTTGGAACAAACAAAACTACATTGTGCAGTTCCTTTAAGAAGGCGTACGGAGATACGGTGATAGGTTACATAAATCATTTAAAAATAAAAGAGGCAAAAAAGCTTCTGCGTGAGGGGGAATATAACCTGACAGAGATTTCGCAGAAACTGGGATTTTCATCAGTGCACTATTTCAGCCGGATGTTCAAAAAACAACAGGGGATTTCGCCGTCTGAATATATTAGAACAATTAAATCAAGGCTTGAAGTATAAAAATAAAAACATAAGGAATTAAAAGAATATTCATACATAAAATAGCTGTAAGAGGTGATTTGTATGTGGAAAAAAATTAAACCATTTTTAGTTTCAATTTTAATTGCACTTGCTGTGGGTGGGCTTGCAGCTCTTCTAACAATGGACAGCATGGACATTTATGGAATGATAAATACGCCTGAGATAGCCCCTCCGGGGTGGCTTTTTCCTGTGGTGTGGTCGGTACTTTATGTTTTGATGGGCATAAGTTCAGCGCTTGTTTTTACAGATAAAAATGCATCACCAGCAGAAAAGGCTTCGGCACTAAAGGTATATGGACTTCAGCTTATTGTAAATTTTTTCTGGAGTCTTATTTTCTTTAACCTCAGAAACTGGCTGTTTGCATTTATCTGGATTGTTTTGCTGTGGGTGCTTATTTTGATTATGATAGTGAAATTCTACCGCATCAGACCGCTTGCTGGATTGTTGCAAATACCGTATCTTTTGTGGGTAACCTTTGCGGGATATCTCAATTTTATGATTTATTTGTTAAATAGATAAGGGAGCCGAAAGTGAAGTGATATAATGATGGCAGACATTTTTTTGTCTACAAAGTATTGACTACTTCAAAATTTCTGCCTTTTTTAAAAATCAAGATAGTGTTTTATAAATTTATCTGCAATGCGCAAAACTTCAGCGACTGCACCCTCGGATGCAGTGAATGAGAAGAGTTTTTTTATATCACATTGGGCTATGTATTTCATAACAGAAACGGCTTCTGCGGTGACGGGGATTTTATCCTCCACAGAGGCGGCACAATCGGAGCATAATGCCCCGCCATATTCCACCGAAAATGTAGTAAACGCGGTTTCTTCTCCACAAGCTGAGCAGGAGTCAAGCTCAGGAGAAAAACCGAGAAGTGAAAGGGCTTTAAAATAAAAAACTGACTGACACTTGCCCGACGGCGTTGAAAGATTTGCCATAGCGAAAAGAGTGTTTAAAAGAGTTCTTAAAAGCGTGGGCTGCGGTTCACCGTCTGGGCAGACATATTCTGTGAACTTAAGCATCTTTGCAGCGGCATTTAATGCATCAAGGTCGCCGGACAGACCGCTGAATGTTTCAATAGGCGAAACCTGTGACATGGAAAGCCGGTCACCGGTTTTGTTTATTATAAAGTCGCTGTAGCAAAAGTTAGAGCAGCCTGCACCGTGTTTTAAGCTTTTGCCACCTTTGGCTACCACCGATATTTTACCGGTAGTCTCGCCGAGTAATGTGAGCATCTTGTCGTGGTCGCCAAATGCTACACTCCGTAGAACTATTGCTTTTGTTTTTATCTGGTCCATGAAGAGTGCCGCCTTTCTTGTTCGAAAGTTCGTTATATAATAAATAGTGATTTATATTTCCTGTTTCAGAAAACATTTTCCACATTAAATCTTTTGTTTCCATTTTATCGCCTCCACAACTATGGTGTGCAGAGAAAAAGTTTTTAAAAGGATTAGTTTTTGGATAAATATCCAAATTCTGCCGTAATCATTCCAAGAGACATGAGAATTATACCAGCTATTTTAAAAATGGTAAGTGTTTCAGTGTTGCCTGATGCATCAGGAATGACAAGGCTGAAAAGAGTTGTAAAAATGGGTTCGGTCATCATTATAAGTGATGCACGAAGAGGAGATATTCTTGTTTGGGCAAAAATATGTGCCGAGTAGGCAAATGCTGTGCAGACAAGACTTGTTATGAGTATTACGGCTGTAAGCTTGCCGCTTGCCGTGATTGGTACAGGCTCGGGAAAAAACATCAGCACAAAATAAATTGCGGCTGAAAAAATAAGTACAAAAATTCCCGCACGGACCGATTCTTCGCTACTGATGAGGTGATTTATCAGCACTATATAAACTGCATAAATAACGGCAGACAGAATTATTGCCATGTCGCCTCTGGTAAGGGAAGTTATACCTCCGACACCTGCTGTGAGAAAATAAAAGCCGGCAAGCGAGAAAAACAGTCCAAGCCAGTATTTTTTTCGTGGTCTTGTTTTATAGAGGAAAAAGCTTATTACAGGAACAATTATAAGACTAAGCCCTGATAAAAAGGCGGCATTGGTGGAGGTGGTAAACTTCAGGCCCCAGGTTTCAAGCACATTTACTGAGGACATCAAGAGCGCCAGAGAGAAGGAGAGTATTACAGTACGGAGTTTTGTTTTTTTCAGTTTGCGGTAAAATATAGAGGCTGTTATAACCGAGCCAAGAGAAAATCTAAAAAAGAGCAGGGTAAATATACCGATGTCACCTATAACAAGTTTGGTAAGCGGAATTGAAATTCCCCAACTTGCTGCTACAAGCACTAAAAGCAAGTCGAAACTTTGATACTTATATTCCATATACGGCCTTTCAGCCGCTGCCACAGGTCAGGGAGTGATTATCGCGGTGGAAACATTGTCAGGATTAAAGAGGGTTGCTGCCCGGTTGGCGGCGGCAATATCCACTGACTGGATTTTGCTTAAAATATCTTCATCCGTTTTAACCCGGTCCAAAAGAAGAAGCTGTCTGCCGGCAGAGGACATTATGCTTGAACAGTTTTCAGAAGAAAGTACAAAACTGCAGGCAAATTGCTTTTTGGAGAATTCAAGTTCTTTTTCGCTTATACCTTTTTTGAAAAGTTGGTTTAGTTCTTCGAGGAGAATTTCATGAACAAGACTTAAATTTTCAGTTGCACAAGCAGCGTAAACAGCGGTGTAACCTGCGGAAGTGAAAATGTTGGGGCAGGAATATACCGAGTATGCCAGACCAAGTTCTTCCCGGACTTTCTGAAAAAGTCTTGAATTTGAGCTTCCTCCGAAAATATTACTTATGAGATTAATTGCATATTTTTCGTCGTTTGAGGATGTGCAGCCCGGAAGAGCGAGTGCAATATGTGACTGTTCAACTGGTTTTTTGCGGGTTTCGTTTGCACAGGTAAACTGAGCCGTTGAAGTGGAAAAAGCCTCAACGAAGGAACTGGTTTTTTCAAAAAGCTTTCCAATTTTTTCTGTCAAAGAATCCTCGTCAAATTTTCCGGAAACGGATATAACGATATTGTTGCCTGAAAAGCGGTTTTTCATGTATTTTTTTATCAGCTCAGGAGAGAAAGCATCTACAGAACTTGCTGTTCCTACGATAGGCTGACCGATAGGATGTGTTGGATATGTAATTTCCGCAAGTATATCATGAACAAGCTCCTCGGGGTTATCCTCGTACATTTTAATTTCTTCAAGGACGACACTTTTCTCAATGCGCATTGATTCTTCGTCAAAAAGTGAGTTTAACACCATATCACTCATAAGGTCAAGCGAAATGTCAAGATCCTCAGGGAGAGTGCGCGTGTAAACACAGGTGCATTCTCTGTCGGTATATGCATTGAGTCTGCCGCCCGTAAGCTCAGAAATGGTGGCAATATCAAGCGCAGTGCGGGATTTTGTACCCTTGAAAAGCATATGCTCAATAAAATGCGAAATTCCGTGATATGCTCCCGTTTCATAAACTGAGCCGCTTTTTATAAAAATGCCTGTCGCAACACTTTTTGCATAAGGCATATTCTGATAAATCAGACGTATTCCGCCTGAATATTCTTTTATTTTAAACATATTAAATCTCCAAAAAATAAATCTTATTTAAAGTATAGCACAATTTACTGCGGCAATCAATTAAATTTTTGAAATTTGCTTGAATTTCTAAGATTAATGGTGTATAATGTAGGCAAATAAGCTACAGAGGTGTTACATATGTACAAATTTAAAAAAGACGCAGTGGTTGGATTTCTTGGGGATAGTATCACAGCCAGAGCAAAATGGGTTTGCAGAATATTGGACTATTACAGGGAGAATAATCCCGACTGCACCATGAAAACATTTAATGCCGGCAGAAGCGGGGGTAACGCGACTATTGCGGTAAGTCGAATGGTTACCGATCTTTTGCCATATAATCCTACCGATGTTGTAATTATGTTTGGTATGAACGATATTCTTCACGAGCTTTATGTTTGTGAAAATGTGACGGAAGAAATTTTGAAAGAAAGAGCAAGAGTTCTTGCTGACTATGAGAACTCACTGAGAACAATTGCAGATACATTGAGTGAAAAAGGTGTTAACCTTATTTTCTGTACACCAACACCAACAAATGTTAATATGATTACCGAAAATCCCTATTGTCCGGGCGTTATTATCGGTTTGCAGAAAGCAAGCAAAATTGTTAAAAAGCTTGCAACTGAGTATGGCGGACATGTGGTGGATTTCCAAACTGAATTTTTTGAAGTTATAGAAACGCTGATGGAAGAAAACCTTTACAATACCATTATTGACTCGGACAGAGTCCATCCTAGTATGGAGGGACAGGAGGTAATGGCAAAATTGTTCCTGCGAGCACAAGGGTTTGATGTGCCGGTATATTCTACAATGGCTGAATGGGTTAAGGAGGCGGAAAAACCTCTTTCTGAACACACACAACCCATTTACGACATCACAATGAAGCTCCGCGCACTTGCTTTTGTCGAGTGGAGTATGCTCAGAGATGTTCCGGAAAACGAAATTGAAGCAACACTGGATCAAAAATATAATGACGAGGATGCAAACAATTTTGTGAGAAGCAGAATTGATATGTACAGAGAAAACTTCCCCAAAAAGCAACAACTCATTGATGAGCTTATAAGAATATCGTAAATATAAAAAAGGAAGCAGAAATCCAAAAAGATTTCTGCTTTTTTTATTGTGAACACATGGAGTTGTTATTCTTCCTTATTGTTCGGCGTTTCCTCGGGATATTTTATATCATAACGGATTTCGTCAAGGATTGATTCAAATTCGTCCATGGCTCTGCCGTAGTTTACCCAGTCGCCCTCTGATGAAAACTGCTTTGCTTCGCTGTACTTTTCAAGAGCAGAAATTACAAGTGCGTTATATTCAGCCGGAGTAAAGTCATCCTGTTGCTGAGCAGGCTGATTATTTAGTTCAACTGAATAATCTGATTTGGGGTTCATCAAGGACAGCTTTTTAAATGCTGATACAAGATTTGCATCTATCGCAACACTTTCGCCACAACCGACAATTACTCTTTTCAACTGAAGTGAACCGGAATTTACATAAACAGGTTTAATATAACAGATTGTATCCATAACAGGGAGAGTTGTAAGTGGTCCGAAAACAACCGTTCCTTCAGTTGAAAGTTTTTTTATCTCCTCTGTGATTACGGGGTCTGCTTCAATTCTGTTTTCTGTCTGCATTGTTCCAAAAACATGGGTGTTTTTTGAAAAAGTATAAAGTGTAAGTTCTCCGTAGTTGTTAATATCCGATGAGGCAGTGAAAAGTGCAGTGAGATGCTCGGAGTTGCCCGCCGGGGTAAAGGCAGAAACGAGGGCAAGTTCACGCCTGCCATCTATGGAGTTTATAATCTGATAATACGGGGTCAGACTTTTTACTGCGGAAGATTCACCTGATTTACTCATGGCATATTCCCAGGCATTATCACGGGTGTAGAAAGTTGCAGGGTTGGTGTCGTGATAGGTTTTGTAAATGTTTGATTGCATTTCAAACAGTTTCTTAGGATATTTAAGATGTGAAGCAATCTCTTCGGGAAGAGAACCCGTTAAGAACACTTCCGGATAGATACTGCTGAGTGTTCTGATAATTGGATCGTCCCAATCGATTATATACGCCTTAACCTCGCCGGTATAAGCATCTACAGTAACTTTAACCGAGTTTCTGATGTAATTTGTGCCAAAATCCTCATCAATGTCAAAGAGTTTGACGGCATAGGGAAAACTGTTGGTGGAGGTATAGCCATCCAAAATCCATTTAAGGCTGCCGTCCGATGCCTCAACCAGGTAGGGATTATCGTCAAAAGTTAGGAAAGGCAGGGCAATGCGTGCACGCTCAGTTACATTACGATTAAAGAGAATTTTTGAATCTTTAGTTATATTGCCAGAGAAAAGTATGGATGGGTCCTGATATCTGAAAGAGTAGATAATGCGGTTGAATAAATTAAGCTTTATGCCTGCAGGGCCATCGTATTTATAAGTGGATTCACCAGTTTCGCTTTCGCTGTCATATTCACCTATGGCGGTGCCGGTAATGATATAATCCTCTTTGAAATCCTTTCCAGATTCTCCAAAATAAATTCTTGGTTGAGATGTACTTCCAGACATAGAGGTTGGTGCATCTTGTACAGGAACAATCCCTATACCGTAACCATGAGTATAACGCATTTTACGATTGTTATATTCGTTTAATGTCTGATTGTCGCCTGGAATAAAAATTTCGCGGGCGGATGTATAGTTTGCACCAAGGATGCCTTTTGAATTACCGGGAATCAGATCAGCATTTTTAAAAAGATAAAACTGTCTGTTGTCGGGTAAAGAATTGAGCATATTAAGCGCTGTCTGATTATCAGTAACAATGGCATTTTCAAGCAGAGACAGATTTTTATTTATGGTTTCAGCAGTAATTTTACCTGTCAAAGGATATGTAATTTCATTTACATTGTTAAGTCCGTAAGCACAGTTTGTACTTTCAATACGATACTTGGTATATGGACGCTCTATGGTTGCCTTGTTGGGGTTAACATAAAATGTTTGCACGCCCAGAGCATATATTGCAACAAGCACCCATACGGCAGGGTAAACAAGCATAGAATACAGCATATATTTTGAGCGTTTTTTAATTATAAAGATTATTGATGTGATTACCACAACTGCAAGTAAAAACGGAAGGAATTTGTAAAAGTTAGTCCAAATCATTATATCCGTAAAACCGCCGTGGAATTCTGTAAGTGTATTGTCGAGCATGAGATATTCTGCTGAAAAAGTGCTTGAAAATCCGCTGACAATGTAGCCGGTCAAAATAATTGATGCTAAATGTCCGATAATCTGCGGCTGTTTTGCAAAAACCTTAATACCACCGGCACCATTTCTTGCGTAGTATATGAAATAAATTGTAATAGCATAAATCAAAAGTCCGGCAAGCAGAAGGAGTATCCAGTTTGTAAGGTCAACAAAAAAAGGACGCTGAAATACATAGTATCCGATATTTTTGCCGAAAACAGGGTCTGCGTGGATAAACCATGTGGGATTGGTTGCCATCATTATTGAGCGGGGAAGATTGTAGGGAAGGGAATAAGTTACTATAAATGAGAAGATTGCGTTTAATAAGAAAAAGACAGTTTTAGATTTTAAAAAAACTGCGGTTTCTTCCCATTTTAGGAGATTGCGTTTTAATACTATGCTTGTTGCAGAGAAAAGCAACATACTGAAGATAAAAGCAATGGCATAGCATAAAATGCCAAGCTTAATATCTTTTACATATACAGAAAGATATTTTTCGCCTATTTCTGTTATGTTTAAGGCATTTGCATAAATGCCTGTCAATACAATGGCTGCTGTACCAAGAATAAAAAGTGCGAGCAGGGAAAACCACAGCCATTTGTGTTTAATTTTTACTGAACCAATACAATCTTTATTTTTTTCTTTTGTCATATTATCTACCACCTATTCGAAAAGCGCTCTGGCAAAATCATCCGGACGGAATTTTTCAAGAGAATCAATGTCTTCACCTAGTCCGATATATTTAACTGGAATATGCTGCTCCGAGCTGATTCCTATTATTACGCCGCCCTTAGCAGTTCCGTCAAGCTTTGTAAGGATAATACCGGTAATTTCGTCAAGCTCTCCGAAAAGCTTTGCCTGCGACAGCGCATTTTGTCCTGCACCTGCATCAAGAACAAGAAGAACTTCTTTCTTTGCTTCGGGAAATTTTTCTGTTGCAATTCGCAGAATTTTGCGAAGCTCTTCCATAAGATTTTTTTTGTTATGCAATCTTCCTGCAGTGTCAACAATCAGTACATCGGTATTACGGCTTTTAGCAGCAGAAAGAGCGTCAAAAACAACGGCAGCCGGGTCAGAGCCTTCGCCCTGTTTTATAAGGTCAACTCCGCATCTGTCTGCCCACACCTGAAGCTGGTCAATAGCTGCAGCACGGAAAGTATCGGCAGCGGCGAGGAGAACAGATTTGCCTTCCTTTTTGTATCTGTAGGCAAGCTTGGCTGCTGAGGTTGTTTTGCCTGCGCCGTTTACGCCAATAACAAGAATAAGTTCTTTTGCAGAAATTTCTTCCGCCTCGGGTTTGCACATCATATTGGAAATAATTTCCGCTAACGCCATTTTAACCTCTGAAACCTCGCTTATTCTATCATCTTTAACTTTATCGCGTAGGCGGTCAATAATTTCCATAGAGGTTATGGCGCCCACATCGGCGGTTATAAGGGCTTCTTCCAGTTCTTCCATAAGGTCTTCGTCAACCTTGTGAAAGGTGCTGAGCACACTGTCAATCTTTTCACTGAAAGAATTCTTTGTCTTTGTAAGACTTTGTTTTAATTTGTCAAAAAATGCCATAAATGATACCTCGTTTTATATTTTATCAAGCTCAAGCGAGAGCAGGCGTGTTATACCTTTTTCCTGCATTGTTACACCATAGAGAGTATCTGCAGATTCCATTGTACCTTTACGATGAGTAATAACAATAAACTGTGTTTTTTTGCACAGTTTGCGCAAAAATTCCGCAAATCTGAATACATTTACATCGTCAAGCGCTGCTTCAATTTCATCAAATATGCAGAAATGTGTGGGCGATATTTTCAGAATTGAGAATATAAGCGCAATTGCAGTAAATGCTTTTTCTCCGCCTGACAGAAGTGTTATACTCTGCAGGTTTTTGCCCGGTGGCTGAACACTGATTTCCACACCGCTTTCCAAAATATCGTCCGGTGTGGAAAGGGAAAGAGATGCTTTACCGCCACCAAAAAGTTCGCGAAAGGTTTCTGAAAAGACATTGCTTAACTTTTCGAAATTCTGCTTAAACATTTCGGTCATAACCTTGACCATTTCTTCAATAAGCTGCTCAAGCTGTTCTTTTGCCTTTAAAATATCCTCGCGCTGGGTTGTCAGAAAATCGTAGCGTTCTTTTGTGGATTTATAATCCTCGATAGCTCCGATATTAATATTTCCCATGGCGCGCATTTTATTTTTAAGAGTAGAAACCTCTTTTTGTAATGTATTATAGTCTATGTTTTGGTCACGATAGGGAAGTGCAGTTGAATATGTAAGCTCGTATCCTTCCCAAAGCCGGGTGAGTATATTTTCACTTTCAGATTCAAGCTTTGTTACCCGTGACATCAGGCGGCTTTCTTCACTCTGAAGTTTAAATGCATTTTCGTTATGAGATTTTAAAAGTGCCTCAGCGTCGTCAATTGCATTATTATTTTCAGACTTTTTGCCGCTTAATTCCATAAGTGTTTTCTCGTCAACTGATATTTCTACACGGAGCGTTTCGGCGTGTGCTTTAAGGGACTCTGCTTTTTGAAAAAGTAGTCCGGAGTTTTTACTGAAACCTTCTATAGAGGCATTTTTCTCTGCTATAAGCTCGGTCGCAGAGGATATCTCAGAATTTATGCTCTGAATGGTAGCAGCACACATTTCAAGGTCTTTTTCTGCAGAAACGGATTGAGCTGTAAGCTCATTTAATGTTTCTGTGAGACCTGTAAATTCCTCCTGAAGTTCGGAAATTTCTGATTCTGCACCACTGCGCTGCTGAGAAAAAAGTTCAAGCTGTTTATTTAAGGCGTCGGAAGATTCGGATGCTGTCTTTTCAAAGTTTTCTGCATCTGCTTTTGATTTTTTTACCATATTAAGCTCGGATTTTAAGTCGCTTAGAATTTTCAAAGCTTCTGCAATAGCCTCATCCGAGTGTTTAACTGCAGCAGAATGTTCTGCCATTTCACGGCGGGTATCCCATAAAAGGCGGGATGCACTTTCCTGAGCCGCAAGGGCTTTTTCTGTCTTATTGCTATATTCTTCGAACTTTGATTCTTTCTCGGAAATATCATTTTCAAGGATGGAAATTTTGTTTGAAAGATTTTCGATTTCGTCGCGTCTGGACAGACTGCCTGCCTTTGTAACGCTACCGCCCGAAATGCTGCCGCCCGCATTAACCGTGTCACCTTGAAGTGTAACAATTTTAAAGGAATATGCGTTCTTTTTAGCAATTTCAACCGCCGCATCAATATTTTCTGCAACAACAACTCTTCCAAGCAGGTAGTCCATTACATCGGAAAATTTACTGTCATATTCAGCCAGGTCCGATGCAAGTCCTATATAACCGGGAAGTTTTGATACACCTTTGTATTCAAAAGTCTTTGGTTTTACAGCAGTCATGGGCAAAAATGTCGCTCTGCCGCTGCCTGATTTTTTTAGGTATGCAATGGCAGATTTTGCATCCTCCTCTGTGGAGGTTACAATGTGATTGTTTGCACCACCGAGAGCGGCTTCTATGGCATGGACATACTTGCTGTCAGTATTAATCAGAGAGGAAACGGGCCCGAAAATATCACATTTTTTAAGGTCACCCGATTGGTGAGCTTTCATAACTGATTTAACACTTCCAGCAAAACCGTCAAAGTTATTTTCAAGGTCGGTTAGAATTTTTCTGCGATTTTCAAGGTTTTCTAGAGTGGCTTTATTTTTTGTAAGCTCTTCTTTAAAGCTTTCAAAACGGGAGGTAGCTTTTTCGGCATCCGTTTTTGCACTCTCAAGGGTTTTCTGCAAAGAGCCGCAACGCTCGGAAAGGCGCACGGTTTTTTCGCGGAGCTGTTCTGCTACATTCTTTTTCTCGCCACAAATTTTTTCCGAATCGTCAATCTCTTTTTCGAGAGTGCAAATGCGGGCAGATTCGGAGATTATAAGCTGTTTATTTGCCGCGGACTCAGCGTTAAGCTTAAAGAGCTTTTCGCTGATGGACTCGGAGTCAGCATCTGCAGTTAAAACCCCGTCGCGTGCAGCTTTTATGCTATTTGAAATTTCATCAAGTCTGTTTCTGCAGTCTGACACCTTGGATTTTGCAGCAATTGACTTTTCGGAAAGGGTTGACCTAAGAGTGGTTTTTTCATCAAGTGATGCTGTAAGGGATGAAATTTGTTTTTTTAAGGCGTCAATTTCACCGGTAATTCTGAGAACATCATTTGATGAGTGCTCTATAGTTGATTTAATAATTTCAGCTTCACTTTCAGATTTTGTAATTTCCTCGCGTTTTTTATAAATTTCCGCGCGGAGAGAGTCAATAGCCGAGTCGTTTGAGCGGCCGGCTTCTTTAAGTGAGGCAATTTTTTCCTCGGTGGATTTAATACTTTGTTCCATAGAGGCGATATTGTCGAAAACAATTTTATGGTCTTTTTTTGCATGGTCAAGCAAATCTTTATTGCGATCCATGTCTGTAAGCCATAGATTGATTTCGCTTTTCTTTAATACTTCGCGAAGTTCAAGATATTCTTTTGCTTTTTCTGCCTGTTGTTTTAATGGCTCAAGCTGAGATTCAAGTTCGGCAATAATATCGTTTGCGCGGAGAAGGTTGTCATTTGTAGTTTCAAGCTTGCGCTCAGCTTCAATTTTACGATAACGGAATTTGGATATTCCAGCTGCTTCATCAAATACATGGCGGCGTTCTTCCGATTTAGCGCTGAGTATGGCGTCAATTTTACCCTGACCGATAATTGAATAGCCATCTCTGCCTAGACCTGTATCCATGAAAAGTTCATGGATATCTTTAAGGCGACAGGCAGCTTTGTTTATGTAATATTCACTTTCGCCGCTACGGTAAACACGCCTTGTAACGCTGACTTCGTCAAAATCAAGCTTTAAAGACTTGTCAGAGTTGTCCATTGTAATGGTAACCTCGGCAAATCCAAGAGGTTTGCGCTTTTCACTTCCGCAGAAGATAACATCCTCCATTTTGGAGCCGCGGAGAGATTTTGCACTCATTTCACCCATTACCCAGCGGATAGCGTCGGAAATGTTACTTTTACCACTACCATTAGGTCCAACAATGGCGGTAACGCCACCCTTAAAGTCTAAGACGGTTTTGTCAGCAAAGGATTTGAAGCCCTGAAGAGTTATGCTTTTAAAATACATATTAATTTCCATAGCCTTTCTGCCCACAAAATGTAATGGAAAATTCTATACGGCCTTATCTTGGGCAGATAAGGCGTATAATGGAAATTTTGCGCACATGCATTTTCGCTCTTTAAGCGAAAATGCTCGCACGCGCTTTTTAATCGAATATCGTGATTTATCACGGTATTTACCTATTTTGCAGATTCAATTCTTCTAACCCATTTATAAGTTCGTACACGGAAAAATCCCACTATTCCTTTTACAATGCCATCTGTGTACATAAGTGCAACGACAAGTACGGGATTGAGTTTTAAAATTATACCAAAAATTATACCTGCCGGAACACCGATTAAAAGCATCGGGAGCAAATCTAAAAGTGCACCGAAAGCCGTGTCTCCACCGCTGCGGAGTATACCAGCTATCATTGTAAAAAGATAGGTCTGGATTGGCAGGTAACAGGCGAAAACCACTATAAATTGTATTGCCATTGAAGTAACGCCGGTACTTAATGCACCAAACATTGTTCCGGTGAAAAAGGGCGCACAGATTACCATAACAAAGCCCATCAGTATGCCCAGCAATATGGAATAGACAGATAATGTATGAGAACGGTTTTTTGCTTCTTCAAATTTTTCTGCTCCAAGAAGATGTCCGAGGATAATTGCAGTTGTATATCCTATACTGTTGGGTAAAGTTGCAAAAGCCTGATAGATAACATTGGCAACGCTCATTGCGGCAACAGTTTCTGTTCCCATTCTGCCGTAAATGGCAGAATATGCTGTGTTACACAGGCCCCAGGCAAATTCGTTCAGTATAATTGGCATGGATATAACAAAGAAATTTTTTACATGAGCACTCGAAAGCCCTGTGAAGTCTTTTCCAGCTACTTTTAAGGCAGAATCCTTTCCAAAATAAACAAAGAAAAGAATTATGAGCATTTCAACAATCCGGGATATAACAGTTGCAATTGCGGCACCTTCTATTCCCATTGAGGGAAGACCAAGTTTTCCGTAAATGAGAATATAGTTTAAAGTAGTATTGAGTGTTATTGCGGTAATGCTGGCAAACAGCGGAAGCTTTGCTTTGTCGTTACACCTTAGAAGTGATGCGAAAATATATGAAATCCCACTACATAAAAAGGATGGAGATACAATTCGGACATAAGCAGTTCCGGCATTTATAAGCTCTTGTTCTGATGTCATGATTTTAAGAGCTGTTGCTGGGCAGAGCGTAAAGAAAGTAACCAGCGGAATAAGCAGGCAGGCAGCGGTTGCAAGTGCAATAATAACAACTTTTCGCATGGAAGATAAATCCTTGCCGCCACGAAACTGTGATATTAACACAGAGCTGCCGCTTGAAATACCAAAAATTAAAAGGTTTATACAAAAGTATGCCTGGTTTGCAATACTTACCGAGGCTACTGCTACATCACCTTTACCCTGCAGCAAAATAACATCCATCATACCCAGAACAAATGTTATTAAGTTTTGTAAAAAAACGGGCAATGCAAGGGCTACTGTGTGTTTTGCAAAAGCTTTGCCCGGAAAAAATATTTCCCTGACCTGTGTCATATATTTCTCCTTAAAACGACGGGGGTGAAGATACCCAAAGTATTTTTGCGTCTGTTTTTCCGTTGTTTGAAATGTAATGGTTGTTGTTGGGTTTATAGCAGAAACATTCACCTTTTTTTGCACGATACTTCTTATTGCCCAGGTGAAGAATAATACTGCCATAGAGTACATAGCCGAATTCCTCTCCGCTATGGGCAGTTTCCTCTTTATATGCGCCACCCGGATGAAGCGTGAGTAAAATAGGCTCCATTTCATTTTTCTGTGCATTGGGAATTATCCATTCTACAGAGTATCCCATTTCTTCATTTTCGGCTTCAAAATAATCGTTTTCACTGAAAACAATTTTCTCATCTTTATCTTCACTGAAAAATTCGCTTAATGTTATGCCCAGGGTTTCAAGAATATCTGCAAGAGTTGACAGATTGGGGGAGGTTAAATCCCTTTCAAGCTGAGAGATAAACCCTTTGGATAACTCGCATCGCAGGGCAAGCTCGTCCTGAGTGAGATTTTTTTCCTGACGGAGTCGTTTAATCTTTCTGCCAATGTACATAATCTGCACCTTCCGTTTTTCAAAATCATACCAACCTATATTATACAATAAACCGACATTTATTTCAAGTATAATTTGCACAAAAAAAGCCGTTTCATATTAGTTAGAAACGGCTTTTTTACTATCAATATTTCTTAATTATCTTTTTGGGACATTTTTCTGCACATATCCCGCAGTTTTTACATTTGTCCGGATTAATTTTTGCCAGATTGTTTTCAATTTCAATTGCGTCCTCGGGACAGTTTTTCTGACAGATTTTGCATCCTATACAACCGATTTCACAAAGTTCTTTCATTTCTGCACCTTTGTATCTGGAAGCACAGTAAACAAAATAGTGCGAGCAGGTAGGCACAAGCTCAATCAAATCCTTGGGACAAGCAGCAACGCAAAGACCGCAAGCCATACATTTTGATTCATCAACCACGACAATGCCGTCTTTAACCGAAAGAGCGTTGATGGGGCAGGCGTGAATACAACTGCCAAGACCAATACAACCGTAGTTGCATGCCTTGGGTCCGCCGCCAATTCGTGCAGCGGCGCGACAGTCTTCAAGACCGGAAAAATCGTATCGTAATGGAGCACTGTTGCATCTGCCGGCACATTTGATTCGGGCAACGCGCTTTGTAAATTCTACATCTTTGCCAATAATTTCAGAAATGGCAGAAGCAGCTTTTTCGCCACCTGGAGCACATCCGCCCGGGTTGGCAACTCCTTCTACAACAGCTTTTGCATAGGCTTCGCAACCGGCAAAGCCGCAGGCACCACAGTTTGCTCCAGGAAGAATTTCAGTGATTTGTCCTACACGCTCATCTTGCTGGACATGAAAGAAAATAGAGGCGAGGCTGAGAATTATGCCAAATAAAAGTCCGAGTGCACCAAGAAGGGCAACTGCATAAATAATATTAGTTATATTCATAGCTCATCCTCCTTAGAAATTAAAGCCCTGGAAGCCTAAAAATGCAAGCGAAAGAAGAGAGGCAGACACGAGTGCAATAGGAAGTCCCTTCATAAATTCGGGGATGTCGCTTTCTTCTAGGCGCTCTCTTATACCTGCAAAAATAACTATTGCAAGAGTAAATCCAAGAGCTGCAAATATGCCAAATACAACTGCTTCGGCAAGATTGTAGTCATTTGTCTGAATGAGTATAGCAGAACCAAGTACGGCACAGTTTGTTGTGATAAGCGGCAGATATATTCCGAGTGATTTATAAAGTGCGGGAAGATATTTTTTCATTACCGTTTCAACAAACTGGACAAGAGATGCAATAACGAGAATAAAGGCTATTGTCTGCAAATACTGGAGTCCCAGAGCGTTAAGGGCAAGCTGAACAAACCATGTGAAAATTGAGGAAAGCAGTATTACGAAAAGAACTGCCATACCCATACCTACAGCAGTACTTATTTTTTTGGATACGCCTAAAAATGGACAGATACCCATGAATTTTACAAGTACAAAGTTTTCTGCGAGCATTGCTGTGAAAGCAATTGAAATAAAGTTTAAAATCATTCAGCGTCACCGCCTTCTCTGTGTTTTCTAATTACGCCTAATATAGCAATTATAATCCCGAGGGTTAAAAATCCGCCAGGAGCCATAATCATTACATTTGCACCGGCAAAATTTTCTCCAAGGAGGGATATGCCGTAAAAGCTTCCGTTGGCAAGAAGTTCTCTGACTGTGGCTATAACGCTGAGTGCGACAGTAAAACCGATACCCATACCAAGTCCGTCAAGTGCAGAATGGAGTAAGCTGTTTTTGGATGCAAATGCTTCTGCTCTGGCGAGAATTATACAGTTAACAACTATAAGCGGTATAAACACTCCGAGACTTTTATTTAGAGCTGGCAGGTATGCTGATAAAAGCATCTGTACGATAGTTACAAACCCTGCAATTATTACAACAAAGGAAGCTATACGGATTTCATCAGGAATAAATTTTCTCAGCAGTGAAATTACAACATTTGAACAGGTAAGTACAAATGTTGTTGCGAGTCCCATTCCGATGGCGTTGTTAACCGAGGTTGAAACTGCAAGCGTCGGGCACATGCCGAGAAGGAGTACAAGGACAGGATTTTCTGTAATTATACCATTAAGGAAGGTTTTTAAATATTTGTTATTCATTTGAGTTACCTCCCGCAAGTTCTTTTTCAACAATTTTAAGTGCACGCTGAACGCCGCCTGTTACCGCCTTTGATGTAATGGTAGCACCGGACAGAGCCTGAATTTTACCATCGTCAGTAGTGAGTTTTGCTTCGTTGGCATTAAGACCTTTAAACATATCTGTAAATTCGGTTTTTTTTGCATTGTCACCAAGACCGGGTGTTTCGGACATATCTGTTATTGAAATGCCACTGATGGTCCGGTCTGCATTGATGCCTATCATCATACTGATCTCGCCACCGTAACCGGACTCGGAGAGGGACACTGCATAACCGATAAGATCATATCCGTTAAATGCCGCATAAATCTCATGGTCGTCGGGAATGCTTTCGAGCAATGTGTAGTTTTTTGCCGGAATAACTTGTGACATAGCGGCATTTTTTGCTTCCTGCTGACGCAGAGCAATTGTGTTTTTGGTTGCTTCGTTTGTCACGCCTAAAAGAAGAGCCATTGCAACACAGATGGTAAGGAGGATGCCGCTGAGTTTAGCTGTCTTTTTAAACATTCTGGGTAGCCTCCTTCTTTTCTTTAAAGTGACCGAAAGGACGGGGACGAATATATTTGTCGATAAGAGGAGTAACCGCGTTCATAACCAGTATTGCGTATGTTACGCCCTCTGCATAACCGCCACCCATACGGATAAGGCTGGTGATTAGTCCGCAGCCGATACCCATAATAATCTGACCCAACGGTGTGACAGGGGAAGTGGTATAGTCTGTTGCCATGAAAACAGCGCCAAGCATAAGACCGCCGGTCATTATGTGCATCAAACCGACAACAACACCTTCAGACATATTTCCACCAGCGAAGGCAAAGCCCAGGATGAATGAGGTCAACATATAGGAAAGAGGAATTCTTAGTGAAATAACCTTTCTTATGACAAGGTAAAGACCGCCAAGCAGAATGAGCGCACCTGAGGTTTCACCAATGCATCCGCCTATGTTACCGAAAATCATGTCGGACAAAGGGGGGAGCTCAGAGAGATTTCCTGCGTTTAAGGATGCGAGCGGAGTAGCAGTCGAAATGGCATCTGTCCCAAAAAAGGAGGGGGCAGTCCATTCTGTGAGATATGCCGGCCATGAAGCAAGCATAAATGCACGACCGCAAAGTGCAGGGTTCATAAAATTGTGTCCAATTCCGCCAAAGAGCTGTTTTACAACAATTATTGAAAAGGCTCCGCCTATTATTACAATCCAGAGGGGGGTTGACGGGGGGAGGGAATATGCAAGTAAAAGACCTGTTACAATGGCAGATAAGTCTCCGGTTGCGACAGGCTTTTTCATAAGTCTGCACCATATGTATTCAGCAAGCACACAGCTTACAACTGAGGTGGCAATTACTGAGAGTGCTGAAAGACCAAAAAAGAAAACTGCGGCGAGTCCGGTAGGAACAAGCGCTATTATAACATCGAGCATTACAGAACTTACACCTTCGCTGGTTTTTATGTGCGGAGATGCAGTTACGGTATTTTGTAGTTTCATAAAATCCGCCTTTCTGAGTTATTTTCTGTTTGCGTAAAGTGTCTGAACCTTGTTTTTTGCAAGCCTGATGCTTTCAATCAAATTTCTGCGTGACGGGCATACATATGAGCAACAGCCACATTCAATGCAGTCTGCAGCATTAAGACTAAGGGCTTTTTCAACATCTCCGCTTCTGCCTGCTGCAGAAATGTTAAGCGGAAGAAGTCCCATCGGGCAGGCGGTTACACACTTGCCACAACGCAGGCATGTACTTTCAGTGAAAACGGAAGCCTCTTTTGAAGAAAGAGCAAGTATTCCTGAAGTGGTTTTAATAACCGGCACCTGTGTTTCAAAAATCTGTGTACCGGTCATAGGACCGCCGGAAATTACCTTGACAACATCTTCATTAAAACCACCTGACGCTGAAATTACTTCATCAAACAAAGTGCCCATGCGGATAGAATATACCGCCGAATTTTTTATTCCAAGACCCGAAACGGTTACTCTGCGGCGAATTACCGGCATACCTTTTTCTACGGCATTTTTAATGGAAATTGCTGTATCAACATTGGTAACAACAGCACCGACATCGGCAGGAAGTTTGCCGGACGGAACAGTTCTTCCAAGAACGGATTGGATAATATGCTTTTCCGAGCCCTGGGGATATTTTGTTTTTAAAACGGCAATTTCAATTGACTTTTTGCCAATATGTTCGCGAAGAGTACAGATAGCATCCGGTTTGTTATCTTCAACAGCTATAACTCCCCTTTTACTTCCAACAACCTTCATTATTATTTCGAGACCGCGAATTAAATCGTCCGGCTGTTCAATCATTGCACGGTGGTCGGAGGAAAGGTAGGGTTCACATTCCGCACCGTTTATGATAACACAATCAATATTTTTATCTTTGGGTGGGTTGAGCTTTATATGAGCAGGGAAACCTGCACCGCCCATTCCAACAATACCTGCTTCACGGATTAATTCCAAAAGTTTTGGAGCGGGCGTTTTTCTGTAGTTGTGCTTTTTTTCAGGTATAGCGGTATATTTAAAGTCGTTTTCTATGATTATGGTTTCCACACTGTTTCCGCTTGGGTGGGGAGATTTTTTTATCTCTTTTACCGTGCCAGACACGCTTGAATGGACAGGAGAGGAAACAAAAGCGTCACTGTCACCAATTTTCTGACCGACGAGAACATAATCACCGACGGCGACAGTTGGTGTGCATGGAGCACCGATATGCTGGGAAAGCGGTATGTACACAAACTGACCGGGATCTAAAAATACCGTTTCACAGCTATTAGTAAGTGATTTTTGGTATGGCGGATGAATTCCGCCTCTGAATGAGTTTATTTTCATACTCATGCTCCTTTTCGGAGAAATTTTTATATAATAGATAATTATACAACAAAATGTATAAAAAATCAAGAAATTTTGGCGAAAATTTGTTGATAGTAGTAAAAAAGTAGCTATAGTAGAATATGCGTGTAAATATTTACGAATTAATTCGGAAAGGAGAAAAAGTATGGAGAATGTCAGAAAACACTTGAAAACATTGGGTTATAACCTGATTGGCCAGGAATTTTACAGACAAATTTACGGTTGGTTTGACTGGTACTCGGGAAAAGTGGCGAGCTTTCATGAGTATAGTCAGTTTAATGGTAAAAAGGCTGTAAAAAGAAGCAGATATTCTCTCGGCATGAGCAAAAAGGTGTGTGAGGACTGGGCGGATCTTCTTTTAAATGAAAAAACGGAAATCCGTGTAACAGACCCGGAAGCAAATGATTTTTTGCATAGGGTGCTGGAGGATAACAATTTCCGGGTAAGAAGTAACAGGCTTGTTGAAATTACCTATGCAATGGGAACAGGAGCCTTTGTTGAGTATTACGACGGAGAGAAAGTAGCAATAGATTATATCCGTGCAGATATGATTTATCCGCTTTCCTGGGAAAATGGCGAAATTACCGAATGTGCTTTTGCAAGTGAAAAGGTAATTGGCGGAAAAAGATGTGTATATCTAAATATGCATATCATAGAAAACGGTTGTTACAAAATTGTCAACAAAATTCTTGTAAAAACAAAAAATGGAGGAGTGCAGGAGGAAGAATTGCCCGAGGGAGTTGCAACCGAGTTCTATACAGGATCGCACTTGCCAATGTTCCAGATAATAACGCCGAATATTGTTAATAATTTTGACCCGGACAACCCAATGGGAATTTCCATTTTTGCAAACTCGCTCGATATACTTCAGGGAATTGACCTTGTATATGACAGTTATCAGAATGAGTTCAGACTGGGAAAAAAGAGAATTTTAATTCCAGCCGGAATGGCACATATTCACAGAGATGACACAGGAATAATGCCTATATTTGATGATAATGACACCGAGTTTTATGTTATGAATGACAAGTCGCTTGGTGAGCTTAAGGAAATAAATATGGAGCTTCGGGCAGAGCCTCATGAAAAGGCACTTAAGAAAAACCTTGATTTGCTTTCGGCAAAATGTGGTCTGGGCAGCGGAAGATATAACTATGAAAATGGCAGTATAAAAACAGCAACCGAAGTCATAAGCGATAAAAACGAACTTTATCAGAGTGTTAGAAAGCACGAAATTATAATTAGACGGGCAATCACAGAGCTTGCCGACAGAATTTGCAGACTTGGTGGCTTCGATAATAATGAAATCAGCATATATTTTGATGATTGCGTTATTGAAGATACTGCCACGCTGTCCGACAGGGCACTCAAAGAGCTTGAGCATGGGATTATAGATAAAACCGAATATTTCATGAGGGTATATAATATGACTCAGTCTCAGGCAATTCAGAAAGTAAATGAAATCAAAAGCCGTGGGAGCATATGAGTAAAAAGAAACAGACAAATCTGCACAGTTACATAGAAGAAATTCAGGGAGAAGTGTGCAACATTGTCGGGATGTACCTGGGCGAGCTTAAAAACCGGGAAAAGCTTGAAGGGGCACCGATACATCAGATTGCATCGGCGGTAGGCACGATACTCGAGAAGTTTACAAAGCATATCGGACAGCCGGCGGATAACGGTATGTTGGAGGAACTTATAAATGCACTTAAAAATGATGATAGTAGTAATTATTAAATAGGTAATATAATCGCCTTGTCAGTTAACTGAAGACATTGTCGGGGCAGGACATATAAATTGCCAGATTCCCTTGCGGAATGGGATATAAACTTTCAGCATTTACGGAGGAAAAATGGAATTTTTAAAAGAGGCTTTAGGAGAAGATTTTGAAAACTTTAAAGAAAAAATTGACAGATTTAATGAGCAAAGTGAAATTGGAATAAAGATAGCTAATCTGTCAGAGGGCGGATATGTAAGCCGTGAAAAATATGATGCTTTATGCTCACAGATTGAAAAGCTCAAAGAGGAAAGTGCAAAACCTTTTAAAGAGGAGATTGAGCAGCTTAAATTAAAGATGGAGGCTGCAGAAAACAGTCATATGATTGATATGCTGATAAAAAACTCAGGAGCAAAAAATCTTAAGGCGGTAAAAGCACTTTTAAACCTTGAAAATGCCGATGCGGCAGAGGTGGAAAAGCAGCTTGAAGCTATCCGCACCGAAAATGAATATCTTTTTGAAAAGCCTGCAGGGACCGGGGCTACCGGCATGCGCCAGGGTAGTGTCCGGAAAGAATCATCAGCCGAGGAGGAACTTAGAAAAAGACTCTTCGGTAAATAAAATTTTGGAGGTATTTTCATTATGGCATTAACACTTTCAGACGCACAGGCATTATCGGAAAGTAAATTTTCCGCACAGGTCATTGACGAATTCAGACATGACCCGCTTTTCGACATGATGCTGTTTGATAACAACGCAAAGGCACAGGGCGGCAAATCGCTGACCTATGTTTATAACAGAGTGACAACTTTGCCAACTGCAGCATTCAGAACTATCGGTTCTGATTATACTGCGCAGGAGGCAAAAACCACACAGTACACCGTAACACTTAAACCTTTTGGCGGCTCTTTTGAAGTGGACAGAATTCTTCAGAGCGATGAGCAGCAGGTGATGGACCTTATTCAGTTTGAACTTTCACAGAAAATTAAAGCAACAAAAGCTCTTTTTACTGATACTTTTATCAATGGTGACGCAGAAAGCGGCAACTCTTTTGACGGTATTGACACAGCTCTTACAGACAGTAATACTGAACTTATTCCGTCTGCATCCATCGACCTTTCAACTTCTGAAATGATTACTGCTAACGGCAACCTTTTCATGGACGAGCTTGATAAGATGCTTTCCGCTCTTGACGGCGTGCCTACTGCAATTTTAGTTAACAGAAAGCTTGCTTCTGTTATCAACGGTATTGCAAGAAGAAGCGGCTATTTCTCAACAAATGAAGCGGATGCTTTTGGTGCACCCGTTACAAAGTATGCAGGTGTGCCCATTATTGCACTTGGCGACAAGCCGGGAGTGGCAGGTGGCGAAACATCTATCATTCCCGTATCAGGCGAGGGTGAAACATCCCTTTATGCTGTAAGAATCGGGCTTGATGGCGTTCACGCTATTTCTCCTGAGGGTAACAATATTGTAAATACATATCTTCCCAATATGGCAGAACCGGGTGCAGTCAAAAAGGGTGAGGTTGAAATGATTTCAGCCGTTGCACTTAAAGCTACCCGCGCAGCAGGTGTTCTAAGAAAAATCAAAGTAGGTTAATTCATTTAGCAGATGCCGCATTATTTGCGGCATCTGCTGTAAAAGAGGTGAAAAAATGAACATAGATTATGATTATTACAGTAACATCTATCGCGGAAATATAATTCCGTCGGAAGACTATGTAAAATATCTGCGCAAGGCTGAAATTTATGTTGACAATCTTATATTCGGCAGAGAACCCGGCAATCATGAGGAAAGCGTAAAACTGGCAGTCTGCAATGTTGCCGAAATGCTCTATCTTGATGAGTCAAGGCAGGGGATAGCCTCGGAAAATGCTGACGGCTACAGCGTAAGCTACTCAGGTGGGGACAGCGGAAAAAATATTTATGATGCGGCGGCGGTTTATCTTGCCGACAGTGGGCTTTTGTATGCGGGAGGAGAGTATGATTAAAGACAGAAAAAATCTGACTCTTTTCAGATACGATGCAGAAACGGGCGGTTGGTCAAGCTTTTATATTAAAAATGCATTAATACACAATTGTCGCGGAATTCATGAGGGATTACGCGGTGTAAAATATGCTGGACAATCTGTTATCCGTGCAAAAATCAAAAATCCCGAAGATGTTTATTGTGGTGATAAAATAGCAGTTGGTCTGATTAGAGGAGAGTGTCCTCCGGATGCAATGACTGTAACAAGGGTGACGGATAATAACAGGGGAACATGCTATATCCGCCATATAAAAATTATATGTGAGGGCTGAGCAATGAAGGAAATAGTTGATTTTTTCAAAAGCTGCCCGGCACTTTCGGGTAAATGTGTTCGCGAGGATTATCTCGGACCAGAGCCCGGCAGTCTGGCAATAGCACCTGACGGTGGAGAACAGATTTTAAAACAATATACATCGGGAGATATGCTTGGACAGGTCTTATTTAAAATTTTGATAAGGGAAAATTTTACTGGAGCAGCAGGCGTGGTCTTTGAAAATATTTCAGAGTGGTTGATAAACTGTAAAACATTGCCCAAGCTGAAAAACAAGCAGGCTCAGTATATTGAAATAGCAGAGGGCCCCGATCTTGTCAAAACAGATGTAAACGCAGGAGTTTACGAAATGAAATTAAGATTGGTTTATTACCGGAAAGGAGAGATATTATGAGTAATATTGTAAAAAGAAGTGAGAAAATACCATTTTACGGAGTTGAAAAAGAGGGTAACACAGTATTTACAAGAATGACGGGATTTACTGAAATAGCAGTAAATAAGAATCCTATTGAGCATAAGCGTCAGTATGTGGATGAGGATTTTGAAAGAAATGATGTGGTAGGATACACAACATCTTTAACATTTGCCTTTGATTTATTCAGAGATAATGCTGTCCATGCGGATATAGCGGATATTTTTGACAGCGAGCAGATTGGTGACGGCGCTCTTCGCAGTATTGTAATTGTGGATTTAAGCAGCGAAAAAAATGGGGTATGCAGTGCAGTTAAACGCGATTTTACACTTATTCCCGACAAAGAGGGGGATTCTGCTTATGCATATACATATTCAGGCGCACTGAACGCCGCCGGCGGAAAAATTTCCGGAATAGCCAGCACCGATGACGGTTGGCAAACCTGTGTTTTTGAAACAGATGTTTAATATTCTGACAAATGTTTTTCCGGATACTGTTACTGTGGAGGGAGAAAAATGTTATCTTAAAACAAATTTTAAACAATGGATAACATTTGAACTTATAATTACAGACCCTTGTTTGAATGACAATTTAAAGCTGGCGGCAATTTTGCCGCTATGCTTTAAAAAACTTCCGTCGGGAATTGATGTTGCGGTTAAAGCGTGTATGGAGTTTTACCGCGGAGATATAAAAAAAGAACAGTCTGCAGGAAATAATTCACAAAAGCAGCTTTACAGCTTTTCATATGATGCGGAACTGATTTTTGCAGCTTTTATGTCACAGTACAAAATTGACCTTTCCAAATCTGATATGCATTGGTATAAGTTTCGTGCACTTTTTAAAGGTCTTGGCGGCGACAATAAAATATCGGAGGTTATGCAGTTGCGTGGAATGAATCTGTCTGAAATAAAAGACGGGGAAACAAGAAGAAAATATCAGGAGCTTAAAAGATTCTGGGCACTTCCTGATTTGAGAAGCGAGGGTGAAAAACAAAAAGACATTGTAACAGCAGTGGAAGGAATTATGTAAGGGGGGCGACATATGGCGAAAAACACAATTTCAATGAAGAGATTTAAGGCGAATCTTACGAAAATAAGCAGGCTTGCCAAATCGGGATATAAATCTATCACATCGGTTGCAAAACAGATAATTGCTACTGTCACAAATATTGCGTCTAAAATTTCGGTACTTTCGGAAAATGCCTACTGGCAGGGAGGAAATGAAAGTCTGCCTGCGGATGGTTTTGGAAGCTATTATGACCGGGCGAGTAAAGAGGAAGAAGCTTATCTGAACAGAAGTCTTAGTAATCTTACCAATTATAAGGACGAAATAATATTTGATATCTTCACAATAAGCGATGCTCTTTCGCATAATGCAGAACAGATGGGGTATGTAATCTCTCAGGAAATTAAAAAAGCATTTGGAGAGTCGGCTGAGGGGTTTTTTGAATCAGGGAAATCGGTCGGGCAGAGCTTTGGTGATGGAATGAAAGTGAGTATAGAGGACAGTATTAGGGAAATTACAAGTGTGGTAAATGCGGCAATGCAAAATATAAACTTAAAAATGTCTGTGGCTTCATCTGCAGCAAATTCTGCAGGGCAAATTACTTATTCAAACCCGAGTTATAATTTTTATTCCAGTTCGCAAACGGTCAGCCAGCAACTGAGTGAAGCGAGGCGTGCCGAAACAATTAACAGTTTGAGAGGGCTAAATTAAACAGAAAGGAGCGGGCGGATGAACAAAGTATATTTTGAAAACGACAGTGGAAGGATTGAAATGTTGTTAGGTGGCAGTGGACCGGTCAGGGTAACTGCGTTGTCCGGTTTTGGTAATCCGGAAAAAACATATTCTACAGTCAGCTTTGCAGGAAAAGCAGGACAGAAAACTCTTGGGGCGGTGGCAAAAGAGAGGACGATGGTCATAAGCGGAGATATTTCCGGAGGTCGCGGCATATCGGAGTATATGCTGAAAGTATTGGATGGTCCCGGAAAGTTTATCCTTGATTTTGATGACAAAAAGCGTGAAATTTACTGTAGTCAGACCGACCTTTCTCTCGGAGCGAGAAAAGGCAACTATACAAGCTTTGTGCTGACACTTATTGCGGACGAGGTTTATTTTACCGATACATATGATACAAGTATAGCTGTGTTTAAAAAAGAGGAAGTGCTTTTCGGGGATATTGTTTTTCCATGTGTATTCACAAGAAAAAATACCGAGGCAACAGTGAAAAATTATGGAGAGGTAAATGTTGAGCCGGTTATATATATATACAATTTCCGTGACAATGAAAATGAGATAGAAAAAGGCATTATTATAGAAAACATTACCACAGGTCAAAAAATAGAGCTTAATACCGGGATGTCGGAAAATGAGAATATAATCATTGATATAAAAAACAGAAAGGTTACAAGCTCACTCAGGGGAGATATATTAAATCTCATTTCCGACGACACTTTCTTAAGTAAATTCTGGCTGGCTCCGGGAGAAAATCATCTTAAGGCGTGGCATGGAAACAACGGTGAGGATATAAGTGTGGTTTGCAACTATCGAAGTAATTACAGGGAGGGTATTTTCTGATGGAGGATATTCGTGTTTATGATACAGATTTTAACCTTCTTCACATAGAAAATAATGTGATTTCTTCCAACTGGTCAGTGAATTTTAATTCGGTAGGGTCGTTTGAAATACATACCAGGGCAGATACTGAAACCGCACAGGTAGTAGCTGGGAATTTTGATTATGAATTGAATAAGCTACCTGTTATTGTTCAGGGACAATTGCAGGGAATTGTGACAGGAATAAGATTTGGGGAGGATTTTGCAATATATGGCAAGACATGCAACTGGCTATTGACAAGAAAAATTGTTCCCAAATTTATCAGCACCGACCTGCCGACGGGTGATAATCCGGAAAAAATTGCAAGACATCTTGTATCAATCGCATTTAAAGATCAGGAAAACTTTATCTTGGGTGATATGGTGGGACTTGAGGATATTGATACTTTTTGGAGAAATACATATAATCCTCTTTCTGATGTGGTTTCGGATTTGCTTGCAAAGAAATATGCGGGACATGATGTGAAATTTGACCGGATAAATAAAAGATGGGTATTTAACATTTACCCTCCGTCATATCCTGCGATAGTTCTCTCGGATGCACATAAAAATGCAAGCGGAATGGAATATACCTGCAGCGTAGATGATTATTATTCTGAGTGCTGGTATGAAAAAGAGCAGGAATTTGTAGATGGAGAATTCCCCGAACCGATATGGACAAGGCTTGTAAAGGATGAAAAAACAGGTATTTTCCGTTCGGAATGTGTCATTGGTGCAACTGTTGAAAGTGAAGCGGAAAGCCTGCTGAAAGGCAAAACTGTAAAATCGGAAATTGTAACAGATGTATTTGGTGAGGACTATCATCCTGGCGATATTTTAAGAGTACAGTTCGTAAATGGAAAAATTGCCAAAACTATGCAAAAACAGATTTCCGGAATAAGGCTTGGATGGGAAAACGGAACAGAAAGCAGACAGGTTGTTTTAAATAATATTTAAGAGGTGAAAAAATGGCGTATAGTTATGATTTTAAAGATAATGTTGTTTATGGTGCAGACGACATAAATGCAATAAGAGCAAGTATTCTGACAAAGGGTGTTGTTGAAGAAACAGGGGAAAGTTGCAAAGTGGAAATTTCTGACGGGACTGTTAAAATATCAAAAGGTCAGGCGATTTTTGCTGACGGCTGTAAAATAGAGGTTGACGAAGATGGCGTGGAAAAGGAATATGTAAGTGGTCAGGTCAACTATGTGTATTTTTATAATAACATACTTGCGGGGGTGTGTGAGGTGATTGTCACAACCATCTTCCCAGAAGGTGATTATGTAATGCTTGCGGAAATTAATGAAAATGGAGAGGTTGTTGACAGAAGAGAGTTTACTCAGCTTAAAACTGCTGATGCAGAAAGATATACAGCGAGCTTTAAAGCAGAATTTGAAACAAAAGACAGTATTGCCGCAAATGAAGTGCTGGCAGAAATCATACTCCCTAAAAATAATTGCAGTCTGGTAGAATTTTGTTTAAGCCTTAGCACTAACAACAATTATAATGTAAAGGTGTTTCCGAAAGAAAACAATGCTGTTATATGGCAACATTCGAATGGTGCGTTTTTTAATGGCGATGTAATGGAATTTACCGCCCTTGGGAGAATAAGGGTAATTCGATTTACAGTCAGTGGAAATAAAATGACGGTTGTAAAAGAGTCTATTTCGACAACCGGTACCGACACTCACATAATTATTTTAAATGGTTTGTGCACAAGATAGGAGCAGTGATTCATGATAAGAATATTTTCAGACGGCGCAGTTATAAGTTACAGTCAGGGAGATACATTTTCACTGTCGGTTGAATCGGAAAGTAGTTTTGAAGTCGGTACAAAACTGAACTTTCAGGTGGCTGAAAGTGAAGAAAAAGAATCCGTAATAGATAAGATTGTTGTAGATAGTAATAACATTTTTGAAATAAATCTGACAGAAGAAGAAATAAAAAAATTATCCTTGGGCCGATATATTTACAAAATTATAATAATGGGGCCGGACGATAGCGTTATTACGCGAAAGAGCGGAGAACTTGAAGTAAGATGGGGGGCGTAATATGACAAAACTTATGATATCCACAGAGTCTTCGGGCAAATTGTTTGTTGGCGAAAACAGAAAAAGTATTCACAGCAACCTTTTAAATCTCGGATTTGAGGAAAGCGGACATACGGGGTTCCAAAAAGAGTTAACAGAAGAACAGATTGCGGCAATTGAAGCGGTGCTCGGCAAAGAGGACAAGGCTAACAAAACCACCGTTATCGCAGTTGCTTCTACCGACGAACAATATCCGACGGCTAAGGCGGTGAAGGAATATGTGGCCGGCGAGCTTGAAGGCAAAGAGGATAAAATCGTGTCACCCGCAAGTTATTTCAAATACACAGTAGCTGACAACACGGTCACCATAACAGGTCTGACCGTTGAGGGAAAGGCAGCTACGGAAATAAATATTCCGCCAATAATCAATGATTTGCCAGTAACAAAACTTGCCGGCGACGTATTTAAGGATGACACAAATCTAATAAGCGCGAGTTTGCCGGTAGCTGTAACAGAGGTGGGAATTAGACTTTTTAGCGGATGTACAAATCTAAAAACAGTTAAGCTGCCATCTGGATTAACAAACATATCGAAATACATGTTTTCTAGGTGTGGAAATTTAATAGAAGTTAATATTCCAGATAGCGTAACAAACATTGCGTATGGGGCTTTTATGAGCTGTTTTAAATTAAAATCGGTTTTAGTAGTGCCGGAGGGGGTGGAAACACTTGAAGAAGGGTGTTTTAACGGATGTACAAGTGTTACAAAGGTAGTTTTACCCAAAAGTTTAAAAACTATCGGCAATAATGTGTTTGGAGGAAATTATTCGCTGATAAATATAAACCTTCCGGAAGGATTAACGAGCATGGGTGATGTGGTATTTTACGATTGTTTTGACCTAAAAGAATTGTATATTCCTGACAGTGTGACAAGTATTGGTAGTGGTGATTATTTTGGTACAACTGATGGTGGTTTATCGGACATCACTATTCTTTGTAATCCGGGCAGTTATGCTGAAGCTTGGGCTATTGAGAATGGGATACCGTATAAACATACTGAACTTGGTAGTAAAATTTCTCTCAAAGAGGACAAGGCTAACAAAACCACCATTATCTCAGTTGGTTCTACCGACGAACAGTACCCAACGGCAAAGGCGACATATATAACAACACATCATATTGAAGAAATGGTAGTAGCTGTCGCACAAGGGACGGCTGATGCGATATCTCGTACCAATAAGTTAACTACTGATGTAGATGCGCTTAAAACACAGAAAGCAGATAAAACTTATGTTGACTCATCCATACAATCAGCCATTTTGGAAAGTTGGGAGGTATTGGTATGAGTGTTCAGCAGGAGAAATTTAAAGAAATAGCAGATGCCATAAGATCCAAAACGGGCGAAACTGGTTTAATTAAGCCTTCTGATTTTGCAAGTAAGGTTGATGAGGTATATGATGCTGGGAAAGAAAACGGACTTGATATTGTTTGGGAAGGCTTACAGCAAAGCGGTGCAAGAACAGAATATGCTCAATTATTCAGAGGGGCACATGACTTAGATAAATGGTTTTATCCAAAATATGATTTTAGTTGTACTACTTGTGAGCAGATGTTTAGGGGAGCGAAGACAACCGAGCCTTTTAATCTTGCTGATAGGTTAGATGAGTGTGGAGTAACATTTGATACAAGTGCGGTTACTAATATATCTTGGGTATTTGCATATTTTACAA
>JAZROP010000030.1:0-19355 GCA_045648785.1 Clostridia bacterium | reverse complement strand
CATCTTTGCCAGAACATCAAGTCTTTCGTCCGGCACTTCAACAATACCCACATTGGGCTCTATTGTGCAAAACGGATAGTTTGCAGCTTCCGCCCCTGCCTTTGTGATAGCATTAAAAAGCGTACTCTTGCCAACATTTGGAAGTCCGACTATACCAAGTTTCATTGAATTTTCCTCCCATTTTCAATACTTATTATATTGTAACATTAATTTTTAATATAATCAATATATTTTTTCAAAAAGCTTCGGAAAGGTTTAATATTGACAAATCTGTAAATATTATATATAATATAGACAAGTTTGACCGATTGAAAGGAGAGTTGTTATGGCTATAAATATAAGTACTGCCAGAGGAAACATACGCATTGCCAATTCGGTTTTAGTTAAAATAATTGCAAATGTTGCCGCAGGATGCTACGGCGTTGTGGGACTTACTGCCGGAAATGGCGGAAAGGTTTTGAACCCCAATAATATTTCAAGTCTTTCCAAGGGGGTTAAGGTTAAGTCGGAAAACGGCAAGCTTTCCGTTGACCTTCATATTGCCACAACTTACGGTATTAATATGCATACAGTAAGCGACAGCATCAGAAGTAGTGTGACCTATCAGCTTGAACATTTCACCGGCGTTGATGTCGGCAAGTTCAATGTTCATGTTGAAACAGTTAAAATAGTTGATTAATTTGGAGGAAACTACAAATGGTTATAACCGGTAAAGTCTTTTCCGATATGATTGTTTCCGCCGCAAATCAACTTGGAAACAACAAGGAAATTTTAGATAAACTCAATGTTTTCCCTGTTCCGGATGGTGATACAGGTAAAAACATGCATCTGACAATGACAGGTGCAAGAAACGCCGTCGTTGCTGCAGATGAAAGCATTGATGCTATTTCTCTCAGCGGCAGAATTGCTTCCGCTACTTTAAAATCTGCCCGCGGTAACTCGGGTGTTATTCTGTCCCAACTTTTCAGAGGACTTGCTACAGAGCTTTCCTCTGCCGGAGAAATCAATGCAAAAAGTTGGGCTAATGCTCTAAAAAAAGCATCTGACACAGCCTACAAGGCTGTTATGAAACCTACTGAAGGTACAATTCTTACCGTTGCACGCGGTGGTGCTGAGTCTGCTCTTGAGTGTGCTCAGAACAGCGATGATATCCTGGCGGTTACAAAAGCAGCACTTGACGGTGCAAAAGTTGCTCTGGACAACACCCCTGAGCTTCTTCCCAAACTCAAGGAAGCGGGCGTTGTTGATGCCGGCGGTATGGGTTGGTACTGTATCCTCGAAGGTATGTACGCCTACATTTCAACCGGAAATATTATTGAAGCAACCGAGGCGGCAGATTCCTCTTCCGCAGCCGCAGGCGATGTTACTCTTTCCGAAGAGGAAATTACTTTTGGCTACTGTACAGAATTTCTTATTGAAAAAACAAATACTTCGTCATCGGTCAACGAATTCAGAGATACAATTTCTCCCCTTGGCGACTGCATGCTTGTTATCGAAGACTTTGATGTTGTAAAAGTTCATATCCACACCGACAATCCGGGTACCGTTCTTCAAGCGGCACTAAAACTTGGCGGACTTATCAATATCAAAATCGACAACATGCGATATCAGCACAGCGAAAATCTTCGTGAAGAGCTTGAGTCGGCTGAGTCTGCTCCCGCAGAAAAGGTTCCATATGCTATGATAGCGGTTTCAAGCGGCGAAGGTTTCTCTGAAATTTTCCGCGAGCTTGAAATTGCAAAAATAATCGAGGGTGGTCAAACAATGAACCCCAGTGCAGGCGATATCGCCGACGGAATACTTGCCGTAAACGCAGATGTGGTTTATGTTATGCCCAACAACTCAAACATAATTCTCGCTGCTGAAACAGCAGCAGACCTGGTTGATTGTGATGTTCGTGTTATACCTACAAAAACCGTTCCTCAGGGCATTTCTGCGGCTATAACTTTTAACCCCGATGCATCTGCCGACGAAAATGCAGAAGCAATGACTGAGGCTGCTTCGGTTGTTAAAACCGGTCTGGTAACCTATGCGGTGCGCGACACTTCATCAAATGGTCTTGAAATCAAGGAGGGTAACCTTATCGGTCTGTCGGACAAGAAAATTGTATCTACGGGCACAGATATGCATGAGGTTATTTCAACCCTTTGCGAAGATTTGTGCGATGACTCGGTATCTGTTATAACGGTTTATTACGGCAGCGAGGTTGAAGAAGCTGATGCTTCCGTTATCACCGATATGTTAGCCGAAAAATATCCCGACTGCGATGTTATGCTGCAATGCGGCGGTCAGCCGGTATATTACTACACTATTTCTGCGGAGTAATGTTTATGAAAGTTTTGGCAGCTACAGGTAATAAAGGCAAAATTATGGAATTTTCACAAATTTTGTTACCTCTTGGTTTTGAAACTGTTTCTCCTAAAGAATTTGGAATTGACCTCGATCCGGAAGAAACAGGGACCACCTTTGCCGAGAACGCAAGAATTAAGGCAACCGCCTTTATGCAGGCATCCGGCATACCCGTTATTGCAGATGATTCGGGACTTATGGTTGACTTTCTGGACGGTGCCCCGGGGATTTACTCTGCAAGATATGCCGAAGGCACCGATGCAGACAGATGCACAAAACTACTGAAAAACATGACTGGTGCAGAAAACCGCAGCGCAAGATTTATTTCATCCGTATGTATGATTTTTCCTGACGGTAAAACCTTTGAGGCTGATGGTATCTGTGAAGGGGTTATTTCAACTTCCCCTGCAGGTGAAAACGGATTTGGGTACGACCCCATTTTCTACATTCCCGAAATGGGGAAAACCATTGCCCAAATGTCTGCTGATGAGAAAAATGCAATTAGTCACAGAGGCAAAGCTCTAAGACTTCTTGCTCAGAAATTAAAATAAAAACTACATATCTTATAGAAAAAGGGGAAGTAAGGTGAAAATCCTTCGCAGTCCCGCTACCGTAAAAGTCGGAATGCCTTTTTCAAATAATAACCCATATTTTCTGCGAGAGACGGAATTGGTTAAAACTTACACACAGGGTAAATCCGTGTGAGTTTATGCCGCTTGCATCTTGCAAAGCGGCTTATTTTTTTATTATCTAAAGGAGGAAAAACCCATGAACAACAAACTAATTAAACTGACAGCAATCATCTTAATGATATTTATGCTGCCTGTGTTTTCTGCATTAGCAGAAGATACACCCGCTCAGCCTGAGCATGAAAATACCCAGCAGCAACCTGAGTCTTCTGAGACAACTGAAGATGATACTCCTTCAGCATTAACGCCTGAAGACTATCGTGACAGCATCGTTTCCTACTACCAGTCAAATTCTGTTTTGACAAGCTGGTGGGATGTAGTGGCTCTCTATGGCGCAGGTGCTGATTTATCAAGCTATACCCTTCCCGAATGGACCACTGAAACCCTAGGTGAAACAGCAACCGTCACCGATTATGCAGGTATAATCTTCGGACTTATCGCAAGCGGACAGAATGTTCACGACATCTGGGACCGTGACATTGCAGACGAGCTTGCCAAAAAGCAGGATAGTACAACCGGTCTTTTCGGAGCATATCCCAACCAACAAGTTTATTCCATGCTGGCTCTTGATGCCGCAAAAGAACCCTATAATAGAGATGCTGCTTTAACCGCATTAATTGATACATTCTGCTCCGACAATGGCGGATTTGGTTATCTACCTTTCGACCCTGCTGCAGACCCTGTGGTTACTCCCGATGTTGATATAACCTCACTGGCTCTGCTGCTTCTGGACGAGACAGAGCACGCTGATATCATTGCTTCTTCCGTTACATATCTTACAACTCAGCAGCTTGAAAATGGTGGTTTTGCAAGTTGGGGCATAGAAAATTCCAACTCTCTTGAAGCTGTAATTTCCTCTCTTGCAACATTAAACCTTCTTGGTGACGACAGATTTATAAAAAGTGAAACTTCTCTTGCTGATGTTTTAAGTGCCTACATTTTAGAAAACGGTATGCTTACCTGGGAAGCGGGTTCAACCGACGAAAACCTAATGGCAACTCAGCAGGGACTTATCGCCTATGGTGATATTATAGCCGGCAAAAGCGTATTTCTCCGTCTCACTTCCAATGAAGTTTGCTCCGAAATAACTGCAAATGTAAGAGTTGAGGGCATCACAGCAAATATACTTGACACTGATGTTACCACAAAAGGTTATGATTTAAATCTGGTAGATGCAATCAAAGCCGCTCTTGACAAGAATTCCATACCTTATATAATCGAAGCCGGTGAGTATGGAGCTTATATCAAAAGCATTAATTCGGAAACTGCCGGAAAATTTGGTGGTTGGGACGGATGGCTTGTAGTTCTGAACGGGCAATCCCTTTCTGCATCCGCCGACACCGTAAGTTTAACAGAAAATGATGAAATATTGTTATATTATGGTATGTTTGAACCTCAGACTCTTATCCCAACATATACTCTTTCTACCGATACCTTTAAGCAGAACACCTCTTTTAATGTTACAGTTAACTCCACATATTTTGACTATACAACCAGTCAGAATGTAACTGTTCCCGTCGTTGGGGCAACCGTTGAGGTAGGTGCTTTAAAGTTTACCACCAACGAAAATGGTGTTGCAACTGTAACACCAACCACATCCGGAAGTCAGATGGTAAAGATTTATAAGGAAAATATAGATTCCTATCCCTCAATAGTGCGTATTAAACCTTTCAGTATTGATGTTGCCTCCGCTTCTGCACCATCAAGCCCTCAATCCGGTGGCTCACCTCTACCCCCGACAAAATCGGATAATAAAGAAAATGCCGAGGACGCAAAGCCCGAAGAACCGGATGATACGGAAAATACAGAAAAGGAGGCAGAAAAATCCCCTGAAATTACTCTCACTTACAATGACAGTTCAAGCATTTCAGGCTGGGCAATTGATGGGGTAAAAAAAGCAGTCGCTGCAGGATTGTTTAAGGGTGATACTGCCGGAAATATCAATCCTCAGGCACACCTTTCCCGCGCTGAGCTTGCAACCATTCTGCTCAGGCTTACCGATTCCGATGAAACCGAAGCAGATGTTCTTTTTGAAGACATTAATCCTGACGACTGGTTCTATAAATCCGTTTGCACTGTTTATAAATTAGGTTTCATGACTGGTACCGGAGAAACAAGTTTCTCTCCCGACAACTCAGTTACTCGCGAACAGGCTGCAGTTGTTCTTGCAAGAATTTTAAAACTCTCCTCCGAAAAATCCGCAAACTATGCTGATTCTACTGAAATATCCAATTGGGCTAAAGACTCTGTAAACGCTCTTGCAGAATCAGGTATAATGGAAGGTTCTGACGGCAAATTTAACCCTCAGGACATTCTCACAAGAGAAATGTGTGCCGTAATTATGGCAAGAGCCCTTGAATTTATCGCTAAATAAATATGAAAGGACTTTTTTAAATGAAAAAACTCCCCATTATTATTCTATGTCTGTTTTTGCTGGCCTCTTGCAGCAGTCAGAAGTCCGTCACCAACAAAACTGAAGAAATCATTCCACCCTCTGTTAACGATGTTGCAACTATAGACTCCATCCCGGAGCCGACAGTTGAAGATAAAACAGAAGAAACTATTCCCGAGCCTGAAGCTCCGGTTGCCGAAGAAAATAATAATCCAGAAACTGTTTCGCAGACCGTCAGCATTACAGTGCTGGGACTTAACAGCATCGAAGTTTTGAGCTCCCAAGTCGCCTACCGCGAAAAAATGACCGTCTTAGACCTCCTGCTTGAAACCGCAAGAGAAAAAAACATTCCAGCGGTTTACAGTGGCAGTAAATCTTCTGCTTATGTCACCGGAATAGGCGAATATGCAGAAAAACAGCATGGTCCGTCAAGCGGTTGGGTTTACACCATAAACGGCAAAAGTGTAATGCGGCCCTGCGGAAGCTGCATACTAAATCCCGGCGACAAGGTTGAGTGGAAATACATAACCGAATTTTAAATATGAAAATGCCCCGTGAAATTCACGGGACATTTTTTTATTATTCAGCTATCATTTTAACTGTTACATTGGGGTTTTCAGCAGGAAGCTTAATTTTCAGCATCTGTGTGCGAACTTTATCTTCCGGCTTCGGATCATGCATCTTATATTCAAGATTTTCATCCCAAGTAAGAATCATTTTCTTGCCCCTGTATTCTGTAACCAGTTTGCCCTTTTTGTGAGTTACTTTAAACTCTGCATTTTTAACACTCTGATCAACGATAGGGAGCTGCATCCAGAATTCTTCCTTGCCACTTACAGAATCAACACCGGCTGTAATTTCAATACCCTCATCTGTAAGGTTATAAATCCAGGAAATTTCTTTTCCTTCGATAGGTGTTGTACCTTTTATTTCAAACTTTTTGCCTTTTTCAAGCCATGTAAGCTTTGGCTTTTCTTTACCGGAAACAAACACTTCACCATTTGCATCCTTACCTACAATCGACGAAGCGAGAAATTCCTCTTCTGTCCAATAAGGCTTATAGTTAATTGCATTGATACTCTGAAGTGCTGTGCCGGGCATTGCAGCATAATTAACAGGTTTATCAGAAGTTGTTGTATATCCAAGACCTTCAATCCATGAGAATGTGGGACCACCACCATGCCATGATTTTGTGGCTTGTTTAACACCAGGCATTGTATTGTTGTAGAAAGAAATCATATAAATTCCTTTATGTTTAAGAGCCACAAGACCGGGCTGATCCCAAACATTATAGTCACCTTCATACTGATAAGGCAGCTTTGATGCTTCCACAAATGGCTCATGCATTTCTTCATACATGAGAGAAAGTGTGTTTTCTCTGCCTGATGCATCATCATAATACGCACCATATTTTCCATACATTTTCTTAATATTGGCATATGCTGTTTTTTCGGAGTTTGCGTACGCTGCAGATGTAGCAACGGATGGATTTGGTTCGTTGGACCAGATTGCTCTTGCCTGAGGCATATGGTTAATGAGGAAGTTGTTTGCAATATATGCACTGCCTCCACCAAGACCGTGTCTGGTTCTGGAAGCGAAATGTGTAGCATATTTTTTGTCAAGTCCTTCAACTGTACCTACCTGAAATTTTTCCATAAAGTCAAGGTTTCTTTCAGAAGCCGCAATAAGTTTTGCTTTTGTTTGTGGATCCTGTTTTGCTTCATCAAGGTCAAAGTATGCAAGGTATGCTCTTGAGAAATAGTCCTCGTTGTGAAGCTCATAACCTGTGCCGTCACAACCGCCCGACTCAATGTAGAAACCTGCCTGTGCCTGGCCATGATAACCAGGTCTCTTAAGTGGATAGAGGTAACCGTCAACCTGGCGTTTGAAGAATTCGTGGAAATTTTCATCACCCGTTCCTTCGTACATAGCAAGTGTACCGAAGAAGTTCATGGAAGCCTGGTTTGTGGGGCCCTGGCCTTTCATCCCGATCTGTCTTTCAGCGCAAAGTCTAAGAGCTGTGTCACAGATTTCTCTGGTTTCAATATCCAGCATTTTTCTTACTGCATAGTAACTTTCAGCCCAGTGAGGGAACTTAAAGTTTGTATATGTAAGATACCATGAACCTGCATCATTTCCAGGGTTTCCCGAGTCATTGATGTCGTAGTCCTGAGTCATATGCATTACACATGAAAGCTGTGCAAGTGCAACTCTGTCTTTTAGCTGAGGATCGTTATAGTATCCGTTGAGCTGAGAGTTAATGGAAAGTGCACCCGTGAATGCCTGTGCAGATGAACCAAATTTACTACGGTCATAATATTCTGACAAGTATGAGTTTGCCGGATATTCACTTTCTCCCGATGTGAATTTGGAACCTACTATCATACCAAACAGTGGCTGTTTCGGATCGAGACACTGACCATTCATAACTCTTTCCATTGAGGGGATAGAGCCGTAATATGCAGCAAAAAGCTGTGTTTCCGCCAGAACATTATCAAGTTCATCCACTGCCGGAAGCTCCTCATAAGGCTTTGTAGCTTTAACTTCAAAGTTGCCTTCAGCTTTTTTATAAATATCAACCATTTTTGCTCTTGCTCTTGCCTGGAGAGGAGTTGCAACTGTCCACTGAGCGTATTCATCTTCAATGTCAATGAAACCGCCTTTAAGGTCCATAGCCATTTCCTTTGTGGGACAAATAAGCTGAGATACACCTCGGATTTCAAAGAAACCTCTGAAGTTTTCATCCATATTAATTGTATAAACACTGTCAGTAACAGGTCCTTTAATTTCAATAGCCTGAAGGGTTGACTGTCTGGGGTCTAGCTCTGCTTCATAAATTGTTCCGTCGGGAGCAGTAAGTGTAATAACCTTTTCAAGACCATCAACTGCAAGGCTTAAATGTTTAGCCATTTTGGGAATATATACATAACCTGTTTTAGGTGTTGTGTCCGTGTAAGCAAACGAATGTTCACCACGAACGCCCCAGCTTTTAGCACCATTTACAGCAACTTCGCAAAGGTCACCTTCGCGGCCATTGGAGAAGCTGATTGCATAGATACCAGCTTTACCTTCAGGAATGTTAATGATTTTTTCAATCTTTCCTGTTTTTACAATATCAAGAGTTGCCCTGGCAACAACATTACCATCCGGGTCAATAACTCTGGCTACTGTTACCGGAGGAGCAACATTGCCCAGCTGGCCTTCAAGCAGAGGTTCAACTGTTGATTTTGCAACATATATTTCGCCGGGAGCACCGTCAAATCTTGCGAGCATACCAAAACCGCCGACACCATTGTTCTGGGTAATGGTACCTGTCTGATAAACATCAAACTTTTTTGGGTCGTCCTTTTCGGTAACATCTCTTACAGTAAATTCATATTTTTTCGCCATACTCTTAACTGTAAGAACTGCTTTTGCCGCTTCAAGACAGCTTGCATTTTTCGCAGGCTCAAAAGCTTTGCTTGCATAAGGAATAACAAAGCCATAATATACCGAGTTAGCAACACTCTGATATTCTTCATCAGTAAGTGCATCAGTGTCCATATACAATTCTTTGAACACCTTTTTGTTCATATAATTTTCAATAAGAGTTCTTCCTGCTTTATCGGCAGTAACCGCAAGAGCAACCCTTGTAACCGCCTTGTCGGCAGCAAATTCAGGAATAAACTCCTTGCCATCTACGCCAAGTGCTCTTTCAAGCATACCGGCAAGTTGTGCACCTGTAATTTCTTTTTCCGGGTCAAACTCACCGTCTGTCCAGATTGATTCTGCTGTTACTGCATCAATAGTTTCCTGCTGTACATAGTCATATGCAAATCCCGCAAAGGAAGCAAACAGAGAAACTATCATAGCAACAAGCACAATTTTGCTGATGTTTTTCATAATTACCCTCCTGAAAAAAGTATTTGATATAATTATACAAAAACCCTCCCCTTTTGTCAATTTACAAATTAAACATAAAAGAGAGAGTTTTTTATTAATTTTAACTATTTTTCAGCTTCTGCAATCTTTCTTCCCATAAGAACGCCCATTACAGACGCCATCATAAGACCTCTTGTCCAGCCACTTGAGTCACCAAGACAGTAAAGTCCTTCAAGGCTTGTGTTTAAGTTTTCATCCATTTTTACGCGGTTACTGTAAAACTTAAGCTCAGGTGAGTAAAGCAATGTTTCGTCGCCGGCAAAGCCGGGAACCACATAATCCACCGCCTGAATGAAATTAATAATATTTATCATGGCTCTGTATGGCATTGCCGAAGTAATGTCCCCTGCAACCGCATCAGGTAAAGTCGGCTTAAGGTTTGAGTGGTCAAGTTCTTTTTGCCAGGTGCGTTTTCCGTCCAGGATATCACCGTATCTCTGTACAAGAATATGTCCGGCACCAAGCATGTTGGTAAGTTCGCCAACCTTCTGAGCATATGCTATCGGCTGATTGAACGGACTGTTGAAGTTATGTGAGCAGAGTATCGCAAGGTTTGTGTTATCCGACTTGCGTTCTTTATATGAGTGACCGTTTACCACCGCAAGGTCGTTGTCATAATTTTCCTGACTTACAAAACCTCCCGGATTCTGGCAAAAAGTTCTAACTTTGTTTTTAAAGGGTTTTGGATATCCTATAAGCTTGGATTCGTAAAGAACCTCGTTTACCTTTTCCATGATTTCATTGCGCACTTCAACACGAACGCCTATATCAACCGTTCCCGGCTGATGAGCAATGCTATGTTCAGAACATATTTTTTCCAGCCAGTCGCTTCCCCGTCTGCCGGTGGCAATTATGGTGTATTTTCCGTAAATTTCAAGCTCTTCTTTACCGTTTGTAATAAACACACCCTCGCATTTGTCTCCATTTAAAATCAAGTCAGTACATTCATATCCAAACATCATTTTAACCCCGTTTTCAGCGAGGTACTGCTCAATTGAATAGTATATATCCTGTGCCTTTTCGGTTCCCATATGTCTGATTGGACAGTCAACCAGTTTCAGTCCCGCCTTTATAGCTCGTTTTCTGATTTCTTTCACTTCTTCAGTGTTTCCAAGCCCCTCAATATGTTCATCCGCACCAAATTCAAGATAAATTTTATCAGTATAATCAATTGTTTCCTGAACAAGTCCTGCACCCACAAGATTTGGCAGGTCGCCTCCTACCTCATAGCTGAGAGACAACTTTCCGTCCGAAAAAGCGCCCGCTCCGGAAAAGCCCGTTGTTATATGGCAGTAAGGTTTGCAGTTAACACACTTTTTTGTTTTTTCCTTGGGACAGGTGCGATTTTCAATAGCACTTCCTTTTTCCACAAGAACTATTTTCTTTTTGCAACCCTTACGAATCATTTCTATTGCGGTGAAAATCCCCGAAGGCCCCGCTCCTATTATAATTACATCCGTTTTCATAACTTTTCCCCCTTTTTTGAGTGGAAATTCCTTACCCTTAACTATTGTAACACAAAACATAAACTTAATCAATATTTTTCGCAAGGTTATGTAAATCCGATTTTGTTGACAAGTGTGCGCCGAAGGAGTATAATATTTTATAGAAATATAAAGTCAGGTGAATTTAGTTGATAAAAGCTTTCAAACATTTTAAAACCATAACAAAACATCGTCACAAGGTCATTGCTCATTGTTTTCGTGCAGGAATTCCCTGGCGCGGTCTCATGCACGACCTTTCAAAATACAATCCGGTTGAATTTTTTAATGTGGCAAAGTATTATACCGATGGTACCCGAAGCCCCAACGAAGCCGAGAGAGTTGACAAAGGCTATTCAACGGCGTGGTTGCATCACAAGGGCAGAAATCGTCATCACTTTGAATACTGGACCGATTACGACCCGCATACTCACAGGATTATGCCTGTGAAAATGCCTAAAGTCTTTGTAGCAGAAATGTTTTGCGACCGTGTCGCGGCAAGTAAAACTTATCAAGGTAAAAATTATACCATAAATCACCCTCTTGAATACTTTCTGCGTGCGAAGGATACCCGTGTAATCCATCCTGAAACCTCTGACCAGTTGGAATTTTTGCTCCGCATGCTATCAGAAAAGGGTGAAAAGGAAACTTTTAAATATATTAAAACAAAGTTTATAAAAAAAGACTGAAGTAAAAGAAAACTGCCTGTTCAAATTAAATTGAACAGGCAGTTTAAATTATACACTGAATAATAATTCGCCATAAGATGGTACAGGCCATATTCCCGAATAAACAATAAGTTCAGCGGCATCAACCGTTTTTCTTACATTATCCATAGCAGGAATAACAATATCGGCAAAATATCTTGAAAGCTTAATATAATCCGTTGCATTTCCTTTTTCTGCCATCGCTTTTTCAAGTTCTTTGATAGCAACAGAAAGTTGTTTGCCAAAGCCGGCAATGCTACCAAGAATTTCTCGTTCTTCAGCAGCATCAACCCCTGTTTCTTCATATAGCTTAACAGTTCTTGCTGCCTCTCTCGCTGCTTTATGAATTGCAGGCAGATATTCTCTTTTCGCCATTTCAAGCATTGTAAGTGCTTCAATATTTACGGTTTTACAATAATTTTCAAGCTTGATTTCGCATCTGGATTTAAGTTCTGCCTCTGTGAATATACCATGGCGTGTAAGCATTGTAACATTCTTGTCCGCTACAAGTGAGGGAACGCAGTCGGGAGTATTTTTAAGATTCAAAAGACCGCGTTTTTCTGCCTCTTTAATCCAATCCTCCGAATAGTTGTCGCCTGAGAAAATAATGCGTTTGTGCTCCTTTATAGTTTCTCTTATTAAAGCGGTCAGCTCTTTGGAAAAATTATCCGCTTTTTCAAGACGATCTGCGAAAATTCTGAGTGATTCCGCAACCGCCGCATTAATCATAATATTTGTAGAAGCTATTGTATTAGAGGAACCAAGCATTCTGAACTCAAATTTTTTGCCCGTAAATGCCATCGGAGATGTCCTGTTTCTGTCGGTTGCATCTATACGGATTTTGGGCAGAAGGTCAACACCTATCTCCATATATTTTTTGCCATGTTTTTCGTATTTTTCCCCTTTTTCGACTGCGTCAATAATTTCCGAAAGCTCGTCACCGAGGAAAATGGATATGATTGCCGGGGGTGCCTCAGCCCCTCCAAGTCGCAGGTCGTTGCCGGCAGTAGCGCAAGAGGTTCTTAAGAGATCCTGGTAGTCGTCCGCCCCTTTTATCACAGCACAGAGAAACAATAAAAACTGTGCATTATCTTCGGGAGAATCACCCGGATCTAAAAGATTTCCTATTTTTCTGGCAGAAATTGACCAGTTATTATGCTTACCGCTACCACTTACACCTGCAAACGGTTTTTCATGAAGCAAACATACAAGCCCGTGTTTTTCTGCCGTTCTTTTCATAACCTCCATAGTTATCTGGTTATGGTCGGTAGAAATGTTAACAGTTGAAAAAATCGGGGCAAGCTCGTGCTGTGCAGGAGCTGCTTCGTTATGCTTTGTTTTAGCAAGAACACCCAGCTTCCAGAGTTCTTCATCTAGCTCCTTCATAAACTCGGCAACTCTCGGCCTGATGGTTCCGAAATAATGATCGTCCATTTCCTGTCCTTTTGGAGGCTTTGCTCCAAATAAGGTTCTGCCGGTATATTTAAGGTCTTTACGCTTTTCGTAAAGTTCTTTATCTATAAGAAAATATTCCTGTTCGGGACCAACTTCCGGAATAACTCTTGAAGTTTCCTTGCCGAACAGTTTCAAAACTCTTTTAGCCTGCTTATCTATTGCTTCCATCGAGCGAAGCAGCGGCGTTTTATTATCCAGTGCATCGCCACCGTGAGAACAGAATATACAGGGTATGTAAAGTGTCTTATCTTTTATAAAGGCGTATGATGACGGGTCCCACGCCGTATAGCCGCGCGCCTCAAATGTGGCACGGAGTCCGCCCGACGGAAAGCTTGATGCATCCGATTCACCTTTTACAAGCTCTTTGCCAGAAAATTCCATAAGAACATGACCTTCACCGTCGGGAACTATAAAGCTGTCATGCTTTTCAGCTGTGAAGCTTGTCATTGGCTGGAACCAATGGCTGTAATGAGTAGCACCCTTTTCAATAGCCCAGTTTTTCATTGCGTCTGCAATTACCGTCGCAAGTGCCTTATCCAGCGGTGCCGCCTTTTCTATAGTTCTGAGCAGTGATTTATAAACATCTTCAGGAAGTCGGCCTTTCATTTCATCTTTGCCAAAAACCATGCTTCCAAAAATTTCAGGTATATTAGTCATAGTTTTCCTACCTTTCTCAGAGCAGAATTATTCCTGCTTCTTCGCAGGTTTTTACAGTATCATCATCCCAAAGAGAAACTTGCACTTCTCCAATATGCGCTTTGCCCAAAATCAGCATTGAAAGTCTTGACTGACCTATTCCCCCACCCATTGTAAGCGGAAGCTCTCCATCTAAAAGCATTTTGTGGAAAGGAAGATTTCTTCTGTCATCGCATCCCGCCGCTGAAAGTTGACGGTCGAGTGATTTTTCATCCACTCTGATACCCATGCTGGAAATTTCAAATGCTCTTCCAAGCATATCATTCCAGAACATAATATCGCCGTTTAATTCCCAATCGTCATAGTCAGGAGCACGATTATCGTGAGGCTCACCATTTGTAAGCTTATCGCCTATTTTCATTATAAATGCGGTTTTGTGTTCTTTAAGATAAGCATTTTCTCTTTCTTTACCGGTCATATCAGGATAAAGGTCCAAAAGTTCCTGAGATGTTACAAAAGAAACTTCACGCTTAATCTCGGTGGTAATCTGCGGGTAGCGCGCCTTTAATGTATCAAGCGTATCGCAAACCGCACCCACAATGGCGTTAACGGTGTCTTTAAGATATTTTTCCGTTCTGTCCTCTTTTGTAATAACCTTTTCCCAGTCCCACTGGTCAACATATATTGAATGAATATTTGAAAGCTCCTCATCCCGACGAATAGCGTTCATATCTGTATAAAGTCCTCTACCCGGGCGAAAATCATATTTTTTCAGAGCCATTCTTTTCCATTTTGCAAGAGAATGAACAATTTCTCCGTTTCTTTTCACTTCGGGAATGTCAAAAGAAACCGGTCTTTCCACTCCGCTTAAGTTGTCGTTAATACCCATCTCCGGGTCAACAAACAGAGGCGCAGACACACGCTTTAAATTAAGCGCCTGAGCAAGATTATCCTCAAAAATTCTCTTAAGTTTTCCGATAGCTACTTGTGTATCGAATAAATTCAGCGAGGATTTATATCCTTCGGGAATTATTGTTTTACTCATTTGGTCTCGCCCCTTTCAAATAATATTTTATTATACTACATTTTCACCATATAGTCAAGATGCAAAAAAGCAGGTCTAAGACCGCTTTTTTCTCATTTGAGGCTATCGCTGTACTCAGAAACTACGGAAAGGTTTATTGTGTAACCCCGGGAGAGACGATAAAAATTTAGATTAAAAACAAGAAACTCCTCTCGGGGAGTTTCTTGTTTTTATAGTATAAAAAGGTATATTGCATAAAAATGTATTATACTTCCGGCAAGCACAAAAAGATGCCAGATTGAGTGAATATACTTTGCTTTTTTCCCAAATCCATACACCACCGCTCCAAGCGTATAAACAACCCCGCCCCAGAAAATCATCCACACTCCGGCTGATTGAACGCGGCTTATGAATTCCGGAAATACCAGAATTATAACCCACCCCATTGCTATGTAGCAAATCATTGACATTACAGAATATTTCTTAACATTTATTCCGTTAAAGGTAATTCCCACGACCGCTGCAGCCCAGACAATCCCGAAAACCGTCCACCCAATCCAGCCTCTCATTGCCACGAGGGTTATTGGTGTATATGTCCCCGCAATCAAAAGAAATATGCTGCAATGGTCAAATGTCTGGAACACTTTTTTTGCCCGATTTACTCCAAGCGCATGATAAAGACATGACATTGTGTATAAAATTATAAGCGTTGTTCCGTAAATGCAACTGCCGACAACACCAAAAGCATCTCCCATCAAAGCAGATTTTACAACGCAGAGCACCAATGCAACTATACCTAAAACGGTGCCCATGCCATGAGTTACGGCATTCATAACCTCTTCACCCAAGGTATATATGGGTAATCCTAACAGTTTTCTTTTTTCATTCATCTTTATTTCTCCCGTATCAGTTTTTGACCGCCCATTCCTTATAATATTCATCTGAAATGGTTTCGTTTTTCAAAAGTTGGAAAATCTCCGTTGCCTTTCTAACAGAATGTTCCATCATTGTCATCGCAATCCGCTCGTTTATTCCCTCGTGCATATCTCCGGCATATGAATTTGGATAATCCGCCATCCATGCAAAGGGCAAATTTATTTTCCGTTTTGTAAATTCATCAAATCTGTGTGTAAAACTGCCGCTTTCGTCCGATGCTTTATCCAATCTAGCAAGTTTTGGATGTATTGCATAAATCCAGCCCGTTTCATTAAAGCAGGCGTGACCATATTTTTTCTTTTCGTCCACATAATCCTACAGAATACATAACACTTTTGAATCTTTAATTGCCTATTCAAATTCTTCTTCACGAAGATATTCCCAAATCATATTTTTCACCTCAACTCAGTTACAATTTTAACACATCCGCTTTTCAAATACAAGTTTGTTTTCTCATAAATATACTCCTTTCTCCGTAAAATAGTATATTGTAGAGTCCTCTCTACTTGAAATAGAGAAAGAAATGTGGTAGAATTGTTATAACAAAACATTAGAAAGGGAAATTTATGGAAATAAATATTAACGACATTAATTCCCGCATAAGAGAAAATGCCCGGCAATTTGTTCAGGAAACTGACGAAAAATATTTTTCTCAGGTCAGAGAAATTGCTGAAAATATATATAAGAACCGTAATGAGTGTCCTGTAATTTTGTTATCCGGTCCCTCGGGCTCGGGTAAAACTACGACAGCTCATCTGCTTGAAAATTTTCTTGACGGCATGGGGTGTGAAACTCATACACTCTCCATGGATAACTATTTCCATTCACTTTTACCCGAGGAAAAAACAGACGCAAAAGAAGGGACTCTCGACCTTGAATCTCCGGCAAGACTTGATTATGACCTTTTGAACGGTCAGATTGAGGATATTATTGCCTGCCATCCCGTAGAACTGCCGGTTTATGATTTTGTGAATTCCGCCTGCTTAAGCTCGGGCGAAATTCTGAAAAGGAAACCGGGAGAACTTGTAATCTTTGAAGGAATTCACGCCCTAAACCCTAATGTAATTACTGTGCCGGACAGTAAAACGGCGAAAATTTATATTAGCGTCCGTACACGCGTTGTATGCAAAAATCATACTATCCATCCCGAAAATGTACGGCTGATTAGAAGAATGATTCGTGATAACATTCACAGAGGCAGGACTTTTTCTCAGACCTGCATTGCCGCTGCAAATGTAAAACGGGGCGAGGATTTGTATGTAATGCCGTATAAATATCGCTCCACCTATGATATAGACACCTTTATTCCATATGAACTGGGAATATATAAATCCTTCTTCCGCACACAGCTTGACAACATAGAAAGCCATGGAGAAATGTCAGAAATCATACGACTTCTTACCCCTTCTCTTGCTCTGTCCGAAGCTGTAGTATCAGACAATTCACTTATCCGTGAATTTATTGGCGGCGGAAAACATTAAAAAATCCGCCGGTCAACGGCGGAAATTAATCAGATTAGGTTTGATAAGTATGTTTTCCAGTGAAGCGATAATCCGAACATCCTTCTGGTTTGTTCCGACAGTAACCGGAGGTTTTGTTCTGTCAAGAGGGAGAATTACAAGGCTTTTCCCTCTCATTTCAACAGAAGCAAAAAACCTCTCCTTTTTATATTCAACTATCGCTATATCAACAGAATCAATTTCAAACCGTGTTGAGAGATAAAGTGTGCTTCCAAGCGGGAACCCGAGAGTTTCCAAACGCTCATCAACAACAATCGCAAAACCGCTGTGAATACCTATCCCCGAGAGATTAAGCACACCTGTCTGCAAAGCATTTTCGCTCTCATCAGATAAAATAGGAATGGGAGCATCGTCGAAAAGATACTTTTTCTCGTCCTGGTGCAAACTTGTTACAGCCACTGGCGCAGTGGTACCAAAATATTCAGGGGACACACCAAAATGCTCACATACTCTTCCGAGCACATCATATCCCGGAAGCTTGTCATGTTTCATATAATAATCTATGCTTCCCGGAGAACCGAACCCCAATGCCTGCGCAAGCTTTCTGCGCGAAAGATTACTGCTGCTTACAAGCACGGAAAATTTTTCACCAAAACTCATTGTGAGCCCCTCCTTTATATTTAGTATAACACATTTCGACAGAATTAGCAAGAATTTTTATTTTTTTAATAGTTTTTACAAGGGAGTATAACTTAATGATTAATAAATTTAAAAGCAAGCCTGCTGTTATTGCTGTAATATGTGCATTTGTCATTTTAATGTCGGTGCTTTGCGTGTGGTTTTTTACCGGTACTGAAAATGGGTCTGCTCCGGAAGCGTCAAGCCCTCAGCAACAAGAACAAACGGAAAAGGTCAATGATATTAAACACAAATATACTGAGCCACAGCTCAGGGAAATTGCAAGACAGACTGCATGCGAACAGTTTGGAGACGATGCTTTTATTATATTCTTAAGTTCTGAGGGACCTTCGGAAATTGAAATTTACGGGACTAAGAGAAATATATACATATATGCCGCCGAGTCCAAAAGTATTTATGAACAAACAGGTAAGATTCGTGGACTTTATCATGTTGATGCAGACACCGGCGAAATATTTGACAACGGTAATGGCAATATGGAAAAAATAAAATCAGGAGAGTGAACTATATGAAAAACAGAAAAAACCTTTTTATTGCACTTGGAGCGGGCATTGCTGCAGGTGCTGCCGCTTTTGCATATTTCAAAAAGAACAGAAAAACCTCAGAAGGCGATGAATATCTCCTGACCGGGGACGCTGAGGACGAGCTCTTTTTCGATTTTTCGGCAGAAACACAAATAGATTCTAATGAAGCTGAGAAAAAAGCACTTGAGGCAGCACGGGAAAGACTTGGCAGTAGTGCGGTTATTGCTTCGGCAAGCGACAACAGAGCTCTTACTGTTAATATAGGTGGAACCCGTCGCCATTGCTTTATGTTTGGTGCAACGGCGGACAGTCTGTCCGTTAATCCGGAGACGCTTCTTTTCTATGTAGACGCCATAAGCGGTGAGGTTTTTGAGAGCAATGACTGAGTATATTTCTTCCTCGCTGATAGTAGAATTTCTGCCTGAAAAATATAAGAATCTACCGGTAACCGTTTTTAAAAGTGTTGATTCCACAAACCGGGCGGCAAAAGACATGGCGGCATCCGGACATAATTTGCCCTTGCTTGTGGTGGCAGATTCCCAGACTGCCGGACGGGGTAGGCTGGGCAGGAGTTTTTATTCCCCTGCGGCTACAGGAATATATATGTCCATTACAATCGGCGGTTTTAAAGCTCCGCAAAATGCAGTTTTTATTACCTCAGCAGCAGCGGTTGCCGTAACGGATGCCATAATCGCTTTAACAGGGAAATCTCCCGGTATAAAATGGGTTAACGATATTTATCTTGATAATAAGAAAATCTGCGGTATTCTTGCAGAATCTCAAACGAGAGAGGACGGCATTGCGGTTACTGTCGGAATTGGAATTAATGTTACCACCTCGGATTTTCCTCCTGAAATTTCAGATATTGCAGGGACCCTTGGGGCTGATGTTCCGCGGGAAAGACTTATAGCAGAGATAACAAAAAATCTGCTTGATATGTGTAAAACTCCTGAAGATACCACTTTCATTGAAAAGTATAAAAAACGGTCCATTTTACTGGGAAAAGAAATAAATTACTGTTTTAACGGCAAAGGAAAATCCGCCATGGCAACTGATATTGACCGAAATGGCGGACTTGTTGT
>JAZROP010000029.1:0-3270 GCA_045648785.1 Clostridia bacterium | reverse complement strand
TGCTTCGAAAAATGCGCGTGCAGGAACCATCGTGCGGTCGCTTATAATAACCGGGGGAACATCGCACGAAAGGAGATTACCGTCAAAATACAGTTTGATATCGTCTGCAAGCGCAACGCTTGAAAAAACACTTAAGACGGTTATTAATAGTATTATAAAATTTAAAAATCGTAATTTCATAAGTTTTCTCCAGGGACAAAAAGATAGTATATCTTTTATAATTCGACACGAGAAGGAAACTTTCCTTTGTAGTTACAAAAAAGTAATACTATTGTAATAAAATGTCGGTTAGTTTTACAATATCTCCGGCACCCATGACAATAACGGTGTCTTTTTCAGCGGCAACAGATTTTACTTTGGATGAAATTTCATCAAAGCTACCTATATATATACACTCTGAAAAATGCTGACGAATTTTGTCAGCAAGCATTTTTGAAGAAACGCGCCCGTCATCTTTTTCGCGTGCTGCATAAATATCCGCAAGAATAAGAATATCGGCTTTGTCAAAAGCAGTAACAAATTCGTCGAACAAAGTCAAAGTACGCGAATAGGTATGTGGCTGGAATATGCAGATGACTTTTCCCTCGGTAGCCTCGCGGGCTGTATCAAGGGTAGCCCTGATTTCGGTGGGGTGGTGAGCATAATCATCATATACATTTGCTCCGCACACCTTTCCGCGATATTCAAAGCGCCGTGAGGCACCGCTGAAATCTTTTAAAGCATTAGCTGCTTTTTGCATATCAAGACCGTACATGTAAGCATTTGCAAGGGCAGCAACCGAGTTTGAAATATTGTGTGCACCGTGCAGAGAAAGCGACACATTGCACAACTTTTCTTCCTTATATAATAATACATACTTGGTACCGGACAAATCTGACGTTATATCGGCAGCGGTAAAATCCCCTCCGGACAGTCCATAAGTCACAAGTTTTTGCGGAATGTTTTCGGTCAGCCTCATAAGGTCTTTGTCGTCATAACATGCAACCACAAAACCATCTAGATTTACATTACCTAGAAATTCCGAATATGCACTGTGATAATCGTCTGCGTCTTTAAAATAATCAAGGTGGTCGGGCTCTACATTAAGTATAGTGGCGGAATATGGATAAAAACTTAAAAAGCTGCGACAATATTCACACGCCTCGGCGATGAAAAAATCGCTGTTTCCTGTTTTCATATTACCGCCAATGATATCGAGATGCGCACCTACGAGTATTGTGGGGTCTGTTCCAAGTTTTTCAAAAATATAAGAAATCATCGAGGTTACAGTAGTTTTGCCGTGAGTGCCGGCAACAGCTATAGATTTTTTATAATCATCCATTATATATCCCAAAAGCTGAGCGCGGCTTATTATTTCAATTCCCTGTCGTCTGGCTTCTGCAATCTCGGGATTATCATGTTTAACAGCCGAGGTGTAAATGACAGCGTCTATTCCCTGAACATTTTCGGCATTATGTTCTCCGCAAAAAGTAAGACCTAACCCCTCAAGGTGACGGATGGTGTCCGAGTAATTGATATCCGAACCGGAAACTTTATAGCCTCTGGACAGAAAAAATTCAGCTAGACCGCTCATGCTTATTCCGCCCACGCCTATAAAATGAATTTTATTTCTATCAAAAAAAGCATTTTTCATTAAAAAAACCTTCTTTTTTACATATTTTTATTGTAATTATTACCTGAGAATTTCAAAAAAGCGGCAAGTTTTTTCTACAATTTTACTAAACAGGAATATTTGCCATCGTAAAACTATATATATTTACTATATAATCAAACAGAAAAATATTTCCAGTTATGGAAAATGCACAAAAACGGTTGAATGGCTTTTTAAAAAATACTGAAAATCCGCTTATGCAGATACTGTGGTTCATTTTTATTTTATTCCTCCTAAACCACAATATATTCTATTTTACACTTATTTTTTGCCGTTGTCAATACGAAACGCCTTGATTGGAAATTTGACAAACAAAAAAAAATGTAGTAGAATAGTCGGCGGTGAAAGGAGATGTGTTAAAATGTTTGGAGCACGAAAAGCGGTCTCCGGGATTTTATCCTTAAGACTGTCACAGGCAATCCTGCTTGTGCTTGCTGCCATAACTGTAATGACCACCTCTACGCTTTTATCCATCAAAACCGTCACAGTAACAGTTGACGGTGGCAGTCCAAAGGTTATTACAACCATGGACAAAACTGTGGGTTTGATTCTTGCCCGCAGCAACATTGCAGTCGGAGAACACGACGTTGTTTCTCCGCCTCTTGCATCAAGTTTGAAACAAAACCGGAGTATTACTATAGCAAGAGCTTTCCCGATAAGAGTAACAATCGGGAATGAGAGAGTTACTGTTCACACAATTTCGCAAACTGTTGCTCAGGCACTTAAAGCCGGAGGCATAGAGCTTGGCGAAATGGACATTGTAACTCCTTCGTTGGATAGCGTAGTAAACAAGGGAACAGAAATTAAAATCACACAGGTGGCAGAGGATTTGATTACTGTTAAGGAAAGAATTCCTTACAGAACAATATCAACTCCTAACAGCAGTCTGGCGCGTGGAACAACCAGAATTAAAACAGAAGGTAAGGCTGGCACAAAAGAGCTTTACTACAAGGTTGTTTACCACAATGGTGAAGAGGTAAGCCGTGAACTTGCCGGAGAAAAAATTGTAAGTGAACCTGTAAATCAGGTTAGCGAATATGGTGTAAGCTACTATGGGGGCACAATGTCCCGTGGCGGTATTGATCGTAGTAATGGTGGAACACTTAACTATTCGTCGGTTATGACTTGCGCTGCATCGGCGTACGACCTTTCCTATGCAAGTTGTGGAAAAAATCCCGGAGACAGAGGATATGGGATTACAGCAAGCGGAATGAAAGCTCAGCGTGGTGTAATAGCAGTTGACCCGAGAGTTATTCCACTAGGCACAAGAGTATATGTTGAGTCAATGGACTCTTATCCGGATTACGGATATGCAATTGCCGGCGACACAGGCGGAGCGATAAAAGGGAACAGAGTTGACCTTTTTATGGATAGTTACTCCGAAGCTATGCGTTTTGGCAGAAGACAAGTTAAAGTGTATATTTTAGATTAGAATAAATAAAAAAGAATCATAAAGCTCCGCCTTTTTCAGGCGGAGCTTTTTTTGTATAACGAAAACCACGCGATAGTCGCGTGGTTCTATAAAGGTTAACCGGTGAACAAAAATCCTCCGATGTGATATAATAAAGTCGACCTGCCAGTCGAGAAAATACACATCGGAGGATTTATCTATGAAAAAA
>JAZROP010000028.1:0-3361 GCA_045648785.1 Clostridia bacterium | reverse complement strand
GAGCAAAGGTATGGGATGGATATGTGTAATAGTGGGAGATTCAAAGATTGACGGCTTTACTAATGTAGCTTGTTTTTTCGGTTCTTCTACTTACGATACAAGACAGATGTCAAGGCTTATAGACCTATGCGTGCAGGATTGCAAAGAGCAGGGAATAGAGACAATGTCTCCGGCAGAGCTTGAGTCTTTAATGGTGGAATATGGCAAGCAAAAGAGCAAGAGCGTGTGATATTTCGCCAAAGGTACGAAAAGAGGTAATGGAGAGAGACGGACATTGCTGTATCGTATGCGGTGACACATACGGTCTGCAGATAGCACATTATATTCCAAGGTCAAGGTTGGGGTTAGGGATTCCTCAAAATCTCGGTGTAATGTGTTTCAGACATCATATGGCAATGGACCAGGGCGATATGCACGATGAGCTCCAGGCGTTCTTTAAAGAGTATCTGCAGGGGCATTATGATAACTGGGATGAAAAAGACCTCGTTTATTCCAAAATGAAATTTTAAGGAGAAGTTATGTTAAATAAATGGATTGGTATGGGGCGCTTAACGCGTGACCCGGACTATAAACAAACGCCGGGCGGAACGAGTGTAGCAGAATTTTCCCTGGCGGTTGACAGAGATTTTGTTAGGGCAGGAGAAACGAGGCAGACAGATTTTTTAAACATTACTGCTTTTGGACCGAAAGCTGATTTTGTAAGCAGATATTTTCATAAGGGTCAGCTTGTGGCAGTTTGTGCAAGGCTTGAAACAAGGTCATGGGATGATTCGCAGACCGGTAAAAAGAGATTTGCTATAAACATTATAGCTGACGAGGTACATTTTGCAGAAAGTAAAAAAGAAAGTGCTGCAGTTTCGCAGCAGACGGAGAGAAATGCTCCGCAGGGATTTGCACCGGCAGAGTCGGATGAGCAGCTGCCGTTTTAATTAAATTAAGAAAGGAACACCAAATGAGAAAACCAAAACAATCGTTGGAGTTTTGGCAATTTGACGTTGGCTTGTTCGATGACGGCAAAATAATTGATTTAAACGAAAAATACGGTCCTTTGGGTGAGGCTATATTTTTCCGGATAATGTGTTACATATCAGAAAACGAAGGGTACTACGCAAAGTTAAGTGATGCACTTATCCTTTATATTTACCGTAGCGTGGGAAGTAAATGGATAAGGAATCGGCAGGTCATTTCAGAGGTGATTTCCTATTGCGGTGTATGTGGTCTATTTGACGTAAATCTACTATCGCAAAGCATTATCACCTCGCGAGGTATCCAGAGGCGGTGGCAGTTCGCCAAGAAAAGGCAACAGTCTTTTCAGGCGACAAAGTTCTGGCTTTTAGAAGATGAATCAGAGCCAGGGCTTTCAGACTATACCCAAAATAATGATAATTGTAACAATAATGCCGTTTCTTGTAACAATAATGCGGATAATTGCAACAAGAATGACGACATAAATAAAAATACAATTAAAACTAATGAAAATAAAACAGAAGATACTCCTGCGGAGCTTTCTCCTGCCGCTGCTGAGCTATTCTCTTTTTATCAGAAGAATATGGCAATACCGATAACGCCAATGACAATGGAAAGACTTTTGGCGTGGATGAACGATGTAGATGTATCGCTTATTGAATATGCCATCGAGCAGGCGGTAGGACAGAACAAGCGGACATGGGCATATGTGGAAGCTATACTTAATAACCATGCAAACGCCGGAAGAAAGACGAGAGCTGAGGCGGAAAAGAGTAATCCTAAAAATGGCAGTAACGCCAAACCGACGAAATTTTCTAATTTCGACCAAAGGGAGCAGGACTACGACGCATTTGAGAATGGGTCGAAAGGAAGGATGGAGAAAAATGGCAGTTAATTACAGGCAGATTAAAGCTATTGAGTATAAAAACAAACAGAGAATACTGAAAGTGTGTCCGGGCGTTCCGGAAACATCAGGCATATACATCTTCCTTCGTGAAGAGGATGGGTTTAAATATGCATACATAGGACAGGCAAAACACCTGCTCACAAGACTTGCAGGGCATTTAAAGGGCTATCAGCACATAGACCTGTCAATTAAAAAGCACGGATTTTGGAGTGAGGAAAATCTTGCCGGGTGGCAAATCTTTTATTATTTTTATCCTGAATCGGAGCTTGACAAAAAGGAACAGTATTACATAAAGCTTTATGCAAACTGGGGCTACCAGCTGAGGAACAAGACAAGCGGCAGCCAGGGCGTGGGCAAGCACGGCATTGCAGATAATAAACCACCCAAGGGATATTATGACGGAAAAAAACAAGGCTACCGTGATGCACAAAAGTTTGTTGCGAATCTGTTTGAAAAGCATTTAAAGTACAGTCAGAAATCGGACAAGCCTAACAAGAACCAGGAAAAGGCTATGGCAAAGTTCGAGGAGTTTTTGAAAGTTGAGGGGGAAGAGGAGTGAGCAACAAGATAAATGATTTAGACCTTATGGAAGTTTATAGAGGCGACACCATAGGAAGAAAATATAAAAAGCCAATCATAACAAAAGACACCCGCATCAGAACGGAGCCGGCAAGAGAACTGAGAACAATTGATCTTAATTGCCGAATGGATAAAACTGAGTTTAGAAGGCTTGATAAAGACACGCAGCGGGAATATATATTTTATTTACATAAGACCTATGGAGCGACCTTGATTGAAATAGGCGAAATGTTAGGATATAGCAACAACTCAATTTTTGGTGTGACAAAAAGACTGAAAATAGTTGGTAAATTTGGTAATGGCAATAAAAAGAAAACCGAGGCGCAAAAAACCGCATGGAAAAAATTCTTAAACTCCGGAGAGAAGACAATAGAAATACCCCCCCATGCGAGTGTGCCGGAATTTACAGTCAACAACCTAAGCTTTGGATATACCGGGATATTTTGCGCTTCGGAACTCGCCGAAACAATTTCGAAAATAATAAAAGACGGTATGCTCTGCAAAGTGCGTATTGAGATTGAGGGTTTAGGAGATGGGGAGAAATAAATCATGGTCCACAGAGGAGATAGAATATCTTGAAAGAAAATGGGGAGACGTATCAATACCTGCTATAGCAAATCATCTCGGCCGAAGCGTAATGGCAATAAAGCTGAAGGCGACAAGAATTGGACTTGGTGCGGTTTTGGAAAATGGAAACTATGTAACATTTAATCAGCTGCTCGTTGCGGTAACCGGTACCCGGAACAGTTATTCTTATAAAATGATAAGCTGGGTGAAAAACAGAGGGTTACCGCTTCATACAAGAAAGGTGAACGATTGTAGCTTCCGGGTGGTATACATAGACGAGTTTTGGAAATGGGCAGAAAAGAACAGAAGTTTCATAGATTTCTCCAAAATGGAGCCGCTTAT
>JAZROP010000027.1:0-19380 GCA_045648785.1 Clostridia bacterium | reverse complement strand
TACTCAAAGGAAGATTTACGCAGGATTATTACCGATTACGGCGAGGAACGCTGGGCGGCACGTATTGCTGATTTTATAGTGAAAAGGCGTGCTGAAAAATCAATTGATACAACATTTGAATTAGTTGATGTGATTAAAGCGGCAATTCCGCAGTCAGCACGAAAAGACGGTCCGCATCCTGCAAAAAGAACTTTTCAGGCGATACGAATAGAGGTTAACAGAGAGCTTGAAATTCTTGAACAGGCATTAAGGGATTTTGTGTCAGTATTAAAGCCGGGCGGAGTTCTGGCGGTTATAACATTCCATTCCCTTGAGGACAGGATTGTAAAAAACCTCTTCGCAGAGCTTACCGCAGGCTGCATATGCAGCAAAGATCTCCCCGTATGTGTGTGTGGAAATAAACCAAAAGGAAAGCTTGTTTTCCGCAAACCCATTGTTTCCGGTCAGGAAGAATTAAATGAAAATATAAGAAGCCACAGTGCAAAACTTCGTGCAATACAGAAACTATAAAAATACAGATTAAGGAGCAAACCTAAAATGCAGGATAATTTAGCTAGAACACTAAATACTACTCCCCGCACCGCACCGGTCAGAAAACTTAAATCAAAGTCGGCTGCGCTTCAGGCAAAATCCGTTTTCAGCTTTGTATCTTTCCTTGTTTTTTGTTCAGCGCTTCTAATGATTGTCGTTCTTCGTTATGCAACAATCAATGAGCTTGAAAAGGAAATCCTTATCGCAAAGAACACCTATGAAACTCTATATTCAGAAAATACTACTGCAAAGGTTCAGCTTCAGGGCAGTATAGATTTAAATGAAATTGAACGAATTGCTTCCGAAGACCTCGGCATGGTAACACCAGACCAGACCCAGATTGTAAATATCCGGGTTTCGGTTGACAATCACGCACAGGTTCTTTCCGGAAAACCCAGCAAAACATCCGATACTGACTCCGGCGAAAGCTTCATGAGCAATATACTGTCATATTTACATTAATTTACGATTATATATTTACAGGTGACTTATTTTGCCTTATGTGTCAGCTCTGTCATGTCAGCATGTCAGAGCTTCTCTTATCAAAGTCGCTTTCCAGAGGTGAACTGCTACCATGAAAAAAACAAGAAAAAAAGCTGGTATTAATATAAGAATTCTCTTATCCGTAGGCGTTTTGGCGATATGCTTTGTAATTCTTGCCGGCAGAACGGCTTATCTGCAGTTTGTGCGCGGCAGCGAGCTTCGTCAACTTGCGCTTGATCAGCAGACCAAAGAAAATGAAATTACTCCCCGACGCGGTACCATTTATGATTGCAAAGGCAAAGAGCTTGCCGTAAGTGCAAATGTGGATACCGTTGTAGTTGACCCCAAAAGAATCGACGAGGAGGGCAATGCCGCTCAGGTTGCGTCCACTCTTTCAGAGGTTTTGGGTGTGGATAAGGACAAAATATATTCTGCACTTGAAAAGTCTTCAAGATTTGAATATATCAAAAAACGCATAAGCGCTGAGGAATCAGAAATTTTACGCAGTTATATAAGCGGTAAAGACGAAGATGGAAACGACCTGCCCGAATCTCTTCTTGAGAAACACAATCTGGTAGGCGTATCTCTCATTTCAGATACAAAAAGATATTACCCATATTCAAACCTCGCCGCACAGGTACTTGGAAATGTTGGTGCAGACAATCAGGGGCTGGAAGGTCTTGAATATGAATATGATGAATATTTAAAAGGCAGTGCCGGCACAATTGTTAAATCAGACTCTACCGTTGGCACCCCTACTTTTGAATACGAACAATACTATAATGCCCAATCCGGTTGTGACATAGTACTGACAATCGACGAATCCATTCAGCGTATAGTTGAATCAAGCCTTGAAGAAGCATATATAGAAAATAAAGCAGCCGGCGGTGGTGCAGCAATTGTAATGGATCCACACACCGGTGCAATACTTTCCATGGCAAGTGTTCCTACATATAATCTTAATGAACCCATACAAATTACAGACCCCGAAACAATTGCAAAGCTTGATGCTCTAGATGGTGCTGATTACAATGCCGCATATGTTGAAGCTACCTCAAAAATAAAGAGAAATAAACCTACCGTTGATGTTTACGAGCCGGGTTCAACTTTCAAGCTTATAACATGTGCGATGTCACTTGAGGAAAATGTTACCACTCTTGAGGAAACATATACCTGTAACGGGTACCTCCAGGCGGGTGGGTGGAATATAAGCTGTTGGAAAACTGCAGGCCACGGCACACAGACCTTTATGACAGGTATGGTTAATTCCTGTAACCCCGTTTTAATGAATGTAGGTCTGAAAATCGGCAGACAAAATTTTATAAAGAACTTTAAAATGTTCGGTTTTAGAGAAACCACCGGAATTGATTATCCCGGTGAAGCTATTGGTGCTTTCCATCAGGAAGATGCTTTTACCGACCTTGACCTTATGATCTCATCGTTCGGTCAGAGTTTCCAGGTAACCCCACTTCAGATGATTACCGCTATTTCTTCTCTTGTAAACGGCGGAACATTATATAAACCTTATCTTGTAAAAGAGATAAAGTCTGCAGATGGTCAGATTTTGGAATCTTTCTCTCCTCAAAAAATCCGTCAGACTGTTTCTGCCTCAACAAGCGAAAAAATGAAAACAGTTCTTGAAACAGTTGTTACCCAATCTGGCAGTACGGCAGCTGTAAAAGGCTACCGTGTTGGAGGAAAGAGCGGAACAAGTGAAAAACAACCCCGTGGAAGTGGTAAATATATCGGTTCTTTCGTGGGTGTTGCTCCCGTTGACGACCCCAAAATAGTTGTCCTTGTACTTCTCGATGAACCAATGGGAGAAAACTATTACGGCGGTGTTATCACAGCTCCCGTAGCCGGAAAAATTATAAGTGAAGTTCTGCAATATTACGGTATTGAGCCTCAGTACACCGATGCGGAATCACAAGAGCTTACCTCAGTTGTTCCAGATGTTATTTCTAAATCCGTAACGGAATCTAAACAGATTTTAACAAACTATGGACTTAAGTTTGTAATTCAGGGAAGTGGCGAACAGGTACTCGCTCAGGATCCGCCATCCGGCACACCAGTTAAAAGCGGGTCTTCCGTAACGCTTCATACAAATCTTGCCGGCGAAGAAGCAAGGATCAAAGTCCCCGACCTTTTCACGCTGGATATTGAACAGGCAAACGAAATCGCAGTAAACTCAGGTTTTAAAATAAAAATAACAAAGAATGAAGGCACGGTGGTTACCGGTCAGAATCCTCCGGCAGGCGAGCTTGTCGAAAAAGGAAGTACCATCAGCGTTACCACCGGAAATTAGAGGAAAAATGGCAAAATTAAGTGAACTTTTAAAGGAAACTAATTTCATATCAGTTTCGGGCAGCAGTGATATTGAGGTGTCCTCTATCACTTGCAACTCCCGCGAGGTTACACCCGGCAGTATATTTGTGTGTATCAAGGGATTTAAGTTGGACGGTCACAAATATCTTGGCGATGCCATAAGACGCGGTGCAGTCTGTGCTGTTGTAACCGAGGATGCCCATGCCCCCGGCATAACTGCCGTTAAGGTTAAGGACTCTCGCTTTGCAATGGCTCAAATGTCCGCAAGCCTTTACGGGCATCCGTCAAAAGAGATTAAGGTTATTGGTATTACCGGTACGAATGGTAAAACCACAACCACACATCTTATCCGTACCATTATAGAAATGGCGGGCGGTAAAACGGGACTAATTGGCACAAATTCCATTGTAATTGACGATAAAGTAACTATTGCAGAACGAACCACTCCCGAAAGCTATCTCTTCCAGAAATATCTGCGACAAATGGCAGATGCAGGAGCAGAATACTGTATTACAGAGGTATCCTCACACTCGCTCGAACTCCACCGGGTAAGCTGCACACATTTTGCCGTAGCTGCATTCACCAACCTGACTCACGAACACTTAGACCTGCACGGCAGTATGGAAAATTATGCAGCTACCAAGGCAAAGTTATTTGAAATGTGTGACATTGCTATTATGAATGACGATGATTTATACAGCAGAGATATTGCTTCAAAAACAGGTTGTAAAACTGTCTATTCATACAGCACTGAAAATAAAAATTCAGACTTTTATGCATCTGACATAAAACTATCGGATAAAGGTATTATCTATAACTTAAATCATGGAAAAGTTTCCTCTCCTATAAAATCCCATATCCCGGGCAAATTCAATGTTTATAATTCTCTTGCTGCTGCAGCTGTTTGTTCGGTTCTTGGATTTTCAGATGAAGCTATTGTAAAGGGGCTTATAATTTCCAAAGGCGCTAAAGGCAGGGCGGAATTTGTTCCCGTCAAGGCTCCTTTCAGCGTAATGATAGACTATGCCCACACTCCTGACGGACTTTATAACATTCTCACAACCATAAAAGAATTTGCCAAAGGCAGAATCATTACAGTTTTTGGCGCACCCGGTGACCGTGACAGGTCAAAGCGTCCCGAAATGGGTGAAGTTGCCGGCAAATATTCTTCTTTCTGTGTTATAACCGAGGATAACCCGTCAAGCGAAAAAACAGAGGATATTATTGAAGAAATAAAGCCGGGTGTAATTCGTTCCGGTTGCGATTTCACTACAATTACCGACCGTAAAGAAGCTATTTTGTTTGCTCTGGATATGGCATGCGAAAACGACATTGTGCTTCTTGCCGGCAAAGGTCACGAAACCTATCAAATTACAAAAGACGGATATATTCCGTTCAGCGAAGAACAGATTGTAATAGACCACCTTTCAAAATAAACTCATGATAAATGCATAGGAGATGTCGGTATGAATTACTTATTTGCCGCACTGGTATCATTTGCTGTGTCTGCAATAGCAGCTCCGCTTGTTCTGCCTGTGTTAAGAAAGCTTAAATTCGGTCAGGAAATCCGAGAGGAAGGACCCTCCTGGCACAATACAAAATCAGGAACCCCAACCATGGGCGGCATTATATTTATTTTTGCCGCAGCAGTAAGCTGTATTATTATGCTTCACACATCGCTTAAAGGTATGATGCTTCTTTACCTGAGTGTATCCTTTGGTGTTGTTGGTTTCATAGACGACTATATAAAGGTTGTAAAAAAACGCAATCTCGGTCTTACCGAAATACAAAAGCTTATCTTGCAGTTTGTTGCATCACTTCTTTTTGTATGGGTGCTTTACAAAAATAATATTATTGATACTACACTTAAAATACCATTTACAGATATAGCTTTAAATCTTGGCGGCTGGTACATTCCATTTGCCGTATTTGTTATAATCGGCAGTGTGAATGCCGTAAACTTAACAGACGGAATAGACGGACTTGCAACCTCCGTCACTATAATTGTCTGCCTGTTTTTCACTGCGGCAGCAAGCCTTATTGGAGATAACCAGACAGGTCTTTTTGTTATTGCTGTAGCAGGTGCGCTCGCAGGTTTTCTGCTATATAACAAGCCAAAAGCACTTGTTTTTATGGGTGACACCGGTTCTTTATTTTTAGGCGGAGTTGTAGCCGCGGCAGCAGTTGTAAACGGTTGGTCTCTTTATCTTGTTATTGCTGGCCTAATATATGTAGTTGAAGCTTTATCGGTGATTTTACAGGTAGCTTCCTTTAAACTTACAGGTAAAAGAATTTTTAAAATGAGTCCTATCCACCACCATTTTGAAATGTGTGGCTGGTCCGAAATAAAAATTGACCTTGTATTCTGTGCCCTCACAGCACTTTTCTGTGTTATTGCATATGCAGGTCTTTAGGGGTGAACACATTGTCCAGTAAAAGTAAAAAAAGCTTATTTGCCCGATTAAACGACTCCCCTGCCTTTGGCGGCAGAATGGACATGGAATTTTTAATAATACTTGTAATAATTGTTCTGTTTGGTCTAATAATGGTAGGATCCGCCAGCTCTGTGACAGCTCTCTACCGTCAGGGAGACAGCCTTTATTTTTTGAAAAAACAGCTTATTATGGCTATACTTGGTGTTATAGGTATGCTTGTGCTATCAAAAATCGACTATCACATTCTTACCTCCCCCCAGATTTTACTGACCGCAATTGCCGTTGTATGGGTTATGCTTTTTATACCCCTGCTTTCAGCAGAGGATTTAAACGGAGCAAAAAGATGGATTAATTTGGGCGGATTTTCTTTTCAGCCCTCCGAGCTTGCTAAAATTGTCTGGATATTATTTTTTGCAAAGGTATGCTCAAGTCAGACCAAAGAGGCGTTAAACAACTTCAAATCAAGTTGGATGACATACGGAATTATGTTACTGATTGTTATAATTCCGCTTATCCTTCAGCCTCACAAAAGCGCAATACTTCTTATTACAGCAGTATGTGGCATAATAGTAATTATAGCGGGAGCAAACTTAAAATTCTTAATTGCAGTTATTCCCGTAGGTGTTCTACTTATTACAATTCTTTTATTCTCCAGCGACTACAGTATAAGCCGAATTACAAGCTTTTTAGACCCGTTCAGCGACCCCACAGGCGACGGCTGGCAGGTTATTCAATCACTCTACGCAATAGGCTCGGGCGGACTGTTTGGCAAAGGACTCGGTCAGAGCGTTCAGAAAGCTCTTTATATTCCCGAACCCCACAATGACTTTATATTCGCTGTAATATGCGAGGAACTCGGTTTTGTCGGTGCATTTTTTGTGCTTCTATTATTCTTCCTTCTCATAATGAGATGTATAAAAATCTCAATGGAAGCCCCCGACAAACTGGGCACACTCATCGGTATGGGGCTTGCATCACTTATTTTCGTTCAGGTTGTAGTAAATATTTGTGTTGTAACCTCACTCCTTCCGGTAACAGGTATGCCTCTGCCTTTCTTCAGTGCAGGCGGAACCAACCTGTTTTTTACAATTGCCTCAATGGGAATTCTGCTTAACATTTCCCGCCAGAGAAAAACTGTAAAAAGTACAAAACATAACTGAAAGGACTTTTAATCATGTCTATAAGAGCAATCGTTACCGCCGGCGGTACTGCCGGACACATAAATCCTGCAATAGCTATCGCAAAACAGATTACCGCTCACGGTGGAGAAGTGCTTTTTATCGGCAAAGAGGGTGGCATGGAAACCGACCTCGTCGCAAAAGAGGGCTTTCCCATTTCATGCATTAAGGTTGCAGGATTTAAACGCAGCCTCAGCCCGTCTAATCTTAAAACGGTTTTTCTTGCTGCAAAAGGACTTTCTGAAACACGCAAAATCATCAAAAACTTTTCTCCCGATATAGTTATAGGCTGTGGCGGATATGTAAGCGGACCTGCTGTTTTTTCCGCTGCAATGATGAAAATTCCTACTCTTATACACGAACAAAATGTTTTTCCCGGTATGACCACCAAAATTTTAAGTCGTGTGGTAAGTCGTATTTGTGTCAGCTTTGAGGACAGTATTAAATATCTCCCGCGAAAAAACAAAGCAGTCCTTACCGGTAACCCCGTGCGCGAGGGTATATTAAATGTAAACCCCGCTCTTGCAAGGGACGAGCTTAAAATAACAGAGCCTACCCTACTTGTATTCGGTGGAAGTCTTGGCGCAAAAAAAATCAATGACACTATGATTGAACTTATAAAAACAAAAGAAAATAATTTCCGCATAATATGGGGTACAGGAAAAAGATATTACGAAGAAATCATCAAAACACTTGAAGGTGAAAACTTAAGTAATATTACAATAACGCCCTATATATATAATATGGATACTGTTATGGCGGCAGCCGACATTGTTGTCAGCCGTGCCGGCGCTATTGCAATCAGTGAAATTTGTGCTATGGGAAAATGCTCAGTACTTATCCCCTCTCCTTATGTAACAAATAATCATCAGGAGCATAACGCTGCCGCACTCCAGACAGCAGGTGCATCTGTGATGCTTCTTGAGAATGAGCTTAATGCAGACCTGCTTTACGATACTGTTTCTGGACTTTTTTCCGACAGTAAAAGGGCAGAGCTTATTCGTGCAAATGCCCTGAAAATGGCAAAACCTGCCGCTTCCCGGGCTATATATGATGAGGTACTGGCACTCACCCGTCACTAAAAAACCCTCCTCCGCATAGAATGTAGTAAACCTTTTATTTTTTGCGGAGGTGTCTTATAACACTATGTGCAAATACATAATTCAGGGAGGAAACCCACTTTGCGGCACCATTACTGTTCAGGGTGCAAAAAACGCGGTTTTACCTATTCTTGCCGCATCGGTACTTGCCGAAGGCAAGACGGTTATTCACAACTGTCCCGATATTTACGATGTGAAAATAACCCTTGAAATACTGCAACATCTCGGTTGCAAAACAGAGCGTGACGGTCACACCGTCACCATTGATTCTTCTCAGATAACTACATATGTAATTCCGGAAGAGCTAACGCGTAAAATGCGTTCCTCTGTAATTTTTACAGGGGCAGTTCTTGCCCGTCTTGGTGTTACCGAATGTAGCTATCCGGGAGGTTGCGAGCTGGGCCTCAGGCCGATAGACATTCATCTTAAATCTTTCCGTCAGCTTGGCGTTGATATATCCGAAGAGGATGGATTTATAAAATGCCGGCTTGACAAATTCAAACCCGGTCATATTCATCTTGGATTTCCCTCAGTTGGTGCTACGGAAAATCTAATGCTTCTCGCCTGCAGGCAAAAAGGGAAAACAGTAATTACAAACTGTGCCCGCGAGCCCGAAGTAGTTGATTTACAACATTTTCTCAATCTTATGGGTGCAAAAATAACCGGTGCGGGCTCAAGTGTTATAGAAATCGAAGGGGTTTCTGCCCTTTTTCCGACAGAAAAAACCATTATGTCCGACCGTATAGTAGCCGCTACCATGATGTTCATGGTAGCATCGACAAGAGGAGAACTTACGCTTGAAAAAGTAATCCCTGGCCATGTAAGCAGTATTACATCCTTGCTCAGGGAAAGCGGTGCAAACATTCGCTGCGAGCCGGACAGAATGCATATACTCTGCCAAGGCAGACTTAAATGTCCTGATAATGTCCAGACAATGCCCTACCCTGGTTTTCCAACAGATGCACAGTCTCAGCTTATGGCTGCTCTCACAACCATGAAAGGGACTTCAATTATAAATGAAACAATTTTTGAAAATCGTTTCAACACAGCTGCGGAGCTTAAAAAAATGGGCGCAGATATAACCATAAAAGACCGGATTGCCGTAATACGCGGGGTGAATATGCTTCGTCCTGCAAGTGTTACATCCCCCGACCTTCGTGGTGGTGCAGCCCTTGCAATTGCCGCCCTTACTACCGAAGGTAAAACCGAAATAGATAACATTTGCTATATAGAACGCGGATATGAGAATTTTGATAAAATTATCTCCTCCATAGGAGGAAACATAAGAAAAATCTAAAGGGAAGTGAATACATATGACCACCCGTGCCCAACAGCGCAAAAAAAACCGGATGATAAAACGCAGAAAGCGCATAATAAAAACCTTGCAGTTTATAATTATAATCGGCGCAATTTATGCATTCATATTCTGTACACCCTTTTTTAATGTAAAAAATATTGAGGTGGAGGGTGCATCCGCAACCTCCGCCCAATCTGTCATAGACGCTTCCGGAATAGTTCAGGGCAATCATATACTTAAAATAAACAAAAAAAGTGCTATCGGCGGAATTGAAAAGCTTGCTTATGTAAAATCTGCTGATATTAACAGAGTTTTTCCAAACAAAGTAAAAATTACAGTTGAGGAAGGTAAAGTTTGCGCAAACATTGCCCTTTCCAACGGATTTGCTGCCATAGATGAAACCGGCAAGGTTATGGAAATTTCCGAAGAACCCAAAATAACGCCCGTCATTTATGGGCTTACATCAAAAAAAAGTGAGGTCGGTGAAAAAATTTCTATTGACGAAACCACCCGTTTTGATGTAATATTAAAATATATAAATCAACTTAACCTCCAAGCTCTTTCCATCCCATATGTGTCACTGACTGCCGAGGGAACTGATATATGGGCAGAGCTTGAAAACGGTGTGCTTGTTTTTTTCGGTAATGATGAAGAACTTGAATATAAGGTTGCGGCTTTTGCTGAAAGTCTGCGCAGTGCAGGCGATATTACCGAAGGATATTTCGATGTATCCACCCCCGAAAGAATAGTTTACAGCACCTCACTTCCCGGTGAGAAAGAGGAAAACCCCGAGGAAGAATCTCAAGCCGCTGAAACAGTGGACGAGCCTTCCTCTCAAGAATAATTTTTACTTAAGGAGTTGAACCCGGCGTGATTGACAAACAAAAAATTGCTTCAAAACTTTCTATGCTGCTTGTTTGCGCACTTTTAGGCTTTGCAGTCAGTGTGCAGTTCAAAAGTGTTCAGCTCAACAATACTTCTCCCTCCGCCAGGTATGAAGAACTTCAGAAAATGTTTCTTTCTGAGCAGGAGAAAAACACTTCCCTGCAAGACCAGATAAATCAAATGCAGAGTACAATTAACAACTACCGTGAATCCATAGAACAGACAGGTAGTGCCTATGAGGGTATGGAGGCAGATCTTTTGCGTGCCGAAAATCTTGCAGGACTTACTGATGTTTACGGCCCGGGGATTATTGTTACTTTAAGAGATGCAAAAAATCCCGACCCATCAGTTCCTGCTGAGTATTCCATAATTCATGACAGCGATATGCGCTCGCTTGTAAACGAGCTTTTAGCTGCCGGTGCGGAAGCCGTTTCAATAAATGGCGAACGAGTTGTCTCCACCACCGCAATCAGATGTGTAGGACCTGTAGTAATTGTAAACAATGCACGAAGCGGTGCCCCATTTGTGATAAAAGCTATTGGCGACAGCACTACTTTAGAAAGTGCACTAAATATGACAGGCGGTATTGTAAGCGAACTTAGAAGCTGGAATATTGGTGTCACCATTCAGAAGTCAGACAGAATTGATATGAAAGCATATTCCGGCACGGTAACTTTCAAGCATGTTACCACTGCAAAAAGAAAAGAAGATTAAGTTATATAAAGAAAGAAGGTTTGCGCCATGTGGGCAGTATTAGGACTGCTTTTGGGAATATTTCTGGGACTTATCTCAGGTATACAGATACCACCCGCCTATTCACAGTATCTTGCCATTGCAATACTTGCATCAATAGATTCTGTCGTAGGAGCATGGCTTTCCCATCTGCAGAAAACCTTTAACAGCAACATATTTTTTTCCGGATTTTTTATTAATGCAGCTTTTGCCGCATTACTCACATGGATTGGAAATCTGTTGGGCGTAGATTTAAGTCTTGCAACAATTATAGTTTTCGGCACAAGAATTTTTTCAAACAGTGCCGCAATCCGCAGACTTTTGCTTACAAAAAGAAAGGTTTATCTGCAAAATATTGATTTAGATGAAGAAAAATAAAAAAAGCTCTTGTTTTTTTATTTAATATAGTGTATAATATATTTATATGTATGCAGATATAACTAAGGAGGATAATATTATGTCAGAATTTGAAAAATTTGACAACACGGCTATTATTAAAGTAGTAGGCGTTGGCGGCGGTGGTAATAACGCTGTTAATCGTATGCTTGAACGCGGTGTTAAGGGCATAGAATTTATCGTAGTAAATACAGACAAACCTATTCTTGCGCGCTCAAACGCTGAAACAAAAATTCAGATTGGCGAAAAGCTCACAAAGGGACTTGGTGCAGGTGCTAATCCAGAAATTGGTAAAAAGAGTGCTGAAGAAAGCAAAGAAGAAATTCAGGCAGCATTAAAAGGTGCCGACATGGTATTTGTTACTGCCGGAATGGGCGGCGGTACAGGTACAGGCGCAGCTCCCGTTATTGCTGAAATTGCAAAAAGCATGGGTATTCTCACAATCGGTGTAGTTACAAAACCTTTTAGTTTTGAAGGTAAAGTAAGAACATCCCAGGCTGAAGAAGGTATCATTGCACTCAAAAATAATGTTGATACTCTCGTTATCATCCCTAATGACAGACTGCTCATGATAGCAGATAAAAAGACAACCATTAAGGATGCATTCTTAATGTCCGACGATGTTCTTCGTCAGGGTATTCAGGGTATTGCCGATGTTATCACCAACGATGGTGAAATCAACCTTGACTTTGCCGATGTTACAACCGTTATGAAAGACCGTGGTCTTGCTCATATGGGTATCGGTCGTGCAAAGGGTGACGACAAAGCAGAAATTGCTGTTAAAATGGCTATTAACAGTCCGCTTCTTGAAACTACAATCGACGGTGCAAGAGGTGTTCTCCTTAATATCACAGGCGGTAGCGATCTTGGTCTGTTTGAAGCAGCTCAGGCAGCAGAAATTGTTAAGAGTTACATAGACGAATCCGCTACATTTATTTACGGTATTGCTATGGATCCATCACTTGATGACGAAATCATCATTACAGTTATTGCTACAGGCTTTGAAGAACCTGCTCCCAAAGCAATTCCTTTCTTCTCAGCTCAACAGCCCGCAGCAAAGGAAGAACCTTCCTTTATTCCCAAGGACACAAAACCCACATATTCCCAGAGAGTAGATGATTTCTACAATAAAGCTCAGTCTAGAACAACCGGTTATTATCCTTCATATCAGAAACCGGCAGCTCCCGCTCAGCAGGATGATGAAGGCCTTGAAATTCCACCCTGGCTTTCCGGAAATAAAGACTAATTGAATTATTAAATCCCCGACAAAATGTCGGGGATTTTTTATTCTTTTTCGCTAAAGTCTAATACTCGCTCTCCTCTTGACAAATTTTGAAAATATAGTATAATTATATGGTAAGCTTTTGTGCTGAAGTGGCACAGTTGGTAGCGCAGCTGATTCGTAATCAGCAGGTCGAGGGTTCAAGTCCCTTCTTCAGCTCCATCTTAAAAGAACTTAAAGCGAAAGCTTTAAGTTCTTTTTTGTTAATTTAAAAAAAGGGTGATTATTATGAACAAAAAGGATATTTTAAAAAGAGTAGGCTCTGTAGAGCAGATTGGCGGAATCAGGGATTTTACTTTCAATGACGGAAAATCCAAAGGAGTTCGCGCCATCGAAGTAAACACCGGCAACTTAAGATTTACCATCCTTCCCGACAGATGTATGGACATTGCACAGGCATATTATAAAGGAACTGCTGTAAGCTGGCTGTCAAAAACAGGTATTACCGCTCCGACATTTTACGAGCCTGCTGAAAAGGGCTGGCTGAGAGGTTTTTACGGCGGTCTTATTACAACATGTGGTCTTCGCAATATAGGCAGACCTTTCGGAAGCTTTGGTCTGCATGGCAGACTTGCTCACATTCCTGCTTCAAAAATCAGTGTATTTGCCGATTGGGTTGACGATGAATATGTTATGAAGATTTCAGGCGAAATTCGTGAAAATGTTGTTTTCGGCGAAAACCTTGTTGTAAAACGCACCATCACAACCAAACTGTTTTCAGACGAATTCACCGTTGAAGACACACTTATAAACGAAGGTTTCAAAGATGTTGACATAGCCTACTGTTACCATTGTAACTTTGGTTATCCCCTTGTAAACGAAAACTGCAAAATTGTTGGTGTTCCCGAGGAAATTTCTAATTTCACCGCTCCCATTCATGAAGCAACGGAAGCCTGCCTTGATGTTGAACACACTGGAGAAATGGCAACTGCCGGAATTGAAAACGGAGAAATTGGCGCATACCTTACATACAAAAGAGACACTCTCCCTAAATTCCTCGTCTGGAAAATGCCATCTGAAAGCGATTATACCATTGGTCTTGAGCCAAGAACCACTAACTTTGGTGGGGAAAACATTGTAAAACACGGTGAATATGTGGCTTTAAAACCCTTTGATGAGTATAAAACTTATTTGAAATTCAGTTTTAAAGATTTAAAATAATTTGTGAATTTGTATCACCTACAAAGAGAGAACCCATGAATATAAAGATTTTACATATGATTGAGGGCGCAAAAAATGCTACCGGAACAGCCGTTATAATTGATGTGTTCCGTGCATTTTCAGTGGAAGCCTATTTTCTTGCCGGCGGCGCAAAAAAAATAATTCCTGTCAGCGATACCTCCCTTGCTTACCGTCTTAAAGAAGAAAATTCCGACTGGATTTTATGTGGTGAGCGCGGTGGAAAAATTCTTCCCGGTTTTGATGTAGGCAACTCCCCATCACAGCTTAAAGAGCTTGACCTCAAAGGTAAAACAGTAGTTCACACCACAAGTGCAGGCACTCAAGGAATCGCAAACGCTAAAGGTGCAACCGATATTTTAGGCGGCAGTCTTGTCAACGCCAAGGCTACAGCTGAATATATCAAAAAAAGCGGCGCGACTGATATTTCTCTTGTTTGTATGGGACTCAGTGGTATCTCCAAAACAGAAGAGGATACACTTTGTGCCCGTTACATTAAGGCTCTTCTTGAGGGTGAAACTCTTGATATGAGAGCAGAAATCGAAAATCTCCGCTTCACCTCCGGGGCAAAGTTTTTTGATCCGACCCAAGCAGAAGTTTTTCCTCAGCCCGATTTTGAAATGTGTACTCAGCTTGACAAATTTGACTTTATTATGAGACTTAACAAAACTTCCGACGAACTCGATTTTATGGAAAAATATAAACCACTTAAAATGGTAAAATAAATGTAAAAGGACAGATTGTAAATCTGTCCTTTTTCCATATCAGCTGTATTTCTCCAGAACAGATGACAGGTTGTTCCCATAAGAGCTTTAAACGGCTTTGAATGATGTGCTGAATGCAGAAAAATTGCTCACAGTCTCCTGATCTCTTGCCACAACCTCATCGGGCACATCGCGGTGACGCATATGTCCCCACCATATTAAGACATCTGTATCGTCAATCACCTAACTGGTAAGTCCTCACTCAGGGTCATCAAGGGTTGCCGTTCTAACAACTATATCATCTTCTTTTCCAAGAAAACCAGCAATAGCTTTATATATTCCCTCCGGATAAATCCCTTTTACTGCCTCATCTGTCTTTTTATGTGCAAATTCGTTCCATACTGTTACTTTTATTATTTGTTTCTCCTTAAATTTCTGTCAAAACAACTTTTTTGTCTCTCGCAGACTCAACCGCCGCTTCCATTGCTTTCATAACGCGCATTGCCTGCTCAGGCGTAATCTGAAGCGGAGCTTTTCCGTCAAGCGCATCAATAAGCTGCCAGTAAACGGGATTTAAATTGTCCACGACATCAGACGGCGCATTGATTTCAAACTCCTCAACAGTATTTTCACTTCTTGCTGCCATAGTTTTTGATGGTCCTGCCTTGGTCTTTTTTATTTCAGCGCCCCAATTGTCCTCACGGATTTTGCAACGAATTGCCTTGCCGGTGGCATCCCACCCATCAATCACAAGACTTCCTTCTGTACCCAGAACATACCATCTCGGGTGGTTAATAAAGTTATTGGTTGAAACTTCAATGTGCGCAGTAAGCCCATTTTCCATAGTCATTGTAAGGCGGAAATTGTCGTCAACATCCGGATAATTTATGCTGTACATTTTACAGAAAACTTCCGTAACCTTATAGGGATACATAAACATAATCTGGTCAATCAAATGCACTCCCCAGTCAAGCATCATTCCACCACCCTGAACCGGGTCGGTACGCCAACCTGCTGGAACTCCTCTTGAGCCCTCCACTCTCGACTCTATTACATAAACATCACCAATTTTGCCTGATTCCACCATACGCTTCATTGCAATAAAATCTTTATTTACGCGACGATTCTGGTCAATGGCAAAAATTTTGCCCGTCTGTTTCTGTGCCGCCATAATTTCCTCAAGCTCAGCAGATGACATTGTTACCGGTTTTTCACAAAGCACATTTTTCCCTGCACGAAGTGCTTCTATTGCAAAATCTTTATGTAAATGGTTAGGAACCGCAATCAGTACCAAGTCAATCTCCGGATCGTCTAAAAGTGCTTGTCTGGACCCATATGAAACAAGCCCCTGGCTTTTTGCATATTCCATTCTCTCAGGATTTAAATCAAAAACCCCTTTCATATTAATTCTGTCCAGTTCCTTAGTTTGCTTGAAATGGTGAGATGCCATTCCCCCAAAACCAATAATGCCAACATTATAAATTTTTTCTTTTATATCCACCACATACCACCTGCGTTTTCAAAAATAAGTGTATCTTTGAGGAAACTTATTGCTTTTTCAAGTCCCTCTTCAGGTGACATCAGTGCATCTTCGTGTTCAATGCTTATCGCACCATCATAACCGACTGTTTTCAGTGCGCTTATAATGTCGTTCCAGACCTCTTTCCCGTGACCATAACCAACCGTTCTGAACAGCCAGGAGCGATTTGAAATATCCCCTAGAGATTTTGTATCAAGCACTCCGTTCACAGCTGTTTCATACTTATCAATCTTGGTATCTTTTGCATGAAAATGGTAAATCGCACCTTTAAGAGCTTTGATAGCGCAAACCGGGTCAATTCCCTGCCAGAAAAGATGGCTGGGATCAAAGTTTGCACCAATTATTTCGCCAACAGCTTCACGAAGTTTTAAGAGAGTTGCCGGATTATAAACCACAAAGCCGGGATGCATTTCAAATGCAATCTTATTTATACCGTGAGCCTTTGCAAACTGTGCCATATCCTTCCAGTATGGAATAACTTTTTCGTTCCACTGCCACTCTAAGATTTCGGCAAAATCTGTCGGCCATGCACAGGTTACCCAGTTGGGTTTCTGGGCCGCCTCGTCCGAACCCGGACAACCTGAAAAGCCGATAATGGTGTCAACCCCAAGAGCTTCAGCAACTAAAATTGCATCCTTAAACTCATTATGAAATTTTTCTGCCGTCTCCTTTTCAGGATGAAGCGGATTTCCGTGACAGCTTATTGCTGAAATTTCAAGATTATATTTTTTTAAAAGCTTTTTCATTTCTGCAATTTTTTCTTCATTTCCCAGAACTTCTTTCGAGTTAAGATGTGTGTCTCCCGGATAGCCTCCGGCACCAATTTCAATAGTCTGTACGCCTAGACCGTGCAGATATGCAAGCGCTTGCTCAAATGTTTTATGATACAAAACGGGATTCATTACTCCAAGTTTCATTCTTGTTTCTCCTTATTAAAAAATAATTTCCTTACCGGTTTTTGCACTGTCGTAAATTGCCTCAAGTATCTGTGTTACTACAAATGCCTGCCCAGGCTTAACCAGTGGCTCTGTGTCGTTTAGTATCGCATCAATCCATTGTCTTGCCTCAACATCCGCCGGTGTATCAGATTTTCCGTCGTAAAATGCAACACCACCTGCACCGCAATTAACTTTTTCAATAATCTGTTTGCCATATTTTACGCTGTTAATCCTAAGTCCGTCATGAAAATCCGCACCCGCTTTTGTTCCCGCAAGTACACACATAGCCTCTCTGGGCTCTGCTAGGTTAATTGCCCAACTGTTCTTTACAATAATTGTTGCACCGTTTTTCATAGTAACAAAACCAAATGCGGAGTCTTCAGCAGTATATTTTTCAACATCCCAGTCGCCCCATATATTGCCCGTTCTGGTCTGCTTGTTTAATTTTTTAAATACAGAACCCTTTACAGAGGCTACCTCATAATTATTCATATGCCAGAGTGTCATATCAAGCGCGTGCGTACCTATATCAATAAGCGAACCGCCGCCCTGTGCTTCTTCGTCAACAAACACGCCCCATGTAGGAACAGCCCTTCTCCTGATAGCCTCAGCCTCAGCATAATATATTTCACCCAAATCATTATTTTCACAAACTTCGTGAAGGTATATGTTCTCGGCAGTAAATCTGTTCTGATACCCGATTGTGAGCTTTTTACCTGTTTTCTTCATTGCCTCAAGCATTTCCTTTGCTTGTGCCACTGTCTTTGCCATTGGTTTTTCACACATTACATGACAACCCGCTTCCATAGAAGCCACCGTTGCCGGAGCGTGAATGTTGTTTGGCGTACAAACATGAACAACATCAAGATTTTCCTTTTTAAGCATTTCATTATAATCGGAATACACCTTTGCCCCAACTACGCCAAAATCCGCCGCAGCTTTTTTTGCCCTTTCGGCAATTATATCACAGAACGCAACCATTTCCACTTGCTGAATTTTCTTAAGTGCAGGCATATGCTTACCATTTGCAATACCACCGCAACCTATAATACCAATTTTTAGTGTTTTCATTTTTTCGCCTCCATAAATCACTATATTAAAAGTATATCACAATATCACTATTTATAATATAATAAATATATGAAAAAATATCAAAAATTTACGATTTTATTATCCTATAATAACTTGGCGGATTACCAGTTATCCTTCTGAAAACCATACTGAAATAGTTCTGGTTTGCAAAACCAAGAGCTAATGCTACTTCCTTCACTCCACAGACGGTGAAATTCCATCGGCTCATGAATAATTGCCTGACCTTTTTTCAGTATAAAAAGGACACTCCCCTCTGTAACTCCAATTTCACCATCGACAACTGTTACAAGCTCCCAGAAATTGTGTTACTCCCCCTCAAAATAGTAGTTACTGTCGTACCTTTTTCCAAAAGCAGTATATCTTTTCTTTATTCTGAACACATTTTCTATGTTGACTGCCTCGTACATAACTCCTCCGTATATACAAATTTAAATATTTTTTATATAATTTGTCTCTGTACGAGATAAATATTGATGTGTATAATTGACCTTTTTATTCTTTTTTTATAAATACAGAATAGAAATTTGAAAAGGAGCAAGGCGTATTTCAACCTTGCTCCTATGGTAATGTATATGCTGTTTGGTTCAATAAATTGGAATTTGTCGGTTATATGTTCTTTTCCATATACCCACAAGTAAATGGAAAAAAATCAAATTTTTTGGTTCCTGTATGTACAAAACCAAATGACTCGTACCACTTTCTTAATACTTTGTTTTCTTCAACAATACCTATATTTATTTTATTGCAGTTTGAATCATGTGCGTTTTTAAATGCGTGTTTCAAAAGTTCTGCACCAATTCCTTTATGCCTGTATGCAGGGATTACACATAAATTATTTAGTTCGCATTCGTTGTTGTCCTGTAATAATAGAGAATAATACCCTACGATAACATCTTTATCATAAAAAGCATACATAGGTCTATGTTCTCCAAGTAAATGCCATTTCAATCTATCTTCTGTCGTCGAAAACGCTGTAAATCTCGATGCATTTTCTACAGTAAAACCAAACTCATTTGCAACCGTAGAAAAACTTTCTTTGATAACTTTTACACATTCAGCAATATCTTTTTCGTTCACTTCTTTTATCACAATAAACACCTCATCAAATTCTTATTTGTCCAACTCTTTCTATCTATATAGATTGTAAAATTAGCAAAAAGTTTCAATTTTTGACTATATTATAGCATACTTTTACTCATTTGTCACGATACAGGGATAAAATCAACAAAATTGTTAACTTAACATACCTTTTAAGTCAAAGGATAATACTCTACATAGTGTAT
>JAZROP010000026.1:0-8315 GCA_045648785.1 Clostridia bacterium | reverse complement strand
AACACAGATATCACTTTCAGCAAGCAGCTTTGCACACATTCCTTCCGTGTCCATAACCGCAATACTAAGCGCTGCTTCATGGAACATTTTGATGTCATTACGGCCATTCCCCAAAGCTGCGCATTGTTCTCCACCCTTTTCCTTTATTATCTGCTCTTTATAATCTGCAGCATTTCCTACAGGAAATGTATGAACAGATACTGGAATATCTTCACATTGTTTTTTTGCTGTTCCATGGGTATCCGCTGTAAGCACATATATATCAAAGTCCTTTGCAAGACTTTGTAATCTTGTTTTAACTGACTCTGGAATGATGCCATCTACTGCAATCGTTCCATTATAATCTAATAATAATGTTGTTAAATTTAGTTCTCTGAATCCTGGTATATCAATTCTCATAACGGACCTCTCTTTTTACTTATGAGAGTATTATAACATAAAAATCCCCTCACATCACTGTGAGGGGATAAATAATTAATTTAATTATTTGTTAGCGATTGCAGCTTGAGCAGCAGCTAATCTAGCGATTGGTACACGGAATGGTGAACATGAAACGTAGTCTAAACCGATCTTATGGCAGAATTCTACTGAAGATGGGTCTCCACCATGTTCTCCACAGATACCTACGTGTAAGTGTGAGTTAACTGGTTTACCTAATTTAATAGCCATTTCCATTAACTTACCAACACCTGTTTGGTCTAATTTTGCGAATGGATCGTTTTCGAAGATCTTCTTATCATAGTAAGCATCCAGGAACTTACCGGCATCGTCACGTGAGAAGCCGTATGTCATCTGTGTGAGGTCGTTTGTACCAAAGCAGAAGAATTCAGCTTCTTTAGCGATGTCATCAGCTGTAAGACATGCTCTTGGGATTTCGATCATTGTACCAACTTCGTATTTGAGGTCAGCGCCTGCAGCTGCAATTTCAGCATCAGCTGTAGCAACAACTGCTTCTTTAACGAATTTAAGTTCTTTGATATCGCCAACGAGCGGAATCATGATTTCAGGAACGATGTTCCAGTCAGCATGTTTGTTTTTGATGTTGATAGCTGCACGGATAACAGCTTTTGTCTGCATCTTAGCAATTTCAGGATATGTTACTGCAAGACGGCAACCACGGTGACCCATCATGGGGTTGAATTCGTGGAGAGAAGCAATGATAGCTTTGATGTCTTCAACAGTTTTGCCCTGAGCTTTTGCAAGAGCTGCAATGTCAGCTTCTTCGGTGGGAACGAACTCGTGAAGCGGGGGATCGAGGAATCTGATGGTAACGGGGTTACCTTCGAGTGCTTCATAGAGTTTTTCAAAGTCGCCCTGCTGATAAGGAAGAATTTTTTCAAGAGCAGCTTCTCTTGCTTCAACTGTGTCAGCACAGATCATTTCACGGAAAGCAGCAATTCTGTCTGCTTCGAAGAACATGTGCTCTGTACGGCAGAGGCCGATACCTTCTGCACCGAGTTCAACTGCTTTTTTAGCATCAGCCGGTGTGTCAGCATTTGTTCTTACTTTAAGTGTTCTGAATTCATCAGCCCACTGCATGATTCTGCCAAATTCGCCAGCGATTTCAGCGTCAACTGTAGGAATAATACCATCGTAGATATTACCTGTAGAACCGTCGATTGATATATAGTCGCCTTCAACGTAGGTTTTACCTGCGAGAGTGAATTTTTTGTTTTCTTCGTCCATGTTGATTTCGCCACAACCAGATACACAGCAAGTACCCATACCACGAGCAACAACGGCTGCGTGAGATGTCATCCCGCCACGAACTGTCAGAATACCCTGAGAAGCTTTCATACCTGTAATATCTTCAGGAGAAGTTTCAAGTCTTACAAGGATAACTTTTTCGCCTCTTGCGTTCCAGCTTTCAGCATCTTCAGCAGTAAATACTACTTTACCGCATGCAGCACCGGGAGAAGCACCAAGACCTCTGCCTGCAGGTGTAGCAGCTTTAAGAGCTTTTACATCAAACTGAGGGTGAAGAAGTGTGTCGAGGTTTCTGGGGTCAATCATAGCAACTGCCTGTTTCTTGTCGATCATACCTTCATCAACGAGGTCACAAGCAATTTTAAGAGCAGCTTTAGCTGTTCTTTTACCGTTTCTTGTCTGGAGCATGTAGAGTTTTCTGTTTTCAATTGTGAACTCCATGTCCTGCATATCTCTGTAGTGATCTTCGAGAATTGCACAAACTTTGTTGAATTCTTCAAAAGCTTCAGGGAATTTTTCAGCCATCTGTGCGATAGGCATCGGAGTACGAACGCCTGCAACAACATCTTCGCCCTGTGCGTTTACAAGGAATTCACCCATGAGACCTCTGTCGCCAGTAGCAGGGTCACGTGTGAATGCAACACCTGTACCGCAATCGTCGCCCATGTTACCGAATGCCATCATCTGTACGTTAACAGCTGTACCCCATGAATAAGGGATATCGTTGTCACGACGGTAAACGTTAGCTCTGGGGTTGTCCCATGAACGGAATACAGCTTCTACTGCACCCATGAGCTGTTCTTTCGGGTCAGACGGGAAATCTTTACCGATTTTGGATTTGTATTCAGCTTTGAACTGAGAAGCAAGTTCTTTGAGGTCATCAGCTGTAAGCTCAACGTCCTGAGTAACACCTTTAGCTTCTTTCATTTCGTCGATAAGTTCTTCAAAGTATTTCTTACCAACTTCCATAACAACGTCGGAATACATCTGAATAAATCTTCTGTAGCAGTCCCAAGCCCATCTCGCATTGCCTGTTTTAGCTGCCATTGTTTCAACAACATCTTCGTTAAGTCCGAGGTTGAGAATTGTGTCCATCATACCGGGCATAGAAGCTCTTGCACCGGAACGAACGGAAACCAGAAGCGGATTTTCCTTATCACCAAATTTTTTGCCGCAGACAGCTTCCATCTTAACGATATTTTCCATAATTTCAGCCTGGATGTCTGCGTTAATTTTTCTACCATCTTCATAGTACTGAGTACAAGCCTCCGTAGATACTGTGAAGCCCTGAGGAACAGGAAGACCAATTTTGGTCATTTCGGCAAGGTTAGCACCTTTACCACCGAGAAGCTCACGCATAGATGCGTCGCCTTCGCTAAAGAGATAAACAAATTTCTTACTCATTTTATCCTCCTATAATATTTGTTTGGCTTATAGCCATTTTTAACTTTTTTATCCAATATATTATTATATCAAACTTTTTTCCATTTTTCTATATCACAACTTACTAAAATACCTGTTAATTTTCCGTCATTTTATCTACATTTTACATATAAATTTAATTCAAACTTTATTTAAATTAATAAAACATTACATGATTATACTGTTTTTTTGTGCAAAACAAACAAAAGAATTGCGCCCCTCTTTATTTTTGGCGCAATTTATAGTACAATATAATATTAGACGATTGGAATGCCGGCCAGGCATTGTTTCAGGCAAAAATCTGCCTGTGCTAAGCCGGCAAACCCACACTAATATTTTATACCACAATCTGTAAAATATGTAATTTTAGGAGAAAAAATGATAAGTAAAATTTTAAAAGAAGAATACTCCCTTTCGGATAAGGTTATAAAGCTTGACAAAAAGGTTTTTGATAAAATTAAAAAGCCTATGGAACGAATTGAAGAAACCTATCGTTATAATCAGCTAAAAGTTCTTGCTGCATTCCGTGAATGTAAAATAAGAGAGCCTCATTTTGCCGCAACTACAGGTTATGGTTACGACGATTTGGGCAGGGATGCTATTGACCAACTTTACGCTATGGTTTTCGGCTGTGAGGATGCATTAGTTCGACATTCGATTGTATCAGGAACACATGCTTTGACTTTATGTCTGTTTGGTGTTCTCCGTCCCGGCGACCGTCTTGTTTCCGTTACGGGAAATCCGTATGACACTTTAAAAGGTGTTATATCATCTGCAGGAACAGGAAGTCTTGCTGATTTTGGAGTAAGTTATTCACAAATCGAACTCAAAAACAATCTTCCCGACCTTGAAGGTATAAAAAATGGACTTCCCTCAGATACAAAAGCCGTTTTAATCCAGCGTAGCAAAGGATACGACTGGAGAAACACCCTTTCTGTATCACAAATTGGTGAAATAATTGCAACAGTAAAATCTGTAAACAAAGATATAGTTTGTATAGTGGATAACTGCTATGGCGAATTTACAGAAACTATCGAACCCACCCATGTAGGTGCTGACCTTATGGCGGGGTCACTTATAAAAAACCCCGGTGGCGGTATAGCAAGAGGCGGTGCTTATCTTGCCGGAAAATCTAAATATATCGAGCTTGCCGCATATAAACTCAACTGCGTAGGTCAGGGCAAGGATGTAGGACCTTCTCTTGGCATGAACAGAGAAATTCTTCAGGGGTTTTTCATGGCACCTCACATAACCGCTCAGGCTGTTAAAACAGCTCTTTTCTGCAGTGGACTTTTTGATGAGCTTGGTTTTGAGGTTTGTCCCTCCCCCGACGATGCAAGAGGCGATATAATTCAGGCAATCAAGTTTGGTAACCCTGAGCTTTTAATTGCTTTCTGTCAGGGAATTCAAAAGGGTGCTCCTATTGACTCCTTTGCTACCCCCGTTCCCTCCGAAATGCCCGGGTACGACTGTGATATTATTATGGCTGCAGGTGCATTTACTCAGGGTGCAACAACAGAACTCAGTGCAGATGCTCCAATCCGCGAACCCTATGTCGCATATATGCAGGGCAGTCTGGACTTTGAATGCGGCAGAGTAGGCGTACTTGTTGCCCTGCAGAATATGATTGATTCAGGATTGATATAAATGCTAATTAAACTTGATAATATTTCAAAATATTTTGGTTCCCGTGCTTTATTTGAAAATATATCATTTGAAATTTCCGAAGGCGAAAAAATAGGTTTTATGGGTGAAAACGGAATTGGTAAAACAACACTTATCAAGATTATGACCGAAGAAATTCCACATGATGATGGGATAATTACCAAAAACAATAATTTAAAAATCGGATACCTTTCACAGCAAGCTCCCGAGAATAAAAATACCACTGTTTTCGAGGAGGTTTTGTCGGCATATTCAAAACTCATTGAACTCGAAAGAAAAATCGATGATGTTACGCTTGATATCAGTCTTGGTGATGGTGATTTATCAAAACTTACCGAGCTTCAGCATAAGTTGTCTGCCGAATATGAAAAAGAGGGCGGTTTTGTTTACAAAAGTATGGCTCGCTCCACTTTAATCGGTCTTGGTTTTACCGAAGATGATTTTACCAAAAATCTCTCTATGCTCAGTGGTGGCGAAAAAACCCGTGTAATGCTGGCTAAACTTCTGCTCTCCGACTGTAATCTTCTGCTTCTGGATGAGCCGACAAACCATCTTGATATTCAATCTGTTGAATGGCTGGAGGACTTTTTGATTTCATACAAGGGAGCTTGTCTTGTAATATCTCACGACAGATATTTTCTTGATAAAGTAACAACAAAAACATTTGAACTTTTTGAAAATAAAATATACTCTTTTAATGGTAGCTATTCAGTCTATCAGAAAAAGCGTTCCGAAATGTTTGATGCTATTGCAAAAAAATATGAAATGACATTGCAGGAAATTGAGCGAATTGAGTCGATTATAAAACAACAACGCCAGTGGAATCGAGAAAGAAATATAAAAACTGCCGAAAGCAAACAGAAATCTATTGACAGACTCTCTAAAACACTTGTCGCTCCCCCTTCTGAGCATGATAAAATATCTTTTGAATTTCGCGCTGACAAAACAGGTGGAAATGATGTTGTGTCCGTTAATGAGGTTTCTGTTTCATATGACGGGAAAAGACTTTTTGACAAGCTTTCCTTTGGTATAAAGCGCGGTGAAAGAATTTTTCTTTTAGGTGCAAACGGCTGCGGAAAATCTTCCTTGTTTAAAGCTATGCTAGGGCTTATAGACCATACCGGCAATGTTCGCTTGGGCAGTAATATAAGTGTAGGCTACTATGACCAGCACCAAAGCGACCTCTCTCCTGACAAAACAATTTTTGACGAGGTTTACGACGCCTATCCAGATAAAACAATTACTGAAATACGCAATGCTTGTGCAGCATTTTTATTTTACGGAGAAGATGTTTTTAAAAAGATTTCAACTTTAAGCGGCGGAGAAAAAGCAAGAGTTTCGCTCATAAAGTTGATGATGTCGGGCAGTAATTTCCTTATGCTTGACGAACCGACAAACCATCTTGACATATCTTCCAAGGAAGCTCTTGAGAACTCCTTTGCCGAATATACCGGCACAATGTTCATCGTATCTCATGACCGCTACTTTATAAACCGGCTTGCAGACAAGATTTTCTATATGGACTCTGCCGGCATTAAAGAATATCTTGGAAATTATGACTATTTCATTTCAAAAAAGACCGAAACCCAAGCAATATCCATTAAGTCAGAAAAAAATAATTCATACAAGCAGGAAAAAGAAGAACGGGCAAGACTTAGAAAATTGCAAAATGCGCTGTCGCGAACAGAACAGGAAATTGAGGAAACAGAATCGGAAATTGCACATTTTGAAAGTTTACTTTCAACTCCCGAAATTGCTACAGACTATACCGAAGCTGTTAAAATTTCCGGTCAGCTTGAAGATGCTAAACAACTTCTAAGCCAATTGATGGATGATTGGGAAAAAATAACTGTTGAACTCGAGGAGGAAGGTTAGTATATGGTAATATCAGAAAAAATTCTTTCCCCCACAGCAGTTGCTCTTGGTTTTTTTGACGGGGTTCACCGCGGACATGCCTCATTAATTCATAAGGCCATTGAGTGCGCAACCGATGAAATAAAATCGGTAATTTATACATTAGACACACATCCGTCAGTTTTTTTCGGTTCTCCCGTTCCAACCATAACATCTGCTACAGAAAGAATATCTCTTCTTGAAAGCTTTGCCACTGACTATATATATCTTCAAAAAATAACCCGTGACTTTTTGAACATATCCCCTGAGGATTTTGTTAGCGAAATTTTGATAGGTCAGCTTAATGCTGTTCATATTATATCGGGTGAAAATTATACTTTTGGGAAAAACAAATCAGGTAATGCACAGCTTTTAAAAGAACTTTGTGATAAAAAAGGGTTAAAATATACCATTGTCCCCTATTCAAAAGAAGGTGACAATATCATCAGCAGCACGCTAATCCGTACAAAATTAAGTAACGGAATCATTCCAGAAGTAAATAAAATGCTTGACAGAGCATATACCATTTCGGGAAAAGTTGTTCATTGCCGAAATGTTGGTCACACACTTGGTTTTCCTACCGCAAACCTCCTGCCGACAGAAAACGCTCAGCTTCCTATGATAGGAGTTTATGCAACAAACACAATTGTTGACGGACGCACATTCCCCTCAATTACAAATGTGGGAAATGCACCAACATTTGGTGAAAATAAGTTGATTATAGAAACACATATTCTAGATTTTGACCGTGATATATACTCTCAGAATATTAAGATAGAATTCTTAAAACTTATACGACCACAACAAGAATTTGGCTCTGCAGATGAGCTTGTGAAACAATTAAAAACAGATTGTGAGATAAGGAGAAAGCTATGAACAGTATTATAAAAGATATCACTCTTGCTCCCTCGGGTAGAAATAAAATCGATTGGGTAAAAAACAATATGCCCATATTGGCTGAAATTGAAAAAGATTTTGTAAAAAACAAACCATTTGCCGGTAAACATATGCTGGTAAGTGTGCATATTGAAGCAAAAACCGCAAGATTTATTCAGCTTCTTGCCGCATCAGGCGCTACTGTTGTTGCCTGCGGATGCAATCCCCTTTCAACTCAGGATGATGTTGCGGCGGCACTTTCAGAAACCCCCGGGGTAACAATTTTTGCAAAATATGGCATTACCGAAGATGAATACAACGAATATATTGACCGGGCACTGCAGACAAAACCTGAAATCATTGTTGATGATGGCGGCGATATTGTAAACCGCATTCACACTGAACACACTGACCTTATTCCAAATATTTTGGGCGGTTGCGAAGAAACCACAACAGGAATTATCCGTCTTAAAGCTATGACTGACGAGGGAACTTTAAAATTCCCTATGTTTGCTGTAAATGACGCATACTGTAAATATCTTTTTGATAACCGGTATGGTACCGGTCAGTCGGTATGGAACGGAATAAACCGTACAACCAACCTTATTGTAGCAGGAAAATATACTGTTATTGCAGGCTATGGTTGGTGTGGAAAAGGCTGTGCAATGCGTGCAAAAGCCCTCGGTGCAAAAGTAATTGTTTGCGAAATCGACCCTATCAAAGCAATCGAAGCTATAATGGACGGGTTTGAA
>JAZROP010000025.1:0-16012 GCA_045648785.1 Clostridia bacterium | reverse complement strand
AGATGTTTCTGCAGAAAAAATCTGTCAATGCGTAAAAGATACCGGATGTAAACTTGTTGGTCTCAGTGCTCTTATGACAACCACCGTTCCTTCGATGGAAGAGACTATAGATATGCTCCATAAGGAATATCCGGACGCTTGTGTTGTGGTTGGCGGAGCGGTTTTAAATGAGGAATATGCAGTGATGATAAACGCAGACAAGTATTGCACTGATGCAATGGAAGCTGTTCGATTTGTAAAACAGTTTTACGGTGAAAGAGCCTGAGCTTAAGAAAAACTGCTGGGGAGATTACAATTTTTTAATCCTGACTTGACAAAAGTCGAATCGTGTCGAAAGATGTTGAAAATAATATAATTATAAAAGGTGGTTAATATTTATGAAAGACAAAAAGGCTCTTTTGTTTTGGAAGATTGTTGCAGCTGCAATCGTCTCGTTTGCTGTTTTGAATTTAGTATGTGTATTGTATTATAACGTGCCAATACATGGTAATTCCGAAAATGATTCAACGGACTACGTATGGGAGAAAAATAAATTCTATTCTCGAGGAACCGAAGGATTTGCTATGGGGGTTACTGATAAAAACGGTTTTAATAATTTAGAAACTTTTGAAAAAGGCGAAATAGATGTTCTTCTCATGGGTTCATCGCATATGGAGGCGTTCAATGTTGCTCAAGATAAGAACACTGCGGCAATACTGAATAATAAATTTAGAGAATCAGGGCTCAATTTAAAAACGTACAATATTGGTATTTCGGGTCATAGTCTTATAACATGTTTGAATAATTTAGAAGATGCGATAAAAGATTTTGCCCCTCAAAAATTTGTAGTTATTGAGACTCAAACAATTAAGCCGAGTACGGATGACATCATAAAAGCGTTGAAGGGTACATTGCCAACTATAGCATCACATAACGAAGGTATTGTTGGGCAATTACAAAAATTTCCATATCTACGTCTTATTTATTCGCAACTGAAAAATGCAGCAAAAGACAACAATGGCGCTAATAATTCTGAACCTAAAAAAGAAAGTAATGAAGATGAACGTTACCGTTTGTTAGACGAGCTTATTAGTAAAAGTGTTGCGCCTTGCAAAACTGCAGGAGTTAAACCTATTATTTTTTATAATTGTGAAATCAAAGTTGATGAAAAGGGTAAGATTATTGAACAGGAGAATATTGAATATATAGAGAGATTTAAGACTGCATGCGAAAAAAACGATGTAATATTCCTTAATATGTATTCCGATTTTGAGGAGTATTATAATGAGAATTATAAATTGCCTCGAGGTTTTTCTAATACAAAAATTGGTTCTGGGCATATAAACGAAGACGGACATCATGTAATTGCAGAAAGACTTTTTTCTGAAATTTGCAGATAGAAAAATGGAAAGGAACGGATAAAATGATATTTTCAAGTTTTACTTATTTAATATTCTTTTGTATTGTAGCTCTTTTTATGGCTATAACCAAGTTGCGTTTTTTGAAAGATCGCTTTGAAGAAAAATCGTTACGGACATTCAGACATATAATTTTGCTGATTGCAAGCTATGTTTTTTATGGATGGTGGGATTGGCGTTTTTGCTTTTTAATGATTGTGCTTACATATATCTCTTATATATCTGCAAAAAAAAATTCTCAAAACGGAAAATATGTAAGATTGTTTAAAATTATTGGAATAGTTATTCCGTTAGTTGTATTGGGCATATTTAAATATTTCAATTTTTTTGTGGATTCATTTTGTGAATTGTTTGGTATTAAAGGATATTCAACCTTAAATATCATTTTACCTGTTGGTATTTCTTTTTATACTTTCCAGTCTATGAGTTATACGATAGATGTCATTCGCAAAAAGATTCCTGCATCCGGTTTTCTGGAAGTTTCTTTATATGTTGCATTTTTTCCACAGCTTGTTGCCGGACCGATTGTTAAGGCACAGGAATTTATTCCGCAACTTAAAGAAGAAAGAAACATTAGTTTTAAAAATTTAGAAAAAGGATTGCAGATTTTTTTAATTGGATTGTTTAAAAAAATTGTCATTGCAGATAATCTTTCTGTATTTGTTGACCAGGTTTTTGAAAAACCTGCGGCATTTCATTCAATAACTGTATTTTTGGCTGTTTTATCGTATTCTATCCAGATATACTTTGATTTTTCGGGATATTCAGATATGGCAATAGGTAGTGCAAAATGTTTGGGATACGATTTTAATAAAAATTTCAATATACCATATATCGCTAATAACGTAAGTGAATTTTGGAAAAGATGGCATATAAGTCTTTCTACATGGCTTCAGGAATACTTATACATTCCTCTGGGAGGAAATAGAAAGGGTAAGATACGAACATATTTTAATTTACTGGCAACAATGGTTATAGGTGGACTTTGGCATGGAGCAAGCTGGAATTTTGTAATATGGGGAGCGTTACATGGGTTAGCTTTGTGTGTTCATAAAATATTTGCATCATTCAATAAAAGCAAGAGGAAAAACACATTAGCGTCCTTGTTTAGTATTTTTATTACATATCTGTTCGTGTGTGTGTGTTGGGTTCCTTTCAGGTCGACTAGTACAACTGTTACGTTTGAAATATTAAAGAGAATGTTTATGTGGGAAAATGGAATTTTACATGTTTATACATGGACAATTATAGCATTTGTTCTGCTTTTAGTTAGTACATTGATTGCTGCATTTAATTCCAGAAAGAATAATAGTACAACCATTTCAGGGTTTTATCCAATATTAAATCTTAGCAAATTTATATCATGGTTGTTCGTATTTTTATTTATTGAAATCATTATAGGCTTGGCATATACAAACAGTAATCCGTTTATATATTTCCAATTTTGATGTTGTCAAAAATTCAAACACAAGTGTGCGGTTATATTACATTTTACTTGTGTCAAGTCCATACAATTTAAAAGATTAGTTTGCCGATTTATAATATTTACATATACTATCGGAGCGAGAAAATCCAGTATTCTCGCGGGTTTTAAAGAATTTTGTTCAGAAAAAAATCAGTGAAAAATTAAGGGAAAAATAGTAGGTCCATATTATGCCTTGGCATAACAAGGTTCTCCGTAAAACACGAACTTTTGGTTTAGTGGTTTATTGTGATGGTTCTTATTATGCTTTAGCATAACAAGGTTCTCCGAAATATAGAAATCTTTGATTTCGTTATATTTCGTGATGGTTCTTATTATTCACTGTTCTCCTGACTTGACACGAACTACGTAGAACATTGAATGGTACGTGAAATATTGGAGGTAATATTATGAAATTAAGCTTTGAACAGATTAAGGAAATAGCAACAGGTGCAGTAGATTCTCGTATAGAGGACGGAATGCTTCATCTTAGAAGATTTACGCCTGAGCAGATGGAACTTTATAGGGTAAGCAATGAAGGTTTTTATAAAAAAACATTCGCTCTTTCGGGAATGAAGTTGCTGTTTAAAACAGACAGTAAAAATTTATTTATGAAGTTTAAAACAGAATATGCAGGCTCAAGAAAATATTTTTCAATTGATATTTTTGTAAACGGCAGACCTATTGATTATATTGACAACTTTTCCGATGTGGAGATACCGCAAATGTACACAACCATGGATTTGCCTTTGGGTGATTTTTCAAAAAACATTTACCTTGGTGACGGTGAAAAAACTGTTTGTGTATATCTTCCGTGGAGTGTGAAAACTTTGTTTGAGGAAATTTCCGTTGACGACAACTCTTTTATTGAAGCGATAAAACCCGAAAAGAAGTTGCTTGTATTCGGCGATTCAATAACACAGGGGTACGATGCATTACGACCATCTAACCGTTATGTAACAAAAATTGCAGATTTGCTGTGTGCTGAAGAATATAACAAGGCAATAGGTGGCGAAAGGTTTTTCCCTGAGCTTGCAGAACTTAAAGAATCCTTCAAACCTGATTACATACTTGTATCTTACGGTTCAAATGACTGGTTCCACAGGGATGTGGAAACTTTTAAAGTTAAATGCAAAGGATTTTTTGAAAACCTGGCAAAAAGTTATCCAAATACTAAAATATTTGCAGTTACTCCTATATGGAGAAAGGATATGACCGAAGAAAGAATTTTCGGAGATTTTAAAATGGTTGACCCACTTATCAGAAATGCCGTAAAAGATATTGAAAACATCAGCGTAATTTCAGGTTTTGATTTTGTTCCGAAGGATGAAAAATATTTTGCAGATTTAAGGCTTCATCCAAACGATGAGGGATTTGGATATCATGTGGAAAATTTATCTAAGGAAATCAAGCCACTTATCAAATCTATAAATATTTAACCATAGTTTGCCGATTTTGATATTTACATATATTATAATATCTGCAACAAGCCTTGCACTGCAAGTCTTTGTGACTCCGTCGCCAATGTGCTTCGCACAATTTGCAATATTGACGGCGTTGTAAAAATGCCATTGCAAGCAAGCATTTTTACTCCTGGTAGGCAGATGCGGGAAAATCCAGTATTCTCGCGGGTTCTAGAGAAAAGTGATCAGAAAAATACGGCGTTAAAAGTAAGCAGTTTATGATAACAAAAAACTAGTTAATTCAGACGGCTCTAAGCTATTATCTAAGACAAATGAATATTGCGGAAAGACTGATATACTGCTGGAAACCACAGCCGGAGAGGAAACAACAGATTTTAACTTAAGCTTTGTTGAGGCAGAAAAGAATGTAGAATTAACACTTCCCACCCGACTTTCAGGGCGAGAAGGTGACATTGCCGATTGTTTTGAAATGATGGTAGAATAAAATATAAAAAGCAGTGAAGGGAAACATTATGGCTATCGAGAAAAAATACGATTTCAGAAAAAGACTTTTACAAGTACATCAGCCAAACATCAGAAATGCGTCATACCAGAAAAAGGCTGACGAATTTATGGTGGAAGACGGTGCGGTTATCGGCATTTCCGAATCGGCGGAAATTGTTTTAAAAACTGCTGCATGGGATTTTGCGGACTTCCTTAAAACTTCGATGGGAGTAAAGGCAGGAGTATTAATTGGCGAAAAAGATGCGGCAATCTCCGTTGATTTAGCAAAAAACTGCGGAGTAGACCTTGGCGAATTTGCTACATATAAAGGTTTTAAAATCACAACAGACGAAAACGGAATAAAAATTGTGGCTCACGACGAGAGGGGTGTCGCTCAGGCGCTCTATTATATTGAAGACCTCATGACATTTGCCAAAGCTCCCGTGCTGTCTTACGGCAGCTTTGGGAAAAGACCTATGTTCTCTCCCCAGATGATTCATTCAGGCTATGGTCTTGACGAATATCCGGAAGAATATCTGGCAAGAGTTGCTCACGAGGGCAGAGATGCTATCCTTATTTTCACAAAGGATGTAAATAAAACTCCTTGCGGATATATTAACTTTAATGAGCTTATCGATCGTGCTGCAAAATATGGTCTGGATGTTTATGCATACAGTTATATGAAAAGCCCCATGAGCCCCGAGGATCCCAAAGCAGAAGAATTTTACGAAGGTACATATGGCAAGCTTTTCCGCGAATGCCCCGGTCTTAAAGGTGTTACGCTGGTTGGCGAAAGCGTGGAATTCCCAAGTAAAGATACAAGGGTTTCAAAAGGCACCCATCTTGAAACGGTGGTTGACGGAATTCCCACAGGTAAATACAGCTCAGGCTGGTTCCCATGCTATGACTATCCGGTATGGCTCAACCTTATCAAGAAAATTATCCGTAAATATAAAGCGGATGCAGATATAGTATTCTGGACATATAACTGGGCATCCCGAGACGAGGATGTAAGACTCGAACTTATCAGAAATCTGCCTACAGATATCAGCATTCAGGCAACATTCGAGCAGGCAGAACACATAAAACTTGAAAACTCTACTACCAGAGTTGCCGACTATACGCTCAGCTTTGCAGGCCCCGGTAAATATTTCAGCGGTGAAGCGGCAGAAGCAAAAAAATGCGGAATTCCGCTTTACAGCATGGTTAACTCGGGCGGTCTCAGCTGGGACTTTGGCGTTGTTCCCTATCAGCCAATGCCCTATCAGTGGATGCGCCGTTTTGAAGGTATGAGAAAGGCTCACGATGAATGGGGACTTAAAGGCATTATGGAGAGTCACCATTTTGGTTTCTGGCCCTCATTTATCAGTAAACTGGGCAAGCTTTCCTTTATGGAACCAAGAGAACCGATGGAAGATATCTTAAAGAAAATTCTCGTTTCCGAGTTTGGCGAAGAAAACTACCAAAAGGTTGACGAAGCGCTCGCACTTTACAGCGAAGCAATCCGCCACTATATTCCGAGTGATGCCGACCAGTACGGTGCGTTCAGAGTAGGTCCATCTTATCCGTTCAATATGTTTATGGGAAAAGCGCTTCCACAGCCGCAGGGATGTATGATTCCGAGTGAAGAAGGTGCACATTTCGGCAACAGAATTATCGAAATGTACTATAGAAATGTTTCGGATGCCAGACTTTCTCCGCTGGGTCTCAGAATCGGTGACGAGCTTAAATCTCTTGAAAAAATGCTTGAGCTTATGAAAAAAGGTACAGAAATTCTCTACAGTATTTCGGATACAAACGCAAAGCTTGTTGAACTGAGAAACCTCGGTCACTTTATGACAAATACCGTAAAAACAGGCGTAAATGCTAAAAAATGGTTTATGCTTATCTGCAGAATGAATGTAGCAAATACAAAAGAAGCTCTTGGGGAAATTTATGATACAATGGAATTGCTTCTTAAAGAAGAAATGAAAAATGTTGAGGATACCATTCCTGTTGTTGAACAGGATTCCCGTCTGGGTTGGGAGCCGTCAATGCTCTATATGACAGATAAATGGCACCTCGATTGGAAAATCCGTCAACTGCAGTTTGTTATTAACATAGAAATTGGAAAATTGCGTCAGGGGCTTGAATTTTAAGGGAAAATTATGAGTAAAAGTTATTATTAACGCTCAGATTGTACTTGAAACAAATATTTTGTGGGATGCAACTCATGGTACATATCTTGCATCAACTCCGCTCGCATTTCCTGAAGATGCAGAGGAACCACAGCTTCTTCCTGCCTGTTCGTCGGGACTGGTATATAAAAACAGTTTTACCGCAGTCCTGTACGGGGAAGAGCCGGCGTCGGTCGCACCTATTACAGCGCGTGTGACTGCTGAAGCATACGCCAAAGCGACAGAGGTGCTTAAAGATGGCGACAAAACCTTTGGAGGATTAATTAGAGAATAAAAACCACTATTTGACAAGGTGGATGTACTTCTCAATGCACCTTTGGGAAATCAAATCCTGTGGGCTCTAAAAAAAGAGAGCAGACTGAAAAACAGAAACAAAAACGGTGCCGGGAGAACTCCAAAATCTCACCGCACCCGCAAACCATATGACTTTAAAATAATAACGGAAGTGACCCTTGATTGCTTTTTATGCCTGCAACCAAGGGTCACTTCTGTTCACTCTTAAAATCTAGTTTCACTGTATAACCTCTCTTTCCTTGCTTGCCTTTTGCTGCATTCCGCCATTTTCAAAACACTCTTTTTTTTCTTTTCTTTAGCAAGAACAACTTTTGTTATCGACTAACTTACTGTGCTGCAAAAGGTGAGTTTTTTGACTTTGATGAAAACTTTTTTTGAATTTGAACCTATACCTCTTTTTTTACCTCTTTTTAAACTCCCATATATATTAAGCGTAACACCGCCGTGTTTTTTGGGGTTCAAATCTCATTCGGCTTTCATTTAAAGTCTTTTGAAATTACTTGTACATTGGTCTGTACCTTCCTTTCTTCACTTATAGTGTAACACGGAAACAACCACCTTTTCAATAGGCAATTTATAAAAAGATTTTAAGGCGATTTTGTTCAAAGAGGAGAAAATGAGAAAAAGGTATTTACAAAGGGAAAATATATATGGTATAATAAATCTGTTAGGTGTTTTTAAAGAACGCTTTTTTTATGCAAAAAACGCATTCGAAAGGATGCGTTTTCTTTTGCTTTAATTCTCTATTTCTTTAAAAATGGTAGGAACCTGTCTGCTACATCGGGAGCATGCTTAGGGCGGTTGCAATAATTATTCTCAAACCACCAGGAGCATGGTTTTTTGTACAGAACTATTTCCCCGGGAGAGGGACCGTAATATTTATTGAGGGTTCCCTTGATGTCCAACCCGTCTTCACCGACGGTTATGATTGCAAAGTTTGGGTCCTTGTAAGGAACAACATATTTAATATTGGGATATTTTTTGTCGATTTCCTTGCCGTAAACATTTTCTACAACGAAATCTTCATCTATCCACAGACAGGAAATGCTATTGATATACCATATATCGTCATATTTCACATCATAATCCCAGTGTTCATGACCGTTAAAGGAAGCAAGCACCTTATTTGGAGCGTTTTTTATAACCTCCCTTACGGCATCGCAGTTTAAAATGGATATTGCATTGTTGGGTGCCAGACATTGATGAGAAAACAGATTTCTGACAAGCTATGCTTTTGCAGTCCTCATCATTTTCTCGCAACATTCAAAAATTTATTTACATGTCGCCAAATGAATACAGACGTTCCATAAGCAAAAGCGGAGAAAGGGAAGCGGATACAAAAATTTAAAAAAATATAGACATTTATTTCCGTTTAATGTATAATATATCTATATATGTATGTAAGGTGATAACAGGTGAAAATATCAGTAGATAGCATAAATATAAATTACGAGGTTTATGGCGAGGGCAATGATGTTTTGGTGCTCCACGGCTGGGGGGCGGATATCCGTGCCATAAAGCCTATGGCAGACGCGCTTTCGGCAAAGTTTAGAGTGTGGCTCGTGGATTTGCCGGGATTTGGACAGAGTGATTTGCCGGGAGAGGACTGGGATGTTTACACATATGCAGATTTTGTGAAAAATCTCACAGTTAAGCTCGGAATTACAAACCCTATTCTCATCGGCCATTCTTTCGGTGGCAGACTCAGCATAATCCTTGCGGCAAAAAAACTGATGACACCGCCTAAAATCATTCTTATTGACAGTGCGGGAATAAAACCAAAACGCGGTCCGGATTATTATTGCAAAGTTTATACTTATAAAATAATGAAACGCGTTGCAGCGCTGGCCGGAAAACTGTCACAACCGCTTGAAGAAAAAATTAAAGGAAAATTTGGAAGCAGCGACTATAAAAATGCAAATCCGCTGATGCGGAGAGTCATGGTGCGTGTGGTTAATGAAGATTTGACATATCTTCTAAAAGATATAGATTGCCCCACTTTACTCTTCTGGGGAGAAAAGGATGATGCAACCCCGCTTTCCGATGCGAAAAAAATGGAGAAGTTTATCCCCGATGCCGGAATAGTAACGGTTCCCGGCGGCGGGCACTATTCCTATATTGACAACTTTCCGATGTTTAACGCAGTTGCGAACAAATTTCTTGAAAAGGATGTATTGTAATGTGGTTTAAAATAATTGGGGTGGTTACTTGTGCGCTCTACCTGCTTCCGAAACTTAAGCTTGGCGTTCATATGCTTCAACAGGAATTTTATCTTAATACAAACTATTTTAACTGGGTGAAAAAACATCCGGGCAAAAATTTTCTTGCCGGAGATATTTTAATTCCGGCATTTGCGCTTGCCGGGTCGGTTTTCTTGCCTCAACCGATGGGTTTTATTTTGTGGTCGGTGCTGAATGTTTTTGGTTTTGTCCGTCTTTGTAAAAATAAAACCAAGGCAAAAAAACCGCTTGTATTCACCGCCAGAGTTAAAAGACTTACCGTTACGGGAGTTGTTTTGCTTGCGGTGTGGTGCGTGGTTTTGTATTTATCACCCCTGCACTTTATCCTGCAACTTGCCGGAAACCTACTCGCTTTTTTATTTGTCCTTGCGGCAAATTTTATTAATATGCCGATAGAAAAAACAGTTGCAGGACGATATATCCGCGACGCAAAAAGAATTATAAATAAAATGAACCATCTGACGGTCGTTGGCGTGACGGGAAGTTACGGAAAAACAAGTTCAAAATATATTCTAGCAGAAATGTTATCGAGAAAATTCAATACTCTCATGACTCCCGAAAGTTACAACACTACGATGGGGGTTGTCCGTACTGTCCGTGAAAAGTTAAAACCTATTCATGAAATTTTTGTTTGCGAAATGGGCGCGCAGAATACGGGAGAAATCAAAGAAATTTGTGATATAGTTTGTCCCGATTATGGCATTATTACCTCGATAGGTCCACAGCATCTTGAAACCTTTAAAACAACCCAAAATATTGTTAAGACCAAACTTGAGCTTTTTGATGCACTTGAAAATAAGGAGAATTCGGTCGTAAATATGTCATCAGACCTTGTAAAGAAAAACAAACCTGCATCTGCGACAGGCTACAGCCTGACCGCCGCTGACGGTGGAAAATATTATGCTGACGACATAAGCTACGGACCATCAGGTGCAAGCTTTAACATCTGCGGTGAGGGGATTGAACCTTTCCGCGTGGAATCAAAGCTTCTGGGCAAACATAACATATTAAATATAGTGGGCGCAGCTGCCCTTGCGCTTAAATTGGGCATGACTCCTGACGAAATTGCTATGGCAGTAAAACGCATCAAACCGGTACCCCACCGACTTCAGCCAATAAAACAGGCGGGTGGGATTTTGGTGATAGACGACGCATTTAATTCAAATCTTGAAGGTGCGAAGTCTGCAGTGGAGGTTCTGGGCAGTTTTGAAAAGGGCAAGCGTATGCTTATAACGCCCGGTATGGTTGAGCTTGGTGAAAAAGAATATGAGTTCAACAAAATTTTTGGACAGCATGCAGCGGAAAATTGTGATTATATTATATTGGTAGGAAAAAAGCAAACAGAGCCAATAAAAGATGGATTGGGAAATTTCCCGGAAGAAAAGATTTTTGTAGCGGCAGATTTAACCGAGGCACTCTCGCAGATGCGGGCAGTTGCCGGTGACGGCTGGACTGTGCTTTTTGAAAATGACCTGCCCGACTTGTATAACAGCTAAAGGAGAAATAAAAATGAAACTTAATGTAGCGGTATTTTTTGGCGGACGCTCAGTAGAACATGAAATTTCAATAATATCTGCTCAACAGGCGATAGCTGCAGCCGACAAAGATAAATATAATATTATACCTATTTATATAGCAAAGTCAGGACTTTTTTACACTAGCCCTGAAATGACAAGTGTGGAGGCCTTTAAAAATATCCCCGCGCTGCTTAAAAAGAGCAGCCGAGTGATTTTCGTTAATGACGAAAAGGGCGCTAAGCTTGAAACATATCCTAAAAAACGCTTTGGAGGAATTTCTGAATATATTGATGTGGTGCTTCCGGTAATGCATGGAACAAACGGCGAGGACGGATGCCTGCAAGGATATATTGAAACTCTTGGTCTGCCTTACGCAGGCTGTGGAGTGCTTGCATCTGCACTTGGTATGGATAAAGTCATGATGAAGAAGATTTTGAAAGAACACGGAGTCCCTGTGCTGGACTGTGAATATTTCTATTCTGCCGACTGGTTTGAAAACAAAACCGAAATTTTGGAAAAAATTGAAAGACTGGGATATCCTGTAATAGTAAAACCGTCAAACCTCGGGTCAAGCGTGGGAATAAAAAAAGCCAAAGACCGCGGTGAGCTTGAAGAAGCGATTGACGAAGCTTTCAGTTTTGCGGAAAAAGTTCTTGTTGAACACGCGATAGAAAACCTGCGAGAAATCAACTGCGCAGTAATGGGTGATTCGGAAGAGGTAATCACCTCCGTTTGTGAAGAACCATTTGGTGGAGATTTCCTTTCATATGAAAAGAAATATATGCAGGGGGCAAAGTCCAGCAAAACCTCAGAGGGTATGGCATCTCTTGCAAGAAAAGTTCCGGCCGACATTACAGAAGAGCAGGAAACGACCATCCGAAAAATGGTTGCAGACACATTCCGCGCGCTGGGTTGTGCCGGTGCATCAAGAGTTGACTGTATGATAGACACTGCAGACGGCAGTATGTATGTTAACGAAATCAACACAATTCCCGGTTCGCTTTCCTTTTATCTGTGGGAAGCGGCAGGAATATCTTTCCCGGAAGTTATTGACAGGCTCATAAATATTGCGCTTAAAACCGCAAGAATTAAAGAAAAGCTTACATTTACATTTGAAACGGATGTACTATCGCTTCAGGGAGGAACAAAAGGCGCCAAAAAATAATGGAAAAATGTTTATTTTTTCTTGATTTTTTAAAAATTTATTGGTATAATGTTAAAGAGTGGATTTTTATAACCTGCAAGCTTTGCTTTCGGCGGGTAAAAAATCTGATGAAAAAGTGCATTTTGTAACATTATTACGAAATAGTTTACATTTTCATTACAGATTTTTTAAACGCTTGACAGTAAAGTTTTGCGGTGCTATAATGAATTCATGATACGACAGAAATGTTGTATCACGCCTTACAAGGTGATCAAAAAAATTTTTTATAAGGAGGAGTTCTATAATGAAGAACTTATCAAAAGTTTTAGCAGTAGTACTTGCTCTCGCTATGGCTCTGTCCATGGTAAGCTTTGCAGCTTACACAGACGTAGAAGCAGGCGCTGACTGCGAAGAGGCAGTTACTGTCCTCAGCGCTCTTGAAATCTTAAAGGGCTACGAAGACGGTTCCTTCAAACCCGAAGCTACAATAACAAGAGCAGAATTTGCTACTGTTGTTATTCGTCTGCTCGGTCTCGCTGATACCGCTACAGGCGGCGCTACAATCTTTACAGACGTAGCAGCTGACCATTGGGCAAACGGTTACATCGCTCTTGCTGCACAGCAGGGTATCGTAAACGGTTACGGTGATGGCAGATTTGGTCCTGAAGATCCCGTTAAATACCAGGAAGCTATCAAAATGGTAGTTGCTGCTCTTGGTTACACACCTATGGCTGACGCTAACGGCGGTTATCCGGGTGGTTACCAGGTAGTTGCTTCTCAGAAAGGCATCCTCGCTGGTATTTCTGGTGCGAAAGCTAACGAACCCGCTACACGTGGTGTTGTTGCTCAGCTCGCTTACAACTCACTTGATGTTCCTTTGATGGAACAGACAGGCTACGGCACACAGACAAACTTCGAAACAGTTAACAGCCTCCTTCTCAACAAACTTGGCGTAACTAAATTCGAAGGTGTTGTTACAGCTACAAGCCTTTCCAGCAGCCTTAAAGATGGTAAAGTAAAAGTTAACTACAACTATCAGATTACAGCTGAAGCTAAGAAAGCAAACGCAGTTAAATACAGTGCACCTAACGTAAACTGCAATCCTTTTGTTAACGACTTTACAGATGTAACAATCAACGCTACAGGCGAAGTTGAAGCAGCTGCAAAAGATCTTATTGACGTTGCTTCTGTTCTTTACGTTAAAGATGCCGGCACTGATGATGCTGAACTTGTTTGCATCCTCAAAGATGGTAACAAAAACGAAACAGTTACTTTCGCAACTGAAGACCTCAAAGCTGACGCTTCTGTAACAGGTCACGCTGCAGTTACAGATGTTTCTCCTGAAAGAGCGGCAGGTATAATCGAAGTTTACACAGATAAAGAAGCTGGTGAAACAGAAGAATATACACTCAACATCAACAAAGTTTATGTAAACGGCAGAGAAAACTCTATCGTTGCTGGCACTTACCTCAACACAGGTGTTAACAAAAAAATTGATACAAACGAAGAAATCAAAGAAGCTCTCGAGCTCTACCTTGATAATGATGCACACAATGATGTAACACTTCTTTCTACAACTGAAGATGAATTCAACGTAGCTTACATCACAACTTACAAAGATGTTCAGGTTACAAGAATTGCTGACAGAACATGGAAAGTTTCTTACAATCCCCTTCCCAGTGGTTTAGCTTCTTATGTAATACTTGACGAAACATCAAAAACTCAGAAATTTGAAATCTACAAAGATGGCGAAATCGCTTCTTTCGAAGATATCAAAGAAGATGACGTTCTCTCCATTGCTGGTTATATCAACGGTTCTAAAGAACTCGAATACGGTAAAGTTTACATCGTATCCGACAAAGTAGAAGGTAAAGTAACAGCAAAAGCTACAGGCAAAGTTTCTGTAGACGGTACAGTTTACAAAACAACTGCTACAGGCTTCAGCCTTGGCGATACAGCAGTATTCTTCAAGAATATCCGTGGTATCCTCGTAGCAGTTGACACAACAGCTACAGCTGCAAACGTTAAATACGGTTTTGCAACTTATATTAGAGAATACAACGCTGACTACGGCGAACCCGCTCAGATCAGACTCATGAACGCTGAAGGCGCATGGGAAACTCTTGAATTCGCTGATCAGGTTTCTATCGACGGTGGCGCAAGAACAGCTTCCAAATCAGTTTCCTGGACAACTCTAGAAGCTGGTAACAGCTCTGGCAACACATTAGATAACGTAAGCGGTTCTACAACAAAATGGGGCGTTAACGAAATCGTTGCTTACGACCTCAACGCTGCAGGTCAGGTAGCTAAACTCTACCTCAACGACACAGCTAGCGTATTCGTAGATGAAAGCATCTCCGGCGGTGTTTACAGCGCTGACACATTCATGATTGGTGACTACTTCTACGATGAAAACACAGTAATCTTCAATGTACCTTCTGGTGTTAAAGGCGACAGAGACCTCGACACAACAGAAAGTGATGTATCTATTGTTGCATTAAGCTCACTTGCTGATGGCGACACATATACACTTCTTGCTGGTTATGACGAAGATGACTCCGGTATCCTCGGTGCTGCTCTTGGTCAGGGTATGGCTGCTGGCATTAACTACGCTGACAACTTCTTCGTACTCACAGACGCTCCGATGGAAGCTACAAACGAAGCTGGCGAAGCTGGTATCCTTCTCGAAGGTATTAAAGCCGGTGAAGAAACTACAATCTTCATCAACACTGATGAATATGAAGCTACCATTAAGAAAGCAGCTTACGGCACACCTGCAAACACAGTTAACGCACAGCTCGGCTCTGCATTAACTCCTGTAACAGGTACTCCTTCTGCTGGCCAGTACGCTTTTGAAATGGGTGATGTTCTTCTCTACACACTCAATGCTAAAGGTGAAGCAGCAAGCATTGATATCCTCGTAGAAGGCAGCGATATTGCAAAAGCTGTTGGTACAGGAACTTACACATCACTCAACACTATCGACACAGTTGATGATGATGATACAGTTCTTGCTACAATCACAGGCAATACAAACTACAAATTCGTAGTAGGTTACGCTCAGAAATTCCTTGACAACGGTAACCTCTCCATCTTAGATGATGACAACGACACAGCTAAGACATATGCTTTCGCTAACGATGTAGTTGGTACACTCTACGACAAATACACAGGCGACGGTAAAGTTATCGACGCTATGACAGCAGATATTGTTTGTGACTCTGACGCTTCTTACACAGCAGCAGATGGTGACATCGTATTTGCAAGAATCGTAGGCAACAGAATTGCTGAATTCGTAGTTATCGCTAACAGCAGATAATTATTGAACCAATAAATTAAGAGACGCGTTTAACGCGTCTCTTTTTTTATATTTTACTGAGAGATGTGTGTATCTGTTCTAGCATTTTTGTTCTATATCGCATTTTCCTAAAATAAAATATATTATGGGGGATGGAATATGAATGTTTTTGAATTTATAATAATGCTGATAGGGGTTCTTCTTTGTATCTGGCTTATTTTTTCAAATTTTGGAAAGGTGTGGAAACTGTTTTATAACAGTATTTTTGGTATGCTTGCACTAATTCTGGTAAATTTTCTTGGTGCCCCATTTAATATTAATATTGGCGTAAATGGTGTAACCTGCCTTGTCTGCGGTTTTCTCGGTCTGCCCGGATTTATTATGCTATTTATACTGAAACTGTTTATATAAAAAAGGACGGAATAAATTTCCGTCCTTTTTTGATTTACATTTTATTAACCGTTAGTTTTTCATCTTTATAATCAATTAGAATTTTGTCACCTTCGGAAACGGCACTGTCAAGCATTTCTTCGGCAAGTTTATCTTCCACCTTAGATTGAATTGCTCTTTTAAGTG